>CAJFOJ010000034.1 GCA_904396495.1 uncultured Oscillospiraceae bacterium
AAACGGCATATTGCATAAATAAAGTGGAAATATTTCCACAATTAATCATACAATACGCCGAAATTTAACTCATTATCAAAAGGTATGCCTTTTGATAATCTAGCATATGATTGGGAAAAGGAGTTTTTAAGCAAAGGCGGAGTGAGAAAGCATGAAGTTCAACAACCTGAGCCAGCGGTCGGCTGACAACAATTTAATCAGCCTATTTTCGGACATAGCTGCTTTACTTGTAGCGTTTTTGCTGTCCGTTTTGATTGTATTCCGGGGCCTACAGGTTATTGCAAACGACTGGCTTTTGGTGGGAGCAGGGATTTTTTACTGCGTCTGCGTTATTTTCCTCTTCCAGGTATTTGAGATGTATTCTTCCGTGGCCATCGGATTTAAGGCGGCAAAGGTCACCATCTGTTTGACCATGGTGTATACGACGCTTTTTTGCATCATCGTCAATTTTATTTTTTTGAGACGGCCGGAAATGTATTTACTATCGGTTTATGAAGGTGTCTCTTCGGTAATTTTGCTGCTTTTATGGCGGTATTTTCAGCATCTGTACTTCATCCACCGGAAAAACAAGTCAAAAATCCTCATGGTGGAGCAAATGAAAGAGGACAATTCCCGTGTCCGTCGGCTAAAATACTCCTGTTTGGACGTTTACGACGCCTGGTATGAGCAGGTGGATGTAAACGATATGGATGCGGTAAAAGAATTCATGTACGAACAATTCCCAAAGTACGACGGCATCTGCTTGATGGAGAGCATACCCATCCACGTCAAGGATCTTTTTATTAAAGAGGCTTTACGGCTGGGGAAGGAGTTTTTCATTATCCCCGCTATGTATGAGCTCAATTTTACCAAGGTGATGCTGGCGTTTTTCGACGACGTGATGGTGTTCCATATCATACCGCACCATTTAAGCTCTACCCAGATGTTTTTAAAGCGTGCTTTTGATTTGCTGTTTTCCTCCGTCGGGCTCATTGTAGCAGCAATTCCCATGGCAGCTATCGCGCTGGCGATTAAGCTGTTTGATCCAGGACCTGTTTTTTATAAGCAGATCCGGCTCACCAAGGACATGAAGGAGTTTGAGATCATTAAATTCCGGACCATGGTGGTTAACGCCGAACAAATGACCGGTCCCACCTTTGCCCGGAAAAACGACCCTCGCATCACTAAACTCGGTCGGTTTTTGCGGGCTAGCCGTTTGGATGAGCTTCCTCAGCTTATCAACGTCTTTTTAGGAGACATGAGCTTTGTGGGCCCCCGGCCGGAACGCCCCTACTTTGTGGAACAATTTATGAAAGACGTGGAATATTATGATCAGCGGTTTACCGTAAAGGCGGGCCTCACATCATTATCTCACGTCTGCGGGCGGTATTCTACCGCCATCGAGGACCGCACCCTCTATGACCTTTTATACATCATCAATTTCAGCCTGCTGATGGATCTAAAAATTATTTTGTTGACCACCCGCACCGTCTTTTTGAAAGAGGCGGCAGAAGGAGTGGATAACGGGGAGAAAAGGATGAATCAGCAGCCTGAGCAAGAGACAGTTTCTGAGTCAGAGGAGAACCATTATGGATTTTAAGAAAGTGGTTGCCTTTATCAGGCGGCACCTGGTTTCCGCCCTGTGCGTCGGCGGCGTGTTAGCCGTTTTGGTGCTGGGGGTGGGAATCTACCAAAACGTCTACCGGGATGCGGTGCACCTGTCCTTTGTCTATCCTAATATTGAAGACGGCCAGTACCCGGATGGAGAACGTTTTTTGATGTATGATTTTCTTGACAACGACGTAGTTGGAGAGGCTTTGAGCCAGATGCAGCAAAAGGGCTGGTACACCGATATTACCCTTGCCCAGCTTCAGCAGAATCTTAGCGTATCGGTCTATCTGTCCAATCCGGTGCAGGAAAAGGTAGAGAGTTCGATTGCCTCTGGAAAGGACTTTTCCTACTACAGCAATGAATACATCATCAGTTTCAGTCAGCCCAACCCTGTCCATCTGCGAGATTGGAGCGACTTTTTTGGTTTATTTAGAAAAGACAGAAGCGAGGAGTTTTTAGACGAGCTGGTACGAGCTTATATCAAAAAATTTACCGAGGAACACGCCGACAGCGGGCAGGCTTTCTACAATTTGACCGCCAGTATTTCCGACGAGGACTACGATTTTACTGACATCACCGACTATTACAAGCTGAAGGTCAACGCCTCTTTAGACTATCTTCAGGAAAAGGACGCCGAGGGCAAAGCCTATGTGGCCAAAAGCACTGGCCTCTCCTTTAAAGACCTGATCGCCTCTTACCAGGCCCTTTTGGACGTGGACATCCAAAATTTGGAAAGCTATGTCAAATCCTCCCGGCTGACAAAGAATCTAGAACAGTTTACCAACCGAAATCACGTCCTCATCGAAAGCGATACCCTTTCAATGCTAAAGCAGCAAGATGAGGCGGCGTTGGCCCGGACAGCTATGGAGGAATACGACCACACCTTTACCGAGAATATCATCATCGTCAGTGAAAACGAGGAAAACGGCCTCTACCAGGCCCGCCCCAAAACCGGTTACGATACAGTGACCCAGCGGACCCTCACCGCATCCACCAATGCAGTGACCCTGGAGGAAGATATCAATGAGCTGAGCCTCAGGGTAAACCAGTACACCGAAGCGGCAGCAGCAGACCCGGCGGAATACGCCAGGATGTGCAGCGTCGCAAACCAGATGGTGGCAGATTTCGACGAAAAGTACGAGGAATTGTTTGAAAAGGCCAATGCCACCATTAACGAATACCTCCAGTATGTCAACGGCAATTACATCGAGACCTCCGCACGGCACGCGAGCCTGTGGAGCACAGGTATGATTGTAAAGGCCCTGCTGTTCTTTGTAGCGGGATTTGCTTTTGCGCTTTTGTTCGCCTTTGCCGGAAAGGTTGCCAAAACTCACGGATGGCCCGGAAGTTCCAAAACGGCAAAAACCCGGTTGGAAGACTGATGGAGGTGATTTGGATTGACTGAACTCAATATATTCGATCTGCTGCTGGCGCTTAAAAAGAAGCTGCGGGTGATTATTGTTTTTACCGTTCTGTTCACCTTTGCCGCCTTTTGTGTAGCCCAGATCACGCAGTCGTACACCGCGACCCTCCATCTTCAGTACCAATTCGCAGAGGCCGAGGAGGGCAACGCCCCTGACGGAACCGAGTTGGACGTCTATCAAATCATGAGTCCGTCCATTATTTCCAACGCCCTCAACAGCCTGAACATGAACCTGGACCTGACAGTAGAAGACGTCCGCAACCAAATGGCAGTCACCGAGGTGGTGGATTCCCAGGCCACTGAAATCCAGCAGGCCTCCACCGAAAAAGGTGAGGAATACGTCATCAATCCCACCGAATACACCGTCACCTACACCTTTGACGGCTCTTACGGCGCCGAGTTTGGCAACCGGCTGCTCTCCGCCATTGTCAAGTCTTACGACGAGCAGTTCGCCGAAGAGTATTACAACATGACAAACGTCATTAACTTCATGGACAACGTGGACACCAGCGACATGGATTACATGATGTTCTGTGAGTTTATCAGCAGCAATTTGGACAACATCATCACCTCTTTAGAGCAGCTTCAAGATGGCAATGAGTCCTTCCGTTCCGTTACCACAGGACTCAGCTTTGACGTTTTGGTGTCCTATTTTCAAAACCTCAAGGACACCGATTATCAGAAGTACTATGCAAACGTGCGGGAAGGGCTGCTGACCAAGGACAAGGAAAAGCTCTTAAAAACCTACCAGAACAAGATCGAGAGCAACCGTCAGCAGATGGAGACGCGCCAGCGGGAATCCGATCTGCTCCATGACACCGTCAACAGCTTCTATGACCAGTACAAGGAAAGCCCACTCTATCAGCAGGCACTTAACACGCAGGGCACCACGGACGGTTCCAACAGCGAGAACAAGACTCTGGTTTACGACGAAAACCTTCTCAAAAACATCAATACCTACGACGATATGATGATCCGCTTTGTGGACGCGGGCACCGATGCCGCCACTCTGCGGCGGGATTCTGACTATTATCAAAACCTCATCGACGAGTTTACAAACGATACAGTATCCGATGCTACCAAACAGGAACTTCTCGCTCAAAATGAAATCATTTTAGATGAAATGATGGCAAACTTAGACACCTACGTCCAGATGGCCAATCAAACCTTGGACGACTACTATGGGCGCCTTACCGCCAACCACATCAACTACCTGATGGCGGTGGACGTGACTCCCAACGTCTCTGTGCCAGTGGTTTTGGTACTGGGATTTTTAATCGGGCTGTTCATGATCTGCGTCATCTGTATTTTCATCGAGATGTTTAAGCGCAATATTGAGCGGAAAAAGCTCCAGGAGCTGTCTGCCGAGAGCGCCTTCTCCCACATTACGCCGGAGACTATCAACGGCATGACCATGATGGAACGGGCGTTTTACGAGCAGGCTCTCAAGGACTTCGATGAGTTTTATCTGCTCTACCAGCCCATGGTGGATCAGGAGGAAAACTGGGTCATGGCGGAGACGCTGGTGCGTTGGGACAGCTCCCGGTTAGGGAACGTCATGCCCGACGAGTTTTTGCCCATCGCGGAGAAATACGGCCTATTGGATTCTTTGGGTGTCTGGATTTTCCGAAACGTCTGCCATAAGCAGAAGGAGTGGGCCGACCAGTGCTTAAGCCACACCATCAGCGTCAACTATTCGGTGGGCCAGATCGAGAGCGGCTCCTTTGTCGACAGCCTTTTCCAGGTCATCAGCGAAACAAAGGCCGACCCGCAGAAAATCTGCCTTGAAATTTCCGGCGGCGGAGAGATCGACAATATCGACTACGTGGCCCAGAAATTTGTCGCCCTCAAGGCGCTGGGCGTTATGGTGGCCGTCGACCGGTTTGGGGACACTTTGTCGTCGCTGCGGGTGCTCTATGAAATCCCGGCCGATATCGTGAAAATCAGCCGGAACTACATCGCCTCCCTTGAAGGGGGAGACCGCAACTTCCTCATCGACACCGTAGGCATTTGTAAAGAGCAAAACCTGAAAATCTGCATGTTGGGTGTGGAAAACGAAAATCAAGTCGCCCAGTTAAAGGAAATGGGTATCTCCTATATGCAGGGCTATTATTTCTCAAGCCCCTTGTCTGCCAAGGAATATACGGCCAAAATCGCTGAGGATACAGACAGGGCCTACGAGGCGAAACAATCGGTTTCAGAGAGTGGGAATGAGGATAAAAACGCCGATGTCCTTGTCCTCAATGAATCCGACACACCAGAAAACACTCAGGATGCCGCCAAGGCTGATGAAGAACCCAAAGCAGAAACGACTGCGGAAATAGGACGAAACGAGGCTTCAGGCGGAGAGGCGTCTCAATCTGTCCAAGAACAAGAGGAGGAAACCCGGGGAACAGACGGCGAGGAGGCTGTGGAAGAAGAACCTTCTCAGGAAATAGTTTCTTTGGTGGAGCAACCCCTCACAGTGGAGGAAAAGACAGAAAAGCCGGCTAAAACTGTAGGGCGGGTCAAGGTCCGCAAAGTAAAGCGCCGGAACAATTTTAGTTGAGAGCGGGGAGGAATGACACAATGATTACCAAAAAACGAGTCCTCGCAATGATTCTGGCAATTTTGCTGTTGTTTGCCGCCTGTGTGGTGGTAGATGACGTCACCGTCGACCTCAACACCTATGAGTACTACGATTCCGATCTGCCCATGCTTTTTTATGGCTACCGGATCATGTGTATTTCCGATTTTCACAACTCTTTCTACCCCGGTCAGATTTCTAAAATTATCAACGAGGAGCAGCCCGACGTGGTTCTCTTTTTAGGGGATATGACCACCCTGCCCAAGAACAACACCGACAAGTTTAAGGAACTTTTAGACGGCATCACCATTGATGTGCCCATCTACGGCGTTTTGGGAAACCACGAAGAGTTTTCTGAACGCAAAGAGGAGCTGATCCAGGAGTTTGCCGGCACCAAGATGCAGCTTTTGCAAAATGAAAGCGTCATGCTGGAGCGGGACGGCGCCTCTATCAAGCTGGTAGGGGTTAGCGACGTGGATATGGAGGACGATCAGATCAAGGATTCTTACAGCCTCTCCCAGACGCGGGAGTATCTCTCCGAAGAACTTGATCATTCGGCCTTTACCATTCTCGCCTGCCACCGGGCCAATCTCTACCCCTATCTCTCTGACTTGGACGCCGATTTGATGCTTTCCGGACACATGCACGGCGGCGTGGTCCGCGTTCCATTCTTTGGAGGGGTGTTTGGGATTGACGGCGGCCTGATGCCCGATTACGATGCCGGACTGTACCAGGAAACAGACATGGCCCTCTACGTTAGCCGGGGATGCGATTTTCTCCTCACCAAACCGCGGATTAACAACGGGCCGGAGATCGTGCAGATCGTCTTAAAGAAGTAACGGGATATGAAAAAGATACTGATTGTCTATACTGAAATGATTATTGGAGGAGCTACATCTGCTTTGTTGTCGCTCCTCCATTCTCTGGATTACCAAAAATACAGCGTCGATTTGCAGCTTTACTCAAACGGGGGAATTCGGCAGGGGGAAATCCCAAAAGAAGTACACATCCTGCCGGAAGCGGACCCGTATACCCACGGTTTTTGGCAAAAGGCGGCGGGAAAGCTCCTGTCGCCTTGCTATCTTGTGGCAAAGGGGCGGGCGATCTGGCAGCGGGTAGTAAAAAAGAAGCCCCTAAGCGCCGTCCAAATCATGACCTGCCAGGCGGCAAAATCAGGACAGAGAGCCAATGGACAGTATGACACTGCCATTTCCTTTTTGGAATTTTGGCCCCTTTACTACCTGGCATTCCAAGTGGAGGCAAGGCGAAAGGTCGCCTGGATTCACATCGACTACAAAAAAAGTACCTTAAGCGTCAACCTAGACGAGGAGGCTTTTGCTTTCTTAGACAACATTGTCTTAGTATCTCGGCAGTGTCTCGAGAATTTTAAGGAGCTCTGCCCCAAATTTGCCCACAAAGCCATCTGGACAGAGAATATCGTCTCACCGGAGCTTATCCGCCGAGGAGCGGATAAGGGAATCCCTCAGCTCCCTTCCAAAAAGAACCCGCAGGTGTTGCGGCTCATCACCGTCTCCCGGGTGGATTTCAGCCACAAGGGCCTGGATCGGGGACTCGACGCCTTTTGTCGTCTCAAGGAAGAAGGCTTGGCGGAGCGGCTCCAGTGGATTGTCGTGGGGGACGGGGGAGACATGGCGTCTTTTCAGGAACTGATCGCTCAAAACGGCCTAGAAAGCCTGATTTTCCCAATTGGCATGAAACCGGAGCCCTTGCCCTATCTAAAACAGGCAGACGCTTTTTTTCTGCCCTCCCGGTATGAGGGCAAGCCGATTTCGGTGACGGAGGCCCAGATACTAGGGGTGCCGCCTTTTACCTGCGCCTACGAATCGGCATATGAGCAGATCCGCGACGGCATCGATGGGCGGGTGTTCGAAAACAGCGGCGAAGGGGTCTACAAGGGCCTCAAAGAGCTTGCTTTGCACCCGGAGAGCCTCCAATCCCTGCGGGAAAACCTGAAAAGACGGGATTTTCGAGACCGGGAGGCCGTTAAGGCCATCGACAGGATCATCATGGGAGAGGCGTAAAACAAAAAAAGAAAGGAATGGCCGGTTGTATCGTGAACCTTTTGTTTGTCAGCGGATTGTTTCAAAAAGAGCGGGAAGAGGAGTTTTTTTCAAAGTTTAAGATGTTTCCCTATGCCGCCGCCAACGTCCACCAGTGGCATATATTGGAGGGGCTTGTGGAACGGGAGGGCCTGAATGTAGAGGTGGTAAATGCCGCTTTCGTAGGAACCTACCCCAGAGAGTACAAAGACGCCTACATTCACGCGGGAAACTGGGAATATAAGGGTATTCATGTCCGCGAGACAGGGTTTGTAAACCTCTTCGGCATCCGGTCGATTGCCCGCGCGGCAGGGGTTTACCGGGGGATTGTCCGCTGGTGGAAGAGGGATCAGGAAGGTGAAAACACAGCGGTACTCTATTCGATGCTCACCCCTTTTATGCTGGCGGGGGCACTGGCTAAAAGGCGCTGCAAAGGGCTAAAGCTCTGCCTATATGTGCCCGATCTGCCCGGGTCTTTCCTGCAAATCGGCGGCAAAGGGAGGATTTACCGGCTGCTCAAGCGACTGGACTGCGCTTTGATGAACCGGCTTCTGCGTCATATAGACAGCTTCGCCCTTTTGACTGAACAGATGAACGAGAAGCTGAATCCCCAAAAGCAAAAACCCTATGTGGTGTTGGAGGGTATCGTCTCACAGGAGGACGCTCCCGAGGTGGAGCACCCCATCGGCGGAAAAATGCCCTCCTTCGTCTACACTGGGCTGATTGACAGGGCCTTCGGGGTGCTGGACTTGGCCCAGGCTTTTACCCTTTTGGAGGGCGATTGCACGTTGGAGCTCTACGGGGAGGGGGAAGCCTTAGACACTATCCGGCAGATGGCGAGAAAAGACCCCCGTATCCGTTGCCACGGGGCGGTTCCACGAGAAGAGGCGCTATTGCGCCAGCGGGAGGCCACCGTCCTCATTAACCCCAGGATGCCCGACAAGGACTTTGTCCGGTATTCCTTTCCATCTAAAACGCTGGAGTACCTTTTGTCGGGACGTCCGGTGCTGATGTTTCAGTTGGAAGGAATCCCTGCGGAATACGATCCATACCTTTCTTTTTTCCCGTCGGCCGACCATGGGGAGATGGCAAAGGCGATGAAGCAGCTCCTTGAAACCCCAAAGGAGGAACTAACCGCCAGAGGAAAACGGGGAAGGGAGTTTGTCCTGGAGGAGAAAAACGAACGAAAACAAGGGGAAAAGCTGATTACGCTGTTGAAACGGAGCTGAAAACAAGATGCCCAAGATGTTCACTCTCATGACCTGCACCTATAACCACGCCGGGCTGTTGCGGTTGGCTTTGCAAAAGATGTTGGAGCTTGACGGGCTTGATCGGTACGTGGAAGAAATCCTGGTGGTGGACAATGCCTCCACCGACGGGACAAGGGAAGTGGTGGCGGAATTTTCCGGACAAAATCCCCTCGTGCGGTATCTGTCGGAGCCCCGGCAGGGGGTAACTTTTGCCAGAAGGCATGCCGCTGAACTGACAACACCCTGGCTCATCTTCGTCGACGACGACAACCTGCTTTCTAAAAATTATCTTTTGCGGGCGGCAGCGCTCATCGGCGAAAATCCGGACGTAGGGGTCATAAACGGGGCAGGAATCGCCGCCCCTCTGCCGGGGGAGAAGTTTACCTCCGACGAGCAGCTTTGCCTTTTTGCCGTAGCAGCGTACCTCGCCTGCTCCCACCCCGGCGTGGATTCCTTTAAAGCGGGGATGAAGAGCGTGGCCACTGTGCCCTACGGGGCAGGGGTTATCCTACGGGTAGAGCCTTTAAAGCGTTTCTCCGAGCGGGGCTGGACCAAAAACGTCGGCCGCAGCGGTGGGGCACTCACCTCCGGCGAGGACGGGGAGATTATCTCCGCGGTCTTGGGGGAGGGCTATCGTTACCTCTACGACAGCGAAATGTATTTTTACCATCTGATGCCCAAGTCCCGGCTTCGGGAGGACTACCTATCAAGGCTTTACCGGGGCATCGGCCACGGCATGTACCATTACCACCGGCAGGGCCCTCACGGCAGGGTGCGAAATGCCAGCTACTTTGTAGGGTACTGTTTAAAATTGCTGGCCCTACCGCTGGTGACAGCTGTAGTAAGCGATCCTATCAGGAAACTCTCCTATCATTACAGGGCCTATTCCTGGAAAGCCTATAACCAGTGCTGCTTAGGTAAGAAAAGGGAAGACGAGGTGGTGAGCCGCCTATGACAAAAGCAGATATTTCTGTCATCGTCCCGGTGTACCAGGCGGAACAGACCATCCGCAGGTGTATGGACAGCATTTTGGCCCAGACTTACCCTAATTGGACGGTTCTGGCGGTGGACGACGGCTCTAAGGACAAAAGCGGGGCGATTTTAGACGAATACGCCCAAAAGGACAGTAGGGTACAGGTGTTTCACCTGCAAAACGGCGGAGCGGCCCACGCCAGAAACTTTGCCATTCAAAAGCTTGGAACCCAATATGTGGCCTTTCTCGATTCCGATGACTGGATGGAGCCGGACGCCCTAGAAGCTATGCTCCATATCGCCCAAAACACCGGCGCTCAGATTGTCCAGTGCATGTTTTACTACGACCATCCAAACGGGGAGCGGTATCTCCCCCAGGACAGCTTTCCTGACGGCATGGTGGTAGGGAGAGAGGAGTTCCCCTCCACTGTTTTCCACAAAATGCTCACCGGGATGCAGCTCAACCACGTCTGGCACTCATTGTTCGAATCGCAGCTGCTAAAAGGCCTCTCCATGCCGGAGGACATGGCGACAGGGGAGGATTTGTACTTTTTAATCGACGTGTTTCCAAGGGCCCAGAGGTACGCTTACACCACAAGGCCCCTCTTTCACTACTTTAGACGGCCTGATGGGTTGACCGGCTCTTCGCTAGGACTGAGGACGAAAATCCACTGCAACTTTTTGCTTTCCAAAAAGCTGAGTGCGTCGTTAAAAAGCTGGGGGATGGACACCCCCTGGTACCATGTCAAGGCGTATCTGCGGCTGCCGCGGCTCTTTTTGTCCAAGGGCTACCGGATGGTGCGCAACGGCATGATGAAACTGAAAATCGGCGGGTAAGGAGATGGAGATATGACGGGTACAGCCATGGGAGCGGCACAGTCCACAATGGCGGAGAGGAAAAGAATCGACTGGAAGCGGTACCTCACCTATCCCAATGTGATTTTGGGCCTGGGCTGGATCATCTGCGTCGTCATCGGCATGGCACCGGCCATGGAGAGCCTGCTTTCCATCGCTATGCTGGGGCTTGCACTGCTGCTCATCCGCCGGGATGAGTTTTACATCTTTTTGATGTTTTTTATCTTTTTCGTCGACCAGTTTAACTACGGGTCAGACTCCCCAGCCTACCGGATTTACTCCTATTTGGTGCTCATCAAATTCATCGTGGAAATCCCAAAGGCCAAGTTCCGGGTCCCTTATCTGCCCGCTTTTTTGGTGTTTTTCCTCTTTTGTATTTTTGGAGTAGGCTCGGTGGGGGGCATCCGTCTGGGACTCCACCTCTTTGCCGACGTCTTTATCATCTATGCTATTTTGATCCGCCTAAAGGCGGACCCGCCTCTGTTCCGGAAGATGGTGTTTCTCTTCGGCGCGGTGGCGGTGGCGGCAGGCATATACTCGATGGTGGCGGAAAACATCATCTCCTACGAAGTGGGACGGGAAGGTGTCCGATCGGAGGAAATCGTCCGGTACTGTGCCACCTTTGGGGACGCAAACTACGCCGGGTTTTACTACAACATCGCAATTTTCGGCCTTTTGAGCCTGAAAGCGCCTAAGTGGTACCTGCGGCTGCCCCTTATTTTGGCGCTTCACTACTTTTTGATGCTCACCAACAGCATTACGGCGTTTCTAGCTTATTTTCTCTGCCTCATGCTGTTTTTACTGCTCCGGTTTCCCAAAAAAGCGGTTATCATTTTCCCTGCGGCCGCCTTTGTGGCAATTGTCGTCATCGGTGTCATCATGGCGGTGCCGGCTCTGCAGGAGATCGATTTTATCCAGAATATCATCATCCGGGTCAGTGAACAGCTCCGGTACCTCCAGAGCGGACGTCTCGACATGTTCACCAGCGGCCGGACCGAGATTTGGGATTATTTTCTGACCTGTTTTCGCAATCAGGACATCTTGGGAAAACTCTTTGGCGGAAATGTAGTCACCTCCGCCATTACCGGCCCGGAGTTCACAGAATACCTGGCCTGCCACCAGGCTTATATCCAAGGATTGCTGGATTTTGGCATCCTCGGCGCCATCGTGGTATTTGCGACTGTGATCGGTAAGTTTTTTTACAAGTTCGTCACCTACTTCACCACCCATATCAAAGGGGAGAACGCCGACATTGTCCGAGTGGTGCTGATTTCCACCATGATGTGGCTGTTCTTTGGCTTTAGCATCGACTTCTTCCTGGATTGGCGGTTTATGTACTTTTTCTTCATTTAATATCCAAAGGAGCGAAGGCTTGTGACAGGAAAAAGGATTTTTAAAGAGATGCTGGCAGTCGCGTTGGTCTTGGGAATGCTCGTTTCCTGCCTGCCCGGCGGGGAGGTGGAACGTTCTTCCTTTGCGGCGGTGCAGGATGGGGGCTTTGTGCTAAACGGTGAACCCTATGAGTTGAGGAGTATCGCCGTGGCGGTAAACGGCGGCGATGTCACGGAGGAGGACGATTATCAAACCATTTCGGAATTAGGGTTTAACGCCGTCCGCCTCAACTGGGACTATTCTTTGCTGGAATCGGACAGCGACCCTTATATTTACCTGGATTCCGGCTGGGAGCTTTTGGATACCCAGATTTCCTACGCTAAAAAATATGGCCTCAAGGTCATCATCAACATGCACTTCCCCCAGGGGGGCTACCAGCCGTCGGGGCAGGGGACTGCCCTCTGGACCGACGGGGAAAATCAAAACCGCCTTGCCCAAATGTGGGGCGCTATTGCAAAGCGTTATTGCCAAAACGAAACGGTTTTGGGCTACGGCTTGGTCAACGAGCCGGTGCCCTGCGCCGGCAACCTGAAGGTCGGGTTAGAGCGGTGGAGCGATTTGGCCCAGAACATCACCGAACAGATCCGCAAGGTAGATCAAAACCACATCATCTTTTTGGAGCAGGCGACCGGCATCGCCGATCAAAGCGGCGTCCGGAGCCCCCAGGTTTTCGGGGAGGAGTACCGCTACGGCTTCCCGGAAACGGAGGACAAAAACACCGCCTACGAATTTCATTTCTACGACCCCTACGCTTTTACAAGCCAAATCACAGAACCCCAAGGGGACTCCTATAAACCCTACCTCAGCTATCCTAACGGCTTTGTAGTCGAGGCGCAAAATCCCCAATATGCGGACAACATCTACAAAGGGCCTGCTGCGGATCTCAGTGATTACGGGATTCAAACCATCACGGGGGAACCTGTCCGCTACGACGGGGACGTACCCGCCTATTTCCAAGCAGGGATTTCTTGTGAATCCTCCCAGGCGGGGGGAGGCCTGCTGCTTTACGGACTCCGGGTGCGGGAATACGACGAAAATGGGGAGCTCTTAGGCGAAGTACTCAACCTGACCATGGAGGAGCCGGAGACTTTTTACATCTGGTCTTCGGAGACGAGCGGGAGCTCTCAGTACGACGAGGCGAAGCAGGCGGTCTACATCGAAAATACCGGAGGCAGTTTTTCCGCCGTCCTCAACGAGGCCAACATCCCCATGGAAGAGGGCCACTCCTACCAGGTGGAAGCTGATTTGTCACTTTACGGGTTCCCGCCTGACGGCCGGGTAGTCCCTTTCATGAACCGCTATGACTGCGAAAGCTACAGCGTTTTGGACAAAGAGTACCTGGAAGAGAAAATGAACACCTACGTCCAGTTTGGGAAAAAAGAGGGGCTCACCCTGTTTGTGGGGGAGTTTGGGCTCTCGGCTGCCGCCCAAAATCCCGTTCGCGGAGGGCTTCAATGGGTGTCGGACGTAAGGGGAATCCTGGAGGAAGCGGGCCTTGGCTACAGTTATTTTGCTTACAACGACCCCTATTACCCGCTGGATGCTCAAAACTGGAAAGGGGGAACCTGATGCCGTGAAAAGACAAATCGCTTTTATTACCCCGTCACTGCTGCCCATGCCGCCGGTTCAGGGCGGGGCGATGGAAACGTTGCTGGATCACCTGTTGCGTTGCAATGAAAAAGCGGGTGATTTTGACATCACTGTCTTTTGCACCGGAGGGGAGGCAGCGAAAAATGCCGCGGCTGGCTATCGGCTTACCCGTTTTGTCTATCTCAACGGCAAACCCCTTTGGCCGGCAGGATATGATCTGTTTATCCGCGGCTGCCGCAAGGTGTTTAAAATAGAGCTGAGCCCAGAACGGGCCTATTCAAAGCGAGTGGCACGGGCGCTGTCCCAGAGACAGTTTGACGCTGTGATCGTGGAAAATCAACCGGATTTTCTCCCCTTGGTGCGACGGGCGGCTTTTCATGCGCCCGTCTGGCTTCACCTCCACAACCACCCGTCTAACTTTGGAAGGAAGGCCCCTTTCAAAATAGCAGGCTGCGACGGCGTATTGGCTGTCAGCGATTTTGTCCGGCGGGAGGTCCTGCAGATGACTCCCCTGGATCCGGAACAGGTGGAGGTTTTTCCAAACTGCGTGGACGTTAGGCAGTTTGATGGGGTACGATACCAAAAGGAACGGGCGGAAATTCGTTCCCGGTTCGGCATCGGGGAAAGCGATGTAGTGCTGCTATACAGCGGCCGGCTGGTGGAGAAAAAAGGCGTCGACAAGCTGATAGAAGCGTTTTTAAAGGTGGATGACCCTAACCTCAAGCTCATGCTGGTGGGGAGCGGCTGGTACAGCTCCAACGGGGAAACCCCCTTTGTTTCCCGCCTGAAAAACCTGGCAGACAAGGCGCCCGGGCGTGTGTTTTTGACGGGATATATCCCCTTTCCCGAAATGCCCTGCTACTACGCCGCGGCGGACGTTTGCGCTGTCCCCTCCATTTGCGAGGAAGCTTCCGGTCTAACGGTGCTGGAGGCGATGGCCGCCGGAAAACCGCTGATTGCCACCGACGCGGGAGGAATCCCGGAAAACCTGTCCGATGACTGCGCCATCGTGGTCAAGCGGGACAAAAACCTGATTTCGTCCCTCACTGACGCCATCGGGACTCTCAAGGGCGACCCCCAGTTGCGCCGGTGGATGGGGGAGGCCGGGAAAAAACAGGTGGAGGCACGGGACGTGGGACCTTATTATCAGCACTTTGTGAAAATGATCGATGAAATCTGTAGGAGAAGCTATGCGGACTGAAAATTCCATTCGAAACAGCGCCTTTGCCTTAGGTGGGCAATTTGTGAGCCTTTTGACCGGCTTTGTCATGCGGACAGTATTCGTCCGCACCTTAGGAGACGACTACTTAGGGCTCAACGGGTTGTTTACCAGCATCCTGTCCATGCTGTCCCTGACCGAGCTTGGGATCGGCACCGCTATCAGCTTCGCCCTTTACCGGCCGCTGGCCGAAGGAGATCAGCGGAAAATCGGCGCGCTGATGTACTTTTTTAAAAGGGCGTACCAGCTCATCGCGTTTCTGACAGCGGGGCTCGGACTTTTGCTGCTGCCCTTTCTCGACGCCATTACCAACGGTGTGTCCGAGACGGTACCCCATCTAACCCTCATTTACCTGCTGTTTTTGGGTAACACCGTTTTCAGTTACTTTTTTTCCTACAAGCGGACCCTCATCACCGCCCACCAGAAACACTACTTGAACACCATCAACGAAAGCCTGTTCATGTTCATCCAGTACATCCTCCAGATGGCAGTGCTGGTCACCACCTACAACTACATCCTCTACCTGGTTGTCCAAATCGTTTGTGTGTTCTGCTCCAACCTGCTCATCTCCCGCAAGGTGGACAAAATGTATCCCTATCTGAAAAACTATAAGGGGGAGAAACTGGACGGAGAGACCCGGTCGATGATGAAAACCAACGTCATATCGATGATGTTCCATCGCATCGGCTCGGTGGCGGTGAGCGGCACCGACAATATCATCATCGCCCAGATCAGCATGACGGTGTTGGGGCTGTACTCCAACTACACCCTGATTATTGGCACCATCCGCACAGTGCTTTCCCAGGTGTTCAACGCCGTCACCGCCAGCGTGGGGAACCTCATCGCCGTTGAGAGCCGGGAACGCCAGTATGAGATTTATCAAAACATCAATTTTATAAATTTTTGGATTTTCGGTTTTTTCACCGTGGCGCTGGGGCAGACGGTGGAGCCGTTTATTACCCTGTGTTTTGGGGGAGAGCGTCTGCTGTCTCGCGGGGTACTCTATATTTCTCTGATAAATTTTTATTTAAACGGTATGCGGCTGTCCAGTGTGCTGGTCATCAACGCGGCGGGGCTCTTTCGGCAGGTGAAATACAAGTCCTTCATCGAGGCGATTGTCAATTTAGGGGTATCCCTCTACTTCCTCATCGCTTTGGACTGGGGTATCTACGGTGTGCTCTTGGGCACCACTGTGTCCTTCCTCACCACCAATTTGTGGTGGGAACCCTACACCATCTACCGTTTTGCCTTTCAAAAGCCGTTGCGAAAGTATTTTGGCTCTTATCTGATTTACGGAATTGTGACGATGGGGGCCTACCTTTTAGCGGATTTTCTCTGCGGGTTTATCGCCATCGGCGGATGGCTGGGCTGGATTTTAGTGGGAATCGTCAGTTCCCTTGTGCCAAATGCATTGTTTTTACTCCTGTTTTTCAAAACCCGTGAGTTTGGATATTTTAGGGATATCTGCCTGCGATATGGGCAGAAGCTTACAAAGAAATTAAACCGGAAGGGGGCGTAAAGCATGAAAACGGCTCTCAAATCAGCCTTGAAGGAACAGTGGTTTCGACTACCCCACATGAAACGGAGGCGGGAACGATACCTTTCCTGGATCCGCGCCCAATACGATTATAGCGCAAAACCGCCCTCCATCATCACCTCCTCCTGCATCGGCGGCCTTATCTCCCATAACCTGGGTCTTCCCTTTTGTTCCCCTACTGTGAACCTTTGGATGGACAACCGCGATTTTGTCAAGTTCGCCTGTGATTTAAAGCATTATCTCTCCTTGGAGCTCTCCTTTTTGCCGCCGGAGGAAAAGGAGCAGACATTTCCGGAAGGGGACTTTCCCATTGCAAAACTTGACGATTTGACGGTTTACTGCAACCACTATCATTCCGACGACGAGGCCAAAGCTGCCTGGAACCGGCGGAAGGAGCGGGTGGACTACGAAAACCTCTACCTTATCTGCGACGACAATAGGCTCTCCGACGAGGAAATTACCGCGTTACAGCAAATCCCTTGCAAGCGGATGGTCCTTTTTACAGCCAAGCCCCGGCCCCAGATACCAAACTCCTTTTGGATGAAGAAATACGAAAAGCTGGGGTATTTAGAAAACTACAATGTCCGGGGGCTTAATGGCTTCCGTGAATTCGAGCGGGTGTTCAATTACGCCAGGTGGCTAAACGGCGAGGGAGGCTTCTCTATCGAGGAGGGAAGGTGTTTCCACCAGATGTAAACCCATAAAAATTAAGATGCCGGGGGCAACGCACCGGCATTTTTGCGTTTTTTGTAGACATTTGTGCTGTTTTGTTGTATAGTTATATTAAGAAACAATAGAATTTTTCAGGGGAAAGGAAATGCTGCTATGAAAAAAATTTCCATCTTCTCTTTTGGGCTGCTGCTCGTTGTCGCGATTTTTTGCCTTGGCTCTTGTTCGGGTACGTCCGGCAAAGAACTGAGCGGTGAGGGCAGTGAATACAATTGGGTGCTCGACACCAAAAGCCATACCTTGACCTTTGAGGGCAACCGGCAAGAAGGGCCCGGTGGTTATTCTTCCGTGCCGTGGGATCTGCCGGAAGTTCAGGAGGTCGAGCATGTATTTGTGGATGGAAAAGTGGCCCTGTATTTCCCGCCGATTCAGCGGTTGGGCATGTTGGAAAACCTGAAGACCTATTCCGGCAGTTATAATGGGGCCACCTGGGTCATCGATTTGGAGGAGGGTACCCTCTCCATTGACGCCGACGGGGTAGTCAGCAATGAAATGTTTCCATTGGTAGAGGAAGCTTGGTCCTTTTTTGCCGATCGGGTGGGCCGTCTCGTCATCGGGGATGGCGTCACCTCCATCCAACAGGTAGTGGGTATAGGGAAACCTGCCGACCCCAGGCCGGTTTTGCGCGAGATGGGGTTTCAAACGGTGGAAATCGGGAAAAAACTCAAGTCTATTGAGGGACTGGACACAGTGGCCCAAGAGGCTTACGAGGTAGACAGCAAAAACCCAAACTTTTTTGCCTACGATGGGGTGGTTTACTACAAAGAGGACAATATTATTGCGGCACGCCCCACCGAAAAAGCGACTTTGACCTTTCACCCGGACATGCCGGAACAGATTGCGGGCATGCTGGGGGACTTTTCCTGGAGGCTCAATTTTATCGACCAGACCCTGACCTTTGAGGGGGATGGCGCCATGCCGGATCCCTGTAACCTGGTGGAGCAGTGTATCCCTTATCGGGATTCTATCCGCCGTATTGTCTTCGGCGACAGGATCACCACCATCACAAGGGAACAGGACGAGCGGACCATTTTGAACTTGGAGGCGGATATCTGCGTATTGGGCAAAAGTATGCACCACAATATGCAGCTGACCCGCATGGCGGAGCAGGCCTACGAAGTAGATCCCGAAAATCCCTATTTATCAGTCTATGACGGCGTTTTGTACTCCAAGGATTATCGAAAACTAGTGGCGTTCCCCGCCGGGAAACTGGAGGTGGAGTACCACCCCAACATGACGGTCATCGGGCAGGATTCCTTTATCAACGCCCGCATCCCGCTGGTAGTGGTTCCCTGGGGCGTGACCATTGTGGAGGACAACGCCTTCTCCCATATGGGGAGTTACGGCGCGGCCGTAGTTTTGCCCGATACATTAGAGCTTGCCGGAACACACAAGGGAAATACCAAGGATTGGGCTACCGTTTACCTGTATTCCGATGAAAACCAGGTAGCGAAGGAGGCTTACCCGGTCACGAATCAGGCCCTTGTAGCGAGGGTAAAGAAGGAAATCGGTTTTACCTCGGTCTACGATTATTACCCCGACGTAAATTAAAGTGTCCATTTAAACATGATATCTCAAATTAGAAAAAGCTGGAGGCTCTTGCTTCCGGCTTTTTCTAACGACATGATGATTGGCTGGGTCAGGGTAACTTTTCAAAATATTAAGAGAATATGTTACTTAAAAAAGTTAGTTTTGAGATAAAAGAATAACAGCAATGAAAAAACAAATTGGAGGAGCTTCGCAATCACCGTAGCAACCGGCGAGAGTGGCTAGCTGACGCCTTAGGAGTGTCCCGGCAGGCTGCCGATTTTCTGGAAAACCGACGGTACAACTCGTCCGTCTTGCCGAAGCTTTTTTGTCCTGATGAGGGCAGATTTCATAGCCCTGGCAGCTTACATCATCCCCTATGACGTTGATATATGAGCTAACTCGTCTGCGAGATGCAGGCCCGTCCTTTTTTGAGAGGAAGGAATCACCAAGTGGAGCCTTTACATATACTGTTACCATAGAAAGGGAGGCTATGCTTATGGTGATACATGTAGTAAAGCAAGGCGATAGCGTCTACTCGGTGGCACAGGAATACGGAGTCTCACCGGACCGCCTGCTCATTGACAACGGGCTGAACGACGCGTCGGAACTAGTCGTCGGTCAGACTCTGGTAATCCTTTACCCAGCCCAGATACATACCGTCAGGGCGGGGGAGACCCTCCGTTCCATCGCATTGCAATACGGCTCTACTGTGACGCAGATTTACCGCAACAACCCCCAACTCCAGGCGCTGCCATCACTGATGGAGGGGGAGGAACTGGTGATTTCCTTCCAGCAGCAGAAAGAGGGTGTTATGTCGGTTAACGGTTACGCCTATGCTTTTATCGATCGAGACCTCTATCGGGAAACACTGCCGTACTTAAGCTATGTGACCCCTTTTACCTACGGGTTTACCTCATTAGGGGAATTGGTGGATCTGGACGATGAATTTATGATTGCAGAGGCCCGGGATTACGGCGTGGCCCCGCTGATGCATCTTTCCACCCTGACGGAAGAAGGGGGATTCAGCAACGAGCTTGCCCATGTGGTTCTCAACGACATGCAGGTACAGGCAAGGCTTATCAACAACATCATCTCCGCCATGCGGAGGAAAAACTATTACGGCTTAGACGTGGACTTCGAGTATGTCTTTCCGGAAGATCGGGACGCCTATACTGCCTTTGTGCGGAACCTGCGCAATCGCTTAAACCCCCTGGGCTATGAGGTGACGGTGGCCCTGGCTCCCAAGACCTCCGCCAACCAACAGGGGCTCCTCTATCAAGGACATGACTTTCGCGGCCTAGGGCAGGCGGCTAATTGGGTGCTTTTGATGACCTATGAATGGGGGTACACCTACGGCCCTCTTAATGTATAATATATCGACATACCGAAAGAACCCCTATAAATGGCCTTATTATGGGATTTGTCGTAAATTAGCAAATGAATATTTTTAGAATTTATATAAAATAAAAGTATTTATTTTCTAATTTATTCATAAACAGGGGGCTTTTTAGTCCAATTTTTATTGATAAAATAATACAAAAAATTAATTGATAGAATATTTGATATAGTATATAAAATAATAAATCCGAGAGATATTTCTTTCGGATTTTTTTATTTTATATTAACAACCACTGACTATATCGGTGGAATGAAAAACTTTAGCGATAGAAAAGATAAGCTTGTCTTGGAACGGACGTTACATGAATACAACTTTGAGTTTTTTGCGAATACAATGATTTTTATGAAGCCTAAAGAAAAAAATGACTGTTTAACTGATATTTATTTGGTATACGGCTATCGGTATTGACATACTCATGTGTATATAATTTTTGAAAAATTTTTTACAATGCATAACTTACAAAAAACAATGCATAAAAGATAAAAATGTAAAATAAAAACTATTGAATATATATAAAAAATACATTAATATATAAGCATAATATATTAAGTTTATATCAATTGATGTTTTGAGAAAGGTAATTGTATGAAAAACATATTACCAGTTGAATATCCGATTGTCACTGGATATCCTGTAATTGCCAATGCGCTTTCTGTTTTACAGACTCGAAAAGAAACAATGAACTGGATTTTATTAAATCTAATAGTTCCAATTGTGCTGTATGATGCGGAAAATAACAAAGTGCTTTTAGATTTAGGCGGCGATCATACCCCATGGAATACGAGGTATCTGTATGATGATTGCCCATTTTTAACTATTTATCGATATGATAGAACTTGGCTTTATGAACAAAATTTTGATATCATCGATTTTGTCAGGTGGAATATTGATCGGCAACAATATTTATATACAGATGTTTGCCGGCGATATATATCTGAATATCAGTGTAATGAGTTAGATAAAATGCATGATTTATTTGTATATGGATATGACGACGAGGAGAAATCTTTTCATATTGCTGATTTTTTTTACGGGCAGAAATATCATCATGTTACAATTCCTTATAATAACTATAAAACCGCTTTTGATGCCGTAGAAAAGTATAATTTGCCCCATCGTATTGAGCAAACAACAGATATCGTTGTAATTGCGCACAGAGAACTATTCAATACGTGGTTATCGATTGATTATGAAAATCGAAATTTTGTTTTAGGAGCTCTAAAAGAGCGACTCTTAGAGTGCCTTGGAAAAACTAATACAAGTTATATGAGACTATGGGATAAAAAACTTGCTTATGGCATTAATGGGTATACGTTATTAGAACGATATCTCGAAGATAAAAATTTTTATGACACACAGTTTTCTTACTATAATTGTATATGCGTTCAGTTTTTGCTTGAGCATAAACAGGTTCTTACCAAAATTTGCAACGACATATTAAAAAATGAGTCGCTTATCCAGGAAGGTGAGAATTTGGTCAAAAGCGCAACTATTTTTAAAAGGCTCATACTAAAGGCGATGGTAAAAAACAGTTGTACATATAATCAACGACAGAATATAGTGATACTTTTGCGTGAGATGAAAGCACGGGAAATATCCTTGCTCGAAAATATGCTTAGGGCTATTGGCTAAGAAGTCTGGATATTTTGCCTCAAAAAAAACCATGTTAAATGATCTTTTAGGTTATGCAACACAGTTGAGCCGCTTTAATTATTTATAATAAAACAGGAATCTGGTTTTAGAATTGCGGCATTTTTCCTTAGCTGTTTGTAGTAGATGGTGCTTTCTATTCATATAAGTTGTATATAAAATGATGGAGTGGAAAATTTTCTAGATATTTCATTATATATTTTATGAATACTAATTTTTCAATTATCCAAGTAAACTTTTATAATTGTTGAAGGAGAATCATATGAATCGATTTAGTGCTTTAAGATGGTGTCTGAGTCTGATGAGAAAAAATATTATAAAATTTATTTTATTAACTATTTTTTCTACTCTACTAGGAGTATGCGTGGTCTCTGTGTCAATCATTATGAAGTTATTTATGGATATTGCAACTGGTGCTAATACCATTCCTTTGTATATTGGAATTATTATATCCTGTGTTACGTTATTGATTTTAGGATTCTCACAAATTATGACATGCAAGTATCAAGGAAAACTTTTTAGCGACATAGAAATTGGAGTACGGAATACAATTGTAAAAAAAATATATTCGGTTTATCTATTAACGTTCGACAGTAACCCATCCAATTTTTATTTTACTCGTCTGACAAAAGACACGGAAATTATCTCTAACTTTTTTTCGAATACTTTAGTGAGTAACATTTTCTTTGAATGCTTTACTTTTCTGATTAGTCTAATACTGATGTTTGTATTGGAGTGGAGACTGACAACGGTCTTAGCCATTATTGTTCCTATCCTAATTTTTATAATGATAAAAATATCTCCCAAACTTGAATTATATAATAAGTTGATTTTAACAGATGAGGAAGAAAACAGAAATGTTATTCAGGATTTTTTAAATCGATATCTTCTATTTAAATCTTATGGTATGCAGAAAAACACAAAGCAGAAAATAAATGATAGTTATGAGCACAAGCGCAAAAATATTGACCATCTAAGTATTACAAAAGGCTTAATTGGATTTCTAAACAATTTTTTGGGCGTTGGAATGTTTATAATTGCATTATCCTTCGGAGCGTTTTTAGTGGCCAATGGAAAAACAACTGTAGGTACTTTGGTTGCAGTAGTAAATTTGGTCAGTTTTTATTATGGCCCATTTCTACACATTTCAGGATGGCTTTCCGATATAAACTCGGTAAAGGCTTCTGTCAACAGAATTGGAGAAATCTTGAGTATGCCTACTGAAAACGTTCCTGATGATAAAAAATATGAAAAATTGACTTCTACAAAAGAAGTTAATTTACAGGCAAATAATATTTACTTTTCTTACAATGAAAATAAATCGATTTTACACGGTCTCAACTTAATTGCATCAAAAGGTGAAATTGTTGCGATTGTTGGAGAAAATGGAAGTGGGAAAAGTACCCTTCTAAAAATTTTAATGGGTTTTTATCAACCTAATCAGGGAAACGTAAACATAGAAATTGACGGCAATAAATTTTCTGGGGTTAGTCTGCGAGATCACATCGTTTATGATCCAAGCGATATTTCCGTATTTGCAGGAACTGTTCAGGATAATATATGTATGAGTTCAGGTTATGACGCTGATCGATTTAATCAGGCAGTTAGCTGTGCAAATCTAGAAGAATTTATAAAAGAAAAAACGGTTCGGTACGCTATTGATTCTTCTGGTAACAATTTGTCTAGTGGACAAAAGAAAAGAATATCTTTAGCACGAGTGTTTTATAGCAATAGAGATGTCATTATTTTAGATGAACCAACGACAAATCTGGATGAGCAGTCAATTGAAGAGCTTTGGATTTCTTTAAAAAACATTAGTGCGAATAAAATCTGCCTGGTGGTGACGCATGATCAGTCATTTGCATTGCGTTGCGACCGAGTATTAAAATTGTTAAATAAACAATTGGTTGAGGTGAAAAAAAATGCATGATTTAGAATTTTATCATAATCATCGCTATTATCCGTTTCCCAAAACAATGCAAATAGAGATTACTACTGCATGTCCTTTGCGATGTCCACAGTGCTTTATTGATAACTTTAATGCTATTTATATTAGTTATAACGATTATGTCAATTTAATCGATGAAGCTTATCATTTAGGGGTAAAAGGAATCGTTCTGTTTGGAGGAGAACCATTACTACATAAAAAAATCAACGAATTTATCAAGTATGCAGCCAATTTGGATATTACCGTATTTATCTATACAAGCGGATGGGATATAGAAAAAGTTATTCCTACGGTTAAACAATACCCTAGCAAAGTCGTTATTTTACTTTCTATGAATGGTTCAACTAAAGAAATACACGAGTTATCAAGGGACAATTTTACTCTTACCTTTAATGCAATGAAAATTTTAATGAATTATGGTGTAAAGTACGGAGTTAACTGGGTGTCCAGGCATGATAATATAGAAGACTTGGAATCGTTAATCCATTTAGCACAAGATTACAAAGCCTCGTTTGTCAATATAGTCGGAAACAAAATATCGTCGTCGCATTCGGTGCAACAAGCATTGACAAAAGAAGATTATAGTAAGCTTTTACTAATTTTTAAAAAGTATAAAGGGTTTCTGACAATTGAAAACTGTAATTCCCAATTACAGAATCTGGCTGGAAAGGTCAGTATATTTTCAGGTTGCACAGCTGGTATTCTCAATTGTTCGGTTACGGCAGATATGTACTTTGTTCCGTGCTTACGGTTAATTTATAAAGAAAAATATCCATCTATAAAAGACTATTGGGATAATTCACCTATTTTAGCTAAACTGCGTGAACCGATTGTGGCTTCTAAGTATTGTAAAGGTTGTCAGTTTGAAAATAGCTGTAGATATTGCAGGGCACAGTCAAATGAGTCTTATGAAAATTTTCATGCTGGAATTAAAAATTGCGTAGTTAGGGGAATAGAATTATGTTAAAGACATCAAAATGTAATATACTTGTAGATGATGGTATAGATTTAACAGCTTATAATGTTTTAAGCGGGCAAGTATCCAGATTCACAGGACAAGCCCGTCTGGACGCGAAAGAAGCATTTGGTTTGCACTTTAATAATTCTAAATGCAATGAGTTTTTGTCAGATAAAGGATATTTAATTCAGGAAGAGGTTGACGAAGACCAATATATTGAGACCATAAAGAAAAATTTATTTGAAAACCCGAATACATTATTTTTGACGATACTTCCTACCGAACAGTGTAATTTTAGGTGTAAGTATTGCCCTGAGGTTACAGAAGCCATCTACATGAATGATCAGATGGAAGAACAAATAGTAGATTTTTTGGAGAAGGTTTTACCTCGCTATAAAAAATTAGTAATTGCTTGGTTTGGTGGTGAACCATTGCTAGCTGCGGGCTTTATTAAATCAATTTCGGCTAAAATAAAAAGAATTTGCAAGCGTAACAACGTGCTTTTCAGTGCCACTATTACCACCAATGGATATTTGCTTAATTCTAAAATGCTTCAAGAAATGTTGACGTGCAATATTGTTAATTTTTGTGTCACCCTTGATGGTGATTCCAATACTCACGATGCGCAAAGGCAGTTGAAAAATGGGTTACCTACATGGAGACATATTGTTAATAATCTTATTGATATCCGTGATAATGTTTCATCGAGATTATTCAATATCATAATAAGGACGAATGTCACTACGAAAGTATGTGATAATTATATCAATTATTTCAATTTTCTTAACAATAATTTTAATGCAGACCGCCGTTTTAGCTTCATGTGGAGAAAGGCAGAAGATTGGGGAAATATTGACCAAAATGATATGGCACTGATTGGTAGCCGTTCCGATTTTACAGAATTTCTTCAGAAAGTAAAAGATTTTGGATTACGTGATAGTCTGACCGCTCGTTCTCTCAGACCTATAGATCGTATTTGTACTACTGCAACGAAAAATGCTTTGGTTATTTTTTCCGATGGGCGTATCAGTAAGTGTTCTAGAGATGTCCACCCGGAAGTAACAACTCTAGGATATTTAGACGATTTATTATCCGATGCAGATTTCTTTCTTTCTAAATCTCTGGACTTAGTACATAAAACCAGTTGCCAAACGTGCCAAAGATATTATAATTGTTTAGGACTCGGCTGTCCTCTGGAAGCTGATGAGTGTAATTTGGATTCAAAATATATTATCAATATTCTTAAGAATATTCAGGATAATGATTTGGAAATAGGAAAAATAAAATCTTTTGGAGGTTGCTATGAATAATATAAAAGAAGAGATTATACAAATATTGATCGAATATAGTTTGATCGACCAAGAGTCTGACTTGTACACAGAAAAGTATTCCGATAGCATTGAAGAAATTGATTCTATTTCATACATATCAATATTGGCAAGCATAGAAGACCATTTTGATATTAATTTACCTGATGAAGCACTAACAGGAAACGCTTTGAAAAATATTTCCCTCCTAGAACAATTAGTTAGAAACAATTTGCCAATCAAATTAAATTCCACTAACTAGACATTACATTTTCTAAAACTCCGTAATCCTGATTTTAAGCGCGTTTTAATGATCATGGATATTTGATAATGAAAGGAGGGACAATAATGAAGTTGTTGAAAAAGAACAAAGTACAGCATAAAGCGGTACTGAATCAAGAGTTTGTTTGCTTTGGAGTTTGCTAATATAATTTTTTTGATGAGGTAAATTGTTTTATCATAAGGGCGGCACTAAGCTGCCCTTATAATTTTAAGGAGCATATCATGAAAAAAGATGTTAAAATTGCTATTCTAGATACCTATGTAAACATTGATCAACCGTCTCTTAATTATAAAGTGAATATAATAGGGGATAACGGAGATAATATAAAGATCAATCATGCCACTTCGATTTGTGACGAAATTATCCGCCAGTGTGCGAATGTTAAAATAGATGTCTATCCTATTTTTGAAAATGCATCTGAAATCGAACCTGGATTAATTATAGAAACTTTATCTTCGATTTTTTATAGTGATATCAGGTATGATATTATCTTGATGAGTCTAGGAATAGATTCTTTTGAGTATTATGACGAGACATTAAAAATTTGCAATGAAATTCGAAAAAAAGGAACGATACTCGTTTCTGCGTTTAACCACGGTGGTGGACTTTCAATTCCAGCAGCTTTTGATTGTGTTTTGGGAGTAGATATTACTGATCAACTTAATAAGCCTAATGAGTTTTTCTATCTGGAAAATAAAGCTGTTAATATCGTATGTTCTAATAGGCAGAGACGAGTTGCAGCGGAAACCACAGGAGATACTATATTAATGGCTGGCACAAGTATTAGTGCCGCTTTCATATGCGGACATATTGCAAAAGGGCTTTCATGTGGACAATGCACCCAAATAGAAAGTAGCGTAAATGAATATTTGAAAAACACCGCAAAAAAAGTTTATCATGAATCGTTTCGTTCACTTCCAAATAATTGTTTTACCGGAAAGAAATTCGTAGCATTTCCTTATAGTAAGGAAATGCTTTCAATGATATATAATAAAGATTTCTTGGGCTACGAACTTGTATCTTTATTCGATTTTAACCATTCCATACATATTGGTACAGAATTCGAAAGTACAAATAATAAAAAAATTATAGTACAAAATATAAGCCATATTGATTGGGAAGCCTTTGATATTCTTGTTATTGGGCATATAAACCAATACAAAAACTCAATAAGCAAATTCGAGAGCATTGTTAGTGGACTGATAGCCAAAGCCCAACAGCATAATAAACAAATATATTGCTTTGATACAGATCCTATAAAAATTAGTAAAAATGACAGACTTCTTTCACCGCATATAGATGAATGTAATATACCGCAGTTAAATCGTGGGCGATTATGGAATATACCATTGCCAACCTTAGCAATTGTTGGAACCGGCCCAAGGCAAGGCAAATTTTCTACAATGCTTAAATTACGCAATACTTTAATCGAAAGAAATTATAATGCTTCAATAATAGCAACGGAACCTTCCGGCCCACTTTTCAACGCAGAATTTACATTTCCGTATGGGTATAATTCCAGTGTTGAAATAAAAGTACAAGATTATCCTGCAGTTATTAATCAAATGTTGTATGAGATTTTTCTTAAGAAGAAAGATATTGTTCTTATGGAACTTCAGTCTTCCATTTTGTGTAGAAATTATCATAATATAGATCAAAATACTTGTATTCAAAATTCAGTGTTATATGGTTTGAATCCAGACACCCATTTAATTATTATTTATCCGGATGATGACATATCATATGTTAATCGGATAAATCAATATCTTACATCACATTTTCAATCTACATTAGTAGGAATATTGGTTTTCCCTGTTACATACAGATATACAATTGCAGGACATATTGAGGAGTATCATATGGAAAATACAGATTCCTATAAACAGTGTATTGCACGGTTACAGGAGATAGTCGACGCACCCGTTTTAGGCATGAATGAGTATTTTAATGATATTATTTGTGATTCATTAATTAAAAGCCTGACCTAACATATGTTTATTATTGATAGAGAGCTTACCCGTTCTCTAACGCCTTTAGGCGGTTTAACAAAGTGAAAAGTCGGTGCCTCAAGACGCTGAGAGGTAATAATAAGTTTTTAGCCTTTGTGCAAATCACCCGCGAATAAAATATTCTTTAGCTCTAGGGAATTGGCATCTTTCTCACAAAGCGAACTAAACGAACAGTTCTTCTGTTTTTTTCAGAACATTTTCCAAACTGGTTTTTATATAAGAAAAATTGTTCTGTAACAAGAGCATAGCATAAATCCTACCTGACATTCCATGACATTTTTTTATTAGCTTCATAAGAATACAACTGCATATGGAAGCAAAGCTCAAAAAATGGAGATGGATATTAATCCACCTCCATATAAATTTTTATTCTTTCCTTATCACATAATGGAATAGTTTAATGTAATAGACTCTCTAACAACGTGCCCAAAATGGTAGGCATCATAGTATTGTTCCAAATGAAATAAACTCATTTGATCCGTTATCTGATCTTCTTCCAATTGCTTTTTTATGTATTCCTGCATTTGCTTTTTATTCCTTCCTACTGTATCCACATAATAGCGGATGGTTCTTTAAGCAAAAAGAAAGAGAGATATTGCCAAGCGCAATATCTCTCTTTTACTATGTCAATTTCCGGATAGAAGTACCGAGTTTTTTAATAAACTTGAATATAATAATCTTGTTTTGGGATTGCACAATGCCACTAATTTATTTACATCCTTAAAACTGCTGGCAACTATCATTTTATTTTGAGTGGTAAGATAAATTAAAACTTTTTTGTTCTGTGAAATCAGATTAATAATATTATTTAAGGTTCCTCGGCTTTCTCCGTCCCAAATCATAAAACCATAATCAGCCTCATTAGCCATTGCTATGTCTTTCTGCTTATAGAAATCAAAGCCTCGCACATTGGAGGGCACCGAAACATTATGGATATTCCAACGTCCAACATTATTTCGTGCTTTTCCATTGCTTGCAAACACGATTACGTTATTATATCCCAGTTGATAATAAAAATTTTGCACGGAAGTGTCTACACCATAACAGTCTCCTACAAGTACATCATAACCCTTTTGATAAATAGACATCATTTTTTTTTGAACAGAAGCATCTAAACTTTTTACAGACCTTGCTCCAGCTATAAAAATTTTCACGGTATAGGTACTCCTTTCAGCATTATTTTGTTTTTGCAATGGCTAAGTAATATACTTTTTCAATAAGGGGATCGCTCTTTAATACTGATACACACTCATTTGCTGTTTCGCCAGAAGAATAAAAATCATCAATTAGCAATATATTACAGTGCCTTTTTGCTTCTTTCAGTTTTACAATAGATCCTTTTAGCGATTTTGAATCTTTTGGCATATTTTTTGCTGGATTACTGTCTATCTTTTTTAAAACTTCCTCAGAATATGGAATACGTAATTTTGAAGCGATGGATTCAGCGATCATATATACAGGCTGACTAAGTCTTTCGGAAGTTGGTGGTGCAGGAAGAATGATATCTATTTTTATGTCAGATAACCATTGTTTTAAAACATCACAGCAAATCCCTGCGATTTCATTACTCGTATCAAAATGACCGTTATATTTCATAGCGTGTAGCAATGTGCCTATTGTAGTATAGGAAGTATTGAACTGTGGATGCCCAAAAACATCATCGCCAATATATTCGCTTGACTCAACGTATTTATCAATAACAAGACCTTCATCCCAAAGTCCAGTAACAAAAAGGACAGAATTCATGATTATGTTCACCTGCATCTTTCCATAATTATAATATCGCAAAATTGTCAAAAAATCAATGTCCGGTTATCTTTTTCGAAATACAGTTAGATATCACGGAACAATCGCGCCGCTGCCATCGGTCTGAAGCATCTGGCACTCCTTGATGTCTCCATAGGATTCCTCAAAGAAATAGTAATCCTTGCCTGCAATGGTGCGGAAGCCTCTGGCTGCGTTTCCTTTGCCTGGCTCAAAGTAGTACCACCTGCCGCCAATCTGCTGCCAGCCTTCCAGCATGGCTCCACTGTCGCTCAGATAATACCATTCGCCTTTCTCTTCCAGCCACCCGGTTTTCATGGCTCCACCCGCATTGAGATAGTACCAGACATTTCCAACCTTGCACCAGCCTATTGCCATCTCGCCGTTGGATTTGAGGTAATACCATTTGTTCTGGTCGAAAAGCCAGCCTGTCGCCATAGCTCCGCTGGATTTTAAGAAATACCACTTGCCGTCCACCTCGACCCAGCCGGTCGCCATGTAGCCGTCGGAATTGAGATAGTACCAAATCCCCTGGACTTTCTTCCAGCCCACCACGTCTTTTCCGTTTTCCCGGTAACGCCATTTTCCCGACTGCTTGTACCAGCCCTCAGCGGGTGCAGGCGGTGTGACAGGCTCTTTTCCCGTTTCCAGCAGTTTGCCGTCTATGTACACCCCGTCGATTGCCCACGCCTCAAAGAGTGGCAGGGGAAAGTTGTTGCGCTGGCTCCAGGTGACGATGCTGTAGGGCATGGTGAAGAGCCCCTTTTTCCCGAAGCCCTCCCCCCAGGAATTCAAAACGGTGAATCCATCTTTGTCCCAGCCGACAATCAGCATCATGTGGCCGCCCGCCATGGGTTCCAGGCTTGTGCCGTCGATGCGGGGCTCCGGCATAATCGGGTTTGTATCCGAAATCTCATAGAAGCTTTTGAATACAATTGTGCCTACTAAAACCGGATACCCGTTGTATACCGCCTGTTTTACCTCTTCCGCACCCATGCACTGGTAGTAGTTTTTGATGCGGATATTCTGGGCTTCGTCCTTGAACTGGCTGTATTTGCTGTTAAAGGTGTGCATGGCTTCCACCATTTCTTCTTCAAAGGGATACCGGGCAAAGGCAAGGCCTCCGTCTTTCTGAGCGGCTTTCAAAAGGCCTCTCGCCTCTGTCCCTTCTCCCTGGTATTCGGTGTGTCTCCGGTTGCCGTAGTACCAGGGAAAACTGATGGGTTCGTATTTTCCCGCCTTGCTGAGCAGGATCTCCACACAGGCGCTGAGTGCGTGTGTGCCGCAGTTTTGGTATTCGCCCTGGTCGTGTACCTGGATGCCGGAAACGTCCAACTGAAAGCTCTCCGGCAGCGGCTCCGCGCCGTATGTAGCCCCAAAGATAAAGTCTCTCGGGTCTGGCTCTGTTTGGATGAGGCCAAGGCCTCTGTTTTCATATTCGCTCATGTTTTCCTCCTTACTTTAAATGCCCATATTCATCTGTTTTAAGCATCTGTCCCTCTTTGATCTTCCCGTACCCCCTGGGCGCGAAACAGTACGTCTTTCCGTCAATGCGCTGGGGGCCGGATGCCGTGTACTTTCCGTCAAAGTAGTACCAGCAGCCGTCTACAAATGCCCAGTCGTTTTGAAAGGCTCCGTATGTCCAGCCTTTGGAGGTCTTTTTCCAGATATAGAAGATGTGGTTATCCGGCATCCCTTCATTGGGGAGTCCGAGGATGGTATGGGGCATGACGTTGCGGTCGTACCGGTCACGCACCTGATAATGACAGTGTGCGCCAAAGCTTAAACCGGTGTTTCCCATAACCCCTAATTTGGTTCCAATCTCTACCCGCTGTCCCACCGAGACCGCCCGGCTTGCCATGTGGCAGAAATAGTGCTTGTTGCCTTGGGCGTCATCCACCCGGACGTAATTGCCCCATTCCCATGTGACATCTCCGCTGGATTTTGGGATGATGGTAGATGATTTTACTACACCCTCCACCGGGCTCACAATGTTTTTGCTGGAAAGCCCAACAATGTCCATCCCGATATGCCCCGAGTGGTATTTCTGGGTCACTTTGAAATTGCCGTTGAAAATCCGTCTCACAGGATCACCCTCTTTTCTTTTTCAGTTCCCTCATGTACTCGTCTGCCTGTACCGCTTCCTGTGTAAACGAGTTGTTCTTCCACCAAGACCACAATGCCGCAGCTGTGGTAAGCAGCAAGGTAAATCCCTCATATGCCTGCTCGTCCGACCATGGAAGGGGATTGTGCCCCGAAATAGTCAAAATTTGATTGAGCAATGCAAAAATAAGTACGCCTGTCCGTGCAATGGTGCTGATTGATAAGTTTTTCATTCTGATTCCTCCTGTCTTTACATTCCGATTTGGGTAAATACAAATCCCAATACAATTCCGACTACAGCCGTGACGGCATATCCGACTACTTTCCTCCACATTGCGCCGTCCCTGCCTTCCAGCTCTTCCAGCCGCTTTCCCTGCTCCTGCTGCTCCCTCTGCATATTTTCCATATTGGTCGCCAGCCTCTCTACGGAAACCAGCAGTTTGTTGTTTTGTTCCAATCCTTTTTCCAAATCATTCAGGCGGTGATGAATTCTTTTGTGTTCTTCGTCCATCCGCTTGACAAATTCGATGTGTTCTGCTCTTGCAATTGGTGTATCCACGTCCTCACTCCTTTAATTTGTATTCACCCCGGTTGCCACCGGAGCCACACGCGCGGGCCGCAAGGCCCCAGTTAGCAGCGCTGAGGCCAGAGTTCAGAAGAACACAGGCAAAACCACAGTAGCTCCAAACGTCCAGATGTCCAAAAGCCGGCCATACACGCCAGCTGGTAGTTACTGCGCCGTCACGGTAAACACCTGCACGGTAGCCGGCAGTGGAGGAGTCTGCAAAGGTCTGTGCAAGCATATATGCCTCCTGGTTGTTTGCATCCCAGTTAAGCTCTGCAATGTATTTCCACGCCGCATCCGTTTCCTTTGGGATAGTACCAATCGTTACGGAGTTGGCGCCGTTTCCGTTTTCCGCAATATCGGAAGCCTTGCGGTTAAGGTACACGGTGTACTTTTCGGCATCCTCGTAAAGGGTGGTATCACCGGGCACCTCGTATGCACCTACCATCACCTCAATGCCCTGGATCTTGCAGGGCTCTTTGCCGGAGGTGTTATTGGTCGGGCTGCCGTCATTGCCGGGCACTTCGTCTGTGCTGCCGGTCTGCCACGGGTGCGTCACAATGTAGGTGGCGGTTGTGGTGTTAAAGGGTGTTTCAGTGTCGAGGTTTACAGCTTTGTATGCTGTGCCGTCCACCGTTACATCCTCCATGCTCAAAATCTTTGTAATATCGCACACATCGTATGTGGTAGCCTTTGCACGGTCATTTGTGCTGCCGAGTGATACGCAGCTGCCCACCACAAAATATGAGCCTTGTGTGGGGGTAAGCAGCACGCGGGTAACGCCTGTTTCGGCGGCCGCCGCTGTGTATGTGGTTGAATAACTGCGGCAGCCCGTCATTACCTGCGCCGAGCCGAGCACTGCATATTTAATCTCAAGCATAAGCTGGATAAATGCAATATCGCAAAGGCTGGAGCCGCAGTATTGGTTGCCCCATTCACGCCATTTTGCGATCTGCCCGTTAAAGCTGATTGAAGTCGATCCCTCGGAGCCGGGGCGCATTGTTGCGGGCTGTACGCCGGAAACGCTGGAAAGCAGTCCGGCAGAGTTGTATCCAGCCGCATACTTGGCGTGCACAACAAAGCTGCGAACGGTATGCTTAATGTTTTATCATCGTTTAGTCGTAATAAAATCATATAATCAATCCTTCTTGTCAGTTTTGCGATCTCCTAAGATAATTTTAGAAACTACCTCTTGCAAGTTGCTCAACGAAGGAACATCTTCCACACTATATCGTCCTGCTCTGATCACACTGACCCATGTCCTGACTATTCCGCTATTTTCATCAAACATATATCATGCTCCTATTCTTCTTTTTTCTGAAGATTTGCAATCAAAATAGAAAGTTCCGCAATTGCCATTTCCATTTGCGCCTGCAATTCCTTTTGTTCTTGCAGATGCTGATGTTCTGTAATTTCTACCATGGTGACAGACTCAGTGCCCAATATGTTGTTCTTTCCATCAATGTGGTATACGGTTCCGTCTATTAAAACCCCATTGGCATCTGATTGCTCACACAACCCAAAGCAGCCATTGTCATAAACGGTTATCCATTTGGGGTTATTTAACGTAGATAGCACTGTGCTGTCTTTTATAAATCTGTACATATAAATTCCTCCATTAAACGCTGATTAAACGCAGAATGCAAACCCTTTCAACGTTACCATGATAAGCATCAATGGCAACTTTAATAATGTAGTTGCCTTGCACAATGACAGCGATGAATCTCAAATCATAGAACCGGACGAGCGTATTGCCCAATTAATCGTCCAGCCGTATCTGAATGTTGAGCTTAAAGAGGTTGACAGTTTGTCAAATACAGAACGAGGCAGCGGTGGATTTGGTTCTACGGGTAAGTAAAATATCATATGCTGATATAAAAGCGAGGTGGTATTTATCGAAGAATCTTCTGCTTTTTATGAGATGATTCAAAAAATGATTGAACAAACTGTATTGTATCAATTAAAGGAAGAAAATTACATAAAGGACGCTCAATACAACGCAATTATTAGAAAAATGCAAAACGATTTAACACAATAATACTTGATAGTCTAGCCTTACTTATGTATAGTATAAGTAAGGCTAAAACTTTAGGGGTTTCTTTCGTTTTGCGGAAAGGAGAAAGAAACTACATGAATGTTGCAGCGTATTGTAGAGTATCAACCGATGAGGAGGATCAAAAAAACAGTTTTGAGAGTCAGAAGTTATATTTTGAGAATTATATAAACAATAATCCAGAATGGAGCCTGGTAAATATTTATGCTGATGAAGGAATTACAGGTACAAACACTAAAAAAAGAGTTCAATTCCAAAAAATGATTAATGACGCTTCTAAAGGGATCATCGATCTTATTTTGACGAAAGAAGTTTCACGCTTTGCCAGAAACACTGTAGATACTCTATCTTACACAAGACAACTAAAATCATGGAACGTAGGGGTGATATTTTTATCAGATAATATCAACACGCTTGATAACGATGGAGAGTTGCGTTTAACAATCATGGCATCTATGGCTCAAGAGGAGTCGAGAAAGACGTCTGAACGTGTCAAATGGGGAATAAAGCGTAAAATGGAAAACGGGTTTGTTTTTGCTCCGGATCTTTTAGGATACGATGTGAGAAATGGCAAGATATCGATTAACGAGGAAGAAGCTGTTACAGTCAGGAAGATTTTCGATATGTTTACAAACCAGAAAAAATCTGCACATGCCATAGCCAAAGAATTCACAGAGCAAGGAATAGAACCGGTAAAAAGAATGAAATCTTGGTCGTCAACCACTATTTATAGGATACTAAAAAACGAGAAATACGTTGGGGATTTATTACAAAAAAAGAAAATTACAGAAGATTTCCTATCTCACAAATTAGTCGATAACGATGGGCAAGAGGAAAAAATATTTATTGCGAATCATCATGACCCAATTATAGACAGAGAATTGTGGGAAGAAACTCAAAGGATCATTACTTTAAATAAACTTACTAACCAAAGAGATAAAGTGTCTAATGTCTACTGGTGCTCCGGTAAAATTATTTGTGGATTATGTGGCAAACACTTTTCAATAAGGGCGAAAAAGCTCAAGAGCGGCAGGATCGTCAGGTCGTGGAAGTGTATTGAAAGGATGCATTTTGGTGTCAAAAAGATCAATGGTCTGGGCAAAGAAATAGGGTGTGACAATCCTTATATAAATCAAATTGCCTTAGAGAATTGTATCAAATTTGCATTATCAAAGATATTGACGATAAATCAAGAAGATATTCTAAAAGATCTTAAAAGCTACATTGATTCATTATCCCGTAATGACGACTCAGAGGATGCCGAAATTGATCTTTTAAACAAAAAGATCAAAGAATCTGAAAAGAAAAAATTAAAAATAATAAAAATGTATATCGATGAACAAATTGAAGAATCGGAAATGATGAAACTAAAGGAACAATATGATGTCGAAATAGACAAAATGAAGAAAAGAATTTTATTATTAATGCAACAAAAAAAGTCATCAACCCAAACGTATAACTCCATTGATAATATTTTTAATAAAGTGAAAGATATTGTCGAAAATGAAAAGTATTACAACGAAAACTTTTATAATAAAATAGTTGATAAAATGGTTGCGTTTCCAGGAATAATCGACATTTATTTTAGAAATTTTCCGATACCAATTAAAGTTAAGTACCAGACAAAAGGTAGAGGAAAAAGCTATCAAACACTGTGTGAGTTAGTTTGAAATCGCCATATTATACCTTAACACCGCCAATGGCGGTAAGCCCCATCGATAAAGTCCGGGAAGTGCTGGATTACGCTGTCACCGAAATCGATTCAAAAAAAATTTTTTTAGGAGTACCCAATTATGGCTACGATTGGATGCTTCCCTTTGTACAGGGTGAATCCAGGGCTACTCTGATTTCCAATGTCCACGCTGTGGAGCTCGCCCGACAGTACGGTGCGGAGATTCAGTTTGATGAGACTGCGCAAGCTCCCTTTTTCCGTTATTATGACAGGCAGGGTAGGCAGCACGAGGTCTGGTTTGAGGATGCCCGCAGCATCCGCAGAAAGCTTCAACTGGTTCCCGAATACGGTTTTCAGGGGGTGGGTTATTGGAACCTGATGCGCCCGTTTCCGCAAAACTGGACAGTTTTAAATGCTCTTTACCATATTCGCAAAATTTTGTAAAATTTAGGTAAAAAGAAGGCTGCATCAGCCTTCTTTTTACATTTATTGTCACCATATTATGAGAATCAAATTTTGCCTAGTTGTTATAATAAATAAAAAAGAAAAAAGGCCCAATAGCTGCGTTGTCATTTTGAGATAATATTGTTTTAATTTGAGAATTTTACCCATTTTTTGTTGACGACTCCGTTTAAAAACGGTATAATAGCAAAGAAAGGTTTTTTGTATAATATAGATAAACATTTTATTATTTATTGACGCTTTTGTTCGATTTCTGTTGAAATGGAACGATGATCGTTGTGACTGAGAATCAAAATTATTAAAAAGAGGAAGAAAAATGGAAGAAAAAATGATTGAAATTGATTTAAAGGCGTTACTGAACATTTTTCGGAAGCGCTGGGCGTGGATTGCCGCCACCACAGTGGCGGGATTTTTAGTTTTGTTGATGGTATCTTTGTTTATGCTCCCCCGGAAATACACTTCCTCGGTTTCACTTTATGTAAACAACCTGACTTCCGTCTCTACAACAGGTGGCGTGAACATCAATGATATTAATGCTTCTCAGAAATTAGTCGACACCTATGTGGTCATCCTGCAGGATGACGATGTGCTTCAACAGGTGGCGGATCAATTGAGTACGCCCATGACTGTGAGTGAACTTTCCTCGGTGATTTCGATGGAGTCGGTGAATCAGACAGAGGTGCTGCAAATATCCGCTGAAACGGTCGATCCGGAGCTTTCCGCGGAAATCTGCAACACTTTGGCGGAGGTAGCCCCTTCTGTTTTGCAGCGGGTGGTAAAAGCCGGTTCAGTAGAGGTGATTGGCTCTGCCAAGCCGTCGCAGACTGCCACTTCCCCCAACGTAAAACTTTATGCTTTGATGGGTGCTTTGCTTGGTTTGGTTCTCTCTATAGGTGCCAGCATTATGATCTTCCTGCTGGATAACACGGTCAAGGGCGAGGAAGACTTAAAGAACCGTTTGGATATTCCGGTGTTGGGAGAAATTCCCAGTTTTGACAATACTGCTTCCAGGAGGAAAAAACATGCTAAATCAAAATAAGAAAGTGCCCAGTGTTTCGTCGCGGGTTCAGAATAGATTAAATCAGGCCATTCCGTTTCAAATTGTCGAAGCATATAAAAACATTCGAACGAGTCTACTATTCTCGCTGGCTCCCGCCTCTCAAAAGAGCATTGTCGTCTCCAGCGCCGAACCGGATTCCGGAAAATCTACAACTTGTTCCAACCTGGCCATCACCATGTCCCAGACCGGGGCAAGGGTTTTACTGGTGGATGCCGATATGAGGAAACCAGTGCAGCACAAAATATTTCAGGTGAACAACACCACCGGCTTGTCGGAGTTGCTGGGAGGCTTTGCCAAATTAAACGATGCCATCCATTCCGATGTGGCGTCTAAGCTCGACTTGATTACAGCGGGTCCCATTCCGCCCAATCCTTCTGAATTGTTAGGGTTTGAAAGCTTGGAGAAACTGCTGGAAGTGCTCTCAGAGCACTATGACTATATCTTTATTGACACGCCGCCCGTCAACGTGGTAGCGGACTCCCTTTTGTTCTGCGGCAAAACCGCAGGTACCCTTTTGGTGGCACGTCAAAAGCAGACCACCTACGACGAATTGGACAAGGCTATCGACAGCATCAAAGCCATTGACGGGAATATTCTGGGCGTTGTCATCACCGACGTCAAAGAAAAAGAGAAACCTTATACCTATTATAAGAGCTATAAATCTTATGATTACCAGTATGGAAGGTCGTAGGAAAGATGATTACGGACTATCATTGTCATTGTTTACCACAGATGGACGACGGCTCCCGTTCCGTGGAGATGTCGGTTCAAATGCTTAAAAAGCTGCAGCTGCAAAATGTAAACAAGGTCATGGCGACACCCCATTACTATCCTCATAAAGAAGACGTCGCCTCTTTCCTAAACAGGAGAGAGGTTTCCTATAATGCGCTGCTTCAGGCCATTGCTGACGACGCGAACTTACCAGAGGTTGAGCTGGGAGCGGAGGTATATCTTTGTAAGGGGTTATCAAGGGAAAACCTTTCCGGCCTTTGCACGGAAAGCGGGACGATTTTATTGGAATTGCCCTTCAGTTCCTTTAAATCCTGGATGCTTGATGAAATAGAAAATATAACCTATCAGTTTTCGGTGGTTCCTGTAATCGCCCATATAGAGCGCTATCTGCCATTTTATCACAAAGAGGATTTTGAGCGGCTATTCTCTTTTGAAGAGGCGGTCTGGCAAATCAACAATTCGGCATTTTCCCATTTAAAGACAAAACTGTTTGTCCAAAAACTCCTCCATCAGGGCTACCAGGTTGTCCTGGGCAGCGATGCCCACAACCTTTCCAATCGGGCTCCGAATTTTGACCAGGTTCAGAAGTATCTGAAAAAATACCCGCAGATAAACGGATAAAAAGCAGGATTTATCTAAACAGAAAAAAGATACAATTGTTATCCTTGTGGTAGTGGGAGAGAAATGATGTACAAGCAAAAGAAGAATCCAGATACCAGTACATTACTGACTGCAGCAAATGATGGGAAGAAAAGGCATAAATTACTTGAGCACTGGAAAATCATCGCATTCTATCTATTTATGTACGATATTTTCGCCATAAATTTTTCTTATTTTTTAGGGCTATGGATGCGTTTTGACTTTTACTTTTCCAATATTCCCAGGGAATATCTCGATGCCTTTTTAAAATTTGCACCCTTTTATACCATTTTTTCCCTGTCTGTTTTTTATATTTTAAAGCTTTATAACAGCATATGGCGCTTTGCCAGCTTTAATGAATTAAATCGGATTGTTGCTGCGACGCTGATCACGACAGTATTTCACACTGTGACGATCACGATATTTGTTAAACGGATGCCGATATCCTATTATGTTGTGGGGGCAATGGCCCAGCTTTTGCTGACCGTTGCCATACGGTTTGGCTACCGTTATTTTTTGCTGGAACGGAAAAGACGGCAAAAGATTGCACAAGCGGAAAAACATGTGATGATTGTTGGAGCTGGTGCGGCCGGACAGGTGCTTTTGCGGGAACTTCTGCACTCTAAACAGGCGGAAGCAAAGCCCTGCTGTCTCATCGACGACAATTCCAATAAATGGGGACGGTTTATCGAAGGGGTACCCATCGTCGGTGGTCGGGACGACATTTTAGTCAATGCGAAAAAGTACAAGATTGACCAAATTTTATTTGCCATTCCTACAGCGACTGCGGAGCAGAGACGTGATATCCTAAATATCTGCAAAGAAACCGGATGTGAACTGAAACGATTACCGGGTATGTACCAATTGGTCAACGGCGAAGTTTCGTTGAGCAAAATGAAATCGGTTGCGGTAGAAGACCTGCTTGGCAGGGCTCCTATCAAGGTCAATATGGACGAAATCTTCCAATATATACGGGGAAAAACAATCCTTGTAACGGGAGGCGGCGGTTCCATAGGCAGCGAGCTCTGCCGGCAGATTGCAGGGCATGAACCCAAAATGCTCATCATTTTTGATATCTATGAGAATAACGCCTATGCCATTGAGCAGGAACTGAAGACCAGCCATCCTGATTTGAACTTAAAAGTGCTCATTGGCTCCGTCCGAGACAGTAAAAGGATTAACAGCGTGTTTTCACAGTATAAACCGGACATCGTCTATCACGCTGCCGCTCATAAGCATGTCCCCTTGATGGAAGAAAGTCCCTGTGAGGCCATCAAAAACAATGTGGTCGGCACTTATAAGACGGCGTACGCCGCACTGCAATACGGTTGCCGAAAGTTTGTGCTCATCAGTACCGACAAGGCAGTTAACCCCACCAACATCATGGGGGCCAGCAAGCGGTTATGTGAAATGATTATCCAAAGTATGGAAAAAGTGAGCCGGGAGGGACGAAAAGATTGGTTGCCTCTCATCGGGGTATCTAACAGTGATGGGACAGTACTGCACGACGCGGAAGGACAGCCTCACGTGAATGAAATTAAAAACGAGGCAAATAGGCAGACGAGAACGGAATTTGTTGCCGTTCGTTTTGGCAATGTGTTGGGCAGCAACGGTTCGGTGATCCCGCTTTTTCGCAAGCAAATCGAACGAGGCGGCCCAGTTACGGTGACACATCCGGACATTATCCGTTATTTTATGACCATTCCGGAGGCGGTCAGCCTGGTGATGCAGGCGGGCGTCTACGCCAAAGGCGGGGAGATTTTTGTCTTGGACATGGGAGCTCCAGTCAAAATCGATACCTTGGCGCGGAATTTAATCAAGCTTTCCGGTTATAAACCGGATGTGGATATCAAAATCGTTTACACTGGCCTCCGTCCAGGAGAGAAGTTGTACGAGGAAAAACTGATGGCAGAAGAGGGCTTGGAGAAAACACCGAATGAGCTTATTCACATCGGCAAGCCGATTCCTTTTGATGTGGAACAGTTTTTTAGTCAATTGGAGGCACTGACCAAGCTAAGCTATGAGGAAAGCCCTTTAATACCTCAGATGGTGGAAGCGATGGTGCCGACCTACCATTCCCCAGAATCAGATTTGGAATCCTGCCAAGAGGTCTATAAAGATTTGATAAAACAAGCCTCGGCTTCTCGTGGAGAGAAGTATTTTGCGTAAGAATAGAGGGAGTTTTTTAGACTGTTTAAATATCAATATGAAAAGGATCACTTTGAAGCAAGGGGCTAGGATCAGAATCCAACATTGAAGACTGGCCTGTATTTTTAGGGATTAAGACGAAAGAGGAGTACGATGGCTAAGAAAATTGAAAAATTTCCCTCTAAGATTTGGCTCAGTTCGCCTACGATGCACGGGCCTGAGATTAAATATATGACAGAAGCCTATCAGACAAACTGGATGTCTACTGTTGGGGAAAATCTCAATGAGATTGAACGTCTCGCTTGCGAAAAAGTGGGGTGCCAATATGCAGTGGGCCTTTCTAGCGGAACAGCTGCTTTGCATATGGCGGTAAAATTGGCAGGTGTACAGCCTGGAGACAGAGTGTTCTGTTCAGATATGACTTTTGGTGCTACGGTAAATCCGGTGAGATATGAAGGCGGAGAACCGGTTTTTATTGATACAGAATATGATACTTGGAATATGGATCCTATCGCGCTTTCAAAGGCGTTTGAGCTTTATCCTGAAGTAAATGTAGTTGTGGTTGCACATCTTTATGGAACCCCATGTAAGATGAATGAAATCAGGGAAATTTGTAATCAACATGGCGCTGTCCTCATTGAAGATGCCGCTGAGTCATTGGGTGCGACCTACAAAGGTATTCAAACTGGAAAGCTTGGTAAATACAACGCCATATCTTTTAATGGGAATAAGATTATAACCGGATCCTCTGGCGGCATGCTGTTGACAGACGATGAAGAAGCAGCGCAAAAGGTGAGAAAATGGTCTACCCAGGCGAGGGAAAACGCTCCTTGGTATCAACACGAAGAACTTGGCTACAACTACCGAATGAGCAATGTAATTGCTGGTGTAGTGAGGGGGCAGTTCCCCTATTTAGAGGAGCATATCGCGCAGAAGAAAGCAATTTATGAACGATATCGGGATGGCTTTTTAGATTTGCCGATAGAGATGAATCCATATGATGTGAAAAACAGTGAACCGAACTTTTGGTTATCCTGTATGCTGATCCATCCGCAAGCGATGTGTAAGCAGGTCCGCGGAGAGCGGGAGGCGCTCTATATTAGCGAGCCGGGGAAGAGTTGTCCGACAGAGATACTGGAAACCCTAGCAAAATATAATGCCGAAGGTCGCCCAATTTGGAAGCCAATGCATATGCAGCCGATATATCGAATGAATGGATTTGTCACCCGGGAAGGAAACGGCAGGGGAAAGACAAATGCTTATATTAACGGCGGGGCGGTCGGCAAAGACAACAAGCCTTTGGATGTTGGGATGGATATATTTCGGAGAGGGCTCTGCCTGCCAAGCGATAACAAGATGACGCCAGAAATACAAGACTGCATTATTGAAATTATCAAACGATGTTTCTTATAAGCGAGAGTAATGGATACGATAATCATATAGGCGATTTTGTCCATGTGTCAGTCGGTGCAAAGTTAAATGATTCAGAAAAGGGAGACAAGGTACAGGGATTGGAATTGTAGTAAGTATTTTTGTCCAAAAACACATAAGAAAAATTCAGTGGAAAATTGTTCATTAACCACCACTATGAATGATATGTTTGTGATAAGTGTTTTGAATAAAATTACGAAGTAAGGAAGTATATTAGTATGAGGGTATTGGTGATAGCACCACATCCAGACGATGAGATCATTGGAGTGGGAGGGACAATTGTAAAAAGAGTAAAAGCAAGTGATGAAGTTTATGTATGTGTTGTCACTAAAGGTCAAGAACCTATGTTTAAAAGAGATTTTATAGAGCAGGGAAGGAATGAATGTAGAGAAGCCGATGCGAAACTTGGCGTTATTGAAACTTTCTTTTTAGATTTTCCGGCTGTAATGCTTGAAACAGTTCCACGGTATAAACTTAATGGTAAAATATCTGAAATAGTACAGAAACTAAGACCGGATGAGGTTTATATACCGCATCGTGGAGATATGCAGCTTGATCATCAGATAGTTGTTGACGCTACAATGGTAGCGGTAAGACCACGTGGTGATTATTATCCTAAAAGAGTTTATGCGTATGAAACGCTTTCAGAAACAGGATGGAATATTCCAAACACTGTGAATGAGTTCATTCCAACTGTATATGAGGATATTAGTGATTTTCTTGAGGCAAAACTAGAAGCGATGAGCGTTTTTGAATCACAGCTTGCCCCATTTCCGGCAGCAAGATCTATCAGGGCAATAGAGGCCTTGGCAAAGTTCCGAGGTTCCACTGTAAATGTTATGGCTGCAGAAGCATTCAGCCTTATTAGGGAGATAAAGTAGATGATGAGGCGAATAAATCTGGTAATGAAAAGATTTGGCGATCTTCTCGGTAGCGGAATTGGATTGATTATTGTATCTCCAATTTTGTTGATAACTGTTGTGCTTTTAGAAATATGTATGCCTGGCCCTGTATTTTTCCGGCAAGAACGAGTAGGAAAGAATGGGAAAATTTTTAACATCCTAAAGTTTCGAAGCATGAAAGTAGATAAGATAGCAGAAATGAATCATGATTTTACAAAAGATGCAGAACGAATGACTCCCTTTGGAAATATTATCAGAAGATTAAAAATTGACGAATTGCCTCAGATGATTAATGTATTCCGAGGAGACATGTCATTGGTTGGGCCTAGACCAACCCTAAAGGAGCAAACAGATTTGTATAATGATTATCAGCGGCAACGTTTGAATATGCGTCCTGGGATGACTGGATTAGCACAGGTAAATGGAAATATTTCATTAACATGGGATGAGCGCATAGAATATGATGTTGAGTATATAACAAATTTTTCTATTTTACTGGATCTGAAAATCTTGTTCAAAACGGTTGCGGTTGTTATTTGTGGGGAAGATAAGTTCAAACATCCAAAAAGGTAAAGGTATGTAAATGAAATCTATATTAATTGGTTCTGTAATATCTAGTCAAATTATGCTTGAAGAAATGCTGGAGTCTGGTTTTCCTATTGATTTTGTTTTTTCGCTTGATGAGAAGTATTCTGAAAATGTCTCAGGGTATTATCCAATTCATGAAACTGCTGAACAAAGAGGAATTCCTTATAAGAAATTCAGAAAGATAAGTACGGAAGAAAACATAAAGATAATTCAAGAAATTAAACCTGATTATATCTTTGTGATCGGTTTATCACAGTTAATTGATAAAAGAATCCTTGAGATTCCTAGAAAGGGATGTGTCGGTTTTCATCCTACTCCGCTTCCTAAATTTAGAGGAAGGGCAGCAATGGTATGGCAAGTATTATTAGGAGTTCATGAAACGAAGTGTACGCTATTTATGCTTGATGAAGGAATGGATTCTGGCGATATTCTTGGTCAACAAGAATATACAATTGAAGATACTGACTATGCAGAGGATGTTGAGTTAAAACTCTGTAAAGCATTGAGTACCCTTAGTAAAAAGGTTTTAAAGGGATTGATTAATGACACTCTTGTGCCAAAAAAACAAAATGAAGATGAAGCTACATATCTATTAATTCGCCGTCCGGAAGATGGGCTAATAGATTGGAAAGAACCAATTGAAAAAATACACAGACTAATTAGAGCTGTATCACATCCATATCCAGGCGCTTTTGGTATGTATGATGGAAAGCATAAAATCATTATATGGAAAGCTGAAATGCTAGAAAATAAAAATATTATTGGAATTCCAGGACAAATATGCAATGTTTCGGAGAATTATTTTGATATATTAGGAACTGATGGAATTATCCGGGTTACAGATTATGAAAATATGGACAACATAAAGCTCTTAGTGGGTCATAAATTAAAGTGATTTCTCTATAGATCTTTAGATACATGTAGGCTTTTGATGAAATTTATCTCATAGAAAAAGGCTTTCTGCCATAAGGGAAGGTCAGGTAGAAGAAGTGAAATGAGTGAACAGGTAGTTATAATTGGTGCAAGTGGACATGGGAAAGTAGTAGCTGATATTATCCAGAATTCCGGTGACCATGTAGTTGGCTTTTTAGATGATGCCCCTGATTCAGCAAGGGATTTTATGGGGTTTCCTATTTTGGGAAATGTGGACGAGTTTCAAGATTATAAAAATTACAGCTTTGTGGTCGCCATAGGAAATGCGTCAATACGTGAAAAAATAGCAACTAAACTTTGTGGTGTTAACTGGTATACTGCAATCCATCCATCGGCTATTATTTCCGATATGGAAGTATCCGTAGGCGAGGGAACGGTCATTATGGCTAATGCGGTAGTTAATGCAGGAACATCTATTGGAAAGCATTGTATTATTAATTCCAGTGCTGTCGTAGAACATGATAATTATATTGAAGATTTTGTACATATATCTGTCGGTGCAAAGCTTGCTGGAACGGTACGTATTGGGAAAAAAACATGGGTTGGTATTGGAGCAAGTGTGAGCAACAATATATGTGTTTGTGAAAACTGTATGATTGGAGCCGGAGCCGTGATTGTGAAGAATATCGAAATAGCCGGTACTTATATAGGCGTGCCAGCGAAAATACTGCAAAAAAGTAACGAATGAGGTGCAAAATGAAAATTTGGCTTATTAATCATTATGCATGTGATATGTACCGCGATAAGGCGGGAAGACATTACTGGTTTGCAAAGCAACTGCTCAAACGGGGATATGATGTCACGATTATTTGTTCCTCGGCCTATTTAAATAGCAATGAACAAACCCTTACAGGAAGGCAAATCCTTGGAATGAAAGAAACTGATGGCATACAGTTTGTGTTTGTCAAGACTATTTCTGCCACGGGAAACGGTGTGAAAAGAGTGTGGAATATGTACCTCTTTTACCAAAACCTGATGAATTCTTGGAAAAAAATTATCAATGTAACCGGGGTTCCAGACGTAATTTTAGCTTCGAGTGTGCACCCTTTGACAATGATTGCCGGCATTCGAATTGCCAAAAAGCTCAAAGTTCCCTGTATTTGCGAAATCCGAGATTTATGGCCGGAAGGAATTTTCACTGCTAGTGGTTTGAAGCCTACCAGTGTGATCGGCAGATGTCTGATTGCAGGCGAACACTGGATTTATAGAAAGGCGGATGCCCTGATATTTACCAAAGAAGGCGATACGGATTATCTTTTGGAAAAAGGATGGACAACTGAACAGGGGGGCGACATTGATTTATCAAAATGCCACTATATCAATAATGGTGTTGATCTGGCACAATTCGATCGTTCCCTCCAAACTTATGTTTTAAATGATGATTTGCTAAAACGAAATGTTTTTAAGGTTGTATATACAGGTACGATTAGACCGACAAACAACGTGAACTTAATTGTGGAAGCTGCAAACATACTGAAAAGACGTTCTGATATTGTATTTTTAATATACGGTGAAGGAAATCAGCAGCAGCAATTGAAAGAAAAAGCCCAAAAGCTGGGGCTATCAAATGTGTATTTTCAAGGAAGGGTCGAAAGAAAATACATCCCCTATATTTTGAGCATGGCGGATGTTAATCTACTCAATTATTCTGCTGAGTACACCTGGAAAAGGGGAAACAGCTCCAATAAGCTCTTTGAGTATATGGCCAGCGGAAAACCCGTTATTTCGACTGTTCAGATGGGCTATTCTATTATCAATCAATATCAATGTGGTATTGAGCTTGAAGAATGTACCCCGGAAGAGCTTGCAAAGGCTGTTGTAAAGTTTTATGACATGTCACGGGACGAGCTCCAAAAGTATGGAGATAACGCCAGAAAAGGAGCATCAGATTTTGACTTTGACGTCCTGACAGATAAATTGGAGCAGGTGATAGAGGAAGTGAAAAAGGGTTGAATAGTAAGGCGTTTGTAAAGTCCATTAAATGATGGTTGAACACAATTGGGTTCCGACGACAAACTCGCAATAAGCTAGGAGAGAACCAATTAATGGTTAAAATATGCAAGAAAGAGGGAAAGACAAATGGTTAATGTAATCGGATTAGGGTATATTGGACTGCCAACAGCACTCATGATGGCCTCTCACGGTGTGGAGGTAATCGGCACTGATTATAACGAAGAATTGGTTAAGACACTCAATGCTGGAAAAACTACATTTAAAGAAGAAGGATTAGATGAGCTATTCCATGACGCCTTAAAATCAGGCGTCAAATTTAGCACCAAGTACCAGGTGACGGATACTTACATTGTCTCCGTGCCCACTCCTTATGATAAGTTCAGTAAAAAAGTAGATGCCTGCTATGTGGTATCAGCAGTGCAAAGTGTTTTGGACGTTTGCCCAAAAGGGGCGACAATTGTAATTGAATCAACAGTTTCTCCCGGTACAATTAACAAATTTGTAAGACCTGTAATTAAGAAAAACGGGTTTAAGATTGGTGAGGACATCAACCTGGTTCACGCACCGGAACGCATTATACCGGGTAACATGGTGTATGAACTTTTGCATAATAACCGTACCATTGGCGCTGACGACAAGGCGATTGGCGAAAAGATAAAGAAGCTATACGCTTCTTTCTGTCAGGGAGAAATCGTCGTTACTGATATTCGGACCGCCGAGATGACCAAGGTAGTTGAGAATACCTTCCGTGCGGTAAACATCGCTTTTGCAAACGAGCTTGCTAAAATCTGCCGTCATGACAACATGGACGTTTATGAAATTATCAAGATATGTAACATGCATCCTCGCGTTAATATTCTCCAGCCTGGACCGGGAGTGGGTGGTCACTGTATCTCTGTCGACCCATGGTTTTTGGTAGGAGATTACCCGAGCCTCGCCAAAGTGATCGACGAATCGATGAAAACCAATGACGAGATGCCGGATTTTGTGCTAAACCGTATCTATGAGATTATGGCAGAAAAGGGGATGACTGATATCAGTAAGGTAGGACTATATGGCCTTACATATAAAGAAAATGTAGACGATATGCGTGAATCCCCAACCCTTCAGATGCTGGAGTCGATGGAACGGCATCTTTGCGGAAACTTAGTGAAAATCTACGATCCTTTTATTACAAAGGATGTTGTCCCCAATCAGGTGCATGATTTGGATCTGTTTTTAAACGAGGTAGATTTGGTGGTTCTGTTGGTAGGACACGACGAAATCAAACAGAATATGGACAAGTTAAAGGAAAAAGTGGTATTGGATACCAGAAATATCTGTCATTTAGAAGGAACTTACAAACTTTGAGATTTTGTCGATATTTTTCAACGCCATGTGCCTTGGAAATTCGAACTATTAGAGTGCAAAGACGACGTAGAAGTCTAGGGATTAATAAGGCCTGGAGTTGAAATTTACAACAACTATTGGAGGAAATAGATGAAGAGTCACCATAAAAATCTTTCATGTAACACTTGTTTTTTATTGACCCATGTGCCTAATCCGAGAATGAATAAACGTATAGGCGCTTTTCTAGAATTTGGGAAGGTTAGCGTTATTTGTACGCGGCGAAAAAGTAAAAATATATGGGAACCGGAGTATACAGAGGTAGATCATTATATTTTTGATATCGATTTGCCCAGCTCAAAACATTTATTAAAAAGAGCCCTTGTGTCACAGAGTTACCAGAAAAAGGCGCTAAAACTATTAAGGAAAATAAAGCCGTCAGTTATTTATACAGAAGGGCTGGATTCTTTGATGATAGCCAATAAGTATAAGAAGAAGGACAAAGCAGTTAAAATTATTTTTGAGGTGCCGGATTTAAGAGAGGCATATATTGCAGATAATCCAAATGCTTTGCAAAGAATCGTCGCTAGTCTAGAAAGAAAATATCTGAAAGATATCTCCATTCTTGTTGTCACTTCTATGAAATTCTACGATGTACGTTATAGTCAATTTATCGATAAATCAAAAGTTGTGTTTTTACCCAATATGCCGGAGCGGAGTGCCTTTGACGGTTATAAGAAAATACAAAGGGACGAGTTCACAATAGGTTTTATCGGCGGGATACGCTATATGAAGCAAATGAAAAATTTGGTGAATGCAGCAAAAAAAGCTAACTGTAAAACTCTTTTTGCAGGAGCTGCGGTGAATCAAAAGGATTATCAGGAGCTCGTGGACTGTTGTCATGACGATCCCAATTTTGTATTTACAGGTAAGTATGTATATAAGAGGGATATCGCCAATTTATACGCTATGGTAGATTGCGTATTTTCCGTTTATGACGCGGATAATCCAAACGTGCGCATTGCTTTGCCAAATAAGCTCTATGAAGCGATTTTGTGCGAACTGCCCATCATTGTGGCAAAGGGGACGTATTTAGCGGAGCTTGTAGACGAGTGGGGTGTTGGCGTTGCGGTCAGCCACAAAGACGAAGATGAACTAGTTGACGCCATCCGAAGACTGAAAGAGGATAAGGCGTTCTATCAGTCAATTGTGGAAAACTGTAAGAAACAACGTGATATCCTATTTCAGAGAGATATATATGAGGAGATGCGCGATCAGTTTTCTAAACACTTACTGGAAAGTGGTGTATAAATTCTATGCGGAAACATATTCTATTATTTAGCCACAATACCCATGCGTTTATTTTGAGCGACTTAAAGTGGGCGGTAAAAAGTTTTGAAAAAGTGGTATTGCTCTGCCCATATTCAGAAGAAATTCAAAAGAGATGCGATGAATTTCAGAATGTAAAATTTATTCCCTTAAAAAAGAAAAGCCTTGGCAATATGATAAGTGGTTTTTTTGACCAGGAAAACCAGATGGTTCGGAAAGATTTGTTTTCGGTTGTGAAAGAGGGAAAGTTGTCTATTTTGTACCTGAAAATCATGGGGACTTACATGGATTGTGCAAGACAGCTCTTGGACACTCTGGACAGTTTAGATATATCCTCAGGAGAAGAGTGGGTCGTATTGTCTTTGTGGTTTAGCGCTACTTCATATGCGGCTTGCAAAGCAAAAGAAAAATATAAAAAGTTAGCCATCGTCTCTTTGGCCCATTCCTTTGAAGTAGACTCCCTCAAAAACAGATATATCAATCATTTTTACAAAGAGTACTGTCATCGAATGCTTGACAAGATCAGTTTTATCAGTGAAAATGTGATGGAAGATTATCTTCAAAATTATGCCAAACCGCTGGGGTGGAATTTTGATCATGTTCAAGTGGATTATTTAGGTGTGGAAAAGCGAAATGAAGGCGTTTCAGGCTATCATCATGCGGAGCCTTACCATATTGTTTCCTGTAGCCATTGCGTTCCGGTGAAAAGGATTGAACTTATTATAGAAGGGTTGAAACAGATTGCCGATATTAGGATCAAGTGGTCTCATATTGGCGGTGGGCCTGAATGGAAACGGCTTCAGATGCTTTCAAAGGGAGTAACCCAAAATATCGATGTGTGCTGGGTTGGGAGCATGTCCAACGAGAAAGTGCATCAATTTTTGGCCGGTAACTCTATCGACGCTTTTTTAAACGTCAGTTCATCAGAGGGCTTGCCTGTGTCTATGATGGAAGCAATCGCGTACGGTATACCCGTTATAGCGACGGACGTGGGAGGCAATCGGGAGGTCGTCTCGGACTCGAATGGAATATTGTTGCCCTCATCGCCGAGCTCAGATGAACTTGTTTCCGCTATTAAAACTCTACTACTTATGCAAGAGGAACAGAAAATATCTCTGCGGAAAAATGCGGTGCAGACATATGAGCAAAAATTTATGGCGGAACATATCAGAATAAAATTTTACAATGAATTAAAGATGATTGGGTAATTAAGGAAACTGTTATGAGCTATTTATTTGATCTACCGACTCTATTTATCACGACCTATTGGGGAATCAAAAACTTAAAGAATATTTCATCTAGTAGCAGATATTTGCTTTATTACATTTTTTTCTTTGTGTTTGCTGTTCCCCTATATTTAGATTATATTGTTGGATTCCCGGCTTATTCTACACTTTCTTTTCCTAGCAGATACTGGGGGTTCATAGAGTCGTATGATAATTTGCTCACCAGAGTTTTTTATGATGTATTTTTGCTCTTTTTTCAATTTGTTATTTTAAATTGGCAGAAACGAAAGACACTTGCCATCTTACAAATGCAACAGGAAACAGTGCTATACGAGGAAGGGTTTTCTAATCAGGTTAAATATATATCCATCGTAATTGCGTTGTTTACTCCTTTCCTCACTGTTTTGCTGGGACAGCAGCAAATACTCTTTGCCTTTGGGTGGAGGGATGCGGGGAATTATAGTACTATTTTTGATACTGGATACTATTCCATCCTTGAAAAGTTATCTTATTTAGGTGTGACAGCGTCATTGTTTTTAATCATGATGAAGGTGACGAAAAAGGGGATATCTGCTTATCTGCTAAAATTACTGGCAATTCTCTGTTTGATTATGAATATTTGCATTGAATCAAAGCGTTCCATCATTTTTTTCTGCTTTATCGTTGTCATCATCATCCGGGCGTTTGGCTTTGATAAACCGATAAAACCTTTTCGGCTTTTGCTTGCAATAGGATGCTTATTGGGAATCGTAATATTACTCAGTGTTATTGTTAAAACATCCTATCGAGGCTATACTGATTTTGATTCGTTGTATACAACTTTGAGAATAGACATGTTCCGGGACGATACGGTCAAGATGGCCCTTTATTCTACTTTCCACAGAGATAGAATATCAATTTTATCCTATCCTTTTGAAAGTTATCTTATGCAGATCCGTTCTATCTTCCCCTTAGATATCATTTCTGGTTTGGGAATACTCGACATTCCCGGAGTGGGGTATAATACCTATTTCACATGTGCGCTGGCTCATGTTGACCTGAGCTATGGATATAATTGGATGACTACTTCGATGTTTGACGAGTTGATTGCCAATTTTGGCATAATTGGAATATTAATAGCACCATTTATCTGTGTAAAGATTTCCCAGAAGATCGATTCTTTGAAAAAATTTGAGAAAATATTATGGTTGAGCGCGGTGGTGCTCCTGTTTATGTATTCCTTAAATTACATTATGTATTTTCTGGAGGGTACCTTCATTATTACCCTACTGCTCAAGCGTCAATCGCGGAAAAAATCCGATAGCTGCATCGCCGGGCTTTCGTAACCAATGCTAACGCTAATATTGAGGTGAATTATGAAAACTGCGATTTTTTTGTATTCAGACAAAATGCCAAATCGGGGAGGGCCTTCCGGTTATTTGTATAATTTGTATGAGGGCTTTTCAGAAATGCAAGCCGTGCCAGATTTTATCTGTATTCAAAAAATGTCTAATACCTCTCAACAAGGAGAAGTCAAAAAGAAAAATTTATCTGCTGCTTTGTTAGAGTTAAGGGCTTTGGCTTATTTTGTCAAAATATCTTTTAAAATGAAAAAAGAATTGCGGGGCAGATTGTCTGGTTATGATTTGATTCATACCCATAGTTTGACAGACGCTTTCAATCTTAGAAGAGTATGTGGTTATCGAGGAAAGTTAATTTTAACCCCCCATCACCCCGAGCCTATAGCTAACGAAAAGGTAAAAGAATTAGAGGTAAAAGCAAAAGGAAATTATTATTTTGTTAGAAAATTGTTTGAGTATGTCCAGAAAAAAGCATTTGCTTATGTGGACGGTTTCATTTTTCCCAGTAAAGGCGCCATGCAGATTTATCATTCCTTTCAAGGGTTTACAGAACAGGCAAAAGGAAAACCTATCGAATATGTTTATACGGGCGTCGCGAAACCGAATATTACGCTCGATCGTGAAGCTTACCGCAAAGAACATGGTATTCCACAGGACGCTTTTGTAATCGCTTATGTGGGACGTCACAACTGGATTAAAGGGTATGACCGTCTTGTCCATTTATTTCCCAAAATGAAAGAATCAAACATGCAAGTTGTTGTAGCTGGTGGAATTAATGGTTGGGATTACCCAAAGGACGCCGCGTGGATGGAACTGGGATATATCACTGATGCGGCGAACTTGATGAATGCGGCGGATGTAATTGCAATCCCAAATCGAAATACCTATTTTGATTTGGTGATCATTGAGGCGCTATCTCTTGGAAAAATCGTGATTTCATCCAACACGGGCGGCAATGTGGACATTGCTCAGAAAACGGATGGATTAATCCTTTTTGACAACGAGAGGGAAGAATCTTTATTTGACGCAATACTACGTGTAAAAGAAATGGATGAGATGGAAAGAAAGCGATTAGAAAATGCCTCCCAGGAGTTTTACTACAATTACAGTACCATCGACAAATTTGCAAGCGGATATTTGAATGCATTACACAAAATTTGTAAAAAACTATTTCATTAGAGGGTACCGATGAAAACAAATTCTCTAGCACTTAACTCAATTTTTAACGTAATGTATCGTGGTATCAACATATTATTTCCGTTGATAACGTCTATGTATGTGTCGCGGATGCTGCTTCCAGAGGGAGTTGGGGCAGTAGCTGCTGCACAAAACATTGTAAAATATTTTACATATATAGCGGCTTTGGGAATACCGACCTATGGGATTAAAAAAATTGCCGAAGTTAAAAACGATGCCAAATCCACTGATAAAATTTTTTCAGAGTTGTTTATCATCAATGGGATATCGTCATTATTGTGCACGGTTGTTTATTATGGGGCTTTCTTGACACAACCATATTTTGCTGAAGAGAGGGTTCTATATGCCATTACCGGGCTATCCATATTACTTAATACGATTAATGTGGATTGGTATTACCAGGGTAGAGAGCAGTTTCACTATATTTTGATTCGCAGCTTTGTGGTAAAAGTCATTGCTCTAATTTTAACTTTTGTTTTAGTCAGAGATGCGAATGACATTAACCAATATGCGGCTATTGTGGTATTTTCATTGGGGGCTAATTATTTTTTCAATATTTACCACATTCGGAAAACGACAAAGCTTGTTTTCAAGGACCTTCATTTTGTCAAGCATTTAAAACCGATTTTCATATTGCTGGCTTCTTCAGTTGCCATTGAGCTTTATACTATGGTCGATACTACCATGCTAAACCTTTCCCAAGGCAAAGATATCGTTGGGTATTACTCCAATGCGATGCGTGGCGTCAGTATCATCCGTTCGGTGCTTGTCGCCATTTGCGCCGTTTTTCTGCCGAGGATGAGTTATTATTTTACCAATCAACGGTATGATGACTTTAAGAAATTGGTTAACAGAGGACTGCTCATCTTAGTATATTTATCTATTCCCACCGCGGTTGGCTCTATTATGTTGGCTGAGCCGCTCATTCCTTTGCTTTTTGGAGAGAGTTTTTCACCGGCCATTGTCACAATGCAGATTTTATCCATTTCTATTATTTCTGTGGCTATCAGTAATTTTTTGGGGACGCAGGTTTTTGTTACGCTGGGAAAAGAAAAACAATTGCTGATTTCAACGGTGATCGGTGCAATTGCCAATATTATTTTGAACTCCTTTTTAATTAGGTTATATCAGCAAAATGGTGCGGCTGTGGCTTCTGTTATCACGGAAATATTAGTCACAGTATATCAAGTAGTAGTGATTTATAAAAGTGATTTGCTGAGTATTAAATGGACTGATATTCTGAAAATGATAGCGGCCAATATTCCCATGGCCTTGATGATTGTGCTGATAAAAAATATGCCAATTCCTTCTCTGCTACAAGTAGCTTTATCGGTAGCGATTGGCGCAACGATTTATTTTGCCATGACGTATGTATTGAAACTAGAAGCAAGCAGGGAAATGGTAGATTATCTGAAAAAATTTTTAGGCAGAAAAAGGAAATCTTGAAAGATAAAGGTAAGGGATACTTATGTATGATTTTTTAATAGTCGGTGCAGGCCTCTATGGCGCAGTATTTGCCCATGAAGCTAAGAGAGTGGGAAAATCTGTCCTGGTGATTGATCGCCGTCCCAATATTGGAGGGAATGTCTATACTGAGCTGGTGGAAGGAATCCATGTGCATAAATATGGCGCTCACATTTTTCACACCAACAGTAAGCGGATATGGAATTATGTCAATCAATTTGCAGAATTTAACCGGTTTACTAATTCCCCGGTTGCGAATTATAAAGGGGAGTTATATAGCTTGCCTTTTAATATGTATACCTTTAATAAGCTGTGGGGAGTGGTGACGCCGCAAGAAGCCGCAGCGAAGATCGAGGAACAGAAAAAGGCGGCGGGAGTTACCAATCCGAAAAATTTAGAAGAACAGGCCATTTCCCTGGTCGGCAGTGATATTTATGAAAAACTGATAAAGGGATACACAGAAAAGCAATGGGGGCGTCCTTGCAGTCAGCTTCCGTCATTTATTATCCGCCGTCTTCCGGTGCGTTTGACCTTTGACAACAACTATTTTAATGCGCTTTATCAGGGCATTCCCATGGGAGGCTATACCCAAATGGTTAAAAATATGCTCGATGGCGTTGAAGTCCACTTGGGCGAAGACTATTTGCAGAAAAAAGCGGAGTATGACGCAATGGCAGAAAGAGTTGTGTACACCGGGGCGATCGACGCTTACTTTCATTTTAAGATGGGTCCGTTGGAGTACCGTTCGGTACGGTTTGAAACTGAAATCCTGGATCAACCGAATTTTCAGGGTAATGCGGCGGTGAATTACACCGACGCCGAGACACCCTGGACGCGTATCATCGAGCACAAGTGGTTTGAGTTTGGGAAGGGGCCGGATGGACAAGATTTGCCTAAAACGGTTATTAGCCGGGAGTACAGCTCTGAGTGGAAGCCTGGAGACGAACCCTATTATCCCGTAAACGATGAGAAAAACAGCGCCTTGTACAGCGCATATAAAGAGTTGGCCAACCAGGAAACAAAGGTCATTTTTGGAGGCAGGCTAGGAGAATACAGGTACTACGATATGGATCAGGTGATCGCCTCTGCATTGGCTATGGCTAACCGGTTATTCGGCGAATAGGGTAGGTGCTGGTATGAAAGGTTGTAAAAAAATAAAAATAGGACTTGGAAGATTTTTATACGGTACTTTAGGTAATTTGTTCTTTTTCTGCTCGCCCTTTCCGGGATGGAGAATTGGAAGAAAAATAAGAAGGTGGTGTGTAAAGCGTATCCTTGATAAATGTGGCGAAAAAGTGAATATCGAGGATCACGCTATGTTTTCTTCAAAAATGTCGCTCGGGGATCGCTCCAGTATCGGAAAACGCTGCCATATTCAGGGGCGTGTTGTCATTGGCGACGATGTAATGATGGGGCCGGATGTAAAAATATTTACGACGAATCATCAGTATGACGATATTGCGATACCGATGAATCAACAAGGCAATCAGATGGAAAAAATCGTCACAATTGACGACGATGTGTGGATTGGTGCCAATGTTATCATTCTACCTGGCGTTCATGTCAAAAAAGGTGCGATACTCGGAGCGGGTAGCGTCATTAGGAGAAATGTTGAGGAATACGCTATTGTTATGGGGAATCCAGCGGAAGTTGTTAAATATAGAAATCAGTAAGGCGTTCAAGCATTTTGGGGTGGTAGGCATGATGAGAAAAATATCCACTAATCGGTGTAGGTTCTGTCCAGACCATCTACCAGTATTTTAATGAGACAGAGGGAATGAAAGATGAAAAAAGTTATGCTTGTTTTCGGGACAAGGCCAGAGGCCATTAAAATGTGCCCTTTAGTCAATGAATTAAAGTCCCGCAAAAATCTGGAAACGGTGGTTTGCGTGACTGGACAGCACCGCCAGATGCTGGATCAGGTACTGGGGGCTTTTGGTGTTGTACCGGATTACGATCTATCGATTATGAGGGAAAGACAGACATTGTTTGATGTGACAACCAATATCTTGGAGCGAATCAAGGGGGTACTGGAACAGGCAAAGCCGGAAGTTGTTCTTGTTCATGGGGATACCTCTACCACTTTTGTGACCGCACTCGCCTGTTTTTATTTGCAAATCCCTGTCGGCCATGTGGAGGCAGGGCTCAGGACTTACAATATTTATTCTCCCTATCCGGAAGAGTTTAACCGCCAAGCTGTGGGAATTATTTCTCAGTATAACTTTGCGCCTACAGAGATGTCAAGGGATAACCTTTTGCGAGAGGGGAAGAGGCCAGACAGTATCTATGTGACAGGTAATACTGCTATTGATGCTTTGAAAACCACGGTGCGGGAGGACTATTCTCATCCGGAACTGGTTTGGGCGGAGAACAGCAGGCTCATCATGATTACCGCCCATCGACGCGAGAATTTAGGGGAACCGATGCACCAAATGTTTCGGGCAATTCGCCGGATTCTGGAAGAACACGAGGATGTGAAAGCGATTTACCCTATTCATATGAATCCAGTGGTTCGGCAGACCGCCGGGGAGGAATTGGGAAATTGCGACCGAATTCATATCATTGAACCGCTTGATGTCCTTGATTTTCACAATTTTTTGTCGAGGAGTTATTTAATTTTAACTGACAGCGGTGGCATTCAAGAAGAGGCGCCTTCGTTAGGTAAACCGGTACTAGTTATGCGAGATACGACCGAAAGACCAGAGGGAATTGAGGCTGGTACGCTCAAATTGGTCGGGACAAAGGAAGAAGTCATCTACCGAAACTTTAAAGAACTCTTGGAAAAAGAGGATGCTTATCACGCAATGGCGCACGCCGCCAATCCATATGGAGATGGATTGGCTTGTAAGCGGATTGCGGATATTTTGGAGGTAGGACATGTCACTTTTTAAAAGCCGAACCCTTATGATAACAGGCGGGACAGGCTCCTTTGGAAATGCCGTGTTAAACCGTTTTTTGGCGACGGATATTCGGGAAATACGGGTTTTTTCCAGAGATGAGAAAAAGCAGGATGACATGCGCCACGAATTTCAGGCAAGGATGCCGGAAGTGGCGGATAAAATTGCCTTTTACATTGGCGATGTGCGGGATTTGGCGTCGGTGAAAAACGCCATGCACGGCGTCGATTACATCTTCCATGCAGCTGCTTTAAAGCAGGTCCCCTCCTGTGAGTTCTTTCCCATTGAGGCGGTGAAGACCAATGTCCTGGGCACCGAAAATGTGCTGACCGCTGCCATTGAGGAGGGGGTAAAGTCGGTCATTTGCCTTTCCACCGATAAGGCTGCTTACCCGGTTAACGCCATGGGCACGTCTAAGGCGATGATGGAAAAAGTCATTGTCGCCAAATCCCGCACCGTGAAACCGGAGCGGACGAAAATCTGCTGTACCCGGTACGGGAACGTTATGTGTTCCAGAGGGTCGGTGATCCCCCTGTGGATTGACCAAATCAAGGCGGGAAATCCTATCACCATCACAGAGCCTTCGATGACCAGGTTCATCATGTCATTAGAGGAGGCGGTGGATTTGGTGCTCTTTGCCTTTGAAAAAGGGGTCAGCGGAGATATTCTCGTACAGAAGGCTCCCGCCTGTACCATTGAAACCTTGGCCAAAGCGGTAACGGGCCTCTTCCAGCCGGAGCATCCCATTAAGGTCATCGGCATCCGCCACGGCGAGAAGATGTTTGAAACGCTGCTCACCAATGAAGAGTGCGCCAACGCCATAGATTTGGGGAGCTTTTACCGGGTTCCCTGCGACAAGAGGGATCTCAATTACGATAAATACTTTAAGGAGGGGGATACCAAACGAAACCCCTTGACGGAGTTTAACAGCAACAACACCGAGCTGTTAAATGTAGAGCAGGTGAAAGAAAAGCTGATGGCTTTGCAGTATATCCGCGACGAACTGGCCGCGTGGGAGAACCGATAGGGCAGGGAAAAAGATGAAAATATTAGTAACTGGCGCCAACGGCTTTGTGGGGAGAAACTTGGTTTCCTCCCTTCAAAATATCATGGACGGAAAGGACAGGACACGTCCGGAACTACACATAGGAGAAATTTTATGCTATGATGTGGACACCGGGGTGGAGAAACTGGACAATTTTTGCAAAAACGCGGATTTTGTCTTCCACTTGGCGGGAGTGAACCGTCCAAAAGAGCAATCGGAATTTATGGCGGGCAACTTTGGCTTTAGTTCCCTGCTGTTGGATACCTTAAAGAAGCAGCAAAACCGTTGCCCGGTTATGCTGGCCTCCTCCATCCAGGCCACTTTGCTAGGGCGTTATGCCGAGAGCGGGTATGGCAAGAGCAAGCTTGCAGGGGAAGAACTGTTTTGGGATTATCAGAAGCAAACTGGGGCAAAGGTGCTTGTTTACCGATTCCCGAATCTCTTTGGGAAATGGTGCAGACCCAACTATAATTCGGTTGTCGCCACATTCTGCCACAATATCGCCAATGATTTGCCGATTACAGTGAACGATCCTGCAGTAGAGTTGGAGTTGTTGTACATCGATGACCTGGTTGACGAGATGCTGGATGCACTGGAAGGGAAAGAACACCGCTGCGAGTTTGACGGGGTACAGGCTGTGGGACAGACGGATGGGAGGTATTGTTACGCGCCGGTGACCCACCATGTGGCATTGGGAGAAATCGCAGAGATGTTGGGGCGATTTCACGACCAGCCGAATACCCTTTTGATGCCGGAAATCCCCAGTGGCTCTTTTCAAAAAAAGTTGTATTCCACCTATCTTTCCTATCTCCCCAAAGAGAAGGTGAAGGTTCCCCTTAAAATGAACCGGGATGACCGGGGAAGCTTTACTGAACTCTTAAAAACGAAAAATTGCGGGCAGTTTTCGGTGAATATCAGCGAGCCTGGCATCACAAAGGGGCAGCATTGGCACCACAGCAAATGGGAATTTTTCATTGTGGTTTCGGGCCGGGCGCTGATCCAGCAGCGGAAGATTGGCACAGATGAGGTGTTAAATTTTGAAGTGTCGGGCGATTCAATAGAAGCGGTCCACATGTTGCCAGGATATACCCACAACATTATAAACCTGTCCCAGACGGAAAAATTGGTAACAGTGATGTGGGCAAATGAACAGTTTGACCCCAATCACCCGGATACCTATTATGAACCGGTGGAGGAAAGAAAAAGAAATGGAAATGAAGATTGATTATTCCGATGTGAGGTTTCAGCAAAATGGCAAGCTGAAGCTGCTGATTATTGTTGGGACCCGGCCGGAGATCATCCGGCTGAGCGCGGTGATCAAAAAATGCCGGGAATACTTTGACTGTATTTTAGCGCATACCGGCCAAAATTACGACTACAATCTCAACGGGATCTTTTTTCGGGACCTAAAGCTAAGGGAGCCGGAGGTGTATATGGACGCTGTGGGGGACGATTTGGGCGCCACTATCGGCAACATCGTCAATTGCTCCTATAAGCTGATGAATGCGGTTAAGCCGGACGCCCTTTTGATTTTGGGGGACACCAATTCCTGTTTGTCGGCCATTGCGGCGAAGCGGCTGCATATCCCGATTTTCCACATGGAGGCGGGAAATCGCTGCAAGGATGAGTGCCTGCCCGAAGAGACCAACAGGCGGATTGTGGACATTATTTCCGATGTGAACCTGGCCTATTCTGAGCATGCGCGGAAATACCTGCATGAGTGCGGCCTTCCAAAAGAACGGGTTTATGTAACTGGTTCCCCCATGGCGGAGGTGCTCCATCAGAACCTTGAAGAGATCGAGAAATCCGATATTTTAAACCGGCTGGGGTTAAAATCCAGAAAGTATATCCTCTTGTCTGCCCATCGAGAGGAAAATATTGACAGTGAGAAAAACTTCCTTTCTTTGTTTAACGCCATTAATAAAATGGCTGAGAAGTACGATATGCCGGTCCTTTACTCCTGCCATCCCAGAAGTAAAAAGAGGCTGGAAACGTCGGGATTCTCACTGGATAAGCGGGTGATTCAGCATGAGCCTTTGGGCTTTCACGACTATAACCACTTGCAGATGAACGCCTTTGCGGTGGTGTCTGATTCTGGGACGCTGCCGGAGGAGAGCAGTTTCTTTACCTCTCAGAGGCACCCGTTCCCGGCAGTGTGTATCAGGACCTCCACAGAGCGTCCGGAGGCGCTGGACAAGGGGTGTTTTGTGCTGGCAGGCATCGACGAAAAGTCGCTTTTGCAGGCGGTGGACACCGCTGTGGGAATGAACCTCAACGGGGATTACGGCATCCCGGTGCCGGATTACTTAGATGAAAACGTCAGTGTAAAAGTGGTCAAGATCATTCAGAGCTACACCGGGATTGTGGATAAAATGGTGTGGAGGAAGGGTTAAGATTATAGTGCGGGATGGAAAATTAAAAAAATACAGCACCATTTTTCTTGTCCTTCTTCTTGGTTTGACGTTGGCCTTTATCTTTTCAAATTCGATGGAAAGTGCGGTGGAATCTCAAAAGAAAAGCGAGACTGTTCTGGAACGGGTTTGGATTTTGTTGGAATTTGTGGTTGGAAAAGGCAATGTTACCGACCATTTGGTTCGAAAATTAGCGCACTTTACTGAATTTTTTGTGCTGGGCCTGGAGTTATCTGCCCTGTCTTTCCTTCACTATTCATTAAAGCGGTCCATATATTTTTCCCTCAGTTTGCCGCTTTTTTGTGGTTTGCTCGCCGCCTTGACGGATGAAACCATTCAAATCTGGTATGCACGGGGCTCACAGGTTCTGGATGTGTGGCTGGACTTTGCAGGCATTTGTGTGGGAGTAGGCATTGTCTTTGTGGTGTGGCAGGTTTTAAAGCGAAGATGGAAACACAAATGTTAACGAAAATTTGCTGCACGGCTGCTTTTTCTTTGCGGATTGATGGGAATGTATGGTGGTATGCAGCCCCTTTATGGATTTTCTTCAGGCGACATATATGTAAAAATTGGGAGAAATATAGTAATATTTTTTACAATTAAATAGTGACAGATGTTTTATTTTATGGTATAATATCCACAACTGATATACAAAGTGTGTCAGCGCTTTTAGCTCAAGTTTTTTGTGGGTGATTATTTTCCACAATCAAAGCGGTTAAAGTCATTTTATATCGCTCATTGCGGTGTACAAGCCCAAAGGGGTTTGCATATATGGTATAATAAAAGGTTCCGCTGTGTGTATCTGCTCTTATTCGACTTTTTTCTCGTTATTTACATTGTATGATAAGTTAAGGATATAAAAGGAGAGTATTTGATGAAAATAAAAAAAGCGGTTATCCCGGCCGCTGGACTTGGCACAAGGGTACTTCCCGCAACTAAAGCCATGCCCAAGGAAATGCTTACCATTGTGGACAAGCCGGCAATCCAGTACATCGTCGAGGAGGCGGTTAACAGCGGCATTGAGGATATCTGTATCATCCTAAGCCGTGGAAAACATGTGATAGAGGATCATTTCGACCGCACTCCTGAACTGGAAGAAAAGCTTTTGAGCAGCGGCAAACAGGAGCTTTATGAAGAAGTGCTGAGAATTGCCAACTTGGCGAATATCACTTATGTAAGGCAGCAGGAGCCTAAAGGGCTGGGGCACGCTGTCCTCTGTGCAAAGCCTTTTGTGGGGGATGAACCTTTTGCAGTGCTTTATGGTGACGATGTCATTATGGGTGAGATTCCCACCTGCAAGCAACTTGTCGACCAGTACGAGAAATACACCCTTGGCTGTGTGGCGATGAAGGAGGTACCATTTGAACAGGTGACAAAGTATTCCTCTCTGAAAGTGGAAAATCTTTGTGACAATGTTTATAGAGTCACCGATATGGTGGAAAAACCCTCTACACCGGATCAGGCTTTTTCTAATTTCTCTATTTTAGGGCGCTGTGTGCTGCCGCCGGAGATTTTTGGTTTATTAGAGACCCTTCCCACTGGAGCGGGTGGTGAATATCAGCTCACCGATGCCATGAAAATCCTAGCTCAGACCCAGGGGATGATCGGGGTGGACTTTGTTGGAACCCGTTATGACATGGGGAATAAGCTGGGTATCATGCAGGCAGCGGTTGAAACAGCATTAAATCATCCGGAAATTGGTGGAAATTTTAAAAAATACTTGAAAGATATCGCAAATCGTATATAATAGATATATAGTAGGTGTACTGAGGTTATTTTCTGCTCCCCATGCGGAAGCAGCAACCCCACATAAGTCCAAAATAAAATGCGAGTAAAGCGGTTATCACATATCCCATGGCAAGGCCGTTCCTTTCAGGTTTATTTTGGTTTATGGCTGATAGTTTTAGTATGCCCCGTTAATAGATGCTTTTTGCATTGGAAAAATTATTGTTTGTTTTGCTTGCAAAAGTTTAAACAATAGAGAAAGACCTACAGGGAGGTAAATTATGAAAAAGATGAAAAAAATTGTTTCTGCAGTTTGCGCAGTGGCGCTGATGGCTTCTTTAGCGGCTCCTATGCAAGCGGCAGCGGCGACCAAGGACGACATTATCAATGAGATGTGGGCTGGATTTGATGTGGGCGATACCCATGTCAATATCCCCAGTAAATACGTTACATTGGTGGTCCGTTATCTGGCCAACAATAATTTGTCCGAAAGTCAGCTGGACAGGGCTTTGGAGGAGGCCAGAGAGGTTAAGTCTATTTGGGCCGAAACCGGAGAAGTGCGTTTTATCGATCTTCCTCAGGACGTAAAGGTTCAGTTCTTCGGTAAGGCTGCCAGCTTTGCCAATGAGTTGGGTGCTACCTTGACCATCAGCGGCGACACCATCAGTGTAGTTGACCCCAACGGCAAAACTTATACTGTCAGGGCAAAACATAATCTGGGTTCGGCATTTTCTGGCGGTTCTTCCGGCGGTTCTTCTTCCGGTGGTAACACTGGTTCCGATGAGCCTTGGTATAACGGTGAGACCAGCGGCGATTTGCCTGACGGCGGACATTGGGAGTTGGAAGGAAACACTGTTACCATTACCGACGGAGAGGGCAATGTTTCTACCATCGAAATTAATCCCATCAAACAGACCGGCGCAGGCGTTGATACTGCTCCTGCAATTGCGGTTGCTGCTCTGCTGATTGCCGGCTTGGGTGCGACTGTTTTTGTCGTCCGTAAAAATCGCTTGAATGAGGACTGCGAATAATGAGCAAGAGGGTTTTAGAAAAGCCCAAAAAAAGCAATCGGACAAAATTTATCCTTTGTCCGATTGCCTTTTTCATAATGGGCCTTGTCTTGGCTTCCATCGCTTTTATGCCAATTTTGACGCCAATGGTGGATATCCTGAATTTGGTTACCTTACCGTCGCCTCCGACTTTCGAGGAGTCCGCTCCTGTGGAGAAGGATTTTAGTTCGGGGGAAACGTCTGGTGTTCTCAATTGGGAGAGCTTGGATTTGCCTGGTGACGGGGAGCTTTATGGCGAGCTTATCATCAAATCGGCGGGAATTGATGTGGATGTCTATTTCGGAGATAGCCCCACGGAACTGCGAAAAGGTGTCGGTACCTATATAGGCGCCGGACTGCCTGGCCAAGGCCGCACGATTTTGATGGCGGCCCACAATAATTCTTATTTCCACACCCTGGGGGAGGTCCAGCCCGGCGATACCATCGAGATCAACACCAATTATGGTAAGTACGTCTATGAAATGACAGACAGTAGGGTGGCGGAGGATACCGATTCTACGGCCTATGACTTGAGTGCTCCGGAGGAAAATCTTATCTTGTACACCTGCTATCCTTTCGACCGGTTGGGCTTTACCTCGCAACGGTATTTTGTCTATGCAAAATACGTTTCTGGGCCACAGTGGAAGCTTCCCGAGTAAGGAGTTATGTTATGCAAAACCGTTCTAAAATACGAAACGGCGTCTCCTATGTGTTGGCGTTTTTTCTTTCGCTGTTTGTGGCAGTTCTTTCTGCTTTGCTTGTTGTTCAGACCACCATTCTCAGTGAAAGCTTTATGCAAAAGCAGGTGGATCGGAGTAATTATACCGCCAATGTCATTGAACAAATCGAAAATACATTCATTTCCTATGGTATGTCCAGTGGATTCGACGAGGCGTTTTTCTCCAGTGTTCTGGATGAGCAGACCGTTAGGGAGGATATCCGGGGCGTCATATCGGCCCTCTATCTGGGAAAGCCGCGGGATGTCTCCACCGATGAATTTAGCGCTATGCTGTACCAAAAATTATTGGACAATGTGACGGAGAGAGGCTTTACGATCACCGAAGAGTTGGAACAATCTTTGGAACAGCTGGTAGAGTACTGCACGGTTACTTACCGGAATGAATTGCGGTTTCCAATGGCTTCCGCGGCTGCTTCGCTGCTTCAAAAGGCCAAAACCCCGGTGTTGCTGGGAATTGGGCTCACAGCGGCGTTCAGTTTATTTGTTCTGTTTGTCCTCTTTTCCATCCACCCGCGGAAATCCAGCGTTATTCGAAATGTAATTTACGCTCTTAGTGGTTCCTTTTTAATGTTGTTTGTGCCATCGGGGCTTATTCTGTTGTCCGGGCGAATCGAACGGCTGGCAATTACCTCTAAGCCGCTTTATTATCTAGTGACCACGGAATTGCGCCAAACAACTTATGCCCTGTTGTTGGCTTGCGGTATTTTGGCGATCGTCGTCGCGGGATTGGGTATTTGGTACCATTTTATGGTGTACAAGAAGTCCCGTTCCTATGAGGCGGCGTTTCGTGTTGACCAGTTCCAGAAACCAGAGGCAGGTCAGCCTCAAAAATAATTGGATAATATGTCTGATTTGAAAAAGCACAGGCACCGCTTTTACAGCGCCTGTGCTTTTTTCTGTATATAGGGAAATGGTGAATTTTCTTCTGACTATAATATAAAAGTGGCCGGGAGCGCAATCTGCCGCAAATTAAGTAGAAAGGTGCTCCTTACAGATTCAAAAAAATAATGAGTAGTATTATGATGCCAAAAACCCCAATAGTGGAAAGAGCAATGATGAAAGGAGAGAGATGTCGCCTGCGCGGGGGAAGGATGTCGGCCACAAGAGGTTCACGGGCAAATGAAACGCCACAGCGTTCACATTTTTGGGAGGTTATGGCATTGTCTTTGCCACAGAATGGACAGATCATAATATTGCCTCCTTTGTAAAGACTTTGATGGAAAACCGGCAGCATGTTGAGAATTTTTTCTGTATATTTCCAGTTTACCAAACAGGTCGATTATTTTCAATAAAAAAATATATTTATGAGTATTCCGGGCGGTTTTACACCCCTATTCCGGAGATTGGAAACCATCGTTCCGATATGAAGGAAACCGCAATTCCGTTTTA
>CAJFOJ010000035.1 GCA_904396495.1 uncultured Oscillospiraceae bacterium
ACACACCTGTACCCATACCGAACACAGAAGTTAAGCTCACGAGCGTCGAAAATACTTGGCTGGAGACGGCCTGGGAAGATAGAACGATGCCAGCACAATATGGGCCATTAGCTCAGTTGGTTAGAGCAACCGGCTCATAACCGGTCGGTCCTGGGTTCGAGTCCCCGATGGCCCACCAGTTGTTACATAGGGGTATAGCTCAGTTGGTAGAGCAGTGGTCTCCAAAACCACGTGCCGAGGGTTCAAGTCCTTCTGCCCCTGCCATATTTGAAAGACCTTAAGACCGGAAAAGGTTTTAAGGTTTTTTTGTTTAAAAGGTGCGGTTCTTTTAGGTGGCTTTATAACAAAAGGCAAGTTTCTATTCTAGTAGAAGCTTGTTTTTTGTTTTTTGTATAAAATACTGCGGGCAGTATCTGTATTTGAAAATGGTGGAAAACAGGGTATAAATAATAATCCTTGTAATTTAGATAATAAATAGAAGAATTTTTGTACAGATGAAGGCAGGAGGCGCTTGGAATGCAGCAAATTATGTCAATTTTAAAAGAACAGTTTGCGGTTAATTGTACCGATATGATAAAGGTCGAAGGAGGCTTATCCGCCGACTCGTATCGAATAAAGGCCTTAAACGGTGAGTTTTTTTAAAAGTCTATGATAAGCAATTAGCGCAAACACATCTGTGGATAGAAAATATAGATGATTATATGCCTGTTTTGTTGTGGTTAAATCAAAACACCAACTTGCGAGGCAAAATTATCAATCCTATTACTACTGTGGACGGCAGTTACCGTGTAGAGGACGAAAACTATGTATATATCCTATTTGAATACATTAATGGGACGGTGATTGCCAAAAATCCATTGACTCGTACACAAGTGCTCGAACTTGCTGAAATCATGGCTCAGTTACATAGCTGTAATCTGGAAATACCAATAAAGGCAGAGCGTATGATAGAAAACTTTGAAGTGCCTTTTTGCGATTCTTTGGACAAGTATATGACAGAAGATTACGCTGTGGCTCCTGAGGATGTCAAGTCAATCTTACATCCCTGCATGGAACAATTGTTATTGAAAATAAGCCAGCTGAAATCATTATCCAAAGCAACAAAACAAATGAATTCCCCAAAGGTGCTTTGCCATACTGACGCCCACGGCTGGAATTTGATGCAAAGCGACCATCTGGTGCTCGTCGATTGGGAGGGAATGAAGCTTGCCCCTGCCGAGGCGGATTTATTTATGTTTGCTGTAAAAGATTATTGGGCTGAATTTTACTCACATTACAGTCGTATCCGCTCGACTTTTGAATTAAACCGAACCCTCTTAGCGTTTTATTCTATCCGAAGAAAACTAGAAGATATTTGGGCGTTTCTAGAAAGCATTTTGTATGATGGTTTATCTGAAAAACAGCGTGCTGAAGAACTGAATTATCTTGCCAATGAGTGCAAAAATTTAGATGCGTTTTGTTTTTAATTAAAATTGTTAAGGATACATCGCTCATGATGAAAATTAAACATCTTTTCGACAATAGAGACCTCACTTTGATGTTACTGAAATACTGGGATTATAATAGCGAAAAATTAGATAGCCTGCAAGATTATCGCATCTCGTCCAACGCAGTATATCCATATTATATCGGCAATGAAAAATGTTTTTTGCGTTTTGCGCCAGTGGAAGAAAAATCTGTTTCTAGTGTGCAGGCTGAGTTGGAATTTTTAAGATATTTGCGTCAAATGGGGTATCGGGCAGCTGAGACAGTTGCGGCAAAAGACGACAGAGAACTCATTGTTGCGGATACTCCCTGGGGTCAATACATTGCTGTCACTTTCAAGTGCGCACCAGGAAAGCCGTTGACCCAATTCGCCTATTCGCCGGAGCTCTATTTCGGATTTGGAAAATCCCTGGCCAGTTTGCATAAGCTAAGTCAATCTTTTCAGCCAACGGAAGCATTTCGTATCAATTGGGAACAGCAACTGGACTGGTGTGAGGCATTGCTTCGGGAATATCGAGTAGAATCCGCTGCACTTGCTGAAATTGATATACTACGAGATTTTTTTGGTAAGCTTCCACGCAAGAAAAATACATACGGTTTGGTCCATTACGATTATGAAGGACAAAATGTCTTTTTTGACCCCAAGGCACAAGAATTCTGCCCAATTGACTTTGATGATTCTATCTATCACTGGTATGTGATTGATGTGGAGCGCTCCACAAGGGCAATTAGAAACACATTATCGGCAAAACAAAGTGATTTCGCCGTCCAAGATTTTATATTAGGCTATCGCAGCGAACTTATCCTTTCGGACGATGACCTTGCTCTCCAACCGATATTCAAACGTTATTGTGACCTGTATGGATATACTCGGCGTTTGCGCACTCTGCATGAGAAATGGCAAAATGAGCCGGAATGGATGATTGCACTTCGCAATCAATTGACAACCGAATTATCTGAAAAAGTCGGTTGTTTTGGAAAGAAAATCGAGTTTTTCTCGACTGAATGAAATCTCTAAAGATTTTATTGATTTGTATGCATAGACTACAGCATAAGATGGAACATGTATACCATTAGAAGTAGTGAGATAAGCTAAACAGGTGAAATAAAGCTATTACGATAACAGGCCAAAATACTGTAGAGGAAATGGAATTGTTGAATATAGACATTTGGAATCGTACAGAGTTAATTTTGGGGAGTGGATAAGACAAATGACGTTAAATCAAAGGATTTAGGAGGCATTTTTTAAGATACTAATTCCTAGAATAGTTATGATGGGTAAAGTCCTATAAGACAAAAAATCTGTAAATTACAGCAGAGAATGGCGACTACGATCAGATAGCTGGATATAATTTTCCGCATAAACAAATCGGAATTATTGCTCGGCATTTTTATCAAAATCAGGATTCCCTATAGAAAACAATAAATCCGAACCTATTGCCACCGGGCAAAAGGTTCGGATTTATTGTTTTGGTGAGCCACCGGAGATTCGAACTCCGGACCCTTTGATTAAAAGTCAAATGCTCTGCCAACTGAGCTAGTGGCTCATTTTTATCATATCGATAAGACTTAATTATTATAGCAAATCGTTTACATCTTGTCAACATTCAATTTTAAAATCGACGTAACCCATAATTTTCCTAATTAAATAAGATGATTTTTAGCGATAACCCATAGATTACTGTTCCATGAAACATCTATAGTATATCACAAATATACTGGGATATTTATGACATATCATGAGGATTGTTAACAAAAGTAATAAGTGTAGCAGTATGAAAAGAATGTGTTTTTATATCACGAACAAAAAATCAGACATAATTTAAACGTTGTTTTTTCATAATGTTTTAAATATTTATTGAAAATTATGCTCAGTTATGTTATGATAATTTTATCAAAGTAAAAGACTTTTTCCGCTTAAAAGGAGGATAAACTCATGGATGAAATGAACCAATATCCGATCCCAACACGGCCGCAGGGCGAGCAGGGGCTTGCAATTGCATCGATGGTACTCGGCATTGTTTCCATCGTTTTTGCCTGTTGTCTATGGCCCATATCTTTTATTGCCGCAGTGGTCGGCTTGGTTTTGGGCATCGTGTCTGTGAAACAGAACCGGGACGGGAAAGGAATGGCGATTGCCGGTATCATTATGTGCGCTATCGCAATTGTTCTGGCGATTTGTGCCGGGCTGTTTAGCGGGATATTCTTTGCAGCTATTCCTGAATTAGAAGACATATATTGGTATTCTAATTATTAAAAAATAAACCCGGCGCGGAGCGGAAGGCTTCGCGCCGTATATTTTTGCCTCAATAGTTGTTATGAGAGAAAAAAATTCCTGCCCACAAAATACATTGCCATTAAAATCCCAAAAATGATCCAAAACAGCCCCTTTCGAGGCAACAGCCGTTTGTATGTCCCGAAAAGGAAGGTGCCCAGTTCTCCGTAGAGAAGCAGTCCTAAAATCAAAAGGATCACCGGGACAATATTATAATGAAGGGCGGAGAGTAGATCCCCCTGAAGTAAAGATTGCACACTTCTGGTGTTGCCGCAGGCGGGGCAGTACCAGCCAGTATAGCGATAGAAAGGGCAGACGGGGAAACGATATGACAGGGAAATGATAAAGTCCCTTGCCCCGAGAACCATCGCAGAAAGGCAGATGGGCAGGAAAATGTAGATAATTTGCAGCGCCCTTTTCTTCATAACGTCCTCCTACACTAAAGAAGCTTTTCCTTTAGTATAGGAGGAGATGGACGTTTCGTCAAGGCAATTGCGGAGTTAATTGTGTGGGATCCAGCCCCTTTTGCGCATTTCATCGGCAATTTCTATTTGAAGCTGATGTTCGTCGTTTAAAAGGTTTAAAAGCTCGCTCCGCATGGTTACAGTGGTACATTTGTTGGCAAAATGATTGTAAAGGGAGGCCATTTCCTCCTCGGATTGCAGGGCATCGGAAATCATTTCTTCGTCGCAGCAGTTGGCATTCAGCTTAATATTCATTTAAAATCTATCCTTTCTGAGAGTTGAGGCAAAACCGATGACCAAATGGCTTCCTTTCGTTATTTATTGAAGAAGGCTTTGCAGCACCTGATAATGGCTTTGATGATGGGCCGCCAACTGCTCACATTTGGTGCGCAGTTGTGGGTCCTTGCAAATAAGGGCGTAATTTTTATATTTTTCCATAAGCATCTGCTCTTTACCAAGCTGCTTTTTTAGCATGAAGAGCTCGTCCTTATTGAGTTGAGGCATCATAATTCCTCCTTTTTAGTAAAATCAGGGTAGATAATCGGATAGAAAATCCGCACCATAAGCGAAAAAAAGAATTGATTTTGGGATGAGGACGGGGTATTGGTTCAAGAAATTCTCCACCTCCTGGATTGGAAGACGGGGGAGTTTAAACTGCTTGTCAAAAAAGGAAAACTCGTAGCAGGACCCGTTTTCAGCAATCTGGGCTGATGCTGGTGTGTCCATGGGCGTCATGGCCGATTGCGTATTAAAGCCAGCGACGATTAGCCCTGCGATGGTGCCAAAAAGCACTAGGGTCATAAAAAAGGAAATAGTGAAAGCGCGAAGAGAAGAACGGCTCATATATTCACATCCTGTCCGGCGGAAAGTCAAAGAAAAGCCCGTCAAATACTTGACGGGCTCCTTGTTAACAGCCGCCTCATTGTTTGTAACTGTTTAACAGTTTTCCCAAAGAGGCACCGATTAATTCACCGGAATAGAGCGCTTGCTCCAGCGTGTTGCCATGGCCGCCCACTTCTAATAAGATAGAACCTGTGGTCAGATGCTGGTTATATTTGCGGTAATCAAAGAGGACGGGGCGGGTAAGCCCTGGATAATCGCCTTCCATCTGGTTTTCCAGGTCTGCAGAGAAGGCCAGATTCTGGAAGAAATTAGGGTAGTTGATGTTTTCATTGGCACATCCGTTGACGATCATCACCTGAGCCGCGGTTTTGTCGTTGATTTCAGCGACGGGCGCGGTGACGGTGTCGCCGGAGATGATGGCGTCCCTATGGACGTCCAAGACAACTTTGATGGAGGGGTATTGATCCAGATAGTTTTGAACGGTGACGGCAGATCGGTCGTATGCGCCATTAAAGGAGGGATAATCGTGCTGGGTGGTGTCGTGGATGACGCCGATACCGGCTTTTTTTAGCTCTTCTTCGATTTTATTGCCCACGGCGACCATATTCTCAGCGTTGTCGGTGGAGCGGGTACTATAGGTTTTGTCGTAATAGTCGCCAGTGAAGGGAAAATAACTTTCAGTTGTGTGGGTGTGCATGATGAGGACTTGGGGTTCGTCGGTGTCTTCAATGGTGAAAGCGGGTGGTTCAGCGATGGCTTCTTCTATTTCCGCTGTTGTGTGGGAGGTGCAATTTTTAATAAATCCGTTTTCCAGTGGAATATATATATTAGAAGGTGCGGCAGTGTAGGTTTTGTGGACCAAAGTCGCTTTGTTTTCGTCAGCTATTTCCGGTTCTGACACCGGTTCCGCACTGGATTCGGAAGAGGAGAGTTCTGAGGTATCCGGTTCTTGGGAGGATGCTGAGGGTTCTTCGTCTGAGGAGGCTAAAACGGAAACAGGATTTTCTTCTGCTGAGAGGGTGATATCGTCGGGGGAACTGTTTTCCAAAAGACCGTAAGCGCCTTCCGGCAAGGTCATTGCCGCCGACAACACGCCGAGTTTTTGTCCCCAGCTTGTCAGCTTCGGAAGCGTTTTCAGGATGCCGCCGGCTCCGATTGTCAAGGCAAGGGCAAAACATATTCCCATCGCCAGGCGCCGAAACCCAAAACGCCGTTTCAGATGTGTCCGCAATTCTTTCACCCTTTCTTTGTTTGTCACGGTACTATTGATATGTTGGGAAAGAACGGTTTATGCAGGCAAAATATCGTAAGCTTCCCTTGACAAAAGTGGTTATTTTGATTAAACTGTACATTGAGTAGGAATATCATTCCAAAGTACCTAGTAAAAATCAAAAAATAACGCAGTTTTTGTCTCACAACACAATACATACGGAAATAGGGGGTATCACAATGGTAAGAATGGAAAATCACCTGGGCACCATTGACATTTCCAGAAACTTCTTCATCAACCTTGTCGGCGCTACGGCGACAAGTTGTTTTGGCGTGGCTGGCATGGCGGTTTCCGATCCGGCCCAGGGATTTTTAAGCAAATTCAGGCGGGATAAAGACGACTCTAAAGGCGTGAAAATCCGTGCCCGCAACGGCAAGCTTGTCATCGACCTTCACATCATTGTCACTTATGGGACCAATATTTCCGCTATTGTCAAAAGCATCATCCACAAGGTTAGTTACACAGTGGAGGATATCACCGGTATCCGGGTTCAGAATGTAAATGTCTTTGTGGACGGTATGCGCACCTGCTAGGGAGAGAACTCCCGGGAAACGGCCGCTTTGTAAGGTGGCTTTTGCCGGTACGCGATAAATTTATTTGCAGGGCGCAGATGTGATGTGCGTCCTGGCGTAAGGAGTGCAACAATCAGTGATTAACGGAAGTTTGTTGAGGGATGCCATCATATCCGCGGCTTACGATATCCAAAACCAAAAGCAGAAAGTGGATGAGCTCAATGTGTTCCCCGTCCCAGACGGAGACACGGGTACCAACATGTCTATGACCATCGGCGCGTCGGTCAAGGAACTGGAACTGTTAAAAGAACCCACTGTGGAGGAAACAGCGAAAACCGCGGCTTCCGCTTTGTTGAGAGGAGCGAGAGGCAACTCCGGCGTCATTTTGTCTCTGCTGTTTCGCGGCTTTGCAAATGGCCTTAAGGGAAAAGTGGAGGCAAGCGGCGTCGATCTGGCGGAGGCGCTCACTTCCGGTGTAGACGCAGCCTATAAAGCCGTGATGAAGCCCACTGAAGGCACCATCCTCACCGTTGCCCGGATGGCGGCGGAAAAAGGGCGGGAGACGGCGCTTCAGACAAATGACCCGTTAGAAGTGTTCGAGGCCATCGTCGACCAGGCTCAAATTACGTTGGAAGAGACGCCGGAAATGTTGCCGGTGCTCAAAAAGGCGGGCGTCGTCGATGCGGGCGGCAAGGGCTTTGCTGTGATTTTTACTGCTATGCTCCGGGTGTTCCAGGGGGGCGAAGTTGTCAAGCCCGCAGGGACTACAGCGCCCAAACCCTCCCAGGTGAAACGCAATGCTGTCGCGGAAGCAAGTGACGATATCAAGTTTGCCTACTGCACAGAATTTATCGTAAACAAAAAGAAAAACGCTGATAATCCTTTGAAGCTCCGGGCATATCTTGAGTCAATCGGCGATTGCGTGGTAGTGGTGGACGACGAGGATATCATAAAGGTTCACGTACACAGCAACCACCCTGGCAATGCCATCGAAGAGGGGCTCAAGTTTGGGATGCTGACAAACCTCAAAATTGAAAATATGAGGGAGCAGCACTCCGCACAGGTTTTGGAGGCGGAACAGTTAGAAGAAGACGACACCTATCTCCCAGTCGACCCTGAAATGCCTTACGGCTTTGTAGCGGTGGCCGCGGGCGCGGGGATGGAGGCCCTGTTTAAAGATCTGGGCGTCAATAATATCGTCACCGGGGGACAGACCATGAACCCCAGTACTGAAGACATTTTAAAAGCCATCCATGCCACTCCTGCTGAGACGGTCTTTGTCCTTCCCAACAACAAAAATATCATCATGGCGGCGGAACAGGCCATAAAACTGGCTGACAGAAGGGTATGTGTATTGCAGACTCGCACCATCCCCCAGGGGATTTCCGCTATGCTGGCCTTTGACCCGGACAAGAGCTTCAGTGAAAATAGGGTCAATATGACAAAGGCTTTGGACAAAGTTCAGACCGGCCAGATTACCTTTGCCGCCCGGGACAGCGATTTTGACGGCCACAACATCAAAGCAGGCGAACTTCTGGCCATGGAAAACGGCAAGCTCGCCTTTGTGGACAAAGATTTAAATCGGATTTTATTAAGGCTTACCCGTTCGATGTTAAGAAAGGACAGTAGCTTTGTTACAGTACTGTACGGTGCAGATATTTCCGACGACCAGGCGGCGGAGGCTTATGAACTGCTCCGCTCTAAGCTAAGCGATAACGTAGAAATCAACTTGATTAACGGCGGACAGCCGGTGTATTATTATATCGTGTCAGTGGAGTAAAATAGTATATAGTACGGTGATTGAGGCGTGAGGGGAACCTCACGCCTATTATTGTGGGATGGGGGGAAGGCGGTGGCTCATCAATTGAGCGATCCGGTGACGGTTTTAAAAAATGTGGGTGACAAGAGGAAAAAACTCTATGAAAAGTTGGGTGTGCGGACAGTAGAAGATTTGCTGCGGTTTTACCCGCGGAGTTATATTGACTACACCAACCCGAAATTGGCGGCGGAGTGCATTCCGGGGGAATCAGCGGTTATCGAGGCCAAGGTGCTCAAAAAGCTCACGCCGGCCCCTATCCGCAGAAATATGGTGCTTTATAAGCTGTTGCTCACTGACGGGTTCTCCCACATAATGCTCACCATTTTTAACAACGAGTACGCCTATTATGATATAAAAGTGGGGGAGACCTATCTCTTTCACGGGAAGTTTTCCACCATGGGCGGCAGCTATCAGATGACCTTCAGTTCCTTTATCCGCGCAGAGGACGGTGCAGTGATGCGGCCTATTTACAACCTGACCGAAGGGCTTTCCAACGGGATGGTGGTTAACAATGTAAAAGAGGCCTTGGAACATTGGGGGGAGTTTTTAGAGGATATTCTGCCCCTTGAGGTGGCTTCCCGTCATTTGCTGATGCCGTTCAGAGAAGCAGTACAGGCCATCCATTTCCCGAGGGGAAAAGAAGATTACGACAAGGCCCGGTACCGGTTAGCGTTTGAAGAACTCTTTTTACTCAGCCTGTCCCTTCTGTTGTTGAAGGGTCGGGATAAGGGGAGGACGGAGGTTCAGATTAAAGCCCCGGACATGCATCCCTTTTATGCTTCTCTCCCCTTTGATCTGACGGGAGCCCAAAAGCGCGCAATTGGGGAAATCCTTGCGGACATGGCGGGAGAGGCGCCTATGAACCGGTTGCTTCAAGGTGATGTGGGTTCCGGCAAGACGATGGTCGCGGCGGCGGGATGTTACGCTGCGTTTCAGGGCGGCTTTCAATCGGCGATTATGGCCCCCACTGAAATATTGGCGGCCCAGCACGAGACGACGCTCAAAAAAGTGCTGGAGCCGCTTGGAGTAAAGGTTTGTCTTCTCACGGGATCCCTTTCCAAAAAACAAAAAGATACATTACGGGCAGAAATTGCCGCGGGTTCATATGATGTAGTTGTGGGAACCCACGCTTTGGTTCAGAAGGACACGGTATTTTACCGTTTGGGCTTTGTGGTTACCGACGAACAACATCGGTTCGGTGTCCGGCAGCGAGGAGAGCTAACCCAAAAGGGGGATCATCCCCATCACCTGGTCATGTCTGCGACGCCGATCCCCCGGACGTTAGCACTTATCGTCTACGGGGATTTGGATATCTCCGTCCTCGACGAGCTTCCCAAAGGCCGGCAAAAGGTGGAGACCTATGCCGTCCATTCCGACAAGCGGAAACGGGCGCTGGGTTTTATCAAAAAGGAGTTGGCCTCAGGACATCAGGGGTATATCGTTTGTCCCCTCATCGAGGACAGTGAATCGGAATTGATGGCGGCAGTCCGGTATGAGCAAATCATTCAAACAACCTATTTCCCTGAGTACAAGGTGGCGTTGCTCCACGGGCGTCTCAAAAGCGACGAAAAGGAGCAAATCATGGATGCCTTTAAAATGGGGAAAATCCATCTCCTCGTTTCCACCACTGTGGTGGAAGTGGGGGTTGACGTTCCAAACGCCACTATTATGATGATCGAGAACGCTGAGCGGTTTGGGCTTTCCCAACTGCACCAGCTGCGGGGCCGGGTGGGAAGGGGCAGTGCTCGATCTTACTGCATCCTTGTCTCCGACAACGAGGGGGAGGAAAACCGCAGGAGACTTCAGGTAATGAAGGAGACGACCGACGGCTTTGTCATCGCGAAAGAAGACTTAAAGCTCAGAGGAGCGGGGGATTTCTTTGGAGACCGTCAGCATGGGTTGCCTCAGTTGGGAATTGCCGATTTATTGGAGGACAGCGCCCTTTTTCGGACGGCACAGAGGGAGGCTAAGAAGTTGCTCCAGCAGGACCCCAGCCTCCAATTACCGGAACAGATGCAATTGCGGCTGTATATGGATAAAATCTTTGTCAATAATGACAGTGGACTGAACTAGTATATTTACGGTAGAATAAAATCGTTAAATTGACAGAAACTGACACTTGGTCCACACATTTTAGATAGATCAGATTGATCCTAGAGAATCGGAGGGCATTTTTATGCTTCTAGACAACAAAAAACATATCCATTTTATCGGCATCGGGGGTTCCGGTATGTTCCCGATTGCCCAAATCCTTCACAGCGAGGGCTACTACATTACAGGCTCCGATAACAACGAAACCGATACCTTGAAACTGGTGCGGGAACTAGGAATTCCCGTCACAATGGGGCAGAAAGCGGAAAATATTAAAGGGGCCGATCTGATCATCCACACGGCGGCCATTATGGACGATAATCCTGAATTGATTGCGGCCCGGGCCAGCGGTGTTCCAGTCGCCGAGCGAAGCGCTATTTTAGGGGAACTGACTGCCATGTACCCCAACACTATCTGTGTCAGCGGCACCCATGGCAAAACCACAACCACCTCGATGTTGACTCAGATTTTGCTGGACGCTGGAGCGGATCCAACCTGTGTCATCGGTGGTAAACTTCCCTCCATCGGTGGAAACGGACGGGTTGGGAAAAGCAAAAATATGGTTTGTGAGGCCTGCGAATTCGTCGATACTTTTTTGAAGCTATATCCGGATATCTCGGTGATCTTAAATATCGATGAGGATCATCTGGATTACTTTAAAAATCTCGATAACATCATCTCGTCTTTTCGTAAGTTTGCCCAAAAGACCACAAAACTTTTGATTGTTAACGGTGACGACCGCAACACCTTGAAAGCGGTGGAGGGATTAGAAAAACCCATCGTCACCTTTGGATTTTCCAGCATCAACGACTATTATCCCGCTAATATTGAACATCTGGGCGGGGTGGATATGCAGTTTGATTTGATGCACGGGGAGGAAAATCTGGGTGCTATGCCGGTTCACGTCCCCGGTGATCACAACATCTTAAACGCCATCGCCGCTTGTGTGGCTGCTATCTCAACTGGGATTTCGCCCGAGGATTGCGCTAAAGGACTTGACGCTTTCCATGGGGCGGGACGACGGTTTGAGGTGCTGGCAAAGATTAACGGCATCACCGTCGCCGACGATTATGCCCATCATCCCACTGAGATCGAAGCCACTCTCAAAGCCGCTAAAGCCCTGCCTTTTAAGAGGGTATGGGCGGTGCACCAGCCCTTTACCTATTCCCGCACGGCAATGCTTTTAGATGACTTTGCCCGGGTGCTCCAGATCGCAGACAAGGTAGTCTTATCGGAGATTATGGGTTCCAGGGAGAAGAACACCTACAATATCTACGCTTGCCAGTTGGCGGAGAAAATTCCTGGATGTAAATGGTTTCCTACTTTTGAGGAAATCGCGAATTATGTGGTAGAGAACGCCGAGGAGGGCGATCTGATTATAACTTTGGGCTGCGGCGATGTGTACAAGGCGGCAAAAATGATTATCAAAAACTTGGCAGAGAAAACAGCGGGGCCTATGTAGTGACTATGTATAAAACGGCCGCGATAACAATCTTAAAATAGGATAGCTGCCATACAGGGAGCGACAAAAAACGGGTGTATTGTTTCAACAACGATACACTCGTTTTTTGTATAAAGGAAACCACGCGATAGTCGCGTGGTTGAAAAGAACTTAAGAGATGAAGAAGATAAAAACTCCTAATATTTTAAAGTAAGAGCATGGCCTGCCAGTTACACTAAAAACACATTAGGAGGACATTAAAATGCCAGGCAAAATAACGTCACAAATCGTCTAGCACACAAAAAGCGGAATTGTAAATACCATGTAGTATTTTCACCAAAGTACAGAAAAAGAGTATTTCATAATGAGAAAAGAGCAGCATTACAGGAAATTATAAGAACGTTGTGTCAATGAAAGGAAGAGAGATCATAGAAAGAGAAGTATGCCCAGATCATGTACACCTTCTTTTCAGTATTCCACCCAAGATGAATATAACAGGATTTATGGGATATCTGAAGGGCAAAAAGTAGCTTAATAATATTCCAAAGGTTTGGAAATATGAAGTTTGCATATAGGAACCGTGGATTTTGGTGCCGAGGATACTATGTGGATACAGTAGGAAAGAATACGAAAGCAATAAAAGATTCCATCGACAATCAGTTAAAGACAGACCGGAAAGCGAT
>CAJFOJ010000036.1 GCA_904396495.1 uncultured Oscillospiraceae bacterium
CCGGCCGCTCCTTCCAATGCCGTCCCCTACCGGACACGCCCTCTTCCGAAGCCTTTCTATTATATCATCACTCCTATGCCTTGTCAACTCCTTTTTTGCCAAATTTTTAATTATCAGTATTTTAAATAATTTTATGTGCATTAAATTATAGTATTTTGTTTGATTTATGCTTATTTATTGACTTTACCAAGCAAAAACATTATAATATTGCTAATTTTAGGTTTAAAAAAGGAGAGAAATGATTTGGAGGAGAAGAAAAAGGCATTACAGGCAGCCTTTCCCCATACCATTCCCGTTTTGACAGGATTTTTATTTTTAGGGGCGGCCTATGGAATTTTAATGACCGAGGCAGGCTATACCTGGATTTGGACCCTGCTTACCTGCGTTTTTGTATTTGCGGGATCGATGCAATTTGTATCAGTTGGTATGATTTCTTTAGGATTTCATCCCATTAGCGCTGTACTAATGACTTTGATGGTCAATGCCCGTCATCTTTTTTACGGAATTTCTATGTTACAAAAATTTAAAGATACCGGCAAACTAAAACCCTACTTGATTTTCAGTCTGTGCGATGAAACTTTTTCTCTTCTCTGCACCGCACAACCTCCAGCAGGTGTTAGTTCCAAATGGTTTATGTTTTTTATTGCTATTTTAGATCATTTATATTGGATAATTGGCGGACTGATGGGTTCTGTGCTTGGTTCTTTTGTCACTTTTAATACAAAGGGAATTGATTTTGTGCTTACAGCGCTTTTTATTGTTTTGTTCATTAATCAGTGGAAAGCAACTAAAAACCATCTCCCAGTTTTAATAGGAGTAGGCGCATCCCTCCTTTGCCTGATTTGTTTTGGTCCCTCTAACTTTTTGATTCCTGCGATGATCTTGATCCTAATCCTCGTTACTTTGCTGAAAAAGCCCTTGGAAAAGGAGGAATTGCTGTGACCGACCTTCAGTCAGCCTTATTTTTTGGCATCATTGCCCTTACAACAATACTGACCCGTGCACTGCCGTTTCTTTTATTTCCATCCCACAAGGAAACGCCTCGGTATATCACTTATCTTGGAAATGTCATTCCCTTCGCCATGATTGGTATGCTAGTTGTATATTGCCTTAGAAATGTCTCACTGCAGTCTTTTCCTTTTGGCCTTCCGGAATTGATCGCAATCGCTGTCATTACGATTCTTCACCTCTGGAAAGGAAACACTTTGCTTAGTATTGGCGTCGGCACAGTGACTTATATGGTTTGCGTGCAATTTATATTTATATGAGAAAAAGCTCCCGCCTGGCAGGAGCTTTTTCTTATTTTTTCAGTCTTGGGACAAACTTGCCCAAAATGTTTTTGGTCAAAAACAGCATCGTTTCATCTTTAAGCAGCAGCAATGCTCCAAAGTAAACGCAAACACAAACCGGCACAATCACAATACAATTGGCGATCATGCCGAATCCCAATTGTTTGACAAGCCAGGTAATGGGGATAAACAGCATCGACAGCAAAATGTACTTCACATTTGTCCGGGTAAAGAACCGAAAATCAATGCTCAACCGGTTTCGGATAAACCAAAACATAATCGCCATGACGACGATTTCGGCAATGAGTGTAGTGGAAATTGCCGTCACCGGTGTGTATAGCCCCATCCAAATGAGCAAGCCGTTTAACAGCACATTTAACACACCGCCTACCAACAAAATCCGCACCAGGAATTTTTCCTGGTTTTTGACATAGAGTACCTGGTTGGCGCAGATAGTGTAAACAGAGCTTTCCATCGTACGAATGGCAAAAATGATAAGCACGGGAATTGAGGCATCGTATTTACCTCCGCCATAAATCCACATAATTTCCGGCGCCAGGCAGGCGATCCCCATACAGGCGGGAAAAACCACCAGCATAAAACTCCTATAACTTTTGTTCAAAAGCTCCATATACTGAGTTTGATTGTGATTGCTGTTGTAATAGGCGAGTCGCGGTACTGCCACCATGACAATCGAAGACAGTAAATTGGATATCATGTAGGTAATATCCTGGGGCGTTTTATAAACAGTGACAGAAACTTTGTCCACCACCTGTCCCAACATCATTTTGTCCAACTGGGTATAAAGGAGATTTACATTGGAAATGACAAGGATACTGATTAACGGAAGAATGTGCTTTTTGATTTCCAAGTCCTTAAAACTGATGGGAATCCTCTTGGTAACGTAGACAAAACTAATGAGATTGTTCAGGATATCGGTTAATACGATGATTACGCTGTATTTGACCACGTCGTCCGGCTTGTGGATAAAGGCGAAAATCCCTATGACATAAAGCAACCGAACGATCACCGTTTTAATGGTAATAAAGCGGTAATTTTCCACCGCTTCGTTTAGCCACTCCACCATAAAGATGTTGGCAAACACCTTGAATCCCAACACCAGATAAATCATCCGAGTCATGGATTCCACCGAAAACCACACAATACCGGTATAGGCGATAAGTACGATAACATTGGTGCAGATACCGATGGAAAACAGGCTGGAATATAGCTTTTTGGTTTTTTCTTTGTCGTCCCGAACCCCAGCCAACTCCCGGATACCATAGGTATAAATCCCAAAGACGCCAAAAATCAGGGCAAAGTCAAGCCATGTGCTGGCGTCGTTAAAAGCACCGTACAATTCCTTGTCAAACAGCCGTTGGATATACGGCCCCACCAAAACCGGCACAATCAACCGAAAGACTTTAAGCACAAAATTGTATATGGAGTTGGTCGCAATTGATTTAGACATCTTTACCCTCTTTTAAATTGGGATGATATTCGTGGTCAAACGATAGGTAGTAAGGCTTATGGGTGGAAATTTGACGTCCCTCTGGCGGGGGAGTCATGTAGTCCCCATAGCAAACCTTTAAGGTCTCATGGGTATTTGCCGGAACCGGCAGTCGAAATCCATCGTAATCTACATATTGGGGCGTCCCCAGCCATTCCCGCTTAAAATCGTATTTATGGCTAAAAGTAAAAGAAAGGATATCGCTGCACATCGTGTCATCCTTTTTCAGTTTAGGAAACACTTTTTTATACCACCAGTTGCGAATCTTATCATTTTTAAAAACCTGGTTGGTCACTCTGTATAAATACCGCCCCGCATGCTCCGGAATATATTTTCTTTTGGCGTTAAAATCGAACATGGTGATGAGTTCGGTCATCCGGCGAAGAAACCCGTTTTTTACATAGTCGTCCAGTACAAAAATATCTACAAAAATCCCATGGTGCATATTCAAAGCCTTATTTTGCACCTCCGCAAATGCAGTATTCTTTTTGCGGATCTTGGCAAATTTCATGTTATATCCTTTGTCGGTTTCTACATCCTGGAAAAAGTACCCCTCCACTGGATTTTTTAGCCAAAGTTCCCGGAATCGGTCGTAATCCCTCCGGAACATGATAATATCCGCGTCGTCGTCCCATGGGATGAAACCGTGGTGCCGCACAGCTCCCAGCTCGGAGCCGTAAAAGAGATAATATGGAATCCCATATTTGCGGCAGAATCCATCAATGACAAGCAAAATTTCATTGACTGTCTGCTGAACCCGTTTTAGAGTCTCTTCGTCCATTACACCATATCCTTCCAAGTCAAAATCATTATTTTTTAGCGGCTTTTTTGAAGATCTTATCGTGGAAACGGGCAATCACCGGCTTAGGCCCTTTCGGAAACTCCCGGTCAATAAAGTACATCACCGCACTCATATACATCCAGAAGATGACACCTAAATAATAGTGGCCGTAGACAATACCAGTGTCGGTCATGGTTCGCAGCAAAATGGTAGCAATAATGCAGATACCCGCTATAGCCAATTTGTTTTGATGCTTGTTTTGATAGCTCCAGATCATGTACCGGATCACACGCACCAGCACCATCAAGCCAAAAATCACAAAAATGCCAAGGCCAACTAAACCGGATGCCGCCGCAATTTGGAAGAATAGGTTGTGAAGCCCACCCGTCACACCTGGGAGGTAGACTTCATCGCCAAAGTTTGTAAAATACCGAGCCGCGTAGCGGTAAGCATGAGTGGGTACGTTGTCGTTGCCCACTCCAAAGAGAGGGTCATTTTCAATAATATGGGCTCCCGCTTGCCACAGGTAATATCGCCCACCGTATTTAGAGCCGTAATCTTCCCGCTCCAAATCAGCCGCCGCATTGCCCGTCATATCGTCGTTCAAAGGGATGTCGGTATTGGGCAGGCTCTGCACCAATTGCTCACTGATAGCGGAATCTTGGATAACAAGACTCGGCAGGACGCCGATCGCCAGTTCGTGAGCACCGTTCACCGCGAGGGGGAGAATAATCGCCGCCGCCACAATTTTCTTGCTCAACTTCTTTTTGTCCCCCACTGTCTTATAAAGGGGAATCCCCATCAAAACCGGCAGCAAAATCAGATAGAAGCAAAGGGTTAAGACACTTCCGCGGGAATTGCACATAAATAGGATCATCATTTCGACGAAAGCGTTTGCTATATAAAACCACCGGAGCCGTCTGGGGAGATTGCCCTTTAAAATAATCAGGCAGACCACCGTCAGCATGATGTTTAAAACCGAAAAGAAACTCGCCGCGTTGGGATTGGTATAAAAGCCCCATATTCTACCGCTATAGACACCGTAATAATAGATGTCCTCCCCGATGAGATAGCTAAACTTTAGGTTCAAAAAGTATGTGATAAAGCTCACAAGCTGTCCCACAAAGGATATAATCATAAAAACGTGGTTAAACCGCAACAGCTCTCTTTTTACCTGCCCTGGTTCCTTCTTCTCGTCGTAGGCATAGAGCACCATCATATTGACCACCATGTAACATAGCATGGCCAAGTTTCGTGCGAAATTCTCTTCCCGGTTGACAATACAAGTTATCGCATAGGATATCAAAAACAGATAGAGTATTCCCCGATACCGGTTGACCATAAACAGCCGGTCGGTAAACAAATCTTTCACTAAAATGCAAGCCGACCACAGCAAAGTGAACTTCACCAGTGGCCCCACAATGGGATTTAAAAACGCACAGGTGCGGAGAACAACCATGACAAGCAGCACTATGCGGAATGTATTATGGTCAAAGACTACGTTCACCAGTCTGGACCAAAAGCCTTTCTTTTCCATTTATTCTCCTCCTGTCGTATGGTTGAGATAGCGTTTTTCCATCTCTTTTACCAATTCGTCTGCATCAAAGTGACGGGCCATTAACAGTTCCCTATGGGAAGCTCGCTCCACATCTTTTGCCTGTAACACAGTTTCTGCCACTGAATTTTTGTTATCCTCCAACGAGAAAAAGCGCACCAAGTCGGAAATTTGAACTTCCTCTGTCACTGTATCGGAAACAAAGCAACATAACCCGGAACAAACCGCCTCCACAACAGTAAGCGGGAACCCTTCAAACAGGGAGGGCAACATCATACAGTCCATAGCGTTTAAAAAATCCTGGGGATTGCGGACATTGCCGGTAAAAATCACCTGGCTTTCAATCCCCAACTCTACAGTTTCTTCTCTGAGTTGTTGTTCCAGCGGGCCGTCTCCGACAATTAACAGGCTGCTTTGCGGGTACAGCTTGAGCACCGATGCAAAAACTTCAAGAGTAAATCGGTGATTCTTAACCGGCACGAGTCGGCCCAGTTGGCCCACCACAAACCGGTCTGACACCCCCAAATCCTTCCGCACCTTTTCCCTAACCTGGGGAACAAAATCAAATTTTTGAAGGTCAATGCCGTTGTTTACCACGGTAAACGGCGCATCACCATAAGCAAATTTTCCTGCCGCATTGGAGCAGGCAAGCCGCTCAACATCCATTCTTTGAAGCTTCGGTTTGTTAAGCCGGTGGAGAATTTTCGGGTACAAAAACCCCTCCACCCTTGCGCTGTGGCAATGGGCGATGACAATTGGAATTCCTGCTCGTTTGGCTTCTTCAAGAGGGCAGATATTGCTGTCGGAGGAAAGGTGAATATGGCAGACGTCAAAATGTTCCTCTTTCATAATCCGCCGCAAGTCCTGCCGGTGCTTTTGCGGATGACGGCTGCGCGCCGCGATAACCTTTAGCCGTCCTCCGAGTCCTTTGATATCCTTTTCAAAATAGGGATGGGGATCATTAGAAAGAAAGGTGCAATCAAATCGATTCCGATCGAGCTTACGAAATAAATTAACCGCATAGGTGGAAAGCCCGCCATTCCCCTTTCCGATAATTCCCATCAGGATTTTTATCTTTTTCAATCCGCTTCCTCCTTGGAAAGGAGATCGTTTTTTATTTTAGTCGTGGATATTTCAGGCGTCCGCGGCAGGTAAATGACCTCACAGAGGTCACTGAGGAAATCGAACTTTCCCTTCCAGTCGTCCCCCATAACAAATACATCTACCTTAAATTCCTTCACGTCCTCCCGCTTCTGCTCCCAGCAGGTCTCAGGGATGACCAAATCCACATATCGGATCGCCTCCAGAAGGGCTTTTCTCTTTTCGTAAGAAAAATAACACTCTTTGCCTTTGCCCCGGTTAAATTCGTCAGTGGACAGAGCGACGATTAAATAATCCCCTTGCTCCTTGGCCCGTCGGAGCAGATTGATGTGCCCATAATGAAGCAAATCAAAAGTGCCATAGGTAATCACTTTTCTCATCAGGATAATTTCCTTTCCCACAAGCGTTATAACGCAATTCCGGCGATTCTTAAAACTCGTTCACAGTCTTTGCCGCCTTCATACTTATTTACCAGTCTATTGACCTTTTGCCGCTTTTCCTTATAATCGTCTCTTCCATTTAACAGATGGTCCACAAAGGCCAAAAACTCCTCAGGTGTATTAATAAAATTCCCTGGCATCAATTCACGGGGATCGTCCACCACAAAGCCCCGGTTCTTTTGGTATTCCTCCATGTCATCCACGGTAAATCCGATCGGTCGATCCAGCAGCAGATAATCAAAATACACCGACGAGTAATCAGTGATGAGGGCATCGGCATGGGATAAAAGCTCATACAAGTTGCACTGTGTCGCCTGCATCCGGGAATTGGTGACAATTTTGATGTTACTAAAGCCCTTTGTATCAATGAGATTCAAATCCTGGGCTGGATGGATCTTCGCAATCATCAGGCAGTTTTGCTCTTTGAGCCGCTCATTTACCCGCTCCATATCCTTCCGATTGGAAAGGATAGGAAGGCCTGTCCCCTCAGTTGCTTTTATATCGTCCTGTCCCAAAAAATCTGACTGGCGAAAAGTCGGCAGCCACAAAATCACCTTGTCGTATCCTTCCTCAAACCCCAATTGCTTCAACGCATCGTTTTTCACAAACAATGCATCATTTCTCGGATGACCGCAAATTTTTACCTGCTCTCTGCGGCAACCAAAGGATTTTTGGATAATGGGCGCAAAAAAGTCCGAAGCCGCCAACACATAGGTAAAGAAGTTATAGTCCCTGTCATCCAGAAAGTTTCCGATCTTTTTCAACGGAGAGCCATGGGTGGTATTAATGACCACCTGTTTAGAGGACGGCTTGATAGGATACTTTCCAAAGGAAAAAAAGAAGTATTTCGCGGTAAAAAAGTGTTTCACTCCCGCTTTTGGACTGACAAAACGCACATTGTCAAGATGAGGCCGCGACGCAAAATCCTCCCAATCGTTAATGGCACAAATAATTTGATACTGGGAGCAATCTCTAGAAACCATGTAATCGTAGATCGCCTTAGCGTTATCCCGAAACCCCATATTGCTGTAAAATACGACTTTATTGGGATTTTTCGGAATTAATTTATTGGCAGCGGACAAAAGCCCGCTTGCTTTCATAATCGCATCTTTATTCATCAGAGGCCTCAATTCTTCCGGAGAAATTTTTGATAGACAAAGCTTCTCAGCCCATTGGGCATCAGGCTAACCGCCACATGCGCCATGGAGGAACTCAAGTAATCCCCATAGCTGCTAAGACCCAACTGATGGATTTTCTTTTTGACCGCCACAGCGTTTTTCAGATATTTCCATCCTCCGCGGCGTTTATACATATCCCCACCAGTGCGAAAATAAAGCAAATACTGGTCGAGATTTCTCCCTTTTGCTCCATTAACCAGCATTCTAGCCCAGAGGTAATAGTCCTCAAATCCCATGGCGTGCTGGTAACTGCCCGCGTCCAAAACTGCCTGTTTTTTGTACATGACAGTAGGATGGTTAAAGGGATTCCTCTTTTTGGCATACTCATAGATTTCCTGATGAGTGAGTGGAACAGCCTTTTTAGAAATGACGTTTGTCACATCCCCGTCGAATTCCAACTCATGACAGCCGCAGATGCTGAGGTCTGGGTCGTCTCGGAAGGCTTTCAGCTGCTCTGCAAAGCGATTGGATACCGCAATATCGTCAGTATCCATCCGGGCTACCAACGGATAATCGCACTGGGCAAGCCCAATGTTGAGCGCTTTCCCCAATCCCACATTCTCTTTCAGCGGCACTGACTTGATAAGCGGCGTTTTCTCTTTATATTCTGCGATTACGCGGCTTAAATCCTCTGTCAAAGGGCCGTCCTCTACCAACACTATTTGGGCGGGCAAAACGGTTTGATTGAGCATGCTGTCCAAACTCTGCCGCAGGTATTCCGGATTCTCTTTAATATAAACCGACATCAAGACCGAAAAATCCATCCTCATTCCAAGCTTTCTATCTGTTTTTGGTTATTTTGGCAAAACAAATGCTTATGAAAAGACATATGTATTCTATATTATAGCAAAAACTTTCTCCATAATCAACCAGAAGAAAAATTTCTCCCTTTTGCTTTAAGTGTTGGCGATGTAAAACAACAACGTATCCAAAAAATAATAAAATGACGAAGTGCCTTATTTTGTTAGCTATCATTCCCCATTGGTCCACTTGAAAGCTATCATTTTAGCCAGGTCATCTAATTTATCTATAAAGCAAAACTCCAGCACGTCTGTTACATTAACATAAAAAAATGCGCCGGATAAAACCGGCGCATTTTTTCAATTTTTTTTAGAACGTCTAAATATCTTTTGAATAATTGCTGACAAAATTGGCGCAAAGGCAAGATATCCGGCGACGATAAGCAATTGTTGCCCATTTAAAGCCACCGTCTTAAAAATCATCTGAGCTGGCGGCCAGAAAATCGCGGTAAAAATAATGGATGCCGAAAATAGCGCCGCCAACACTAGTTTCCAGTTATTCCAAAATGGAATGGTAAAGATGGTTTTCTCCTCGCTTTTACACTCGAATACATGAATAAGCTGGGTGAGAACCAACGTCAAAAATGCCGCGCTCCTCGCCAAGTCCAGATTCCCATAATTGGTCAGGAATTGAACGAACACCCCTAACGTGGTCAAGCCGATGAGGCACCCCCTAAAAATAATTGTCGTCAATAACCCATTTGAAAAAACACTTTCGGTAGAGCGACGGGGTGGTTTTTTCATGCTGTCTTTGTCGGTGGGTTCTAATCCCAGCGCAATGGCCGGCAACCCATCCGTCACTAAATTGACCAGTAAAATATGGATGGGCAGCAGCACCACCGGTAACCCCATGAGGATGCCCAAAAACATCGTAAGCACTTCCCCGATGTTACAGGACAAAAGGTATCGGATAAATTTGCGGATATTTCCGTAGATGGTTCTACCTTCCTCCACCGCAGTCACTAAAGTGGCAAAATTGTCGTCTAACAGAATGACATCGGACGCCTCTTTTGTCACATCAGTACCGGAAATTCCCATACTGACTCCGATGTCCGCCTCTTTCACCGCCGGCGCGTCGTTGACGCCGTCTCCCGTCATGGCAGTGATATGCCCCTTTTTCCGGAACGCTCGGACAATTTTTAGCTTGTGATGAGGGCTTACCCTGGCAAACACCGTCACGTCGTCAATCTGCTGCTCCAATTCCTCGTCGGAGATGACATCCAGTTCCTTTCCGGTCAGCACTTTGTCCCCGTCGTGGAAAATCCCGATTTGTTTGGCGATGGCACAGGCGGTGAGCTTGTGGTCGCCGGTTATCATCACCGTTTTAATGCCCGCTTTCCGACAGGTGAGCACTGCTTCTTTGGCTTCTTTACGTGGAGGGTCCATCATGCCGGTGAGGCCCAAAAAGACAAGCCCCGTTTCAGCGCGAGAGGTGGATTCTCCGCCTACCAACGGCTTGTAGGCCATCGCCAATACTCGTAGCCCCTTTCCCGCCATTTGGGTACTGGCCTTTTCAATTTTATCTTTCAGCTCCCCCGTAAGTGGTAAAACCCTATCTCCTAACAGGACGCCGCTGCATTTATCCATCACAACATCGCAGCCGCCTTTTGTTAACGCAAACCGCTGCCCCATCCGATTTTCGACGACAACTGTCATCATCTTTCTTTTGCTGTCAAAGGGAATTTCATCTACTCGGCGGTACTCATTTGCCAAAGACTGCTGTGTCACCCCTGCCTTGCTCGTCATAATCAGCAGTGCCGCCTCAGTGGGATCGCCCACAATGGCATAACTGCCGCTGTCCTCTTTTAAGAATCCTTTTCCCGGTTCGGAGCGGATGGCCGCGTTGTTGCAGAGGGCACAAACCTCCAATAGCCGCTTTCCTGCCCCATGTCCCTGGGGGTTTACAAGTTTTCCATCCATTACAAACTTTCCGGATTTTCGGTAACCGCTACCGGTAACCTCGATTTCCTCACCGGAAACGAAAATCCGTTGTACCGTCATTTTGTTTTCGGTGAGAGTTCCGGTTTTATCGGAACAAATTACGTCGGCACAGCCTAGCGTCTCCACCGCATGAAGCTTTCGAATTAGAGATTTTCGCTTGACCATCCTCCCCACTGCCAAGGCGAGGGAAATAGTGACAATGGCGGGGAGGCCCTCCGGCACCGCCGCCACAGCCAGGCTCACGCCGGTCAGTAGCATACTCATCACCGGTTCGCCTCGCAAAAATCCTGCGAAAGCCACAATGGCACAGATTATGAGGCAGCCGATGGCGACGATTTTTCCCAGCTCATCCAGCCGCTTTTGCAATGGAGTGGGCTCTTCTTTGATTTCGCTAATCATCCCGGCGATTTTTCCCATTTGGGTGTTCATGCCAGTGGCAATGATGCGGGCTTCCCCCCGTCCGGCCGCCACCGTTGTTCCCATGTACAGGAGGTTCATCTGATGAAGCACATTTTCCACCCCGTCGGTTTTCCCCACTTCTTTGTCCACTGCTGTGGATTCCCCGGTTAGCACCGATTCATCTGCGGACAGAGTCACCGCTTTCAGCAATACGGCGTCGGCAGGCACCCTGTCCCCCGCCTCTACCGAAATGACATCTCCCACCACAAGCTCCTCACTAGGAACCTGTGCCAGCACGCCGTCCCGGTAAACTTTTGCCAAAGGAGCTGCCATTTTTCGAAGGGCCTCCAGCGTCTTTTCCGTCTTAAATTCCTGGACAAAGCCCATGATGCCATTTAAGAGCACGATGACACCAATGGTCATCGCCTCGGTGTACTCTCCCATAAAAACCGTCACCGCCGTGCTAATCAGCAGCACCATGGTGAGAAAATCCTTAAATTGACAGACAAATATTTTAAATGGGTGTACCTTTTCTCCCTGCTTTAAAGCATTTTTTCCGTTTTCCTTTAACCGTTTTGCAGCCTCTTTGCCAGATAAGCCCAATACGGGTTTTGCGGGAGGTACCTCCCGGGGCTCCTCTTCTCTATCCAAATAATCCAGTAGTTTCACGTTAAGCCTCCGTAAATATGATACCATTGTAAGATTAGTACATGTTATGAAGCCTCCCCTCAAAATAGTCCATCTTCCCCTTGTATCCGCCTTACAAATGCGTTATAATAATGTTTATTGATGGAACTGCGCCGTGTTCTGGCTTTCATCCCTTACAACAGAGGCGCTGCAACAAATTATCGGTGCAAATGAATTGGGGAAAACAGATGAACCAAACTGTACTCATCACCGGAGCATCCGGCGGCATCGGCCAGGCGACCGCTCTCGTTTTTTGGCAGAAGGGATACAAAGTAGTCCTTCATTACCACACCCACGGTGAAACGCTCCAGACACTTTGCCGTGACATGAACAGCACCCGGCCATCCAGTGCCATTGCATTATCCGCCGACATCACAAGTCGCAGCCAGGTAAATGCCCTTTTTGACAGGGCGGAGAAGGAGTTTGGCAGCGTTAACGTCCTTGTCAATAACGCCGGTATTGCCCAGCAAAAGCTTTTTACCGAATTAAGCGACAGCGACTGGGATCGGATGTTTAACACAAACGTCAAAGGAATGTTTTACTGTTGTCAACGGGCTGTACCGCAGATGATACGCCAAAAGCGGGGAAAAATTGTCAACATTTCTTCTATGTGGGGGCAGGTAGGCGCTTCTTGTGAGGTGCATTACTCCGCCGCTAAGGGTGCTGTCATCGCCTTTACCAAGGCCCTGGCAAAAGAACTGGGGCCATCCGGTATCCAAGTGAACTGCGTTGCACCCGGTGTTATCGACACCCCTATGAACGGGCATCTTTCCCCTGACGTCATGAAAGCTCTCAGGGATGAAACCCCATTGGGCACTATCGGCACTCCTCAGGATGTAGCAGAATGTATCCTGTTTTTGAGCTCTCCCCTGTCCGACTTTATCACAGGACAGGTTCTCGCCCCCAATGGCGGAATCGTCATCTGACATTTTAAATAAGTGAGGTAATTTCGTGAAAAAGAACAGCCAACTTAAAACTGCGGCGATTTCCGCCATTATTATCCTTTTGTTGACTTTGCTCATTGTCTTTGGTTTCCGTTCGCTTTTTACCCCTGTTGGCGGCAACCATTCCGCTTCTGACCCCGCCTCTATTCAGTCCTCCGTGCCTTCGCCGGAACCATCCAGCGAACCGGAGCCGCCTGAGCCGGAAGATACTGCTGCCTGGGGGGAACCCCTCCCGGAAAATGAGATGCCCGCTGGAGAGGATTGGTTTGACGACGCCATCTTTATCGGTGACTCCCTCACTGAAGGGCTAAGTGCCTACGGCTTGTTGGACAGTAGCAATGTGGTAGCCAGCACCGGTATTAACCCTCAGACCATCCTGACCACAGACTGCATTGAACAATCGGACGGCTCTACCGTGACAGTGCTTCACGCCATCGCTTCGAGGAATCCCGCTAAAATCTATGTCATGCTCGGCTCTAATGGCGTCGCTTTCATTGACAAGGATACGCTGGTAGAGGTTTACGGAGAATTTGTGGACAACCTAAAATCCGCTCATCCTGACAGCGACATCTACCTACAATCTATTCTGCCGGTCACCCACGCCAAGGAAACTGAAGACAGCCGTTACGCCAACAGCAAAATCGACGAATACAACCAAGCCATTATGGAAATGGCCGGTGAAAAGCAGGTTTACTATGTCAATGTTGCCGAAGCTTTAAAGGACGAAAACGGCTGCCTCCCCGACGACGTGGGAAGCGACGGGATGCATTTTGGCCCCTCTACTTATAACCTATGGCTGGAATATCTCAGAGCGCACTATGCCGAATAAAGATAGAAAATCCCCTTTGGGTTAAAACCCAAAGGGGATTTTTGTTTATCCATCTTTTCGTTCTTCCTTGATGGCCAATTCGCTGCCATTGTAATCGACGACAATGGTGGAATTCGGGTGAACCAAATCGGCAATAATCATCCGTCCGATGAGGGTTTCCACTTTGCGCTGCAAGAACCGTTTTAGAGGACGGGCTCCGTAGATGGGATCGTAACCCTGTTCTACAATATAATCCTTCGCCGTGTCGGTGAGTTTCACATCCAGCTGACGGTCTTTTAGACGTTTGCGCAAATCCGTAAGCTGCAACTCGACAATCTGGAAAATATCCTTCTTGGTCAGCGGTTTGTAAAAGACGATTTCGTCCAGCCGGTTTAAGAATTCTGGACGGAAGGAGCGCTTTAGCACCTCTTCCACCTGTTTTCTCGCCTCTTCGGTGATGTTTCCCTCACTGTCAATGCCGTCCAACAGATAGGTAGAGCCCAAATTGCTGGTCAGGATAATGATGGTATTTTTGAAATCAACGGTGCGGCCTTGGGAATCGGTGATCCGACCGTCGTCCAGCACCTGTAACAGGATGTTGAACACATCGGGATGTGCTTTCTCTATTTCATCGAACAAAATGACCGAATAGGGCTTCCGGCGGACTGCCTCTGTGAGCTGGCCGCCTTCCTCGTACCCCACATATCCGGGAGGCGCACCGATGAGCCGAGACACCGAGAATTTCTCCATGTATTCGCTCATATCGATGCGGACGATGTTGTGCTCGTCATCAAAAAGCGTCTCGGCAAGAGCCTTGGCCAGCTCCGTCTTGCCAACGCCGGTGGGCCCTAGGAAGAGGAAGGAACCGATGGGCCGGTCGGGATTCTGGATGCCAGCCCGAGAACGGATAATGGCCTCGGTGACCTTTTCGACCGCCTCGTCCTGTCCGATGACGCGCTCGTGGAGAATATCCTCTAAATGGAGCAGTTTTTCCCGCTCTCCTTCCATCAGCCGTGCCACTGGAATACCGGTCCACCGCTCCACAATTCGGGCGATTTCCTCATCAGTCACTTTATCCCGCAGCAAACTGGAGTGTTTCTTTGACTCCTCCGCCAACGCCTCTTCATCGGCCAGTTGTTTCTGCAACGCGGGTAATTTGCCGTATTTGAGCTCTGCCGCCTTGTTTAAGTCATATTCCCGCTGGGCTTTTTCGATTTGGGCGTTAACCTGCTCAATTTCTTCCCGCAGCTTTTGTACCTTGCCAATGGCATCTTTTTCACTTTCCCATTTTGCCTTCATGGATTTAAATTTATCCCGAAGTTCGGCGAGTTCTTTTTGAATTTCAGCTAGATGCTCTTTGGACAAAGCGTCGCTTTCTTTTTTAAGCGCCGCCTCCTCAATTTCCAGTTGGATAATTTTTCTAGAAATCTCATCGAGCTCAGTGGGCATGGAATCGATCTCGGTACGGATCATGGCGCAAGCCTCATCGATAAGGTCGATGGCCTTATCGGGTAAAAAACGGTCGGTGATATACCGGTGGGACAGCGTGGCCGCAGCGATCAACGCCTGATCCTGAATTTTCACCCCGTGGAACACCTCATACCGCTCTTTGAGGCCCCTCAAAATGGCAATGGTATCTTCCACCGTGGGTTCATCCACCATCACCGGTTGGAAACGGCGCTCCAAAGCCGCGTCTTTTTCAATGTACTGCCGATATTCATCCAGGGTCGTTGCGCCGATACAGTGGAGTTCGCCTCTGGCCAGCAGCGGTTTTAAGAGGTTGCCCGCATCCATGGACCCCTCGGTTTTGCCCGCGCCGACGATGGTGTGCAGCTCGTCTATAAAGAGGATAATTTTCCCCTCGCTCTGTTTCACTTCGTTGAGGACCGCTTTGAGCCGCTCCTCAAATTCGCCTCTAAACTTCGCGCCAGCGATTAAAGCACCCATATCGAGGGAAAATATAATCCTGTCCTTTAGGCTGTCGGGAACATCTCCGCGGACAATCCGTTGGGCAAGCCCCTCGGCAATGGCAGTTTTCCCGACGCCGGGCTCGCCGATGAGCACAGGATTGTTTTTGGTCTTTCTTGACAGAATCCTGATAACGTTTCGAATCTCATTGTCCCGTCCAATGACCGGGTCTAGTTTTTGGTTGCGGGCTTCCGCCACTAAGTCCTGCCCATATTTTTTCAGCACGTCATAGGTTCCTTCCGGCGAATCAGAAGTTACCCGCGTGTTTCCCCGCACCGACTGCAAAGCCTGTAAAAATCGGTTTTTATTCAGGTCAAAGGCACTGAATACCGACTTTAACGCACTTCCTGGATTCTCCAAAATCGCCAGAAAAATGTGTTCTACCGAAACGTATTCATCCTGCATCTGATCGGCAAGCTTTTCGGATTGAGTCAGCACTTTGTCCGCCTGTGCTGATACATACACTTTATCAGCCTCTCTACCGGGTCCGGTAACTTTGGGCATTTTTTCGATCTCAGTCCGAACCCCCTGCATCAACGCATTGTTTTCGATGTTCATTTTGGCAATGAGTTGTGGAATCAAGCCATCCTGTTGAGCTAATAAAGCGTAACAAAGATGGGGGACATCTACCTGCATATTTTGGTACTCAATAGCCAAACTTTGCGCTTCTGAAATTGCCTCTAACGACTTTTGGGTCAATTTTTGTGCATTCATATCCTTCAAACCTACCTTTCTAAGGCCATTGCTGACCTGTTATTTTCAAATTATTCATAAATTAGCACTCTTTATCTCTTAGTGCTAATTTAGTATAACTCATTTTTCCAAAGTTGTCAACCCCCATTGTGAATCTCCTGTAAACTATTCTTTGTTGCTAATGTATACCGTTTCATAATGAAACGTTGTTTTCGTTCAGTTTATAGGATAATATAGAAATCTAGGAGGTGGCCTTTATGATTTTGTCCGGAAAAGAAATTTTAGCCCATATTGGCAATGAAATCGTAATCGACCCTTTTGATCCCCAAAAGACTCGATCCCAACAGCTATAATCTTTCTCCTCACAATGAGCTTCTCGTCTACCAAGGTGATGTCCCAGACATGAAAAAGCCCAACTCCACGCAAAAATCCAAATTCCTTCAGAAGAATTGTTACTGGAGCCGGGAAAACTTTATCTTGGGCGAACCCGAGAATATACAAAAACCGATTATTACGTTCCCATGCTGGAAGGCCGCTCTTCCATCGGAAGGTTAGGGCTATTCATCCACGTGACGGCTGGTTTTGGCGACATTGGGTTCTCCGGCTATTGGACATTGGAGATTTTCTGCGTCCAACCTATCCGGATCTACCCTGATGTAGAAATCTGCCAAATCTATTATCACACCATAGAGGGCGATTATGACCGTTATATCAGTGGCAAATACCAAAACAATACCGGTATTCAACCCAGTTCTCTTTACAGAGATTTTGAGAAATAGAGGTATGCGCGAAAAGGGAAGCATACAGTATTAATAAAAGCACCGGCTAGTTTAGCCGGTGCTTTTATATTTTTAAAAGTTAATTTGCCAAAGCATTTGCCCGCTGTCAATGTTAAACGCAACCAACGAAGACGCACTAGTTACATAGAGCACATTGTCCTTCACAAAGCCCCTCTGATTATAGACTTTGCTGGGATACTGGTACTCCACCTTTTTTACGACGCCCTCTGCGCTTAACTGGTACAGCGCATAATAACATCCGCTCTCTCCGCTGGCGGCGTCATACTTAAAGTAACTAAATCCAATGAGGCCTCGCTCCGGAATCGTCAACAAAGCCTGGGGATTGTCGATGGACTCACTGTATATATCTCCTTCCACAGCGAGCGCACTGGAAATCTCAATAATACGGCTGGGTGAAAGCATATCGTAAAGCGACAGCTTCAATCCCGGATTTTCACTTTCCTGAATCTCCAAGCTAGCCATTTGTCCATCGCCAAATGGAATCATCGGCATAGTGTGATTCGGCAAGGCAAGCTTTTTAGATTCTGCTGGCTGAGCCGCGTCAGATACATCGATAACGGTAACCTGATCTGGCTCATTCGCAGTAACAAAATAAATCTTTTCCTTGTCAAAATAAGCCGCACTAATTCTTTCGCCGTCGGCGATATCGTCCAATGTCGCAACTTTTTGTAAGTGCTGATCCAAAGTATACAAAATATTGTCGTTGCCCCGAGTGGTAATAACGCGTAAAACGCCCTGATATTCATCTATCGATTCGGAATCAAACAGCCTTCCGAGAAGTTCTATTTCACCCACAAAGTCAAAGTTGCCCTTGCCAAACTCAGACTTAACAATGGAGGTGTAAGTACTTCCATTCTGATAGACATAGTCAGCAAGATAAATGCTATTCTCGTTGATATATAATTCGCTGCTATCGCCTATGATCGCCATCGTATCATAAAAAGATTCCGGCTCTTTTAACAAAATGGAAGATGCAACAATGTAGCACGGGCTCTGAGCATATTGGCTCACATAAATGTCGTCGGCACCAACCGTCTCGTAGTCCCCACCGGTCATCTGGAAAGGCACATAACTCTGCACCGTTTCCTCCGCTGGATCAGAAACCGTCTTCCGCGTCACAAGGTACAAAAAGCCTCCCGATATTCTGGAAGAAAGCAAACAGCCGTCCTGATACGAGTTAGAAATTAACTCGGGGAATTGCGGATTGGAAATATCGTAGGTTGCAACAGCAGTAACAATATCGGAAGTATTCTGTTTCTCTTCACTTCCCGCTGGCTTGTAATACGCCGATCCCACAATCGTCAGCCGTCCCTGGCTTACATAGCAGTTGAGCAATTGTATATTGCTAAACTCATAATCAGCGTCATTCTGCATGCCAAAATCGACAAACAGCTCAGCTATCACCCTAGATTTACTGCCGTCTACCGCGCTGATTACCACCGACTGTCTTCCGGTAGACAAATCTTCAGAAATTGAATAAATATACTCGCCGTCAAACTGAGCAATGTCGGTCTGGCTGCCAACATTGGTCTGTCTTGCCGACATCAAAGAAGGATTATTCCCGAAAATAGTGGAAAAATTGGACGAATAGGCAACCCCCTTGACCTGGGCTGGGTTCATTTTATTTAACTCACTTATTTTCTCAAAAATATCACTGTATTCAGAAGTTCCGCCTTGGCTTCCTCCCACCAAAGCCTCCCCATAATCCGTACCATCAGATGAGCTTTCCGAATTGGAGGATGGCAGGTTTTCTTCTTCCTCATTTGTTTCGGATGGGGGAGATTGTGTACCCGCACTCAAATTGCCTTCCACCTCGTTTTGGAAGGAAGTGTCCTGTTGGTTAGAGGGTTCATTGATATTACTGCCATCATCTGCGGGTTGCTGGGAAGGTTCCCCCGGCTCTAATGTCTGAGGCCCTTCAAAAGTACCCGACACGCTGGGGGGATTAGAGGAAATCCCAGGGTCGCCCACCATCCAAAGGTTTTGCTGCCCCACAACAACCAAGGCAAAACAGGCCACAGCCGCTGCCATAATGGGAGAAAGGACCTTCCAGGCCGGTGTTTTCTGTTTGGAGGGAAGGCGCTGCTTCATCATATCCGGTTCCAATGCCAACGGCACTGGGATGTCTTCCGCTTCTCTTCGCAGCATTTCCATAAATTCCAACTGCTCGCCCGTCAGGTTAAAATCTCTCTTTACTTTAGGATCAATTGGCACGTCCGCCTTCCTCCTTTCCCGTTTTTTCTGTGGTTAACGCCATTCGCATTTTGGCCAGCGCCCTGCTATGCTTAGACCGGACGGTATTCCGGTTTAGGTGCAACATCTCACCGATTTCAGCGCTGTCATAGCCCCCGAACACCGTCAGGGAAACGATCATACGCTCCTCATCGCTTAAAACCCCAAGCGCTTGCTTTAGCTCCAACGATTCCTCGGAGCCGTTTACAGACAACTCCACCTCATCCAAGTCGCTTTGCTGGTTTCTCACAACATAAGTTTTGAGCTTTCGTTTGCACTTTGCTGATAAGATCTTAAACATCCAACTGCGAAAGGCGTCAGGGTTTTTCAGTTTCGAAATGCCAGCATAGGCGTCCATCACCGCGTCACTGACCGCGTCTTGCGCATCCTGATCGTCTTTCAGCACATAGTAGGCAAACTTATACAAGTCCTTGTAAATATGTTGATAAAGCTGCGCAAAGGCATCCTTGTCGCCTTTTTTCGCTACAAGAACAAGGTTTTGGAGTTCTGACAATTCCCTCACCTCATTGTCAAGCCGCAGCGAAGTATCCAAAATACTTTGCAATATATCAGTGTTCTTCACAGGGCTTTCTGTTGCATCACTAGTTTAATTTCTTTTGAATATATCTAAAATAATAGAAAATGTAAATTTTCTTTTGGAAATATAACAATAAATCGCAGGAAAGGCACTCGTTTGGAATTCTTACAAAACGACTATTTTTCACAATCTTTATAAAAATATTTTGTCGGTTTGGGCATTCCCCAATATATCGGTACACCGGTAATTAAATAAGACTGCTGTCTCAATTTGTTCGCCGGTAAAAGGATCAAACGGAAAGATCTCCAGATGGGCCATTTTATAGACCTGTTTTGGGTCGAGGCCGTGGTATTCCTCTAAGAGAGTTCCCGCTTCCAGCTCTCTACGGTAGAAGGCGTATACCTCTTCCCTCCTCGAGACAGTCAAATCCTCCTGAAGCCAAGCAGGCAATTTTTTAGCTTTTTCGTGGGAATAAAGATCAAACTTCATGAGCCAACGAAGCCTATCCCCGTCAACTCCCGGTAATCCCATGCCAAATTCATACAATATATCGTACTGCTCCACTTTAGAATGAGGGCGCAAATGGTATTCCTTTTGCCGGTAAAAACAGCGAAAGCATTCATAAAAATCAAATGGAGACGGTGTCAATTCCACTAAATAGTCAAGGCTTTTTTGAAACCGGTTAGAATTGTAATAGGTTTCCACCAGTTCCTCAATGCCCTTGAGCCTGAGCATGTCCGCAAAAGGCAAATCCCTTGTAAACAGCGTTTCATAGGGTGCTTCATCCCGGCAAACGATTCCAAACTCCCCTTGCTGTTCCCGAAGTCCGGAGCCCTTTAAAAGCTTTAAAAATCCCAGTTGAAACTGATCGGGATGCAATTTATATACATCATTAAAAGAATGCCCAAAACTCTCAAAATTTTCATATGGCAGCCCGGCAATCAAATCCAAATGCAGGTGGATGTTCTTTCCCTTTTTAAGTTTTCTCACCACCTGACCAATATCGCTAAATGCACCCTTGCGGTCGATGGCCCTTAACGTTTTCAAATTTGTGGACTGCACGCCGATTTCAAGCTGAAACAGCCCCGGGCGGACCCGATTCAAAAAATCCGTCATTTCATCGGTAAGCAAATCAGCTGCAAGCTCAAAATGAAAATTTGTGACCCCGTTGTCATGCTCAAAAAGGTATCGCCAAATTTCCATAGCGAACTCCCGATTGGCATTAAAAGTCCGATCCACAAACTTTACCTGCCTTACCTTGTGTTCCAAAAAAAACGAGAGTTCCTTTTTCACCTTAGAAATAGGCTGAAACCGGACACCACTGTCCACAGAAGAGAGACAATACTGGCAGTGGAAAGGACAGCCACGCTGGGCTTCATAATATAAAATCCGATTTTCATACAAATCAAGATCCTGGTACACAAATGGAAGTTTCCCCAAATCGAGAGGCTTTGCCGGGGTATTGCGAACAATTTGTCCATTTTTTTTATAAATTAGAGAAGGAACGTCATGCAGCGGCGTCCTACTTTCCAAAGCAAGACAAAGCTGCGAAAAGGATTCCTCCCCTTCTCCATACAATACAAAATCAGCAGCGGTTTCCCTCAAAATTTGTTCGCCGTCAAAGCTTACTTCCGGTCCGCCCAGAGCAATCAACGCCTGTGGCAAAACCTTTTTGAGATTTTCCATTAAGCGTTTGATGATCCCAATATTCCAAATGTAACAGGAAAAGCCAATTAATTCCGGCTGCCGGTAATAAATTTCTTCCAAGATCAAATCCTCAGACTGATTGATGGTGTATTCTTGAATCTCGCATTCGATGCCATACTGCTCTTTGGCGAACTGTCCAAGCGACCGAACTGCTAAACAGGAGTGTATAAATTTTGCGTTGATTCCGACCAGAAGTTTTTTCATACCGTTGACCTTTCCCTGTCAATTTTATATAATCTAACCTTCTTAAGTGTGAGCTGATTCAATTGCCACAGTATTTGTATGTGTCACAAAAAATTGGGCATTCATTTAACTGTTTTTCGATAATATCTCTTCTGCCGCCTTTGAAAACATTATAACACACCATCTGAGATAAAACAAAAAAATTAATCCGGAAATAACCACCTCAAATAATTTCCAAGATATTCCTCATTCATAAATTATTTACATAATATATTTTAGAATTTTTCTAAAATATATTGACAACTATTTTCAATGGCGCTATAATAAATCCATAGTTCGAAAGAACCAAGAAAAAATCAATTTTTGGAGGATTTGGATATGAAAAAGTTTATTTGTAAAATCTGTGGTTATGTTTATGAAGGTGAAGCGGCTCCCGAAAAATGCCCTCAGTGTGGCGCCCCTGCTTCTAAATTTGAAGAGCAGACCGGTTCTATGGTCTGGGCGGACGAGCACCGCATCGGCGTTGCCGAAGGCGTTGATCCTGAGATCGTCGAGGGCTTGCGCATGAACTTCACCGGCGAATGCACTGAAGTTGGTATGTATCTCGCCATGTCCCGCCAAGCCATCCGCGAAGGCTACCCCGAAATTGGCGCCTTCTATCAGCAGGCCGCTTACGAAGAAGCAGAGCACGCCGCAAAATTCGCGGAACTTTTGGGCGAAGTTGTCACCAACTCCACCAAAAAGAACTTGGAACTTCGCGTCGCCGCTGAAAACGGCGCCACCGCCGGCAAATTTGAACTGGCAAAGAAAGCGAAAGCCCTCAACTTGGACGCTATCCACGACACTGTTCACGAGATGGCGAAAGACGAAGCTCGTCACGGCTGTGGTTTTGAAGGCCTCTTAAAGAGATACTTCGGTAAATAATTTTTGGTTTCTCAAAAAACGGAACGAAAAGATTTCGTTCCGTTTTTTTGTATAAATGACGGTTTTTCTCCTAGAAAAATACTTTGAATTTATGCAGAATATCTTCTTGACAAATAATTCTATCTGTCGTATACTAATTATCAATATGAAAATGCTTTGACAGGGAAAAAGTATCCTGCCTTTGGAGTTTCAGAGAGCTGCCGGTTGGTGAGAGGCAGTACCCGGGATGATACAACTGGCCCTTGAGCAGCCGCCTGAACGCAGAAGTCTGTCAGTAGGAGCGGACGGGATCTCCGCCGTTATCAGAGGAGCAGTATTCGCCTTTACCGGCTGATGCGATAGAGTGGGTGCAGTTGCGCCAATGAGAATGGTACCGCGGAAGTTACGCTTTCGTTTCTTGATAACAGGAAACGAAAGCGTTTTTTGTTACCAAAAAACCGTTCCAATCGTATCATTACTGGAAAAAGAATCACCACAACAGCTCAGAAAGGAAGGCTGGCAGTAATGAAAAACGCAAGCAAATATCAACGGGGATATTTCCTTCCCCCAACCTGTGAAATGAAATGGGCCAAGAAAGACTACATTGACAAAGCTCCCATTTGGTGCAGCGTTGACCTTCGGGACGGCAATCAGTCCCTCATCATCCCCATGAGTTTGGAAGAAAAAATAGAATTCTTTAAACTGCTGGTAAAAGTGGGCTTTAAGGAAATTGAGGTGGGCTTTCCTGCCGCCTCCGAGACGGAATACACCTTTTTGCGAACCCTTATCGAACAAGACCTCATTCCCGACGACGTGACCATCCAAGTCCTCACCCAGTCGAGGGAGCACATCATCAAAAAAACCTTTGAGGCCTTAAAGGGTGCGAAACATGCCATTGTCCACCTGTATAACTCTACCTCAGTGGCTCAGCGGGAACAGGTCTTTAAAAAATCTAAGAAAGAGATTATTGAAATTGCCGTTTCCGGCGCCAAGTTATTTGACAAGTTCGCCGCCGAAACCGAAGGAAACTTTCTGTATGAATACTCCCCCGAAAGCTTCACCGGTACCGAGATGGAATTTGCTTTGGAAATCTGCAACGCAGTACTGGACGTCTGGAAGCCCACACCTGACAGAAAAGTCATCGTTAACCTCCCCGTCACCGTTTCTATGTCGATGCCTCATGTTTACGCCAATCAAGTGGAATTCATGTGCGACAACTTAAAATACCGGGAAAACGTCATCGTCTCCCTCCACCCCCACAACGACCGGGGCTGTGCGGTGGCCGATTCGGAGCTGGGACTTTTGGCGGGTGCCGACCGCATCGAAGGGACTTTGTTTGGCAACGGCGAGCGCACCGGCAACGTAGATATTATCACCCTGGCCCTCAACATGTACTCCCACGGCGTCGATCCAAAGCTCGACTTCTCCAATCTTCCCGAGATCACCGAACTGTATGAGCGTGTCACCCGGATGCATGTCTATGAGCGCCAGCCCTACAGCGGTCAGCTTGTATTCGCCGCTTTCTCTGGCTCTCATCAGGATGCCATCGCCAAGGGGATGAAGTGGCGGGAAGAAAATCACTGCGACACCTGGACCGTCCCCTACCTTCCTTTGGATCCCAAGGATGTGGGCCGCGTTTACGAGACCGATGTCATTCGCATCAACAGCCAGTCGGGAAAGGGCGGTATCGGCTACCTGATGGAACAGAACTTCGGCTACGATCTGCCGCCGAAAATGCGGGAAGACTTCGGTTACGCCGTCAAGAGCGTCTCCGACCATCTCCACAAAGAGCTCATGCCAGACGAGGTTTTGGACATATTCCAAAAAGAATATGTCAATGTCAACAATCCCATCAAGCTGATCGACTACCACTTTACCCGTAATGGCGACGTAAAAGTAGATTTGACCATCGACGTAAACGGCGAGACACAATCCCTCCACGGCAAAGGAAACGGCCGCTTGGACGCTGTCAGTAACGCCATCAAGGAGAACCTCTCCATTCAATACACAAACCTCACCTATAAGGAACATGCATTACAGGAAGGCTCCGGCGCACAGGCAGTCGCCTATGTGGGCATCACCGCCCCCAACGGAAAAACGGTTTGGGGTGCCGGTATCCACGACGATATTATTGCCGCTTCCATCCAAGCGTTGTTCAGCGCAATCAACCGCATGCAGCCAGAAGGCTAATCTCATAGAAAGGCAGGAAATCCACCCATGGCAATGACAATGACACAAAAAATTTTAGCGGCCCACGCCGGGCTTCCAGAGGTGAAACCCGGCCAGCTCATCAAGGCGAAGCTCGATATGGTGTTGGGAAACGACATCACCTCCCCCGTAGCCATCAACGAATTCAACAAAGCCGGATTTCAGGATGTTTTCGACACTGAAAAAATTTCCCTGGTTATGGACCACTTTGCCCCTAATAAGGATATTAAGGCGGCCCAGCAGTGCAAGCAGTGCCGTACTTTCGCAAAAAGCTTCAACATTAAAAACTACTACGATGTAGGAGAAATGGGCATTGAACACGCTCTTCTCCCCGAAAAAGGCCTGGTAGCCCCTGGAGAACTGATTATCGGCGCCGATTCTCACACCTGCACCTACGGTGCTTTGGGCGCTTTCTCCACTGGTGTCGGCTCCACCGACATGGCCGCAGGCATGGCCACCGGGGAAGCCTGGTTCAAGGTTCCCTCGGCCATTCAATTCAACCTGACCGGCAAGCTGCAAAAATGGGTCAGCGGTAAAGATGTGATCCTCCACATCATCGGCATGATTGGTGTGGACGGCGCCCTCTATAAATCCATGGAGTTCACCGGCGAAGGCTTAAAAAACCTCACCATGGACGATCGGCTCTGCATGGCCAACATGGCCATCGAGGCGGGGGCTAAAAACGGCATCTTCGATGTGGATGAAACCACCCTTGCATACGTCAAAGGCCGCGTTAACCGCCCCTTTAACACCTATAAAGCTGACCCTGACGCCGAGTACGAGCAGGTTATCAATATCGACCTTTCGAAGATCACTCCCACCGTTTCCTTCCCCCATCTGCCGGAAAATACCAAGACCTTTGACGAAATCGGGGACGTACCCATCGACCAGGTTGTGATTGGTTCCTGCACCAATGGCCGTCTTTCCGACATGGCAACAGCAGCGGAAATCCTCAAGGGCAAACACATTGCCGAAAACGTCCGCTGTATCGTCATCCCGGCTACCCAGCAGATTTACAAGGAATCCATGAAGCTGGGTTACTTGGAGACCTTTATCGATGCCGGCTGCATCGTCTCCACTCCCACCTGCGGCCCTTGTCTGGGCGGCTATATGGGGATTTTGGCGGAGGGTGAGCGCGCTGTTGCCACCACCAACCGCAATTTTGTTGGCCGGATGGGCCACGTGGATTCGGAAGTGTACCTCGCAAGCCCCGCGGTGGCGGCTGCTTCCGCCATTGCAGGTAAAATTGCAAAACCGGAATAATTTCTATTTGCCAGACCTCCTTGCAGCGGCGTGAAACAAGACGCTCAAAAAGCAGTTTCACTGCCGCCGCCCACAAGGCGGAGCGAATATCGTCTGCAAGTTCTTTTAAAGTAAACTTTGACTTTATAAAATCGGACGGAGGAATCCTAGATTCCAGACCCGTCCCACCCCTTCAGAAAGGATTTGACTGCCATGAATACCAAAGGCTTTGCCCATAAATTTGGGGACAACGTGGATACCGACGTCATCATCCCCGCCCGCTACCTGAACACGGCCGACCACAAAGAACTGGCCTCTCATTGCATGGAAGACATCGACAAGGATTTTACAAAAAAAGTGAAAACCTCCGATATTATTGTTGCCGGCTACAACTTCGGCTGCGGCTCCTCCCGGGAGCACGCCCCCATCGCCATCAAGGCCGCCGGGGTCTCCTGCGTCATCGCTAAAACCTTTGCCCGCATCTTTTACCGCAATGCTATCAATATCGGCCTCGCTATTTTGGAGTGTGAGGAGGCAAGCGAAAAAATTGCCGACGGCGATGAGGTCGCCATCGACTTCGACACCGGCGTCATCACCAATGTGACGAAAAACGAAACCTACCAGGCCCAGCCTTTTCCCGACTTCATCAAGGACATCATTAACAAAGGCGGCCTGTTAAATTCAATAAAAAAGTAGAGGAAAGGAAGTCATTTTGATGAACAAAACCATCACCGTCATCAAAGGTGACGGCATTGGCCCGGAAATTGTCACCCAGGCCCTGCGGGTTCTGGACAAAATCGCCCAAAAATACGACCACAACTTCACCTATCAAGAAATTGACGCAGGTGGCTGCGCCATCGACAAATACGGCACCTCCCTGCCCGAAGAAAGCCTAAAAAAATGTCTCGACTGCGATAGCGTTTTGCTGGGAGCCGTCGGCGGGCCAAAATGGGACGGCGTAGACAAAAGCATCCGCCCCGAGGCGGCCCTTTTGGGGATCCGCTCCGCCATGGGACTGTACGCCAACCTCCGTCCGGCTAAGCTCTTCCCTCAGCTGAGCAGTGCCTCCCCTCTGAAACCTGAAATCGTCACCCGCGGCATCGATCTTTTAATGGTCCGGGAACTCATCGGCGGCGCATATTTCGGAGACCACATCACCGAGGAGAAAAACGGCGAAAAAGTGGCCACCGATATGATGACCTACAGTGAACATGAAATCGAGCGCATCGCCCGCACCGCCTTTAACACCGCCCGCAAGCGGGGCAAACGGGTTATTTCCGTCGATAAAGCAAATGTCCTGGACTCCTCCCGCCTGTGGAGGGCTGTCGTCCACCGGGTCGCCAAAGAATACCCCGATGTCACCTGCACCGACATGCTGGTGGACAACACCGCTATGCAGCTGGTCAAAGACCCGTCCCAGTTTGACGTAGTCGTCACCGAAAACCTTTTCGGTGACATCCTCTCCGATGAAGCCAGCATGATCACCGGTTCCATCGGCATGATCCCCTCTTCGAGTCTGGGAGAAGGCACCCGCGGCATGTATGAACCCATCCACGGTTCCGCCCCCGACATCGCCGGCAAAAACCTCGCTAACCCCATCGGCACCATTCTTTCCGCCGCCATGATGCTCAAATACTCCTTCGATATGGACGAGGAATCCGAGGATATTGAAGCAGCCGTTAACAAGGCCCTTGACGACGGCTACCGCACCGGCGATATCATGAGCGACGGTATGACCCAGGTCACCTGTTCCGAAATGGGCGACAAAATACTTGAAAATATCTAATTTTGGTTGACATGGACTTTTATTTGTGCTATGCTTGATTTCAATACCAAAACATTGTGATGGAAAGAGTATTTTGGATACCTGTTTCACAGAGAGTCGTCACTTGGTGGAAAGCGACAAATAGGCCCAAAAGAAGATGGTTCCGGAATGGCGCACCGAGGTGAGAAAATGCTTAGGCCGCGACAGGATTCGCCTGTTATAGCGATACAGTATCCCAAAAGGCGTACTGGACGAGGCTTATTTCCGCGAGGGATAGGCGAAATGAAGTGGTAACACGGGATTTTCCCCGTCTTCATGGCATAAAAGCCGGAAGACGGGTTTTTTGTTTTTGTCCCAATTTGGCTTTGTGTTTCTGGCCATAGGCTATAGATACTAAATGGATATTGTAGGCAAAATACAGAGTACTTAGAAGTAGGTGCTCAGAGAACTATGACAAAATTTAAAATCACGGAGGAACATTTATGGAACGTTTTAAGAAAATTTATCAGCAGGGTACGATTGATGTGCTTGAAATTTGGGTGGATACAGAAACAGGTGTAAATTATGTTTTTCATAGAAATGGAAACGCAGCAGGCTTTACTCCATTACTGGACAAAGAAGGGAAACCGATAGTAACATCGTAATGCCATAAATATGTACTTGCTTAGGCTACCCCTGTTCTGGAAGTACAAAGCAGCAGTCTAGCCTATTCTTAAAAACAATCCAGCTGTGAAATAAAGAAAAATTTAGGAGGAACCACTATGAGAGAAGAAACCAAATGTCTGCACGCGGGCTACACTCCCAAAAACGGCGAACCACGCGTCGTTCCTATCTGCCAGAGTACAACTTATGTGTACGAAAGCACCGATGAAGTGGGGGCCCTTTTTGACCTGACCAAAGACGGGTATTTTTATTCCCGCATTGCCAATCCCACTGTCTGCGCCGTCGAAGATAAAATTGCCGCTTTAGAAGGCGGCGTCGGAGCTCTCTGCACCACTTCCGGTCAGGCAGCAAACCTGCTTGCTGTCCTCAATATCTGTTCCGCTGGCGACAGCATCATCAGCGCTCCTACCATTTATGGCGGAACAATCAATCTCTTTGCCGTCACTTTGAAGCGCTTAGGAATCGAGTGCATCTTTGTAGATCCCGAAGCTTCTGAAGAGGAAATTCAGAAAGCCTTTAAGCCCAACACCCGTCTCGTTTTTGGTGAAACTATTGCAAATCCCGCCATCTGTGTCTTTGATATCGAAAAATTCGCCAAAATTGCTCATAAAAACGGTGTACCGCTCATCATTGACAATACCTTCGCCACACCGATTCTCTGCCGTCCCTTTGAGTTCGGGGCCGATATTGTCACCCACTCCACCACTAAATACATGGATGGCCACGCCGTTCAGGTAGGCGGCGTCATCGTTGACAGCGGAAACTTCGACTGGACAAACGGCAAATACCCTGAACTCTGTGAACCAGATGAATCTTACCACGGTCTTCGCTATGTGGAGGCTTTCGGAAAATCAGCCTATATTACCAAGGCCCGTGTCCAGCTGATGCGCGACTTTGGCGTTTACCCCGGCGCCACAGCGGCATTTTACCTGAACCTGGGGCTGGAAACCTTGGCCGTCCGGATGGAGCGTTACTGTGAAAACGCTGAGAAAGTCGCCCGTCACTTTGCGGCGTCCGATAAGGTGGAGTCCGTGAGTTATCCTACCCTCGAAACCGACCCTTATCACGAGCGCGCAAAAAAATACCTTCCCAAAGGTTGTAGCGGCGTTTTGTCTTTTACCATTAAGGGCGGTCGGGAAAAGGCAGCCAAGTTTATGGACAGTTTACAGCTCGCTTCGAATGAGGTCCATGTGGCGGATATCCGCACCTGTGTCCTTCACCCGGCCAGCGCCACTCATCGGCAGCTTACCGACGAACAGCTGGTCGCCGCCGGCATTAACCCAGGACTCATCCGGTTTTCAGTGGGACTTGAAAACATCAACGATATTATCGAAGATATCGACCAAGCGCTTGCAAAAATTTAACGTGGGTACAATAAAAAGAGGCGGGAGTTTCCCGTCTCTTTTTATGATCTTTTTTATACCTATCATCCGGCCAACACTCAATATTTTTCAGTTTATTTTTTCTCCTGTGCAAATCCCATTCGGCACATTGACCAGTTGAGGGTGCTTTTTCGAACCCGCTCATAAATGTCCCATAAGTTGTCAACAATCCTCACCTCAACTCCGCGGAGAAACAATTCCGCGAACAAATCGTCTATCCGATTCTTTCCAATGGGAACCTGTGTTGTTTTTGCTATATAGTATCCTGCAATTTCATCTTGCAGCTCAAATCCTTCCGGATCAAATTCATATAAATATAGGGCGGTGTTCTTCATCGCTTCAAACCACTTGTTTTCGATCACGATAACATGGCTTTCTGCGGTGGAAGAAAAATATTTTTTCCTGTCTTCCGAGGATGTGTCAGCGCCAGCATAATAGGTTACCCTGGGACAATTTCTCGGGGTGAGAAAGTTGGGCAGTCGCCGCTCATCAATCGCCCATACAAGCCCTTCTTTTTGGTTTAAATCCTTTCTTTTGGGAACCCTTGGATGGAATACCACAATATTCTCATCTTCGCTCACATGAAACAACCGCATTCCCCATTCCCCCTTTTTTCCATCATACCACAAATCAAAATTTCTTTCTATTGGTTTTCTTTATTTGACAAAATGATGAGCAGAAGCTTGAAATGTTCCTTTTTTCTCCAGAACCTTACAAGATTTTCCATCCTGTCTCTGACAATCTTTTTACCCTGAATGCCGTATCCTATTGAGTAGGAATACGGCATTATTTTTTGGACAAGCTTTCGCAATCAGGAGGGATTCAAATGCCTATCACAACCATCTATGAAAACGGAACCGTCACAGCGTTTTTATCCGGGGACATTGACCACCACACGGCTGCAGTTATGCGGGAGACAATCGATCAAACGGTGGAGAGCTCCCTTCCCCAAAAACTCATCATTGACTTTAAGGACGTGACCTTTATGGATAGCAGCGGTATCGGTCTCGTCATGGGACGATATAAGCTCATGCGTTCCATCAACGGGGAAATTGAGGTACGAAACGTCTCCTCGCATATCAAAAAAGTAATGAAGCTAGCAGGGCTCGATCTGTTAGCCGTTGTTAAATAAGTTTGGACAGAAAGGCTGAATTTGAATGAAAGCAATCAACGAAATGACATTATCCTTTATTAGTCGCTCCGCCAACGAGGGCTTTGCCCGCGCGGCGGTAGCGTCGTTTTTTGTACAGCTCGACCCCACTGTCGAGGAGATGTCCGACATCAAAACTGCCATCAGTGAGGCAGTGACAAACGCCATCGTCCACGGCTATCAGGACAGCTTGGGCAAAGTCCAAATTTGCGCTCGCATCTACCCTGACAACCGCATTTACATAAGAATTAAAGACCAGGGTTGCGGTATCCCCGACATCGAAAAAGCAATGGAGCCCCTTTTCACCACCTGCACTACCGGCGAACGCGCAGGCCTGGGTTTTGCTGTCATGCAGTCCTTTATGGACAAAGTCAAAGTTCGCTCCACCGTGGGAAAGGGCACCACCGTTATCCTCACCAAAAAGCTCAGCTCCAAACAGCAAAATGCATAAAACTCCCGCAGAAAAAGACATTTTTGTCGCTCAGAACCTGGGACTCGTCCATTCTTTGGCCCATCGACTCAAAGGCAGAGGCATCGAATACGAGGAGCTGTATTCGGCAGGTTGTGTCGGCCTGGTCAAGGCCATGGAGGGGTTTGACGAATCCCGTGGGCTCAAGTTTTCCACCTACGCTGTCCCTGTAATCTTAGGAGAAATGAAGCGCCTATTCCGCGACGGTGGTTCCGTTAAAGTCAGCCGCTCTTTAAAAGAGCTTTCCCTCAAAGTCTCCAGAGAACGAGACAAGTTGAGCGTCTCTTTGGGGCGAGAGCCAACGGTAGGTGAATTATCGGAATCTTTAGGAGTAGAACCTCAGCTCATTTCCGAAGCAATTAACGTCGCTCTTCCCACAATTTCTCTCACTCAGCCTGGCGAAGAAGGTGGCGGACAAATCGACGTGGAAGTGGATTCCCCGGAGGAGCTCCTTTCCGACCGTCTTGCTTTGAGAGAGGTTCTAAAAGAGTTGGATGAAAAGGACCGCCTCCTCTTGGTGATGCGCTACTATAAAAACTGGACTCAGACGCAGACCGCCACCTGTCTCGGCATGACCCAGGTGCAGGTCTCCCGCAGGGAAAAGAAATTGCTCCTTTATCTGCGTGGAAAGCTTCTAGAATAGCCCTCCAAATTCGGAATAGCGGAGGGTATTTCCCCGCTGTTCCGATTTTTGAGATTACCCTAACCAAATAGGAGAAAAAGGGAAGCATCTACCCTATATCAATAAACAAAACCCGGCGAAAAATACGCCGGGTTTTGTTTATTGTAGTTTTCTGGCTACGCTAATACGGTTAAGTGCGGTTTTTAGCTTGATTTCTTCCATATCCTGCTCCCGTTTTGACTGTTGCCGCAATAGCCGTTCTTTTGCTCGATCGGCAGCTTTCTGGGCGCGATCCACATCGATCTCGTCCGCCCACTCACAAGCAGGTGTCACGATAGTCGTCACATTGTTCCCGGTTTTCAAAAAGCCCCCCGCAACAGCCGCCAGCCGCTCTCCTTCCTCTGTCCGGATTTTCAACGTTCCAATGTCCAAAAGGGTGACATAACGGGCATGATTGGCCAAAATTCCCACATCCCCGCCAGTCGTCCGAACCAAAAGAAAAGTCGCTTCTCCGTCATAAAAAATTCGATCGGGCGTTACCACCCTCAGTTTGAAATTTGCCATTTTAATCGTCAGATCCTTTCTAGGAAATGAAACGTCCTAATTAATAGACGGAAAAACGGTCAGATAGATTCCTTAAAACTTGTTTCTCCAACCGTTACTTTTCACTAATTGCGCTTTGCCTTTTCGCTTTTTGAACGGCCTCACCAATGGTGCCCACAAACAGAAACGCCGATTCCGGCAAATCATCGTGTTTTCCCTGAATGATTTCCCGAAATCCCCGGATGGTCTCCGAAATGGGGACGTATTTTCCTTCCATACCGGTGAATTGTTCCGCAACGGTGAAAGGCTGGGACAAAAAACGTTGGATTTTCCGTGCCCTGGAAACTGTCAACCGATCCTCATCGGATAATTCATCCATTCCGAGTATGGCGATGATGTCCTGTAGCTCCTTATACCGTTGCAAAATAGACTGCACCTGCCGCGCCACCTCGTAATGTTCGTGTCCAACGATTTCCGGCGTGAGAATCCTGGAATTGGAGTCCAGCGGATCCACAGCCGGATAAATTCCCTGCGAAGCGATATTACGAGATAGCACAGTCGTTGCATCCAGATGGGCGAAAGTAGTAGCCGGGGCCGGGTCGGTCAGGTCGTCCGCAGGAACGTACACCGCCTGCACCGATGTAATAGAGCCGTTTTTGGTAGAGGTAATCCGCTCCTGTAAGGCGCCCATCTCGGTAGCCAAGGTAGGCTGATACCCTACCGCTGAAGGCATCCGTCCGAGCAGTGCCGACACTTCCGATCCCGCCTGCGTAAATCGGAAAATATTATCAATGAAAAGCAGTACATCCTGATGGCCTTCATCTCTAAAATACTCCGCCATGGTGAGTCCTGAAAGCCCCACACGCATTCTCGCCCCCGGCGGCTCGTTCATCTGCCCATAAACTAGGGCAGTTTTATGGATAACCCCAGACTCGATCATCTCGTTATAGAGGTCATTCCCCTCTCGTGTTCGTTCTCCTACGCCGGTAAATACCGAAATTCCGCCGTGCCGGGTTGCAACATTGTTAATGAGCTCCATGATAAGGACGGTTTTGCCTACACCTGCGCCGCCAAATAACCCGATTTTGCCGCCCTTCAGATAGGGAGCAATTAAATCCACCACCTTAATACCGGTCTCGAGAATTTCGTTGGAGGCCCGCTGCTCTTCGAAGCTGGGGGCAAGGCGGTGAATGGGCATCCGCTTCTCAGCTTTGGGGGCTGGCTGATTATCCATCGGCTCTCCCAACAGATTGAAAATTCGGCCCAGGGTGCCCTCACCCACCGGTACGGTAATCGGCCCACCGGTATCGGTTGCATCAAGTCCCCTGGTCAGACCATCTGTAGAACTCATTGAAATACAGCGGACAGTATCATCTCCGATATGCTGCGCCACTTCGACGACCACTGTTTTCCCATCATTGTGGACGTGTACAGCATTAAGGAGATTCGGAAGGTGCTTTGGATCGAACCGGATATCCAATACCGGTCCAATGATTTGAACCACCTTTCCCACATTCTCTGACATTTGCTTCCCTCCTGGACTTCTGGGGAACCCCCAGGCGATTATCTGGTAGCATTAGCTCCCGCCACGATTTCGGTTAGCTCCTGAGTGATTGCCGACTGGCGCGCTCTATTGTAGCTAAGTGACAGACTGTCAATCATCTCTCTTGCATTGTTGGTGGCGGATTCCATTGCCGTCCGCCGTGCCCCCTGCTCAGAGGCGTAAGACTCGACGATGCCGCCATACACCATTCCAGCGATATACTGGGGAATGATGCTGGCAAATACCACTTCCGCTGACGGCTCATATACCACCATGGGCTCAATTTTTGAGGATTCCCGCTTTTCCACATAGAGTTTTAGCGGCAAAATCTGCATCTTTGTGGCAATTTGGCTGAGCGGTGTCACAAATTGCGTAAACACCAGATGGACGCTGCCGCTTTTACCCTCCCGAAACAGTGTATCCACCTTTTCGCTGATTCTGGAAATGACCGACGGTGTCAATTCTTCCCCAATACCGGCGTACTGGCCCACCACTTCACAATTAAACCGCTCGTAATGCTCTACGCTTTTTTTGCCGATAGCGATGACCATGCCGCGCTGCTCTTCGACCTCCGGGTCGGCCAGTTTAAAAACATTGGAGTTGTAACCTCCCGCCAACCCCCGATCTCCAGCAATGACAATGTATAAAGGCCTTTTTTCAGGGGATGACCGGGTATAGATACTATCCTTGTCCCGCATTTCAGCCGACAACTCAGAAATCGTCTCGTAGAGGATGTTAAAGAAGGGCCGTGCCCTCTCTGCCCGTTCTTTCGCCTTGCGGAGCTTAGACGAGGAAACCAATTCCATGGCTTTGGTGATCTGCATGGTGCCCCCCACCGATTTGATGCGGTCTTTAATATCCTTCATCGACGCGCTCATAGGTATTTCCTCCCTTTGTCACTGCCGTCCCAAAAATTTTCCCACAAAGGCACGGAGCACTTCGTTAAGCCGGTGGGTATTTTCTTCGGTCAAATCCCCGGTCTGTCGGATGCTGTCTGTAATTTCCGGGTAGGATTCATCTATAAAGTTGTAGAGCTGTTGTTCAAATTCGGCAATCTGCTCCACCGGAATGTCTTGCAAATAGTTGTTGATAACCGCGTAGATGATAATGACCTGATGTTCTACCGCCACTGGTGAATTTTTATCTTGTTTCAGCACCTCGACGATTCGGGCCCCCTGATCCAGACGCTCCTTGGTGTCTTTATCCAAATCGGAGCCAAACTGGGCGAAAGCTTGCAATTCCCGATACTGGGAATAGGCGAGTTTTAGCTGTCCCGACACCTTTTTCATCGCCTTGATCTGTGCGTTTCCGCCGACACGGGACACCGAAATGCCCGGATTAACCGCAGGGCGCACACCAGCGTTAAAAAGCTCGGTCTCTAAGAAAATCTGTCCATCAGTGATGGAAATGACGTTTGTTGGAATATACGCAGATACGTCTCCCGCCTGTGTTTCGATGAGAGGCAATGCCGTCAAAGACCCGCCCCCCAGTTCGGGCGACAGGTTGGCCGCCCGCTCCAACAGCCGGGAATGAAGGTAAAATACATCGCCAGGATAGGCCTCCCGCCCCGGGGGCCGCTTTAAAAGGAGGGAAAGTGCCCGATATGCCACCGCGTGTTTTGACAGATCGTCGTAGACACAGAGTACATCCCGTCCTCTGTACATAAAGTATTCCCCCATGGCGCAACCGGTGTAGGGCGCGATATACTGGATAGGCGCCAGCTCTGATGCCGTCGCCGACACCACTACGGTGTACTCCATCGCCCCCGCCCGCGACAGAGAATCGACCACATTTGCCACAGTAGATCGCTTCTGCCCAATGGCCACATAAATGCAGATAATATCTTTTCCCCTCTGGTTGATGATGGTGTCGATGGCAATGACGGTCTTTCCCGTCTGTCTATCTCCAATGATGAGTTCCCTCTGACCCCGGCCAATGGGAATCATTGAATCGATAGCCTTGATGCCGGTCTGCAAGGGCCGGTTGACGCTTTTCCGCTCGATGATTCCGGGAGCCGGACTCTCAATTGGCCGGTTTTGCTCAGTTAGAACTGGGCCCTTGCCGTCGATGGGCTCGCCTAAGGGATTTACCACTCTTCCCAACAACGCTTCGCCCACCGGAACCGAAACAACTTCGTTGGTGCGGCGCACGGTATCCCCTTCTTTGATCCCTTCGTCGCGCCCCAATAAAACGGCGCCCACAAAATCTTGCTCCAGGTTGAGCGCCATACCGTGCACATCGCCGCCAAAGTCCAAAAGTTCTCCCGCCATGCAGTTTTCCAGCCCGTAGACCCGGGCGATACCGTCGCCCACTGTCACGACTGTTCCCACATCCTTGCGCTCCATTTTACTCTCATAGTTTTTAATCTGCGCTTTAATCAGATTGGTGATTTCTTCAGGGTGTACATCCATCTGGGCCCTCCTTTCCCTTTTCATTCACAGATAAGCTATGCGATAACCCCGCGGATCTGGTGTCTTAAACCATCTAGCCCCTCGCGAACCGACCCGTTTACTTCCCTGTTGTCGTATTTTAAGATAACCCCGCCGATAATGGAAACATCCACCTTGTTTCGCAGCAGGATTTCGTTTCCCGTCAGCCGGGACAACTTTTCCCGCAGCCTTTGAAGCTGATCTTCAGACAACGGCACTGCTGTGACCGCCTCCACTTCCAATAGTCCCAATTGCTGCCGGTAAAGCGTGTCAAAGCAGTTTGAAATCAAGAAAAATAGCCTCATCCGCCGTTTATCGCAGAGAATGCGCAAAAAATTGTAAAGGATTCCCTCAAGTTTCCCCCCAAAAGTCTCCTCCATAATCTTCTGCTTGTCACTAGCGTCCACAGCCGGGGAATCCATTAAGGACAAAAAAGCTGTCTCCTTTTGAAATACGTCCCTGAGGATATCCATTTGAGCCTTTATTGTATCCAGCTTATTATCTTCCATCGCCGCCTGAAACAGCGCGTCTCCGTAGATTTTCTCCGCTAACTCCGCCATGACTCGTCCCCCACTGTATCTATAAACTGGTCGATGAGCTTTTTGTGGTCGTCGGAGTCCATCTCCTTTTGCAACAGATCGGACGCTGCCATAAGGGCGATATCGGCAATCTCATCTTTGATTTGGTTGACTGCCTTTTTCTTTTCCGCTTCGATTTGTTCCTGTGCCCGCTCCATCATGTTACCTGCAGCGTCCTTAGCCTCCCCGATAATCGACTCAGACCGCAATTGGGCACGTTTAGTGGCGGACCGGACAATTTCCTCCGCCTCTAATTTTGCACCAGACAGCTTTTCCTCATACCGCTCCTTAAGCTGATGGGCCTCAACCTTTGTGGCATCCGCGTTTTGATAAGTTTCCGCCACTTCCCGTTCCCGCATTTCAAACATTTTTTTGACCGGTTTGTAGAGAAACCGCTTGAGGATGAGATAAATCAGCAGGAGGTTTATCAGCATAAAAAAGATCTTCCACAGGTCAATCGAAAAGACTTCCCCTGTCTCCATGCGTTCCTCCTCCGTTTCGTAATTTTATAGGGAAACGGGCTATAGCAAATTGACCAGAGGATTAAAAAACAGTAGGGCCAACGCGATAAAAAGTCCGTAAATACCGGTGGTTTCCGCAACGCCGCATCCAACCAGCAGCGTTTTAATCACTAAGCCCTGAGCCTCCGGTTGACGGCTGACCGCTTCGACCGCCTTTCCCGCCGCGTATCCCTGTCCGATGCCGGGGCCAATACCGGCGATAACCGCCAACCCCGCTCCGATTGCCGATGCTGCAACGACAATTGTCTTTGCCAATAATGGATCCATAATACCCTTCCTTTCTATTTCCACCCTAAAGGCGGTTTCACATATTTTCATCCAGCTGCCACTTCATCAGGGGCGCTGTTGCTGACATAAACCATGGTGAGCATACAAAAGATAAACGCCTGCATAAATCCGCTGAACAGATCAAAGTACAGGGACAAAACGGCGGGGAGTCCCGCCTGAAAGATGGGGGCCGGCAGGTGAATCATCGAGCTGAAAGAGGCAAGTCCCGTATAAATGAGCGTCATAATGATATTTCCACCCACAATATTCCCAAAATGGCGCAGCGCCATCCCAACTGGAGTAGAAGCGATACCGATCAGGTTAATGGGGAGCAAAAACGGGATGGGTTCCGCAAAGGATTTCATGTAATTTTTAAAACCATTGGTCTTAAATCCAATGTAATGGATGAAAAAGGCCGTCATCAGCGCCCAAGCCCCTGTTGTGTTGATGTCCATCGTTATGGGGCGTAATCCGACAAGTCCGATCAGACTTCCCAAAATCGAGGACGAAAACAGCGCCATAATGTAGGGAGAAAATTTCATGAAGCTTCTGCCCATGGTAGTCTCTACTAAATTGTCAATCGTCAAAACCAGTTTTTCAGCGATAATTTGAGTTTTCTTTCGGGGAATTTTTTCCATCTTATAGGTGAGCACCCTGCAAAGCACAAAAATAACCACCGTTATTAAAAAAGCGTTGACAATCGTTTCATCGATCCGAATCCCGCCAAATAGGGGAATGGTAAAAAATATTGTAGGGCCTTCCATCCTTTTCACCTCCCAGTTTACGCAACTCGTCTACTGAATATCTTTCCCCGAAAATCCCATAAAATAATACCCAATTTTGGGAGAAAGCATGGGAACAAATACTGCAAACGGATTAAGTAGTAAAAAGCCCGTCATCAGACATACTGCCGCTGCGCCAAAGCGGAGCAGATAAATGACAATATAAAAAATCCTCGCGCGGGCAGCACTTTTGTCTGTGAGACGTTTGACTGTGTATGCCAGCGCAAGGTGGTTTGAGACGGCGTATATAGTGCCTAACAAAAGACCTAGAAAGATTTTACCGTCCACCTGTTTTAAAAACAATGCGGATATCGCTATGAACACGGCGTCTAAAAACGCCGCAGCAGATGCAACCACACGCAGATTTGGCGTAAACTCTTTCAACGGACATCCCCCCAAAAAGCTATTTTAGGCTTTGGGCTCTTTTTTTATCCCGTCGGTGAAGTCAATCGGAATGGTAAATAAAATACCGGTCTGAGGTTCAGACAAATCACCAATGACTTTCTTGATGACCTCTCTGATCGTCACGATTTCCTCTTCCTCTGACACAAACATAATGGTTTTATTGTTGTCTTTTGCCGGATCGATAATGGAACGGAGATAGGCAATCAAAGGATCATCCTCTCCTGAATGGGTCAGTACCCGCGCCATGCCGGAAGTTTCAATAATCGTCGCGCCGCGAATTCCCGCTTCGGAGAGCTCAACCATCAGTTCATCTAATTTGTCAGTGTTGTTGAGTACAAATACTAAAAGCTTCATTTTCTGCCTCCTCTGTCAGATGTCAACAAGTACTTAAAAAGGCGGACATAAATTTATATCCGCCTTTTTTCTATTCAATTATAGCACATTTCCATAAAAAAGGTAATTAAAATCCGCCTTTATTAATAAAAAATTCACGAGTCGCCAATGAAGCCGCTGCCAAAAATACGTTTTGGAGTGTAATTTCGCTGCGGGCAAGTATCTTGCTCCCAAAATCAGCGGGTTTTCCCTGAGACGTTTTGATAATGTACTCTGTCAAATACTCAAAAGCCTCCCCTTCTCCAAATAAAACAATTTGATCCGGATCAAAAAATAGCACCATATCATAAAAAAGAGATAAATACACGTCGCCAGTATCGCGGAAAATTTTTAATACCGGCATATCCTGAGGAATGTAATCCGGATCTCGAAACAGGTCGGCCACCTTTGGAAATAACCCGGAAGTCTGCTCCCACAAAATCGGCGTCTTTTCTGGAGAATAAACCTCTTTTACCCGATTTAAAAAGCGCTCCTGAGAAAGCACAGCACCGGCACAACCATTTTTGCCGCATCCACACTCCGGACCGTCAGCTATCTTGTAATGAACAACATCCAAAACTTTTCCATGGGCTCCGTGGTAAAGCTCCTGCCCAATGCTCACAGCGCAATCAAAGTCTTTGGCATAGCGAAAAACCAAAATATCCTTTCGCTCTTCCTCATAGTTTTGATTGTAGTCAGTCTCGGCTGTAGCGACCCCCTCTATCAAAGTTCCAAATGCCATCGGGACCGCCACAAACTCTGACAGCCGTTCTTGTAGGCCACTGTAATCTACCCTGCCGTCCGGTTCCAGGTTTACTTTTAACATTCCATAGTACTCTTTGCTAACACACACGCCCAATCCGGCTACCAAACCCGGCTTCAAGTCATTCTTATACATGATATCCTGATAGAGCTTTTCGATTGCAGCAAAAATATCCTCAGCTTTTTCCTCCGGGTTAATCGCATTCATGTGTTTTTCGATAATATCTCCCTTTAAGGTGCACAAGCCAAAGTAAATAAATCCGCCATCAACAACTAAACCCATCCCCATCTTATAGGTGGGATTGACATCCAACAGAATTTTCTTTCTCCCTCTCGGGATTTTATTCCCTTTGGGAAGCTGTTCCCCTTTTTCATAGATAATCCCCTGCTCGATCATCTCGTTGGTGATGATTGTCACAGCCGCCTTCGTAATCCCAATTTTTCGTGCAATATCAATCCGGGATGTAGGGCCTTCATTTCGCAGGAGTTTCAAAATCTGCATCCTATTTTGCCTTTTTAGATCCAATTTGCTAATTCCATTTGTAGCCATGATCGCACCCTTTTGCTTTCTGTCCGCTCGTCATTCTGACAAGTAATTTTAGACATTATTTTCCATTTTTTTGGACTTTTATATTTTTATTATAACAAATAACCATAGCCCAATTCTTGGCTAAATTGTTAACAAAATAAAATGATTATATTAAAAATTTATAACATTTTTAAACAAATAAGGTTTGTTTGAATTCGTGATTTTGATAGGGATAAGCCGTAAAAACGCCATCAATATTTAAAGTACCTAATAGAATCTCACTATAACTATTAAACTTTTGCTTTTTTAGCTCCCCTTTCAGCCATGTCTCGTCCTTTCCCATTTGTTTCAAATTTCCAGGAATTAGCCTTCCATCAATAATAATGTTGGCGACCAATTGTTGTTGCTGAGGCAGTAATTTTAAATCTTTAGTGGTAACCGGCCTGTTCCCCTCTTTCGGAAGAATGCTCAAATGGCCGCTTGTCTCCATCACTATGCTGTAAACATCGGAAAGATCAAAATAACCTGCATGCCGACACTCTGCGGTCAGGTCACCTAAATCATACTTGGCCCGCATCATGTTTTTCTCATAAATCTTTCCTTTATCCATTAAAATAATCGGCGTTCCATTAAAGAACTTTCGCGCCTTATAGGATTTGCAGTTCCAATACGAAATCCCTGTCGCAATTAATCCGTAAATCGCCATAGCAAAAACGCAGTCTATCACGGGAGTATCCGCCGCAAAAGCCATTTCCCCCGCTATCGAACCAATCGAAATTCCGATAATATAATCGAAAAAAGTAAGCTGGGAGATCTGTTTGAACCCCATAATTTTTGTTAGGATAAACAAAGTGGTAATCGACGCCAAGCTTCTCAACAAAATTTCCCCGGACTGTAACCAGTCAAAGGAACGAAACCAATCCCACATTTTCATTCTCCTTTAAATTTATTTAAATTATAGTATTATCCTGTAAAAAGAATATAAACATCAAAAACGTTTACATTGGATACAAAATTTGTCAAGATATCCTAATCTAAGCCTATAATATCAAAAAAAATCTATTGCACAAATTCCGATTTTTATTAAAATGTTAAGTACAAAGTTTATCTGTATAAAAAGAATCGACTACAAAGGGAATAATTAGCTTAATTTACTATATATTATATTTTTATAATGTTTTGGCTTTTATCGATCAACACTTGTATTACATACACCTGACCTCAGATGCTGTTTAATATTTATCTATGGGGTTTTAAATGATTTGGTAAGATTTTGCCTGTCCAATATGTATGAAAGATTTTTAGGGGAAGGTAGGAGCTCCCCTACAAGTCTTACATAAATAATATATAATATAGAAGGAGATTGATGAGATGTTGCACAAACGACTGAAAAAGCGTTTGGCTTCCTGTTTGTGTGCCGTGCTTGCGGTAACCTGCATTTTAAGCAGCATTCCGGTACAAGCACAGTCGCGCAGCCAGGGATCCGGCGGCAAGGTCAACTGGGCAAGTGGTCTTACATATGAGACCAACTGGACAAACGAAGAATTCAACAGTGATACATACTCAGACTACGACCACGTCAAAATGACAGACGGTGCAAAAGCCAACAGTATTTGGGCAGCCGAATGCGCCGGTTTTAAAAAGAGAGATAGTAATGAGCCGGTCACATTTACTTTTGATCTGGGAGAAAAAAGAGAGGTCAATGAAGTAAATTTCTCCGGCTGGGACGGCAATCAAAGCGGCGTCCGCAACCCCAGTCATTTTAAAGTAGAGTATACCGATGACAACGGGGATTGGCAGCTTTTCTATGAAGGGGATATCGGCCGTGCCTCTCCGGAAGGCGCAGAAGTCGCCTACCAGTATGGGTACGAAATGCCGGACAACGGATCGGTTACCACTCAGAATATCCGTTTGTCCCTTACATTAGATGTTAACTCAGGCGTTGCTTTCTTGGATGAGATTGAAATTCTGTCTCCCGCCGATGAATCCACAGAGGAGCCAGAAGAACCAGTTAATCCCGACGTCGAGTTTGTAAACGTGGCTCTGGGTGCCTCCTACACCTCTGAGAAAGAAGAGTATTTTGAGACTTGGACCGACGATGGCACCAAATTGACCGATGGCCAAAAGGGCAACGGCAATAAAGACGCAGCCTATGTCGGATACGCTTTCACTAACTCGGATACTGTGACGGAAACCGATCGTCCATGGGACTGGGTTGTCGATCTCAATGGCGTCAAAGAAATCAACAGCATCAGCGTCAGCGGCTGGGCCAACTACGCCGAATGGAATTATCAACCTAAGTTCTACAACTTCTATTATACCGACGAAAACGGAGAAGAACAGGAATTTTATCTTTTCCCGGAAGATAATACGGGACTGGGGTATGACAACCAGACATATACTATGTCCTACGCTCTTCCCAACAATGAAACTGTAAAGGCAAGCAGCGTCCGTATCAGCATGCAGCCGTATAGTACCCGCCTGTTCTTGGATGAGATCGAGGTTATGGGGATAAATGACGGCAGCATCGGCAGTTCTGATTTGCCTGATCCACCCGCAGAAAACGTGGAAGTGGTTTCTTCCGGTTTGAGATACAACTCCAATTACTCTGAGTTTGCGGCAGGTTATGCAGATAATGCCCGCATTAAGCTCACTAATGGCATCGTTGCTACCGAAATGGAAGATACTTCTAACAACGTAGCCTTTAACGTCACAGCGGACAAGCCTCTGCAACTGACCTTCAAGCTATCTGAAACCAAGGATTTCAAGGCCGCAACCATTTGCGGTTGGTCCGATTCCGTCGCCCCCTCTTATACAGTGGCGTACCGCAATCCGGACACTACCTGGACATCCTTAACTACAGAGCAGGCCAATACTGGCCGTTATACCGTGAGTTCGGTAATCGCGGGAGATTATACCGCTGCCACCGACGAAATACAGGTGACGTTGAGTGTTACCGAGGATACCGTGGTATATCTGGATGAAATTCTTATTTATGCGGCAAAAGAGGAAGAACCATCCACCATTGATCCCAATAACATCATTGGCGGCCTTCCCTACAAGACCAATCTGTTAGACGGAAATGCCAATGCAGGAGAGGGCGACTATCACCCCGATCACGCCGACGTAGACAGAGTCCGTTTAACTGACGGCAAGAAAGCCCCCAGCAAATCAACCTGGGAGAACGAGAACACAGTAGGTCTACACACTCCTACCGCTGATGTTCCTCACGACGATCCGGATGAGAAGCGTATTCTCTTGGAATTCAATCTGGACGAACCCAAATCCTTTGAGCAGATTTCCTTCAATGGGTTCATGAGCGCTGATGTCGGTATCGTATTCCCGTCCCATTTGACCATCGAGTACAAAAATGGGGATGCGGACTGGCAGACGTTGTACGACAAAGACATCAACGCACCTGCTTCATCCATGTACCGGTTTACCTATTTGGTACCCGGCGATGAGCCGATGACCATTACTGACATCCGCTTCATCTACTCCTGTACCAACGATCACGGCTGGGTGTTCCTTGACGAGTTGGAGGTATTGGAAAACGCTGACACCTCTATTTCCAATTTGAACCCTGAGGCTTCTAAAGCCCATAACCTTCTTTCTGGGATTCCCTATACCACTACTTTGCAGGACGGTGACGCCAATGCAGGTACTGGCGACTTCCATGGCTCACACCCCGACCCAGATCGCAAACTGCTGACAGATGGTTTGTATTCCAGCGGATATGAAGATCCCAACGGCGTCTACTTTAACGCTCGCGATAGCCTATATACCATTCCTGCTGATGTTGTCTTCGATTTAGGCGAATCCAAAACTTTCGAAGAAATTAGTATCAGCACAGTCGGAAATACCTATATTTATTTGCCTGCCAAAACGGTTATCAAGATTTCCGACGACCAGGAGAACTGGAGAACAATTTATTCCGGTGACTGGAGTGGCGAGGCAAACGATGTAAGCAAGGAATTTATCCTGACTGCTGTGGAAGGCGAACCGATTACCGCGCGGTATATCAGCTTTGACTTCTACCATCGCTTCGACTGGATGGGACTGGATGAGATTCAGATTTTTGATGAAGCCACTGGAACTGAATCTTATGGAACCATTACATTGAAACAGCCACCTTTGGAAGATTTACGCGGCATTGCGCCTACTATTTCTGAGGATGGCACCCATATCATTTTGCCGGAATCCACCTCCGAATATTTTGACGTAGGATTATTCGGCTCTGATAACCTGACCGTCATCGATTTAGACGGAAATATCTACACTCCTTTGGTGGACACCACTGTCAACCTGATCTACAAAGCCATCGACAAAGAAACCGGTGAAATCATCAAAGGCGACTACAACGTACAAGTCACAGTTCCCGGCCAATATCAGGAAGCGGCTGGAGATAATGAAGTTCCCGATACTATGCCCGCTCTCCGAGAGTGGAAAGGTTCTACCGGAAACTTTACGTTAAATGACAACACTGCTATTGTCGTCGACGCTTCTGCCGATGCGCGCACAAGGGAAATCGCCAATCAAATCAAAGATTTCTTCAAGGATATGTTAGGCAGAACCGTCACCGTTGAACAAGGTGCTCCCGTGCCGGGTGACATCTACTTAACATTGGATTCCTCCATCCCTGAAATGGGCGAGGAAGGCTATTACATGGAGGTTGGCGATTACGTCACCATCACAGCATATGGTCACACCGGTCTGCTCTATGGCGGCGTCAGTGCAACCCAGATCCTCTATAGCGATCCTTGGCATATGAGTATTCCCAAGGGTATCGCCCGGGATTACCCCATGTATTCTATCCGCGGCGGCATGATCGACGTTGCTCGTGCCTATGTCCCTATGGAATATCTTCAGGAAATTACCCGGTATATGGCATGGTTTAAACTCAATGAAATCCATGTCCATATTAACGACCGCGGTGAAAACAACTATGCGGCATTCCGTCTGGAAAGTGATATCCCGAACTTGACTTCTGAAGACGGATATTATACCAAAGATGAATACCGTGCCTATCAAGAGGATGCTTTGAAATACGGCATCAAAGTGGTCACTGAATTTGATACTCCCGGCCACTCCGACTGCTTTGCCGATGTCCCCGGCATTAAAATGCTCGATTCTTCCCATATTGACATCACCGATCCTGGTTCGGTTGAAGTAATCAAGAGCATGTTTGACGAATTCTTGGGCGGAGACAACCCTGTTATTATCACTGACACCGTCCACATCGGCGCTGACGAGTACCCCTACACCACCAACGAGGGCGAGGCGATTCGTCAGTACACCTATGACATCGCAAACTATGTCAAAGAATTGGGCTATACCCCCAGATTCTGGGGCGGTCTCTGGTACAACTCCGGCTTGCCCAACGGCGTAGAATCCAACCCTGGCGTACAGACCAATGGCTGGGCTCACGACACTCCTTCCATCTCCGAGTTGTACGACATGGATTATGACATCGTCAACACCTATAACATGATCCTCTACTCGGTTCCCGGCGGAAACTACGGCTTTGCAAACTACTATGACTTAGCAAGGCTCTATAACGACTGGAACCCCAACTGGTACGAATACAAGGGAACCATGCAGGTACCTTTGGGACATCCTCAAACCTTAGGTGCTGAATTCGCGGTTTGGAACGATGTTCACACCTTTGGTGGCGGAACCTCCAACTTTGATATCTTCCAGCGCGTCAAATACGGCGTTATGCTGGTTGCTGAAAAAGACTGGCAGGGTGCTCCCAAGGAAGATCAAAACTATGCAGATTTCTCCAGAAGAATGGACTTGTTCTGGGATAAAGTTCCCGGTGCCAACCCCAATCGCTTTGTTGAGAGCAAGGGTGGGCAAATCATTGAGTACGATTTTGAGTCGGTTGACGGAAACACCGTAAAAGACTTTTCCGGAAACGGCTATGACGGTACTTTAAACAATGCTTCCATCACCGACGAAAATGGTAACCACGTTGCCACCTTTGACGGCAATGGATATCTATCTCTCCCGATGGATAACGTCGGCTATCCCTTCTCGGTTGAGTTTGATATTATGCTCACCGACAACTCCAACGAAGAGGCCACCCTCTTCAGCAGTGATGAAGGTACCTTCTACTTAAATGTCGACGGAACCGGCAAGCTGGGCTTTAAACGTGACGGTTACATCCTGAAAGATGGCAAGGCCTTCTTTGACCCTGAAGGATATACCTTTGCTTTCGACTATTCCTTCCCGCTTAACGAATGGGTACACGTAAAAATCCACTCAGAAAGCAATAACTCCTATAATGAGACCTTCCTGGAAATCAATGGACAGGAATACAAAGCCGAAATGCAAAACTCCATCGTGGATACCAGCAAAACATGGACGGATACTCAATTCAGTACAACTACCGTCCTCCCCACTGAGAGAATCGGCGATAAGATGGTTGGTTCCATCGACAATCTGAACATCATTGACACCGCTAACTACACCCGCAGCCCGAACTTGGCCCTCTATGCGGACGCCACTATGTCCTCCAGAGAGTCCGAGTCTGAAATGGGGCCGGAAATGGCTGTCGACGGTCAGATTATCACCGATAACAGAGACCGTAGCCGTGCTTCCTTCGGACGGGATGAAGACGATCAATGGCTCATTATCGATTTGGGCTCTGTCCAGACTATCGACCAGATTGTCCTGTATCCCTTTGAGCAGGCTCCTGAATTTGAGGTTTTGATCTCTGAAACCGGAAATGATGACGATTGGCAGCAGGTCTTCTACAAGAATACCGGCACCAACGGCGGTGAACGCGGTCAAGTCTATACCATAGACTTTGATCCCACTAATGCTAGATACGTCAAATATCATCAGCTCAAGAGATGGCAACATGAATCTTGGGGCACTTACAGCGGATCTATTTCGGAAATCGAGGTATACCGCACCGCCGGCGACTACGATATCACTGTCGGTTATGTGGAAGGCGGTAAGGTCGTTCCCAGCGTGACCACGGCTGATGCAGGTGAAGAGGTCACCTTAAACGTAACGCCTAATACCGACTATGTGGTCAGCTCGGTCAAGGTTAACGGAACGGAAGTCACTCCGGAAGACGGTGTGTATCGTTTCCAAATGCCTGCAAACGATGTTATTGTCACCGCTGAATTTACTTCCAATGCCCCTGCTGTTTACACAGTGGACATCGCAGCGACTGTCAACGGCAAAGTTGAATCCAACAAGCGTATTGCGGTGGAAGGCGACACTGTAACCCTCTTTGTAACACCGGACGAAGGCTACCGCGCCAAAACTGTTCAGGTCAACGGCACTGCTATCACTCCGGTCGACGGCGTGTACAGCTTTATCATGCCTGCTGAGACAGCTTCTGTCACCGCTGAGTTCGAATTAATCCCTGAAACCGAGCTATACAACATCACCATTGCCCCCACGGAAAATGGTACGATTACTGCAGACAGAACAACGGCTGCTGAAGGCGACAAGGTCGTTTTGACAGTAATTCCTGCCGAAGACTACTCCATTGACACTGTCACAGTAGACGGCGCTGAAATTACCGCAGTTGGCGGTGAATACTCCTTTACGATGCCTGCAAAAGATGTTGAAGTAGCGGCGACCTTCAAACAGAATGAAGCCGAACCTTCCTATACGATCACCGTTTCCAATACAACCGGCGGCAAAATTGTACCGGAGAAGACCACTGCTAAGGCGGGAGAAATTATCCGCGTAAGCGTTACCGCTTATACCAATTACTATCTTGACACACTCTACTGCAACGACGAGGAACTGTTTGCACGCGATGGTATTTACTCCTTTGTAATGCCCGCTGAAGACGTTGTGCTCTCCGCATCGTTCAGATATTACGGTAGTTCTTCCGGCGGTGGATGGACGGGTGGCGGTTCCTCTAGGCCCTCTGAGCCTTCTGAGCCCGAAACCCCTGCTGAGCCCACCTGGGAGCAAGTTGACGGCGGTTGGAAGCTCAAAGGAGCAGACGGCAGTTACCTGACTGGCTGGCAGAAAGTAGACGGCGTATGGTACTATCTCAGATCCAATGGTATGATGGTTACCGGCTGGTTCCAAGATGGTTCTACTTGGTACTACTTAAAGTCTAACGGTGCTATGGCCACTGGCTGGCTCAAATTAGGCAACGTCTGGTACTACCTGAAGTCCAATGGAGCAATGCAAACTGGCTGGCTCTACGACGGCGGAGTATGGTACTGGCTCTACGACTGGGGTGGCATGGCCAACACCAGTTGGGTGAAAGTGAACAACACTTGGTACTACTTTAGAGGTAACGGTCATATGATGACCGGTTGGCTCCAGCAGGGAAGCACCTGGTATTATCTAAAATCCTCCGGTGCTATGGCGACTGGATGGAACTGGGTAGGCAATAAGTGCTACTACTTCTACTCAAACGGTAAAATGGCTGCTAACACCACTGTAGGCGGTTACCGTGTCAATGCCAATGGCGAATGGGTGCAATAATCTTTTCTCTATTGCGAAAGCATTCCATCTGCTCTCCTTTATATGATAGCATCTTTATTGCAGAAAAGGCCCCGATTATTTCGGGGCCTTTTCTTACTTTAATAACCAGTCTATATTCAAATAAAAATGGGCGGTTTTATGAACTATTTCAATAAAGTCAGACAATATTTTATTAAAAAGCGACCTTCTTGAATTCAGGTATATAGCGTTTATTCAGTGTTTCTTTTCGACATAACAAATCACCCCACTTGTTATTCAGTATAAGTATACTGAATAACAAGTGGGGTGCACTTCATGAGGGATTCTTCCGTTTTTTGTTATTCTACCTTCATCGTCCAGCCAAACGGATCAGGGCATTTGCCCCACTGAATTCCAGTTAACTCATCGTAAAGCCGCTGGGACAGCTTGCCAATTTTGCCGTCGGAAAGCTTCATGTCAATATCTTTGTATCGGAGCAATCCCACTGGGGAAATAACAGCCGCCGTACCGCTTCCAAACATTTCCGTAAAGATTCCTTTGTTATAATCATCTAATAATTCGTCAATAGAAAGCCTTCTCTCGTTCACCTTATAGCCCCAACTTTTAAGCAGTTCAACCACCGATTTCCTAGTAATACCCGGCAAAATACTGCCTTGTAACGCAGGTGTAACGACTTCGTCGCCCAGTACAAAAAAGACGTTCATGGCGCCGACCTCTTCGATGTACTTTCTCTCGACACCATCCAGCCATAGCACCTGGGAAAAGCCTTCTTCAGCTGCCACATCCTGAGCCTTCAAAGAAGCTGCATAGTTTCCACCTGTCTTAGCGAATCCTGTACCGCCCCGCACTGCGCGGACGTACTCATTCTCAACAAAAATACTCACTGGGTTTAATCCAGTTGCGTAATAGGCCCCTACCGGACACATAATGATGAGAAATTTATACTCCGAGGACGAATGGGCCCCTAAGGACGGTTCTGTACCAATAATAAAGGGCCGGATATATAGCGAAGTACCTTCCGCATGGGGAACCCAATCCTTGTCCAGTTTAATGAGTTCAATCAGCGCTTTAAGGGCAAATTCCTCGTCGATTTGCGGAATACAAAGGCGGTCATTAGACCTGTTCAACCGTTTAAAGTTCTCCCAAGGACGGAACAAATAAATTTCGCCGTGAGGATTCCGATAGGCCTTCATTCCCTCAAAGGTCTCCTGCCCATAATGGAGACAAGTACAGGCAGGGCTTAGCTCTAAAGGACCGTAGGGAACGATTCTCGCATCATGCCATCCTTCTTCTTTGTTCCAATCCATTTCAAACATATGGTCGGTAAAATATTTGCCGAATACCAGATGATTTTCGTCCGGTTTTTGTTTTGGCGCGGTATTCCGCACAATTTTGATTTCATTCATGGCAGTCATTCCTCGATCCTTTCACAAAATTTTATTATCTTTCAGTATATCACGGAGGGTAATCCCTGTCAATTCGCAGAATGGTAAAAATACATTTCCTTTCCTTCGCACTATTTCAAAAAATTTGTGGATAACTTGAAACCAACAGGTCGAAAAGGGAGCAAATCCTTTTCGACCTGTTGGTTTTACCATATTTATAACGCATTATCCGTGCGTTTACTGATACCCTGTTAATAAATCCATTGAAAATCTTCTATTTTGAAATCTAACGTAAGGATATTTCTAAATACTAGTGCCAATGACGCCATATTCCTATACTTTTCAAAATAACTATCCAGTCGTGTGATTTGCCATCATACTTTTCAGGATTTATAGAGTATGGATATTATAAAGCAATCCGTTTTCAGTCCATCCAGATAACCTTCGCTGCAACAAAGGCAACCCACTTTCTTTAACAGCCCTTATCATCATTTAGTCTTTAAATATCCCGCGTGTCTCCCACAAAGAACACCGCCACCGTTCCCGGTCCGGAATGGGTACCGATAACCGGTCCGATGTATCCAATGACAATATTTTTTATGCCGAAGCGTTTTTTAATCAGATCGGCCACATATTTTGCGTCATCCTCACAATCACCGTGGCTAATGTAAATCACATCGTTTTGATGGGAGCCAATCCGCTCTCCCATTTTATCTACCAGCCAGTTTAGCGATTGCCTCCGGCCCCGAACCTTTCCCACATTGATGAGTCGCCCCCCATCATCAACGTGCAAAACCGGCTTAATGCCAAGGGCAGTACCCATAATGGCGGTCATTTTAGAAACCCGGCCGCCCCGGTGGAGGAAATGAAGGTCATCGACGGTAAAGTTGTGACAGAAATGCAACTTTTCCGCTTCAATAATCTCCGCGAGCTCTTCCAGACTCTTTCCCTGTTCTTTTAAAGATACAGCATAATTGAGCATCAGCCCCTGCCCCATAGATGCAGCCAATGAATCCACCACCATGATTTTCGCCTCTGGATGCCGCGCCATCACGTCGTCAGCTGCAACAGTACAGCTTTGATAGGTGCCGCTCAAAGCTGAAGAAAAAGCCAAATGGAACACATCATACCCTTCTTCTACCAATTTCTCAAAGGCAGAAGTCGCTTTATCCAAGGATACCTGGGCAGTTTTGGATTCTCCGCCCCCTCTTAGTTGCTGGTAAAACTCTTTGACAGGTAAATTATCTTCACTGGCGGAATCATATTCGATCCCATTGATAGTGTAGGTCATCCCCAATAAATGGATGCCGTGGGCTTTGTAGTAAGACATCTCCATGTCGCAAGTGGTTTCAGTCGAAATGATATATTTCCTGTTTTCCAAATTGACCCCCTCTTTCCGCACAAAGTATAAAGACAACAATACATGCCCTTTATACTTTGTATTATAATGGAGATAGGAAAATTCCGCAAGATAAATGAAAGGTTTCCTGCAAAATATTTTATACACCATAGTCGGAGTTTGGGAGTTTACAGTGCAGTAACATTTTATAAATTTCCTTTCGATATAATAAAAAAATCTAAGGTAAGCAAGTTTACGCAGTACGGGAGAAAACGATATTGAAAAAGCGCAAGAGCTGTGCTAATTTCAATAAAAATTGGATGCCAGTCATTATTTAACGTTGGCGACAGCGCAATCTGCCGACCTTTTTTGAGAGCGGGAATTGTAACTATCAGCGTTTCTTCAATCAGTGGAAAACTGAGGAATCTGGAAAGAAGGTTTTTTATGAAGCAAAACATATTAGAAGAACTTGTGGCGACACTGAAACAGTTATCCTATGACGATCCCGTCATTGCCGTAGCTGGATCCCACGCGAAGGGGCAGGCAGATTCCCTCTCGGACATTGATTTATTCCTGTTTTTCCGGAATCCAAAGCCCTATGAAGATCGCAAAAGGATCCTCCAGACATTTTCCGACGACAGAACACAGCCGTGGATCACTGAAAATTTTGATTATCCTTGGGGTGGTTCGGCTGACTTTACCTATCAGGGAATTCCAGTGGAAACGACTGTCCGGTTGATTCCCGAGGCGGAGCGCATCGCTGCCGACTGTCTTGAAGGAGAGTTTTCGATTATTCCTCAGACCTGGACCAGCAACGGCTATTACACCTATATTTATCTGAGTGAATTTTCCTTTTTAAAGCCTTTATACGATCCACAAGGATTCTTATCCAAATACCGAAAGATGGTGGAGGTCTATCCCCCAAAGCTCAAGCGCTCTATTCTCAGATGTTTTTTACAGCGCGCCGGAACATGGATCGGTAACTTTCATTATAAGACCGCAGCCGCACGGGAGGATTCTTTATTTGTCGCACCAATCGTCATCCACACTCTTATGGATATGATCCAAATTATTTTTGCTCTCAACGAAAGATATTACCCCGGAGACAAAAAGTTAGATCAGGCGCTCAAGAGCCTTGCCTACTGTCCTGCACAACTATTAGAAAACCTAGATTTTCTGCTCACGCTTTCACAAGATACCGCTCGCTATCAACAGCAGATGAAGCTTCTCACTGCAATTTATCAGGAACTCACGCAAAAATGCGCGTTGGTTGGAATTTGATGTTTCTTGTAAGCGGTGTTATTGAATTTCTAACCAAAATGGTCCTCTTTTCTTTTTACATAAAATTTTCATATATTTAATAAAAATCCAAAATGTTCAAAATAAAGTACTTGATTTTTCACAAATAATCGATATAATAGATAGTGTTAGCACTCGAAGTAAATGAGTGCTAACACTATCTAAGTAACCAAATAATAGAATAAATTGAGGAGGATATGAACTATGAACATCAAACCATTGGCAGACCGTGTCGTCATTAAAATGGTAGAGGCTGAGGAGACCACCAAAAGCGGTATTATCTTAGCTGGAAGTGCCAAAGAGAAGCCCTCTGTAGCAGAAGTTGTCGCAGTCGGAAAAGGCGGTGTCGTAGACGGTAAAGAAGTGACTATGGAACTGAAGGTCGGTGACAAAGTGCTCATCAGCAAATACGCCGGTACCGAAGTCAAGCTAGACGGCCAAGAATACACCATTCTCCGCCAGAGCGACGTTTTGGCAGTAGTAGAGTAATCAGTTTTTAAAATAGAGGAGGAATTTACCATGGCAAAACAGATTATTTATGGTGAGGAAGCTAGAAAAGCCTTGCAGACCGGTATCGATAAGCTGGCCGATACCGTTAAAATTACCCTGGGGCCTAAGGGCAGAAACGTGGTATTGGATAAAAAGTTTGGTGCACCGCTCATTACAAACGACGGCGTGACCATTGCCAAGGAAATCGAACTGGAAGACGCTTTTGAAAACATGGGTGCTCAACTGGTAAAAGAAGTGGCCACCAAAACAAACGACGCCGCCGGTGATGGCACCACCACCGCTACCTTGCTCGCCCAAGCCCTTGTACGGGAAGGCATGAAAAACGTGGCCGCTGGCGCAAACCCCATGATTTTGAAGAGAGGTATGCAGAAGGCAGTTGACGAAGCAGTCAAAGCCATTATCGAGCACTCCAAAAAGGTTGACGGCAGCGACGATATCGCCCGTGTTGCCACCGTTTCTGCCGACAACGAATTCGTCGGCAAATTGATTGCAGAAGCCATGGAAAAGGTCTCCTCCGACGGCGTCATCACCATCGAGGAATCCAAGACTGCAGAAACCTACAGTGAAGTAGTCGAAGGCATGCAGTTTGACCGGGGCTACATCTCTCCCTATATGTGCACCGATACCGAAAAGATGGAAGCCGTCATGGACGATGCTTACATCCTTATCACCGATAAAAAAATCTCCAACATCCAGGAAATCCTTCCCCTGCTGGAGCAGATTGTCCAAAGCGGTAAGAAACTGGTCATCATCGCCGAGGACGTAGAGGGCGAGGCTCTCACCACCCTGATTCTCAACAAGCTCCGCGGCACCTTCAACTGCGTAGCCGTCAAAGCCCCCGGCTTCGGCGACAGAAGAAAAGAAATGCTCCAGGATATCGCTATCCTCACTGGTGGTCAAGTGATTACCGAGGAGTTAGGTCTAGAACTGAAAGAGGCCACCATGGATCAGCTCGGCCGTGCCCGCCAGGTTGTGGTACAGAAGGAAAACACCATCATCGTGGATGGCGCAGGCGACAAAGAGCAAATCAAAAACCGTGTCCATCAGATCCGTTCTCAGATCGAAACCACCACTTCCGAATTTGACAAAGAAAAACTCCAGGAAAGACTGGCAAAATTGGCTGGTGGCGTCGCCGTTATCAAAGTTGGCGCTGCAACTGAGATCGAGATGAAAGAGAAAAAGATGCGCATTGAGGACGCCCTCTCCGCGACCAAAGCCGCCGTGGAGGAAGGCATCGTCGCAGGCGGCGGCGTCGCACCTATCAACGCGATTCCCGCGGTTAAAGCGCTACTTGACACCTTAGAGGGCGACGAAAGGACCGGCGCCTCCATCGTGTTAAAAGCACTGGAAGAGCCTATCCGCCAGATCGCTTTAAATGGCGGTTTAGAAGGTTCTGTCATCATTGATAAGATCCTCTCTTCCGGTAAGGTCGGCTACGGCTTTGACGCCTACACCGAGCAGTATGGCGATATGATTGAATTCGGTATCGTCGATCCCACCAAAGTCACCAGAAGTGCGCTTCAAAATGCTGCCAGTGTCGCTGCGATGGTGCTGACCACCGAATCCCTGGTTGCTGACATAAAGGAGGAAACTCCTGCAGCTCCCGCCATGCCTGCCGGCGGCATGTATTAATCTTCTTAAAAAGGCTAAAAAAAGACGAAACGGAGTTCCGTTTCGTCTTTTTTTATGTAAAGATTATCACTGGAATCGCTTTTAAAATATATCGCTTATTTTCGCCGATGTTTTAGATACTTCCATAAAAGAGCCACCGTTCCAAGGCAGAGAACTCCAGTCACTACAAATAAAGGAAGATAGGAATCCCATGTAGAGGTCACCCAAATGTCTGTAGGTCTATCAGCTCCGCCAATGATGTTCTCAATGGCGGGGGACTGGTTGAGTTGATAGATGACATATCCGGATAAAATCAGCAGCAAAAAACTGACAACTGCCATAATAATCAACAACCACTTCACCTTTTTTCGTGGCCGGGCAATCGCCTGCACCATATTTTTATCCGGTTCTTCCTCTCCTTTTACCAAAGCGTCCAACGAAATTCCAAAAATTTCACTCAACTTACAGAGATAAGTTAAATCTGGAGCCGACTGATTCAACTCCCATTTGGATATCGTCTGCCTTGTCACGTCTAGTTTTTCGGCAAGCTGTTCCTGGGACAGACCTTGCCGCCGTCTCAGCATTTGTATATTGTCCCCCAAATGAATCATAGAGAGACCCTCCTTTCTTCCAGATTATCTTACCAAAAAGGTGCGTTGCACACTACCTACTCGAACCGGAATTTCCGCAACGTATCGTTGCAAAGCCGATAACTGCGTTGGTTTTCTTCTATTAAATCCTACTTCTTTTGATAAATCAAAATTTGAAATTCAATTGTTGTATTTAACTCGGAAAGGGATAAAAGACGCTGTGTACCCTCTTGAGGTGTTTTATAATAGTAGGGGGTCATTTTAAATAAATTGTCAATATCCTTCTGACAACGCAACTCTATTTGCTCTCTGACCAAAGATCGTCCAACTAGTTCAAATCCATTCAGTGCATAATCCCTCACCTGGTTGAGATAGGGCTTATCATATAGCACCTGCTTTAGCTCCCATAAATGATGTTCTCCTGGAATGGCCATCGCCATCAAGCCCCGTGGTTTCAAAACTCGCAGGAATTCTTCCCCGCAGTAGGGTGCAAACAGGTTTAACAGCAGGTCACAGCACCCATCCTGTACCGGAAGATGAAATATACTCCCCACCGCATAGTCGATGTCCTGATCCTTTTTCGCCGCCTTGTCAAGGGCAAACTTGGAGATATCCACCCCCATCATCCGAGTTTGGATCCCCTCTTTTTTCAAAAAATGATAGAGATGAGAAGTGTAATATCCCTCCCCGCATCCGGCATCTAAAGCGGTGATTTCCCTACCGTTTTTGGGAAGATGGGCCATTACCGACTCGCACAGCGACCGGCAGAGAGAAAGATAATAGCCTTCGCCTAGAAAGTTCTGGCGCGCCACCACCATCAGTTTGTTGTCCCCCGGCATCTTGGAGTGCTTCCCTTTGATAGGCAGCAAGTTTACATACCCACTTTTCGCGCGGTCGAAGTTGTGGCGGCCGGGACAGCAATAGGCCTTTTCCTCCTGCTTTAAAGGCTTCCCGCAGATAGGACAAATAAACGGCGGCATAGAATATCCCCCTCTTTTTTCATCTCAATACCCCTATTGTACCACATTGATTGTAATGCGAGAAGCCCGATTTTGCCATTTTGATAGCAAAATTAAGGATGGGATTTTCAAAGGGCTCCTTCAAAAAAACGTAGCTTTGCTGCGTTTATTCTACCATAAAATAACCTCCGGTCATGCCCGGAGGTTATTGCTATTTCCCATAAACAACTTTTCCGATTACTGTTTCCAGGTAGCCGGCCATTTCGCCAAAGTCAAACTCCTGTCCAGTAAAAATCGAAAAGGCGTAGATCGCCTGATTGATAAGCATTCCCAGTCCGTTGAACGCCCTGAGTCCTCTTTTCCGGCTTTCCCGCAAAAGGGTGGTTTCCGACGGTTTATATACGATGTCGTACACCGCCGCTTCTGTCTCATCCAGGAAAGAAAAATCATCAAAATTGTCCGATATTCCCTCCATTCCCAGAGGCGTCGCATTGATGATAATACCAGCGGACTTTGCACATTGCCGCTGCATCTCAGGGGATATTTTATGTACAGTAACCCCCTCTCTCTCGGCAAAGGCAGAGGCTTTTTCCGGCGTCCGGCACAGGACAGACACTCTCGCTCCCACATCGACCGCCTTTTGGCAAATGGAGAGTGCCGCTCCACCCGCTCCGATCAGCAAAATATCGCTTTTGTCCATTTGGATACCGTTCTGTTTTAAAGAGGCGTACAATCCATCTCCATCGGTGTTATAACCTTTGCATCTTCCACCGGAAATTTTAACGGTGTTCACCGCTCCACATCTCGCGGCATAAGAGTCGCAATCGTCAAGATAATTCATGATTGCTTTTTTATGGGGCAGTGTTACGTTAAATCCAGCGAAGCCTTCTGTCGTCGCCATCCGGACAAACTCCTCCAGTTCCCCGTCTTGCACATGATGGGCGGTATAGTCGCAACAAATCCCTAAATGCTCGGCCATTTTTGTGTGGATCACCGGGGACAAGGTGTGGGCAATGGGATCGCCAATCACCCCCATACGAAAGCGTTTCATCGTTTGTACCTCCTCACCTCATCCAAAATCTTTGCGGCTACCTGTTTCGGTGCGCCGCTATTCTCCACCGTGATTTGTCCATAAAGTCGATACAACTCTATCCGCTCGTGGTAAAGTTTGTGAATTCGGGTAACGTCATCAGCTAACAAAGGCCTGCCAGACAAATTCTCTCCCAAAATATCCGATACCGGCCGGTCAAGAAAAACAATGATGCCATTTTGGGAAAGCGCAACCATATTTGCTTCCCGCAAAATCACACCGCCTCCAGTGGCAATCACTAGGCCGCAGCGTTTTGACACTTCTTCAGCACATTGCTGCTCAAAATCTCGAAAGGCCAGCTCCCCATCCTCAGCAAAAATCCGCGGTATCGTTTTTTGCGCTTTTGCTTCAATTACCTCGTCCAAATCCACAAAAGAATACCCCGCTCGTTGCGCCAAAATCTGTCCTACGGTACTTTTGCCAGAACCCGGCATCCCAATGAGCACGATATTATTTTCCATCTTGTTCCACCCCTATGGCATTTTTGTAATACCCTAAAATCTTAAGCGTCTGAGAGGCTTTTGAAATTTCCTCCAAAATTCCCTCAATCCGGCTATCAATGGTATCGGCGGTAAAATCAAGAAAAAAGAGGTACTCCCAGTTTTTGTTGGCAATGGGGCGTGATTCAATCTTTGACAGGTTTAAGTTCTCCCGGGCAAAAATTCCCAAAATCCGATATAAGCTCCCGCTGACATGGGGCAGCGTAAATGCCAACGAAACCTTGTTGTTTTCCGGGGAGTGAATGGGTTGCGGCGCCACCACCACAAAACGGGTCTGATTTTGATCCTTAAAGTTTGTCTTTTCAGTCAAAATTTCCAAATGGTAGATTGCTGCCGACCGGCGGCTGGCAATAGCGGCCCAATGGAGATTTTTCCCCTCGCTGACTTTTTTTGCTGCTGCGGCGGTATTGTACACAGCGGTTTGTTTCCAGTTGGGATGTTCTGCCAAAAAATCCCTGGATTGAAAAAGTCCCTGCTCGTGAGAAAAAACCTCGGTAATATCCGCTAATTCCGTTCCCGGGTTTACCAGCAGGCAGTGATTGACCTCAATGGGACATTCCCCCACAATATAAAAGCCGTACTGGCCTAAAAGATCGTAGACAGCGGCTATAGCGCCAGTGGAACTGTTTTCCAACGGCAAGACAGCATAATCCGCCTTTTGTTGTTTAATCGCTTCAAAAGCCCCTCTGAAGGAGCCTGCTGTTATCAGCTGAGCCCCTTCTCCAAAATAGGAAAGGGCGGCCTCCTCTGCATAAGAACCGGGAACGCCGCAATACGCAATAATATCTTTCATTTCTTTTGATCCTTTACCAACTGATAGGTGTCTTAAGACAAGGCTTCTAGCACCGACAAGGCCGTCGCGCTTTCCACCACTACCGATGCCCGGGAAAGGATACAAGGGTCGTGGCGTCCTTTAACCACAAGAGTGCTGTCCTGCATAGTGGCCAAATCAACGGTTTTCTGTTCTCTGCTGATAGACGAAGTGGGCTTGATCACCACCTGAAACACAATGGGCATTCCGTTGGAAATTCCCCCTAAAATACCGCCATTATAGTTCGTCTCAGTGACGACCCTCCCGTTATCCATCCTCATTTGGTCATTCACCTCGTGACCGTAGGCGGAGGCAAATCCAAAGCCCAACCCAAATTCAATACCCTTCACCGCAGGTACCCGAAAAATGTTGCGGGCAATTATCCCTTCCAGGTTGTCCTTATCGGGAGAGCCGACTCCGCATGGCATCCCGATCACGGCGCACTGGATAATCCCCCCCACTGAAGTGAGATTCATCCGCGCCTCTTGAACGAGCGCTTTCATCCGTTCTCCGGCCTCGTCGTCCAAAACGGTAAAATCCTTCTCTGCCAAAGTTTCAAAGGCATTTTGCGTCAATGTCGTTGGGGAAAATGGGACATCCTTTTGTGACCCCAGCTGTAAGATATGAGCGCCGACGAAAATGCCCCTTTCCCGTAGAGCCAGCTTCGCCACAGCTCCCGCGAACACCAAAGGCGCCGTCAGCCGACCGGAAAAATGTCCGCCGCCCCGGTAATCATTATATCCCTGGTACCGCACAAAGCCGGTAAAATCCGCATGGGAAGGCCGGGCCAAATTTTTCGTCCGGTCATAATCGGCCGAACGGGTATTGCCGTTCTGGATGATGGCGCAAAGGGGCGTTCCCGTGGTTTTCCCCTCAAACACACCGCTGAGAATCTTAGGAGCGTCCGCTTCTACCCGGGGGGTGGACAGACCGTCGCCCTTCGCTCGGCGGCGGTTCATCTCCCGGGAAATAAAATCTGGATCTATCGGTACTCCAGACGGCAGATTTTCTACCACCACGCCAACAGCTGGGCCATGGGATTCCCCAAACACCGTATATTCCAGTTTCATCTGCCGTCCTCCCTCACTTTCCCGCCTAAACGGCGGTAATCATCCCAAAACATGGGATAAGATTTTCCGACGCATTCTGCGCCCAAAAGCCGCACTTTTCCGGTACACCCAACCGCCGCTGCCGCTGTCGCCATAGCAATGCGATGATCGTTGCAACAGTCTACAAAGCCCTCTCCAGTCCCGGGAAGAGCTTCCTGCCCCCAGACGGTAATGCTGTCCTCCCCTTCTTCTGCAAGCGTTCCCAAAGCGCACAACATAGAACAGGTAGTGGAGATGCGGTCGCTTTCTTTAAGCCGCAGCCGAGCCCCGTTGACGAACCGGGTAACCTTTCCAGCACGGTAGGCCGCCGCCACTGCCAGTGCCGGAACTAAATCCGGGATGTCGCTGACATCCAGCTCATAGTCTCCCTGCTGGGAGAAATCCTCTAAAATCGTCTTAATAGCCCGATCCCCCTGGCTGGAATTGGGATTGAGCCCCTCCAATACCACGTCGCTCCCAATAAAATCAGCGGCCAAAAAAAACGCCGCCTGAGAGTAATCCCCTTCCACCATCATATCTTGTGGAAAATATCTTTGACTACCCGGAACAATAAATTCCCGGTCATCCCGGCTCTCTATTTTGATGCCAAAAGTCCTGAGGACCTCCAGCGTCATATCCACATATCCTTTGGACTCCAGCTGATCGGTAATCACAATTTTGCTATCTCCATCCAGCAGTGGAAGGGCATATAAAAGGCCTGTGATAAACTGGGAACTCACCTTACCGCTCAACTCACAGACACCGCTTTGAAGTGTACCCCAGGTCGTCAATTGGCCGTTGCTTTTGCCATACTGGATCCCCATCTTATCGAATATCCTGAAATACGGCTCTAACGGACGATCCAAAAGCCTTCCGTGGCCTTGAAAAATCAGTTTTTTTTGAGGGCAGAGCGCCACCGCAACCGGAATCAGAAATCGGAGTGTCGATCCCGACTCATTGCAGTCAATTAGGACAGAAGCCCCCTGTATCATCCGGCGTCCGTGAAATAAAGCGGTGCTCCCATCAAGGGAATAATCTGCTCCCAACGCCTTCATGCCTTCCAAGGTCGCGAGAATATCAGCGGACAATGTGAGGCTTTTTACCTCGCCGCCTCCGGCAAGTGCCGCCGCAATCACCAACCGATGCCCAATACTTTTAGAGGACGGTACTGTTAATTTCCCCTGAAGCCTTCGGGGCAAAATCGTAAGGTTCAAAACGCCACCTCTTTCTGTCAAATCGTCTCTTGCACCCACTGGGCAAAAGTCTCTTTGGAGGTCTTTTGCAAAATCGCCTCGCCAATTCGCTTGCACAACACCAGGGTAATCGATCCGCCGCTTCCCTTTTTATCGTAGGCAAGCGTCTCAACCAGCGCCTTTATTGGCACCTTTTCCGCCTTTACCGGAAGCCCAAAAGTGGAAAGCAGCGCCCTGAGCCTTTGAGCAGTTCCAGAAGGCGTAATTCCCTGCCTTTCGCCAATCTCGCAAATGGCCACCATACCGCAGGCTACGGCCTCTCCGTGCATATAGGTGCTGTAATGGCCCAGTTTTTCGTAGGCGTGGCCCAAAGTATGACCAAAATTAAGTACCATGCGTTCCCCCGTGTCCATTTCGTCCTGCTCCACAATCTCTTTTTTGATGTGGCAGCAAACCCGGATGATCTCCTCCATATGGGGAAGCAGTTCCTCCCGGTTTTTGCAGCCTTCTAATAACTGGAAGAGCTTCTCGTCCCGGATCATCCCATATTTGATCACCTCGGCCAGTCCATCAAAAAAAATCCGGTCGCTAAGGGTTTTAAGGGTCTGAGGATCAATGAGGACCTGCTTGGGCTGATAAAACATTCCTGCCAAGTTTTTCCCCTGTTTTAAGTCTACCGCAACCTTTCCACCAACCGAACTGTCCACCTGGGCCAACAGGGTAGTGGGAATCTGCACAAAGGGAATCCCACGCAACAGCGTAGCCGCCGCAAAACCCACCATGTCACCGGCGACGCCACCGCCCAACGCCACTATCAAATCCCCTCGTGTCATGGGAAAAGGATCGGGGTGCAACAACCCGTCGTACAACTGCACAACAGTCTCTAGATTCTTGCTTTGCTCCCCCGCCGGAAAATCGATGAGCTTCACCGCAAAGCCCGCCTTTTCCAGAGAGGAGACAACAGTGTCGGCATATAGCGGCCGGACGTTAGAATCGGTTATCACCGCAATACGTTCGCCCTGAAATACCTCTTTGATCCTCTCCCCGGCTTTTTGCAGCAGCCCGTTTTCAATAAAAATATCGTAATCCCGTCCACCGGACAAATTGACATGTAGCTTCTTCATCGAGAACCAGCCCTTCCGTGAAGTGTTACTTTTTCAGATCTATTTTACAGCGTTTTTCCCGACAATTCAACCAGTGGGCGCAAGTCCTTCACAAGCTTGTCGAAGGCCGTGGGCGTAATGGACTGCTTACCGTCGCAAAGTGCCTTAGCAGGATTGTTGTGCACCTCGATAATCAAGCCGTCTGCCCCCACTGCAGCGGCCGCTTTCGCCATAGGCTCCACCATCCAAGCTATGCCGCAAGCGTGGCTCGGGTCGACGATTACCGGCAGATGGGAAACACTCTTGAGCATGGGGACAGCGGAAATGTCAAGGGTATTTCGGGTAGCCGTCTCGAATGTCCGGATGCCCCTCTCGCAGAGGATGACGTTTTCATTGCCACTTGCCATGATGTATTCGGCGCTCATCAAAAGCTCCTCTAAGGTGTTTGCCAAACCCCGCTTTAGGAGGATCGGCTTATCGCAGTGGCCCAACTCCTTCAAAAGCTCAAAATTCTGCATATTTCTGGCCCCGACCTGAATGACATCAACATCGGCAAAAAGGTCAATATGGGAGATAGACATAATCTCAGTGACGATGGGAAGCCCTGTTTCCTTTTTCGCCTCTAAGAGCAGTTTGATGCCGTCGTCGTGCAAGCCCTGGAAAGCGTAAGGGGATGTTCTCGGCTTGAAAGCGCCCCCGCGGAGAAATCTAGCCCCGCTTTTTTTTACGTCCTTAGCGACCTCAATAATCTGTTCCCGACTCTCCACCGAACACGGGCCGGCAATAATTTGGAAATTTGTGCCGCCTATTTTTGTGCCGTTCACATCGATGATGGTGTCATCCTCATGGAACTTCCGGTTGGCCAATTTGTATGGCTCTTGCACCCGCCTAACCGCTTCCACCACGTCATTTGCCGAGATGTCGTCGGCGTTTATTTTGCTGGTGTCGCCTACCAGCCCAATAATGCTGGACTGTTCGCCTTCGATCATATGGGTCTTGAGCCCTAAATCTTGGATATTGTGAATCAGTTTCTCAACTTCTGAGTGATCTGCGTTTTTCTTTAAGATGATTACCATAAAAGCTCCCTCTTTCTGTATTTACGACAATTTCATTCTCTTCGAATTAATGAAAGGCTTCCGGTTTTTGGGTACGACAGGCGGATCCAACCCGGCATCCAAAAACCAAAAGAGCCTGCATCTTCGTCTCCAAAGATGCAGGCTCTCATTTTACCTATTAGGAAAATGACAGTTAGCAGTCATTGCACAACGAAAGATGCGTACAACAATTAAGACCGGTGCCAAAATAAAAGCCCCAGCCAAAATAGCCTGTAAATCGTTTCGTTGCGTTCAAAACAGACATAGCCACTTTTCCTTTCATTCATTTTAACGCTTTAAATTGTAATGCTATTTTGATAATTTGTCAACCCCTTTATAGGAATTTTATAAGAATGCTAAAATATCAAAAAGTATTTAGATGTATTTTTATGGTTTCTGCGCATATACTTAAAATTTTCCTTGCAGCTTCTTTTTATTTTGGGTAAAAAGATATTGCCTTTTTTACAAAATGGGTGCAAAATAGACGTGGTTTATTGAAATTACCCTGAAAATTGGAGGTTTTTATGTTTACCCGCAAAGCTCTATGCCTCTTAATTATTCCACTGGTCATCGAACAAATCCTTGCGGTCACCATCGGTATGGCAGACACCGTGATGGTGGCACGGGTAGGAGAAGCCGCTGTTTCTGGCATATCCTTGGTGGACACCATCAATGTTCTTCTCATCAATATCTTTTCCGCCCTTGCCACCGGAGGTGCAGTGGTTTCTTCGCAATATTTGGGGAGACAGGACAACAAAAACGCCTGTGTAGCAGCAAAACAGCTCCTATGGGCGATTTTCATTCTTTCTTCTGTCATCATGGTTCTGGCTCTGGTCGGACGCACCACCCTCTTGGATTTAATTTTTGGACATATTGAAGCCGATGTCATGGCGTATGCCCAAACATATTTTTGGCTCTCGGCCATATCCTATCCCTTTCTCGCCATTTACAACAGTGGGGCCGCCCTTTTCCGTGCCATGGGCAACTCTAAAGTCTCCATGCTCACTTCCCTGCTGATGAATATTATCAACATCTCCGGCAACGCCATTTTAATCTATGGCTTTAACATGGGGGTAGCAGGCGCCGGAACCGCTACATTGGTCTCCCGTGCCACCGGAGCCGTAGTCATGGTAATCCTTTTGCGGAACGGCACAAATCCCATTCATGTACGCGATCCTTGGAAACCGCAATTTAATTTTGCCATGATTAAGAATATTTTAAAGATCGGCGTGCCCAACGGTATGGAAAACGGCATGTTTCAAATCGGCAAAATCTTGGTACAGGGCTTGATTGCCTCGTTCGGCACTGCCGCAATTGCCGCTAACGCCGTCGCCAACAACTTAGCTAGTATCCAGATCCTACCCGGCTCTGCCATCGGCCTCGCCATGATAACCGTAGTGGGACAATGTGTCGGTGCCCATGACTACAAGCAGGCCAAAATGTACGCAATCAAACTTTTAAAGATCACCTATCTTTCAATGTTTGCCCTTGATTTATTCCTGTTGGCGATTGCCACGCCCTTAATTGATTTCTATCGATTGTCCCAGGAAGCCAGTTCCACCGCTTGGCAACTGATTATTTACCACACCATTTGTTCTGTAATCATTTGGCCCAGTGCCTTTACCTTGCCAAATGCCCTCCGGGCGGCCGGGGATGTAAAATTTACCATGTTCACCTCAATTTTTTCCATGTGGGTTTTCCGCATCGGATTAAGCTACGTGCTGGGAGCGTGGCTCCAATTAGGAGTACTCGGTGTCTGGTTTGCCATGTTTATCGATTGGGTTTTCCGCGCTATCTTTTTTATCCAACGTTTCCTTCGGGACAAATGGAAACACCGCCAAGTAATTTGATCCTTCTATTCTAAAAAGATATCGTTGTCATTATTCCAATCGGGAGAAAGCAAGCTTGCTTTCTCCCGATTTCTCGTTTACAGAGTGTCTCGGCGCGCCAATTCCCCTAAAAATTCCAACGTGATATCTTTGGCGATAACAGCGGCCTTTGCACAGTTTGCCTCAAAATTTTCGATTCCTTGATGATCTGCTGTGTCGGTAATCGACCGGATAGCGATAAATAAGACCCGATTCACATAACAAACATGGGCAATGCTCCCCGTTTCCATATCCACAGATAACGGGGCAAATTTAGCATTAATACGTTCCCGTAAACCGTCGGTTATAAATTGTTCTCCTGTGACCATGCGCCCTAAATAAACATGGGGAAGTTTGCCGGAAACCGATTTGGCAACATCGATCATATTCTTATCCACATCAAAATAAATGGAAGGCATCCATGGATGGAATTCCGTCAAAATGTCATCCGCCACGTCATGATACGCAACTTGCGTCGAAATCACCGTGTCGAAAAGCTGAATACCTGGATCCATCCCCCCAGCCGTCCCCGCATTAACCAAGGCGCTCACATCATACCTGTCGATCAAAATTTGGGCGGCAATGGCGGCATTTACTTTGCAAACCCCGCTGTAAAGAGCGACAACCGGCACACCTTCTATCCACCCCTCATGAAACTGCAACATTGCTTTTTGAGAAATGGTACAATTTTGGATATGGGGCAAAAACGGCTTTAGTTCTTCGTCGCCCGCGCATATCAGCCCAATTTTTTTCAAACTGTCCACCTTCTGCTTTCCTTCAAAAATGCCATCCTATTTGACTAGTTCCCACTGCTGCGGACGAAACCCAATCAATACAATATCCTCGCCGATGAGCAAGGGGCGCTTAACAAGCATCCCATTTGAAGCCAAAATTGCAAACTTCTCCTCCTCGCTCATAGATGGAAGCTTATCCTTGAGTCCCATAGACCGGTACACCATACCGCTGGTGTTAAAAAATTTTTGCAGGGGTTGTCCGCTCATAGCCACCCATTTTTTCAGTTCATCCTCCGTGGGATTCCGTTCCACAATATGACGGGCGTCGTATTCAATCCCGTTTTCGTCCAGCCATTTTTTCGCCTTTTGACAGGTGCTGCATTTGGGATATTCCAAAAATAAATACCGCATTACACTTACTCCTTTTCTGAACTCATTTTCTGCCGCTGCGCCTCTTTGCAGGCAGTTACACAAACTTCCTCCGTATCTCCTGCTACTAAAAACCTCCCCTTGTGGCAAAAACGCAGGCCGCTGATATTAGAAACGTCTTCCAGCTCATCGTCTTCTTTCCCTGCCCAGGACATCGGAAAAGGGCAGCGCAATGAGCCTTCCTCTTTTCCGGGAACTGCCTGTGCACAGAAACCTCCCCGTTGGGACGGATAAATGACAAACTGAGCCTCTGACCGAATAACGACAGGCTTCCACGGCGCATAAACCGGCAGCCTTACTACTGCGTCCTCCATCTTTTGAACCGCTTCTTCCACTACCGTATCCGCTCGAAACTGGCTGCACAAAAACCCCAGCTTTCGCTCCAATACCGTTTGCGCAAACTGGACTGCTTTCCAAAAATTTCGGTCACCATCTATATTTTCATCCCAATAGGGGTTAAATGAACCGATGATACTAGCCAGCATATTCCCGCAGCCGGTATTGTCGTCCAAGTCCAAAGGTTGGACAAAGGATTCATCAAACCTTTTCACAGCTTCTGGGATTTTATCTTCTGCGCATTTTGATGCAAAAAGCTGAGACCCAAATTTGCGCCACAACAGCCCAAACGCTGCATAGGGTACCCCATTATCTCGGACAGGCGCATCCTCCTGATGGTGATCAAATTCCCCTCTCCCAATATCATAAATAATACCATTAGCATTTTTCGGTATTTCCATTACTCTTTGTATCTGAATTTCTGGCCAAAGCATCCGCACAAGCGCCGTTGAAAACACATCATCGGCATGAAAGCGCCCGGCATGGGTATATCCTATCTTAAAACATTGGTCTTTTGGCAGCATAAACGATTTTTATCCTTTCTGATAGTAGGATATTACAATTCTATCCCCAAATAGTTCATTTAACCTCTAAAGACGCCGAACTGGGCAAATTGTGAAGCATTTTACAGTCAAGAGATTCAATTGGACTTTACAATCCAAAGTTTCTAACAATTCCATTGTATGGCATTTCCTATAAAATGTAAATAGCAAAAAAGAACTCTCCCGTAGGAGAGTTCTTTTCATTTTTGGAAAGGGATTATAAAATCACTGTACCGGAACCCGATCCGCCATCGCCCCATCCGCTAATTTCCGAGCCGCCCACATCGAGACTAGCATCCTTACCGATTGCTTCGATTTCATCGATAAAGAGCCAGCCCCAAGTGCCGTCTGCCTTCGGTGCAAAGGGATCTTCAATTTCATAGGCATCTGGCGTAAAGGAAAATCTTAATCCATAAGCTACAACAGGAGAATCAAAAGTAATAGATTCTTCATAAACCTTATTGTCTCCAGTACTTTCTCCTTTAAAGTTAGCAGTCTTAACTTCTGACCATGCACCTTCAGCATCTTTTGCTTCAACTTTAACTGCTTTTGGTACATAAGCCATAATGGGGAGATTCTGGATGAAGCCAAGATTAATAGATTCTATGGATTTTCCTCCGCCCAAATCGTCAAAGGTCAAAACAATTTCAGGGTTTTTAGTCAATCCAACATAAGCCGGATTGCTCCAATCCAGTCCGCTACCATTTGTAGTAGCTTTGATACCATCGGTCAATCTTGAACCGTTGGCATCAGGATGTTCTGGTTGGAATTGGCCGTCACCTTCGGTAATGTTGGTGGTATAGGTAACCCCCAACAAAACATTGGAGGTTTCAGTAGGAGCCGGAATCGCCATTGTACCGTCAACTGCACCTTCAGGAGCTTTAGAAGAAGCATTAATTTCATCTAAGGCAGTACCCCAAGCTCCTTCACGTTTGGTCGTGGTAATTCTGAGCTTAGAAGCAGAAATTGCCTCACCATCTGCAACTCCAAGAACAATATCCTTATGAGTACCTGCATCTTCAAAATCACCGTCAAATACAGTAACCCATTCGTCTGAACCGTTCTGAATTTCAACTTTCACATGAGAAGGGGTGCGCATCAATGCACCATCCTGTTCAAACCATTTGGTACCGATGACAATGCTTCTAATCTCTTTCACGCCGTTCAAATCGAAGGTCATATCAAAAGGTGTATTACCGGTAGCAACAATTCCATCCTGGGTACCTGCAGTCGGCTCCTCAATGCGCTGTCCATCCGTCAGATAAGTCAGCATAGACGGTTTTGCTGTAGGATTATTCCCCAGATCACCATAGAAGAAAGCGCCATCAGGGAGTGTAGTGGTAAAGGGAATGTTTAAAAGGAGATTATCTGAGGTTACAGGGGATTCATTCACCACGATTTCAAAGTCCTTCTGATAAGGGCCATCAGCCGCACCATTTATTACTTGTGCGGTAATAATAACCGTACCGGCAGTTGTAGTTTTCAGCACGTTGCCTTCAATAGTAGCACCAGTGGTACCTGCATTCTTAACTAACCATCTAATTTGCTTGTTAGTTGCGTTATCCGGGATTACTGTTCCGGTTAAGGTCAAATCTTCACCGACAGTGGCCTTCGTCGGTACGTCAATAATGTCCACTACTGGTGAGATTAATTTCTTGTAGGGAGTTATACCTGCAGTCGGTTCGGCATTTACCACTATTTCTCCCAACCCAACCGAGTTAGAACCCGTGAAAGAAAATCTTATTCCTGTTGCAGTAATAGCTTCATTTGAAACCAAATAATAGTTTTCCCCTCTTGAGGAATTTCTATATATACATCTCCACTCGTCGTTAATTTTGACCTCTATTTTTACGTTGCTAGGAGAAGATAGATTATAGTCATCTGAGTCGACTGGATTAATAAAAATTTCTTTAAAGGTCATAGGAGTATTGTCTTTCTCAAAAGTCAGAACCAAAGGCTCAATATACTTTAGCCCTTGCCAACCAACTGGCATTTCGGATTCGGCATATGGCTTCTGAGAAATTACACCGTTTGTTAATCTGGTGTGATCTCTATCACTATATCCAGGATACCATCCGGTGGAAGTGTCAATCTTATCGTCGTTGGCATCTCTATTTGGAAAATTACAAGTATAAGTCTCGCCAGCAATAAGACTGGTAGAAGAAGAGGGACCATCAGGTCCCTCTTCTTCTACTCCAAACGCGGATCTCAGCCAGGTTGCGCCAGCCGTTGACCTTATCGATCGTTACTTTCACGTACTGAGCGGTAACAGGCTCATCGGAATTTACCATAATGGTTTCAACGCCAACATCCCCATGAGTGTGGTTGATCGCGCCGAATTCTTTCCAATCATCAGCGCCAGTAGAGGAGTAAGAAATCATACCAGTTTCAACAGGGCTGACACCATCAGTTCCTTTCAAAGTATCGATGGTGACACGTTCAAAGGACTTCTCTTCCCCTAAATCGATCACAACATCAAGAGTGGAAGCGTCAGTACCGCCGAGAACATGGAACGTTACAAATCCCGCATCACCATAACTAGTCGAGTTAGGAGTGATGTCATCGGTCAGTTTCACGCCGTCATCACGGGCTGAACCCGAGAAGTTCAATTCCAAACCTTCAGTGGATGTGAAGGTGTAGGAAGCACCCTTTGCAATATTGGTGAGATCAGTTGTGGCCTCTACAACGCAAGCCGTGCTCGTCACCTTGCTAGGAAGCATACCCGCTTGGGTGTTGGTGATCTCCACTTTATAGGTTGCAGTTTCAGTTGTATAAGCGGTAAAGCTGTATGTGCTGCTGGTGGCTCCTTGAATGGCCACATCATCCTTATACCACTGATAGGACAAAGTGCCTGCGGAAACGGTAGCGCCTACACTAAGCTCTACGGTCTCCCCTACATCTACAGTCTTGCTGGCCTCCAAATCAGTAGTAATTGTGGGAGTTTCCGCCGATTCGGTGGGAGCTTCCAGCGTACCGTCAGCAGGAGAACCATCAGCCTCAGCCAATACGTCGATACCGGTCAGGATAACCGCTAGTGCGTTACCTTGGCGAGCATAGAAGGTAAATCTCAAGCCAGAAGCTGTGATAGGCTCCTCAGAGGTAAATACCAATGTCTTCGCCGTTCCATCTGTACCAGTTGTATCCAAGCCCGTTACGTCGGCAATTTCAGCCCAAACGCCGCCAAGGTTTGCCTCGATGGTGACGTGCTCCGGATAACCGTCTGCAGCATTCCAAACTGTCTGTTTCAACAGGTCGATGTTGATCTGGCTAAAGGTTATTTCATCATCCAGGTTGAAGCAAATGTCTTTGTTGAGACCCTCTGGTCTAGTAGTCGCCAATGTCACATATCCAAACTGATTACAATCGGCAGTAGGGGGAACTACGCCGTCGGTCAGCGAGGTAGAGAACATCGGGTGGTCATAGGTAGAGCTAAAGTAACCGAAATTATCTCTATTGATGTCGGTGGTAAAGGACTCGCCAAAGATCAGGCTATTGCTGATTGTAACGGCCTCCGACCAAACGCCATCTGTATTGGTGAACTGTTTAGCAACGCCGCCATCCACAAAGGAGAAGCTGGTTACGTCACTGGCAACGGTAAACTTGCTGTCAGCATAGGAAACCTTCGCGATATTTTCGCTGTCGTTATAGCCGTTAACAAATTTGACTTCAGGTGTTCCCGTTGCAGTATAAGCGATCTCACTAGAAACCGGAGGCTCTTCACCATTATCGATACCGAGAATTTCGATTTCGTCAAAGTAAAGACCGTTGCTCCAAGGACGAACTACTACACGAACCTGCTGAGCCTTAACCGTACCATTATCGGGTAAAACAGCTTTGTAAGTGTCGCCGCCAAAAGTTCCTTCACCAGTCGGGTATGTGATTGAATCTGGAGAAGCAACTAGCTGTTTCCACTCGCTCCCATCAAAGTATTCTAAGCGGAAATTCTTAGGGGCATAAATATAATAGTCCGTCATGTAATAACCGCTCAGTTGAATACCGTTAATGTCATATTCCGCGCCCAAATCAAATTCAATTATAGTGTCAAGATCGGGATTGTCAACTCTCATATGAGCGTAGGAAAGATCAGAATAGTCGCCATTGCCGTATACGCCATCAGTGTACTCAGTGCCCGTAGTGGGATGATCCGCATCCCAATCAGCATGCTGGGAGGTAATGGTGTAGGACTTATCCAAAGCTATATTAGTAAATTCTACAGCCGAAGCTTCATTTACCGTAATAGTAAAGTCCTTAGTATAATCAGTATCCTCAGCAGCGCCGTTGGTAATGGTCGCGGTCACTGTGACAGTGCCTGCAGCCGTGGTCTTCAGGGTGCTACCCTCGATGGTAGCACCTGTTTCACCAGCGTCTTTGACAGACCAAACAATCGTCTTGTTGGTAGCGTTGTCAGGAGTAACCGTTCCAGTCAACTCAAGGTCTGTTCCGGCAGTAGCCTCAGCGGGAACTCCAGTAATATCAGTTACTGCAACATAGGCAGGAGCCTCAGGAGCCTCTAAAGTGCCATCGATAGCGCCTGTCGCAGCATCAGCGAGTACCTCGATTTCGTTGAGGGCAATACCCGGCCAACCGGTTCCCTGAGCCACAAAGCTAAATCTCAGCTGGCTTGCAGTGATAGCCGTGTCGCTGCTGAAAACAAAGACTTTGTTCTGTTTCAGATCCTGATTATCTTCCTTGTTTTCAAACAAAACAACCCACTGATCGTCGATATAAGCTTCGATCTTAATCTTTTTGGGGGTGGTGCCCAAGATCTGATTCTCCGGAGAAGCCACCTTCTGCTGATACAGGGTAGAAATCGTGATCTGCCTGAAGGTATCCTGACCAGGATCCAGGTCATAGACGAACGATTGAACCGGATGATCCTCATTGTTGTAGAAGAGAACTACACCACACTTATCAGGATGTTCCGATTCATTATCACTGCTTCCTGAAATAGTGTTAGGAGTCGGCTTTTCTCCATCAGTCAGCCATTTGTTAGCATCTTCCACAAAAGCGGCCTCGCCATAAGACTCTTTTTCCACAGTAGTAGAAGTCCAAGTCTTGCCAGCCAGCAGGTTTCCGCTTTCAACCGGAACTTCAGGAGCCTCTAAAGTACCATCGATAGCGCCTGTCGCAGCATCAGCGAGTACCTCGATTTCGTTGAGGGCAACGCCTGGCCAACCAATGCCTGCGCCTTCTCTGCCTTGGCCGGCAAAGCTGAATCTCAACTGGGTAGCGGTAATAGGCGTATCGCTGCTGAATACAAAGTTCTTGCTCTCATTAGCATTAGCATAAGGCTCCGCATTTTCAAACAACGTCACCCATTCGCCGTTCACTTCTGCTTCAATCTTGATCGTCTTGGGCGTTGAGCCGACTATTGTATCGCCAGCAGCCGCATACAAGGTGGAAATCTGAATTTGTTTAAAGGTATTTTTACCGTCTTCCAAATCATAGACAAACGACTGGAGAGGCTTATCGGTGCTGTGATAGAAGAGCACAACGCCACCATTTGCATGGAACTCTTCCGTATAGTCATCAACTACCGGTTTTTCACCATCTGTCAACCACTGACTTGCATTTTCTGAAAGCGGCTTGTCGAAAAGGCTCTGGGTTGTAACGGTAGTAGAAGTCCAAGTCTTGCCAGCCAGCAGATTATCAGATGTAACTACAGGAGCTTCCTTTACCGTAATGGTAAAGTCCTTGGTAAAGTCAGCATCCTCGGCAGCGCCGTTTGTGATAGTCGCAGTTACAGTGACAGTACCCGCAGCCGTGGTTTTCAGCACATTGCCTTCAATAGTAGCACCTGTTTCACCAGCATCTTTGACAGACCAAACAATTGTCTGGTTAGTAGCAGTCGCAGGAGCAACTGTTCCAGTCAACTCAAGATCCGTTCCAGCAGTAGCCTCGGTGGGAACACCGGTAATGTCAGTTACCGCTTCAAAGACTGCCTCGCCCCAAACGCGGATTTCAGCCAAGCTGCGCCAGCCGCTGACTCCGTTGAGCGTTACTTTCACATACTGAGCGGTAACAGGCTCTTCGGAATTTACCATAATGGTTTCGATGCCAACGTCGCCATGAGTGTGGTTGATCGCGCCGAACTCAGTCCAATCACTGTCGTCCATGGAGTAAGAAACCATACCGGTTTCGATAGGATTAACCCCGTCAGTGCTCTTCAAAGTATCGATGGTGACGCGCTTGAAGGACTTCGCTGCTCCCAAATCGATCACAATGTCAAGAGTGGAAGCATCAGAGCCTTCCTTAACATGGAAGGTAACAAATCCCGGATCACCATAGGTAGTTGTGTTAGGAGTGATATCATCGGTCAGTTTAACACCATCATCGATGGCAGAACCAGAGAAGTTCAACTCCTTACCTTCAGTGGATGTGAAGGTATAGGAAGCGCCCTTAGCAATGTTCACTAGATCCGTTACAGCTGATACAACACAAGCTGTACTGGTCACCTTGCTGGGGAGCATACCCTCTTTTGTATTGGTAACCTCTACTTTATAGGTTGCAGTTTCTGCTGTAAAGGCCTGGAAGCTGTAAGTACTGCTGGTAGCTCCCGTAATGGGCTCATCATTTTTATACCATTGATAGGTCAAGGTGCCGCCGTCAGAAACAGAAGCCTCTACCGCCAGTTCAACGGTCTCGCCTACCTCTACAGTTTTGCTGGCCTCCAAATCAGTAGTAATTACAGGGGTTTCCGCCACTTCGCTGGGAACTTCCAACGCGCCGTCAGCAGGAGAACCATCCGCTTCCGCCAATACGTCGATACCGGTCAGGATGACCGCTTGTGCATTACCCTGGCGAGAATAGAAAGTAAATCTCAGGCCGGAAGTCGTAATGGGTTCCTCAGAGGTAAATACCAACGTCTTCGGCGTCCCGTCTGTACCAGTTGTATCCAAACCTGTTACGTCGGCGATTTCAGCCCAAACGCCGTCAAAGTTCGCTTCAATGGTAACGTGCTCCGGATAGCCGTCCGCAGCATTCCAAATGTACTGTTTCAAGAAATCAATATTAATCTGCTTAAAAGTGATCTCGTGATCCAGGTTGAAGCAAATATCTTTGTTGATGCCTTCCGGTCTGGTAGTCGCCATGTTCACATATCCAAACTGATTGCAATCGGCAGTCGGAGGAACCACCCCATCGGTCAGCGATGTGAAGAACATCGGGTTGTCATAGGTAGAACTAAAGTAACCGAAATTATCTCTATTGATGTCGGTGGTGAAGGATTCGCCAAAGATCAGGCTCTTGCTGATTTCAACGGCATCCGACCAAACGCCGTCTGTGTTGGTGAACTGTTTGGCAACGCCACCATCCACAAAGGAGAAGCTGGTCACATCGCCTGCTACGGTGAACTTGCCGTCAGCGTAGGAGACTTTGGCAAGGCTCTCTTCGTCGTTTAAGCCGTTGACAAATTTAACCTCAGGTGTGCCTGTTGCAGTGTAATCAATTGTGCTGCTCACAGGAGGAGTTACAGAACCACCTGTCAACTCGCCATCAGCAGTTGCGTCGGTAGCCTCAGCCAAAGCTTCGATTTCAGCAATCGAAATACCTTTTACATCACCGGTCCAAGCATGGAACCAGAATCTAAGTCCGGTGGCGGTAATGGATGTGCCGTCGGCAGTCTTGAAGACTAAGTCTTTACCTACGGTGTTGTCACCGCGCAGCCCTTCGCCATCATAAATAGTCTGCCACTCTCCGTCAATCTCTGCCGCAATAGTAACATGATCCGCAAGACCATCGGTTGCTCCCCATGGGCCACCAAGGCGGAAAGCTAAATTGATCTGCTCAAAGGTAATGGGCTCATCAAGATCAAAAGTGAAGTCAGGCGCGCCGTCTGGAGCCTTATCGTTGAAGTAAAGGACATCCGGTAGTTTCTCTTCATATGCTACGTCAACCGCAGGCTTCAAGCCATCTGTCAACATTCCAAGGGCGCCATCCAACAACGGCAACTCGGGATTTTCCTCCTCATGATGCCAGTACGCGAAATAGTAGGTATTGATATCTGTAGTAGGCGCAATACCATACAACAGATTATCGCTCTCAACGGGAGGTTCTTCTCCATTCTCCACGGTCACAACACAAGTCGTACTAGTTGCCGAGGCAGGGGTTAAATCGTCTTTGGTATTGGTTACAACCACTTTATAACTCGCAGAACCCGCTGCATCAGCAGTAAAGGTATAGGAGGCACTGGTTGCGTCAGAAATCGCCTCATCATCTTTATACCACTGATAGGTCAATGTTCCGCCGTCAGAAGAGGTAGCTACCACAGAAAGGGTTACCTCATCCCCTACGGTGACGTCCATGCTGGATTCCAAATTGGTTGTGAAGGTAGGAGTAGCGGATTCAGTTTCAGGTTTTTCAGTAACGGTAACATCAAATGTCCCGGTTACACCACTGCCATCAGCAGCAGTCGCTGTAATCGTAGCAGTACCTTCCGCAACGCCAGTCACCAAACCGTTTGCATCGACAGTCGCGATTTCTGTATCGCTAGAACTCCATTCAACAGCCTTATTGGTTGCATTGTCCGGAGTCACCGCGGCCTGAAGCTGCAAGTCTTCTCCCACATGAACCTCGTCACTGCCACTGGTCGAAGTAACAGTAATGCCAGTAACTTTGACGTCCTCACCGCTAGTAGCAGCAACCCGAACAGTACAAGTAGCTTTTACCTCATCGACAATCGCCGTAATAGTTGCGGTGCCCTCTTGCAGTGCACGGACACGGCCGTCATCATCAACAGTAGCAACACTTGTATTACTACTGGTCCAAGATACTACTTTATTAGTCGCATTGGTGGGATAAACTGTAGCAGTCAGCAGGAAGCTCTCGCCCACATTCATGTCCAGGCTGGTCTCATTCAAGGCAATGCGCTGAGCATCAACATAGGAGCTTCCACCACCGCTACCGCCGCCGGACCAGCTTCCGCCACCGCCGCCGCCGGACGAAGACGATCCGCCGCCGCTAACAACGCCGCCAGGGGTCTTTTCATTTCCGTTTGAATCATATGCGATTTCCGCCTCAGGCAGCAATATGCCAGTAGCAGCGCCATCCTCGCCAAAGGTATATGTACGATCGCCGATCTGGATACGGCCTGTCTCCATTGCGCCTTGGCGGGAGTCAGCTTCCTCGCGGAAGTAGTACACCTTGTTGTCAATTTGAACTAATCCAGTCTGGATAGCACCGTCAATGTTACCAAAATAGGTATCATCGTGATAAGTAATCCAGCCAGTTTGCATCTGTCCACTGGGGTTAAAGCGATACCAAACGTTGGAAATTTTACGCCAATGACGGGCCATTACGCCGTTTTCATTCAGATGGTACCAGGAGGAACCTTCCTTGTACCACCCTTTGGTCATCGCGCCATCCGTACCCAAATGGTACCATTCGCCATTGATGAACTGCCAACCAGTCTTCATTGCACCGCTCGAGTCCATGTAATACCACTGGCTGTTAATATATTTCCAGCCGGTTTGCATGATACCAGAGCCGTCAAAGTAATACCAGTTTCCGTGGATCCATCGCCAGCCAGTTGCTTTCTGGCCGTTTTCAGTCCAACTCCAGTTTGAGTTAGCATCTTGGTCCCAGGCCGCAGATGCACTCAATGGAGCGATACTGGCTGCCAAAACCGCTGCTGTTGTAATAGCAGTCAGTTTTTGCAAGACTTTTTTGCTCATAACAAATCCCTCCACATTTTAATAATGCTCATATTTTATATAAGAAAGATAAAACGCCATTTACCTCTCTTATTTGCAAGTCCCATGCCTTCTTTCGAAAAGATGGAAATAAACTACTTTATAACCAAATAGGATATTTGACTACAAAGCAGACCTAACCCTGCAAAAAATATGTTTAATATATTATATACTAGAAAAAATCAAAAATCAAGCAATTTTCTATACATTTATCAAAAATTACAGGGTTTTTTACATTGAATTATTAATTTTTTACTAAACAAATAAAAAACTATAGACTATTTTCCTAATATGGAGGATTTTTCTACCGCATGTTGGATGATAATGTAATTAAATTATTCCTTCATTGGCGAGCCTGTCCATTACTCTACAGAACCAATTATATCATTTTGCTATTATATAAACTGTCGAAAGTGGTACAAAAGTTTCAAAAATTCCGATTAAACAAGAATTCTATGGGCTGGCAAAAAGGTAACCACAACTTATAAAATCTTATCTGTTTTGCAAAAACGTGTTTACTTCTTCCCTCATAGGGATCGACGGAGCCGCTCCCCGGCGGGAAACTGCCAGCGCAGACGCTCCACAGGCCCATCGTAAAATAGCATGCGGCGAGTTACCCCGCAGCAATTCCGCTATAAAATATCCAGTAAAAGTGTCCCCGGCCGCAGTAGTATCCACCACTTTCACAGGAAACGCCGATTGGGTATACTGCTTTCCTCCAGCGTCATAGCAGGCTCCATTTTCACCCAAGGTAAGGACAGTTTGCGCTTTTGGAAACTTGTTACGGATACCGGCTAAAATTTTTTCTGTTCCCTCTTCTCCGGACAAAGAAGCCCCTTCCAAAGCATTTACCAAAAAACAAGAGACCAAATGCAGTGGATATTCCTCCACCGCCAAAGTGAGGGGAGAAGGGTTAAAAAAAATCTTCATCCCTTTTGCCGCTGCCCGTTCCATAATATACGGAATTTCATTCACCTCATTTTGGAGGAGGAGAATATCTCCGTCCCCGTACCCCTCTAATGTTTTGTCAATTTGTTGCCGGGAGATCGCATAATTGGCACCAGGGTATAAAAGAATGGTGTTCTCTCCCCCGGCGTCGACCTGAATTACCGCGTGGCCACTGGGAGAAGACAGTATTCTAATATTTTCGGTATCCACTCCGTTTTCTTGCAGTTCTTCTACCAAAAAGGCCCCGTCGCCGCCGATACATCCCCCATGAGCAACTGGTATGCCGGCTCGCGCCAATGCGATGGACTGGTTGAGGCCCTTGCCACCGCAAAAGCGTTCCATTTTTACCGAGGATATTGTCTCCCCCGGTAAGGCAAACCGATCTACCCTATACACATAATCAATGTTCAGCGAACCAAAATTCAATACTTTCATGATTACACCTTATTTCAGATGGGATAAAGTAAGCTCCACCAAATCGGTAATTTTCACCGACTCATACCCATCAATACTGGTGTGAACGACGTTGTTGAGGGGCTTCGACCAATACTCGGGTATCTTCTTTGCACCTAGCATCATCCCCAAAATGGAACCAACAGTAGCGCCATTGCAGTCGGTGTCAAAGCCGGTTTCCACTGCCATACAGATGGATTTTGCATAATCCATGTTTCCGTAGAGCAAACAGGCCGCCACGACCATGGCATTTGGAATAGTATGGCACCAATCGTATCCATTGGCCTCATCGTACATTTCGTGGATTTTAGCAAGGCATTCTTCCGCGCTGAGGCCGCTTTTGTGCCAGGCCATCACCTTTTCAATCGCTTCGGTAAGACGGGATTGTTCAGGGATTTCTTGAAGTCCCGCCTGGATGACCTCTGTGATATCATCACTAACAGCAGCTGCCGCCAGCATAGCCGCCACAAACATCTCTCCGTAAATACCATTTTTAACATGGGAAACCGTTGCGTCCCGCCACGCCATTTCAGCGGCCTTTTGGGTGTCTCCAGGGTTGATATACCCGTAATAATCCCCGCGAATTTGGGCGCCAATCCATTCCCGGTACGGGTTGCGGAAAACTGCGGTTTTAGGTGGCACAATGCCAATTGCAGCATTTAAATATGCAATTTGCTCAGCTGTGCAATAGGCTGTTTTAGGCATACTCTCCAGCCAGGAGTCCACAACGTTAAGCGGCGTAAAATCCCTCCCGTATTTTTTTAGGATCCACACAGCTGCTAAAGTGGTATAGTTGGTGTCATCGTCCATCGGCATACCGTCTACATAGCGGAGCCAACAACGGTCCTCCGCTAGCTCCAGTTCTTTGATGGTCTCAGGAGAGGGGTCAAAATATTTTTTAAGCGTTTCATCCCCCGCAGCCTTGATTATTTTCTTGATGACGTTGGAATGGAGTCCTTCTACCGGCTTTCCCAGCAGACAACCACAAATCCGCCCCAGCCACGCACCATGTATTTTTTCTTTGAGAGCGTCATCTGGCAATGCCTTAGCAAAACCCTTGCGGTTTTGGGGCCTGGCTGCCCGAATTTCCTCCAAATCGGAAGGTTCCACATATGGATATCCTTCTTTCATGGGCGCCTCCATCATCGCCTTGAAGAGTACACCGGCACAATCCTCCCGAATCGGGCCAGCGGGTAGATTGGCCACCGCGTTGACCACATCTTCGTACAACGCAACATCCTTTCCTTCCTCGACGTTTTGACGGTAATCATTTTTGAGGTTGAGGGAATACCAGCCCATACCGGGAATCCTGTCGTGATCAAACCATTTCTGATCGATATTCATTATAATTTCCTCCTTAAATGCAGTTGATTTCTGTTTTTTATAATGTTATTATAAAGCTACTAAATTGACGATTCTACCCAATAAGGAGCGATTTCTATGCAAAAAAGGTCAAATTCAAACTCGTTGACCATAAAATGCCTACCCGTTCCATTGGATCCGGAGTTCCCCGTCCACTACTTCGACGATGTATATGACCTCCCTTCTTTGCCAGTTACCTATCTCCACTACCACTCAGCTCTGGAACTTGGTGTCTGCATCGAGGGCAGCGGGGTTTTTTATATTGGCAACCAGACATTTTCTTTTTCGGGCGGTGATGTATCCGTGATCTTTCCAAACGTCATCCACATCGCCCAGAGCGCTCAAAATAGTGGCAGCAAATGGCGATTTATCACTGTTGACCTTCCCCATGTGATCGACCGGACCAAATTCTCTCTTCCATTAGATGATAACACCCTTTATAGCGGAATTATTTCACCCCAACAATCCCCTGCCCTCGTCCATGCCGTCCAACGATTAATGGAGGAGCTTATCTCACCGAAAGACTATCAAATTGCCGCGGCGACAGCGTGGATTAACCTGATTTTGGTAGAGATTCTCCGGTATTCGGAACAGACAGGCTTCCTGCCGCCCTTTGATCCCCTATCTGACCGGAAACTCGACAAAATATCCCCTGCCATATTGCACATTACTCGTCACTATAATGAACCAATTCGGATATCCGATTTAGCAGCCCTTTGCAACTTGAGTGTCACAGCCTTCCGGCGAAATTTTTTGGCGGTTATGGATGTGGCACCGCACGAGTACCTAAATCGTGTGCGAGCTAACATGGGGGCGATCCTCCTCATCAAAAGCACTCTCCCTGTAGCCAGTATCGCCTATGAAGTGGGTTGCTCCTCCATCTCGACCTTTAACCGGATTTTTAAGGAGTTTTTTCATATGACTCCAATTGCCTACCGCATTTCTCAACGGCGATGTGATAAATAAACAGCAAGCCCTTCTCTAAAGTTAGAAAAGGGCTTGCTGTTTTACACTCGTCAATCCTCTAAAATAGATTTTCGGTATTGGGACCGCTTAAATTGCGCAGGAGTCATTCCAGTCGTGCTTTTAAACATTTTAATAAAGTATCGGGTGTCATTATACCCAACTTCGCTGCAAATCTCATAAATTTTCATATCACTGTTGAGCAGCAGGTTTTTGGCCAGTTCCACCCTCTTCTCCATGACAAATTGGATGAAGGATTTTCCCACCTCCTGCTTAAAAAGCCGGCTAAAATAGGCAGGGGCTAGTCCCACAAAATCGGACACTGACTGCAGGGTAATATCACTTTTATAGTTCTGTTCGATATAGTAAATGGCCTTATTAACCGGCGACAGACTCTTCTGCATTTTGATATCATGCAAGATTTGAACGGTAGAAATCGCATACTCTTCAATCTGGTTGCTCAAAACACTCAATCTGTCAGCCTCTGTAATTTTTTCAAAGGCAGCCTGGATATCGGTTATGTCCCCACAGAAGGCCGGACGCATCTGCACGATATCCATGGCGATATTGCGATAAAGCCCCAACACCACATCACAGCTGTAAATCGGATTGTTTCGAATCTCATCAATTAAACTGGTAAATAGATGACGGATTCCCATGTTGTCCTCATCTCGCAGCATGGTCTCCATCGCCGATTTATCATAAATAGGCGGGATGGGAGTTTCATCGCTGATGGTCGCAATGTCCTCGTAAAACATCACCGCTTCGTTTTCATATAAAAAATGAAAACGCTTAACCATCATGCACTGAGAAAGCCCCAAGGTTATGTCACTATTGGTGTGAAAAATGCCACTGATAACCGTAAAAGATTGGACGCCGTTTTCCTCTCGGCAGGCCTCCCCAAAACGGCTAAAAAAGCTTTTTAAACTGGAGCGGACATGGGCGGTACTGGCACCGGAATGAAAGCGCTGTACGCCAATGACATAATCGGTCCCCAAGCAGCTCCCCATGTAGTTCCGATCCCCTTCAAAGATATCCTCCAGGCGATTTCTCACCTCTTCCAGGCCGTTGGTGGAAATCAAAAAGACCACAAATTGGCAGTTGGTCAAAGACATGAGGAAGTCCTCACAGTAATTTTTCAACACCGGAGAGACAATCGCCTTGTTATGGAGCAACAAGCTCAAAACCTTTTCCTTAAGAGAATTATCATACTCGATTAGGCGGCGGTTGGTCCCGCGTTCTTCTGTAATTTCCGCTTTAATTTTTTCAATGACTTCTATCACGCTCTCAAGACTGGCCGGCTTGGTCAAAAAACTTGAAACGCCGATATTGGCCGCCTCTTTTGCGTATTCAAATTCCTGATAGCCGGTCAAAATTACAAATTTTGCACGGTAGCCTTTATCCCTCGCCTTTCGCGCCAACTCAAGGCCAGAACAGATCGGCATACGAATATCGGTAAATACGATGTCCGGCTCAAGCTTCTCAATTTTCTGCAACGCCTCTTCTCCGTCCGAGGCTTCCCCCACAATTTCAATTTCGTATTTTTGCCAATCCACAATGCTTTTGATGCCTTGTCGGAACCAGTATTCGTCATCTACTATAAGCAGCTTAAACATCTGTTACTCCTCCTTTCTGTTATTGGGCAATTTATCTTCACTGTACAAGATCAACGGTATCTTAAAACTCACCTTTGTGCCAACTCCCACTTTGCTTTCAATATGAAGGCCGCATTCCGGGCCATAGGTGTGGAGTAACCGGTGATGGACATTATAAAGGGCATATCCTTCCACCGATTCCTGTTGATTGATGAGTGTTTCCAGGTGCGCCACTTTTTGGGAATCTATACCGACGCCGTCGTCTATCACTTCAAACACGGCATAATCATCATCTATTTTTCCCACAACGCGTACAGATCCCTTGTCCTTTTTAGGCTCCAGCCCGTGAAAAATTGCATTTTCCACTAACGGCTGCAATAAAAATTTAATAATGCCATATGGATATAGTTCTGGGGCAATTTCTACCGTTGCATGGATTTTGTCCCCAAAACGATATTGTTGAATTTTAATGTAATAGATAATTTCGTCCTGAACCTTCTCAATGGATATCACATCTTTCCCTTTGCTGAGGTTTATTTTGAGGTAACCGGAAAAGGCGGATATCATATCGGACAATTCCTCGTTTTTGCCCAATCGGGACATCCAGTACATTGAATCCAGCGTATTGTACAGAAAATGAGGATTGATCTGTGATTGAAGGACCTTCAGTTCAGCATCCTTCTTCATCAGCTTTAGCTCATACAGTTCTTTGACCAATTTGTTGATGCTGGCAGTCATACTGTTAAAGCCGTTGTAAAGGCTCGCAAATTCGTCGTCACGTTGTTCGGTTAGCTCTACATCTAAGTTGCCCCTTCCAGCTTCCTCCATCGCCCATTTTAATTTTTTAATCGGGCGATAAAGGGCGTTGGACATGATGAAGGCAAACACCAAGGCAACCAAAACACAAAGGACCAACAGAATGGCAAAAACATTGAGTTTGCTCAAAATCTGCTGGATAATTTCCACCTGAGAGTTGGCGGTAATAAAATACCACCCAGTATAAGGAGACACCATGGTGGTAATCTGATAACTTTCCCCCCCGATGGACAATTCCTGTTTTTCCGCCAAATCGGGTAACTGTTGAGGCAAGACATTCTTTTCAAAATAAGCGCTGACTTCGCTTGAGAGTTCAGAAGATGTAATCAATTGGCCTTCTTCGTTTACAACAGCGGCAAAACCTCTTTCTCCGCTGTTAATATCCTCGATTTGGTTGTAAAGGCTGTCACTTCGAATCCAGACGCATAAAGCGCCCATGATATTTCCCCGATAATCCTTCATGAGCAAAGCGACCCGAAGGCGATCACCACCTTCATGGGGACTATCTTGAACTGGAGGGATCCAACAAAGTGCTCCATCGGCAGCCAAAGCTTTTCCATACCAGTCCAATCCCTCTCCGGATTGGGTCCGGGTATCGGAATTCAAGGAATCCACCAGATACTTATCTTGTTCATTGTAAAAGAAAATATTTTCAATTCCCAACCGATCAGAGGTCAAAAAGCTGTTGAACAACAATTGCTGTTCATATCTCATTCGCTCCGCCAAAGCTACAGCATAATTTTCACTACTGTTATTGGAAGTATATACCAAATCAGAAATATAAAAACTAAAGATACGATCTTCCACATTCTGAAGCATATTATCCATGCTCTCTACAACTTTATTGAGAATGCGGCCATCGTTTTGATAGGTCTGCTTTTTAAACATCGAAAAGGTATAAGAATAGTTAAAAATAGTTAACAATATTAAAGGAATGATGGAAATCATAAGAAATAATACGAGCAGTTGCCTGCGAAAACTGCCGTTCATACTCAGCTTTCTCACGTTTCCCCTCCCCAATACGAATTCAAATTTTGATAAATGTAAAACATTTATGCCGCCTCGTCACACAACTTTAAAAACGCAAAATGCCCATGCCATCTATTAATTTTTTCAGACATATAAAAATGTGCTATCCTCAAAAAGAGTTATCTTGTGCTGTAACATAAACCTCAAGGGACTGGTATATAGAGATTTTATTATGTCTTCTTCTGTTTTCAGTTTATTCAAATTTTTCCGTTATCCCGTTGGCAGCAAAAACAAAAGGATCAAAAACTAAGTCTTTTGTGGATATTATACCATAAATCCGAAAGATATCAACCGACTTATTGCCGGACTATAAACTTTTTATGGAAAAGGCGTAAGAATTTTATGGGTTTTAGGTAAATAAAAAACTGATTAGTAAAAATAAAACTATTTTCGTAATGAGCATCTTATCCTATAATAGTAAGGTAAATGCAAATGTTGGGAATATTGTGCCGTATTAATTGGGAGGATCTCTTAAAATGCGTAACAAATTCATCACAATTTTGCTCACAGTTGTTTTTTGTGGCGCTTTGACAGCAAGTTGTGACGATGGTTTGTCTGAGCATAACGTTCCAGATATCTCTCCGGTCACTTTGACAATTTGGCACAATGATACCCAGAGTAATGATCCGGGCAGCAGGCATCAACGCATTGTTCAAATCGCTGATCAGTATACTGAGTTATATCCTCATGTCACGATCGAAACCGTCGGCAACGTAGGAGAAGAAAAAATGTTTACTTCTATGTTGGCGGGTAGCGGCCCTGATGTGGTGAAACCCAATTGGGTCTATGGAGGCCAATGGGGTGTTACTGGCGTTCTGGCCGATTTGACCGATATGGTCAATCAAGATGAAGCCTTTGATAAGGATGATATTATATCTGCTGCGTGGGATCGGTGCACTTACAAAGACCGCATTTACACCATTCCCGACGAAATTAATTCTTCAGAGATTTACTACAACATTGATTTGTTGTCCGAAAAAGGGTATACAGAACCGCCCAAAACCTATCAGCAGCTTGTGGACATGGCCGTCGATTTGACAGAGTATGATTCTGATGGCAACATCATCCGCGCGGGTTTTATTCCGGATTACCCTTGGCTGGAAAAGGTTTTATGGCCCGTCGCTTTTGGTGCAAAGTGGATCGATCCCGAAACCAATGAGATTACCTTTGATAGCCCAGAAATGTATGATGCTTATCAATGGCAGTTAGACATCTACAATCTCATCGGTTATGACAAACTCTTGAGTTTTAAAACCAGTTTGGGTAGTGGATCCACAAATGCAGCCGGCAGTCCCTTTATCGATGAAAAGCTCGTCATGCAGTTTTGTGGGGAATGGCTGATGGATGAAATTGCCCAGCAAAGGCCAAGCATGAATTATGGTGTCACCTATTGCCCATATCCAGAAGGGAAACCGGAATTGGCAGGTTCTATGTTTATTACCGCACATGTATGGGGTATTAACAACCGCTCTAAGAATACCTTAGAAGAAAATTGGAATTTTCTTTCCTATCTTACTTCAAAAGATGTAATGAATCAGTTTTCTTCGGGTTACAGCGGAGAAGGAATCCTCATGTCACGCACATCTGTATTAAACAATTTGCCAGAATCGGTGCATCCTTTGAAGCGCAAAGTCGCGCAAATGTTACAATCTGATAAATGCACGGGTTTCCCTATGTCCTTATATGTTAATGACTATTTAGTGGAAATCGATAAGCAACTTAACCTTGTATTTTCTAACCAAATTTCTCTCGATGACGCTTTAAGTAACGTCACCGTTAAAATCCAGAAGTTTGCGGATGAAAATCCGATAAACGATTAATATAGACTAATAGTAGAATAGATTTGTGGGATGGGCGTCTGAAAAGATTCCTGCAAAAGCGATTCTGCTAGTAAAAAAGGAGAGAAATACATGAAGCAAAAGAGTGCCCCTGCCAGAATGAGCACCCAGGCCCGTAAGTACACCATGTACGGAATTCTTTTCGCACTTCCGTGGATTATCGGGTTCTTGGCGTTCACAGTCTACCCTGTCGTTGCATCTTTGGTATACAGCTTTACCGATTTTAACGGTTTTGCAATCAAAGAATTTGTAGGTGTAGACAACTTTGTCCATTTCTTTACGGATGAGAAAAGCTTAAAGTCCTTAGGAAACACGCTTTATATGTGTGTTTTCAGCCTGCCTGCCAACATTGTTTTTTCACTTTGTATGGCATTGCTTTTAAGCTTAAACGTGAAAGGTCAGTCCGTATTCCGCACCATTTTTTACATACCTTCGGTAGTTTCTGTTGTTGCCGCGTCTATGGTATGGGTATGGGTTTTAAATCCGTCTTATGGTCTGTTGAACAAATTCTTGATGCTTCTCGGTGTACCCGCAGATGCGCTTCCTGGTTGGATGTACGATCCTAACTGGACAAAGCCTGCGCTTATCCTGATGGGAATGTGGGGCAGCGGTGGTATGATGCTGATCTTCTTGGCATCTATTAAAGGCGTTCCCCAGACTCTTTACGAGGCAGCAGAATTAGATGGTGCCAATGCTTGGCAAAGATTTTGGCATATTACGATGCCCGGCATTTCGCCTGCAATGTTTTATCAATTAGTTACTGGTATTATTGGTATGTTCCAGTATTTTACCCAAGCGTATATTTTCTCTGCATCTTCTGGAAACGTCAGCGCACAAGATGGCGGCCCTGGCAACTCAATGTTATTCTACGCACTGCATTTGTACAATCAGGCCTTTAAATACATGAGTATGGGCTTTGCTTGCGCGATGGCGTGGATCTTATTTGTTATTATTATGATTGTTACTGCCATTATTTTTGCAACCTCCGGTTGGGTTCAGTACGGTGACGGTGAATAAGAAGGGGGAGAGAATTTATGAGAATATCTGGTCGTAAACTTACTTATAATATTATTACTTATATTCTTCTGGTGTTGTTCTCCTGCATTTTTATTTTACCGCTATTATGGCAGATTTCAACATCACTAAAATATCCTGCGGATGTCTTTGATACCTCTGCAGGTATATTGAGAAGCTTAATTCCCGAAAGAGTGCGTTTTCAAAACTATCCTGATGCTTTGACAAGAATTCCTTTTTGGAATTACCTGAAAAACACCTTAATTGTTTCTATTGTACCTGTAATTGGGCAAGTAATTGCCTCTTCTTTGGCAGCGTATTCCTTTACAAAAATTCCATGGAAGGGTGGAAAAGTTCTATTTTTAATCGCCCTTTCCACTATGATGCTGCCAAGCCAGGTTACGATGATTCCCTTGTATGCGACATGGGTAAAATTCCATGCAATCAACACCTTCTGGCCGTTAATTCTTCCCAGTTTCTTCGGAGGAGCCTATAACATCTTCTTGTTAAAACAATTTTACTCAACAATTCCTGCTAGTTACCTTGATGCAGCGCGTATTGATGGAGCAGGGGAGTTTACAATTTTAACAAGGATAATGATGCCTCTGTCAAAACCGATTTTGACTACCATTTCACTGTTTACCTTTATCGGTGGCTGGAACGAATTTATGAATGCCTTGCTTTACTTAGAGAGCGATCACTACACGTTGGCAATTGGCCTTCAGGTATTTATGCAGGAAAATGCTAGTCAGTGGGAATTGCTAATGGCTGCGTCAACTGTCTTTATTATTCCTTTGATTGTTATCTTCTTCATTGGACAAAAACAGTTTATTAGTGGTATCGTAATGACTGGATTTAAATAATCGTCGAACTCGACTAAGATTCGAGTGATCTGTAAGTTTTATAAAATATCCTCTAGTGTAAACTGGAGGATATTTTTATATATTTTCCTTCTTACTTTCTATCATAAACAGGTAGTGTTCACTTGCAAAAAAGGAAATGAGGGCATTACAAAAAATAATATTTGCTGGGCCCCTTATAAAGTGATTGAAAAGCCGCTGGCGGAAAAAGCGGTAATAAAGTATGCAAACACTTTTACTGGTCACATTAAGTGTCCTACTTTCAAAGTCTCTTAACGACAACACCACTTGAAATCACTGAAATCATAGTTAGTGGAGGACCATAAAATTATATTTTGACAGATAACGAGTGAAAAGACAGAAAACACTAAGAATGAACATTGAGTTTCACGTCTCTGACGGTTTTCTCCTCTTTGTCATTGGGAAGCTAAGAAGGGGCAAAAACAGATAAACCGCTTATCCTCTAAAAAACAACTTTTAATTTTCTTCCAGCAAAGAAAAAATGGGCAAGAAGTTATTGGCCTCATATGAACTTGATACTTCTATATTGGTGTTTGGAACTGGCTAAGTTTTTTAGCTTCTGCTGTTAAACTGTGTATCACTGTCATTATTATAGTATGGCACCGATAGAAATAACAGGGCAAAACATGGTCGCGCTAAGGATGGCCAATCGCCTCCCCATCTCTCCCTGTTTTCCCCGACCTCCGCCTCCCGGCCCCTGCCTCAAGCGGTCGGCTCCGGTCCAGTTAACAGCCGCTATCTGTCTGCCGAAACACAAGGTTGCTTGTAGAAACCAAATAGAAAAACAAAGAAGAAAAGAACCACCCTCCGGGCA
>CAJFOJ010000037.1 GCA_904396495.1 uncultured Oscillospiraceae bacterium
TACTCATAGCAATCCCCCCTGATGTACTTCTATTTTCCTACATCAGGGGGGATTTGTCTATTGTCCACTTTTTCTGGTTCAGTTCATGTTGTCTGTTTTTTAGGAAGCTTCCTTTTGCTCCTATTATACCTTTGCAACCAATCAAAGAAAAGCGATTTGCCGTTGATTATAATAAACCAACGGTTGTTCTTACTTACACTATTAGTTGGATTATCCCATCGCAATCACAATCCCACTTAATAAAAAGGAGGTAGGCAAAAACCTACCTCCTTTTTATTAATATAGAATCTTTATTGAATCCATTGCCCGTTGGCGCCTACTTGATATCCGCCTACAGTGGTATTTGATGCCATCGCACCAGATGAGTAAAAATAGTAGTATTTTCCATCAATGAGCATCCACCGATCATGCACCATAGAACCATCGGTTCTCAGATAGTACCAAGTGCCGCCCAATTGGAGCCATCCGGTCTGCATCGCGCCGTTTCCTCTAAAGTAGTACCATTTAGAAGTGTAATATCCGTTTTCGTTCGTGTTTACTTTTACCCAACTGGTGTTCGCCATGCCGCCCCAGTCGTAGAACCAGTACCATACTCCTCCGTCGTAGAGCCAGCCGGTTTGCATCGCTCCACTGGATCTCAGGTAGTACCAGACATTTCCGAGCTTAAGCCAACCTGTGGCCATTGCGCCATTAGGTTTCAAGTAGTACCAAGTGGAGCCGTCCTGGAACCAGCCGGTGGCCATCATGCCGTTGGATCTGAGATAGTACCAACTCCCATCTACTCTCTGCCAACCGGTCAGGTAGCTGCCGTCGGTGCCTTTAAGCTTCCAGCCGCCATCAACCTGTTCCCAGCTGGGCTCAGAGGGAGTTTCGGGCTCGGAAGGCTCAGAGGGCTTAGAGGGTCTGGAGGAACTTCCGTCCCACCATCTGTCGCCAGAACCGCTATTGGAAGAACCACCCTGCTCCTCTACTTCTAGTGTGCAGGAATTAGAGGTGGTGCGGGTGTTGTTGCTATTGTCCATCACAACTACATAGTAGACGCCGCTGTCTTCGGTAGACGCGTAGCGAATGACATAAGAAGCACCAGTAGCACCATCGATCTCCCGGCCGTTTTTGTACCACTGATAGCTGAGAGTTCCGTTGTTGTTAGAGGCCGCCGTTACAGAAAAGTTTACTTGATCCCCAACTTCCACGGTCCTGCTGCTGGCCAAATCAGCTGTAATGGTGGGAGCGTCGGTGTCGGCCGCTGTTTGAATCGTGACGACGCAGACATTAGAGGTCGCAGTAGAAGTCACGCCATTTAGGGTATTGGTAACTTCAACTTTATAGCTCCCTCCATCGGACTCCTCAACAGAATCAATGGTAAAGGAAGCGCTGGTTGCTCCGGCAATCGCTTGATCGTCTTTGTACCACTGGTAGGAGAGAGTACCGCCATCGGAAACGGAAGCCTCCACTGTCAAGGTAAGGGATTCACCCAAATCCACCGACTGAGCAGTCGCCAGATTGCTGGTAAAGGTGGGTACAACAGGAGCAGCCAAATCTGTTACCGTGACAGCGCAGATGTTTGATGTTGCTGTAGCCGTTTCACCGTTTAGGGTATTGGTAACTTCGACTTTGTAGCTTCCTTTGTCAGACTCATCGACGGAATCAATGGTAAAGGAAGCGCTGGTTGCTCCAGGAATCGTTTGATCGTCCTTATACCACTGGTAGGAGAGAGTACCTCCGTCGGAAACAGAAGCCTCCACCGCCAGGGTAAGTGACTCGCCCGATGTTACCGATTGCGTACTTCCCAAGTTGCTGGTAAACACAGGAGTTTCGGGGGATACAGGAGTAGCTGTCTCCACTGTTACCGCGCAAACATTGGATGTCGCCGACGCTGTCTCACCGTTTAAGGTGTTAGTTACAACCACCTTGTAGCTTCCCGCATCGGACTCCTCAATGGACTCGATGGTGAAAGAAGTGCCAGTAGCATCGGAAATCGCCTGATCGTCTTTATACCATTGGTAGGTAAGGGTGCCGCCGTCAGAAACAGAAGCCGCCACTGTCAGAGTGAGGGATTCGCCTAATGTCACTGACTGAGCAGTTTCCAGGTTGGTATTAATGACGGGCGTTTCAACAGTAGAAGTGGGCTCTGACCCAGTTAAAATGTCGTCGGGAGTAGTGCCGTCAGCATCCCGCAGAATTTCAATCTCATCTAAAAACAGCCAGGAAGAACCGAGTTCAAGGGTAAAGCGGATATCGGTCGCCACAACGATCTTCCCCTGTTCTGTTGAGAAAACGAATCGTTTGTCTACACCGAGAGAACCGGCAGTAGGAGAGTCGCAGATAACGTGCCACTCATCATCGGCACCGTTTTTAATCTCAATTTTAGTGTTTGACTGTAACTGAATGCCGCTGTTATTGGGAGAAAAGGCACCGATATTAATCTGCTGGAACGATTTTGGAGAATCGCCCAGATGGAAAGTAATATCCACAGGCTCCCAATTGCGAGCATTATAACCGACGGTATTGGAATCACTCCAACTGGTAGCGTAAAGGCCATCCGTCAACTTTGTCCTCTCCACATCTGGATGGTCGTCATGAAAATCTCCAAGGCCTGCATTAGCCCCGCCATCTCTCAAAGATGTGGTGTATTTTAGTCCTGAAACAATGTTGTTCCCGTCGCTGATTTCCACGGTGCAGGCTGTGCTGGTCTGCGTAATAGAATTTTCGGCTATTGTGTTCGTAACAACAACTTTGTAGCTGCCTCCATCGGACTCTGTAACAGAGTCGATCGTATAAGACGGACCTGTGGCATCTTCAATGGCTACATTATCCTTATACCACTGATAGCTCAGGGTTCCGCCGCCAATAGGGCTTGCCTCAATAGAGAGGGTAAGGGAGGTGCCGAGAATTCCCGTTACATTAGAGGGCAAATCGGTGGTAATAAGCCTTCCAAGTTCTTCTTGTAGGGCCATAATCGCCTTGGTGTAGTCACCGGGCATTGAAGTGGCAGTTTCATACACTTCTTTGGCGTAATTTAGCGATTCAGCCGTGGGTTTCAGCGCTTCCGTCTGATCAATCAAATCAGCCAAAGTTTCAGGTTTGTTTCCGTATAAATCATCGGAAAGCGTGGGCCTCTTGATGACAAAAACGCTGTTGGCAACATATCTGCCTCCTGCGTCATATAGGGATTCCAAGGTGCCAGAATCATTTTCCACCGTCATCTGGGTAGATCCACCGCCGTCAAAATTAATTCCGGTGACGATATCCTGGGAAATCATGAGATCGGCAAACTCGGTGAGGGTCATACCGACATATCCGGTGTTATTGTCTCCCTCCACAGCAAATAGCACCATGGTACCGTCAGCTTTAATTCCGATACCAGTTCGCGGACGGGGAGTGTTAGGCAATCCAGTAATCCGAGAGGCCACATTCTGGCCGTCTGCCACCAGGGGGTAGGTATCTCCGTAAATCACAAGAGAGCTATTGCATTTTTCCATAGCTTCCTTTGCCGTGGGTTGCGTTTCCTCACAGGTAATCTGTGCGATATCTCCAACCTGGAGGCCGCTGAGAACAGAGGCCCACTCGCTGGAATTGCGGGCGTAGAGAATAAACTCATTGCTCGCTACTTCGTTTCCAGAAGTATTCTCACGTACCTCTTTCACCCTTCCCACCAAAGTACCGCCGACTACCAGATCGGTGTTATCAATCTTTTCAAAGATAACCTCCACCCCATCTATGCTGGAGTCAGTCGCGGTACCGCAACTGGTGTCAAAATAATAAATCTTATCATCGGTTTTCATCGAGTCCCCCGAGGCTGACTCAGGAGCAGGGCGAATGTTGATGTGTCCCATGGCCTCTGGCTGCTCTTCATCATTTAACTCTAGGGTGTATTCCATATGAGAATACACAATTTGCGCAGTTCCATCGCTGTTGAAGGCCAAGACATACTGAGAACCCCAGCTGTTGTCACCCTGGATGATCTTACCATCGGAAATCCCTACGCCGGCATAGGTGCTGCCGCTATACATATAGTAAAGCGAACCGTTGACACCAGCCTTGATATCGTATCCTTTTTCCTCCGCATTTTGGCCACTGGGAAGTACTGGACTGCCGTAGCCACTGAATTTGGAGTACACAAAGGGTAGATAATCGCTATCCTGCGGATTAAAGGTCACCGTGTGAACGTCGTATTCCGTGCCCGTCGTCCCGGTTATGACCGCTTCCGAATAGTTTAAACCGCTGTCATCACCGTCAATGGGCCGGTTGGAAGAACTTGTAACAGTGCCGATTCCCACTGACTGCCCATCCTCAAAAGCGGATACCGACATTGCCCCAGAATATGTAGCAAACATCACCGCCATAGCCGTCGCTGTGGATAATATCCGCAACTTCTTTTTTCGCATTTTGATACCCCCTAAATAGTGTACTATCCCTCTCATTAATCTATTTTCTATTTTACATAAAAATTATCAATTTGGCAATAAATATTTATAAAAAATATGAATAATACCAGGAAATTTTTAGCAACAGCCAGATTTAAGCAAAACAGCTCTAATATTTTAAAGATAAATTGTTTAATTTTGCAGTAACTAATTTCCTAGCCTTTATCCGTAATTGTTAGAAAGAAGTATACTTAACTGAGATGTGGGAGGCATGGGGACTGTTAAAAAGTGTCGGTTTGCTACTAAGCAAACCGACACTTTTTAACTTAATTCCAGCATACCGTGGTATAGCCGGTAGTAAATTCCCTTTTGGGCAAGTAAGTCCTCGTGATTTCCCCGTTCCACAATCTGACCATGGTCTAAGACCATAATCGCATCGGCATTACGCACCGTGCTTAAACGATGGGCGATAACAAAAACTGTCCGCCCCTCCATCAGCTGATCCATCCCTTTTTCAATGAGCGCCTCAGTACGGGTATCAATAGAAGATGTCGCCTCATCCAAAATCAAAACCGGTGGGTCTGCAATCGCAGCACGGGCAATCGCCAAAAGTTGTCTTTGCCCTTGAGAGAGGTTCGCCCCATCGGAGGTAATCATGGTGTCATAGCCCTGCGGCAACCGTCGAATAAAGGAATCCGCATTGGCTATCCGGGCAGCCTTATGAATTTCTTCTTCAGTGGCATTTAACTTTCCAAAGCGAATGTTTTCCGCAATTGTTCCGGTAAACAGATGGGTATCCTGCAAAACAATCCCCAACGAACGACGCAAAGCGTCTTTTTTGATATCTCTGACATCAAATCCGTCATACACCACGCTACCTCCCCGGACATCGTAAAACCGGTTAATCAAATTGGTAATCGTCGTTTTTCCCGCCCCAGTGGAACCGACAAAGGCAATTTTTTGCCCGGGCTTTGCATAAAGGCTGATTTTTTTCAGGATGGGATGGTCGGCATCATACCCGAAATCCACTTGCTCAAACCGTACATCCCCTCGCAATGGCACACGAGTTCCATCCGCCTTCCGCCAGGCCCAACTTTTATGTTTTGCATCCGCACCTTCCTCTGCCACCAGGTCCACTTCACCTTCATCGATTTCAGAAGGCTGATGCATCGCCTCAAATACCCGCTCTGCACCGGCAAGGGCTGCCAACAGGAAATTGCTTTGCTGGGTAAACTGGTTGATGGGGGCAGCCGCCTGACGCACAAAAACCAAATAACTGGCCAGACTTCCGATATCCGTTGTACCGTTCATCGCCATTATCCCGCCGAGGATGGCCACAATTGCATAATTGACATAGGAAATGCTGACCACCGCCGGAATCATTGTTGCGGCAAAAGCCTGCGCCCCTGTCCCAGCCTGACGCAGGGCCTCATTTTTCTGATGGAAAACTTTTAAGCTCTCTTTCTCGTGGTTAAACACCTTGACCACTTTCTGCCCGTTTACCATTTCCTCAATATAGCCGTCCAAGTCGCCCAGGCAAGCTTGCTGCTTGGTATAGTAGGACTTGCTCCTCTGCCCACTGAAACGGATATACAAGAACATCGCAACATAGCACACTGTGACAACTAAAGAAAGCTGCCAATTGAGAACAAACAGAATAATAAGCGTTCCAACTAGTTGGATAAAACTTTGGATCACCATAGCAAAGCTATTGTTTAAAGCGTCTGATATGGTGTCGACGTCGTTTGTAAAGTAACTCATAATATCGCCATGGCGCTGGCTGTCAAAAAATCGCAAGGGCAAGGTTTGAAGGTGAGAAAATAAATCCCGCCGAATATCAAAAAGAACCTTCTGTGCCGCCTTTACCATAATCTGGGTATAGCCATAGGAAGCAGCAACCCCAAACAGATAGATTCCTGCTGTCACCGCTACACCGAATATCAGTTTATCAACCTGGCCGGAGGCCAGATCGTTGACGATTGGGCGGATCATATAATTTCCCAGAAGGTTAGCCGTAGCGCTGATTGTAACTAACACCGCGACCGCTAAAAGCAAAAAACGATGACGCCCCATATACGATAACAGCGTCTTTAAGGTCCCGTGGAGGTCTTTAGGTTTTTTGGCGCTGAGTTGCCTAGCTGGCACTGATATCCTCCCCTTTCATCTGTGAAGCGTAAATTTCCTGATAAATCGGGTCCTTCTCCAGAAGCTCGGCGTGAGTCCCGACCGCATGAATCCGTCCATCGTCCATGATAATAATTTGGTCCGTCCCTATCACTGAAGTGATCCGCTGGGCAATGATGATTTTTGTGACATTGGGAAGCTTGGCCAAAGCTGTCCTAATATCGCTTTCGGTAGCGGTGTCAACTGCACTGGTGGAATCGTCAAAAATCAGCACCTTCGGATGTTTGAGCAAGGTGCGGGCGATACAGAGCCGCTGTTTCTGCCCACCGGAAACATTGACGCCCCCTTGGCCCAAATCGGTGTCCAATCCCTTGGGCATTCGTTTTAAAAACTCATCGGCACAGGCCGCACGGCAGGCTTCCCAAATTTCATTATCATCAGCGTGTGGATTACCCCACAAAAGATTTTCCCGCACGGTTCCGGAAAATAAGACATTTTTTTGCAATACGATCCCCACCGCATCCCGAAGGGCCTGTAGATCATACTCCCGGACATCCCGTCCTCCGACCTTGACAGAACCGGATGTTGCGTCATACAAACGCGGAATCAGTTGTACCAAAGTGCTTTTGGCCGAGCCGGTCCCGCCTAAAATTCCCACCGTCTGTCCTGCCTTGATATGCAGATTGACGTTGGACAAAGCGTATTCCATCGCATTTAAATTGTATTTAAAAGACACATCTTCAAAGGAAACGCTTCCATCCATGACCTCTGTCGCTCCATGTTCCGGGGATGAAAGCACAACCTCCTCGTCCAGCACTTCCCTGATCCGATGCGCACTGGCCAAAGAACGGGTCAACAGAAGAAATACATTGGAAATCATCATCATAGAGTTCATTATTTGGAATACATAACTTAAAAAGCCAGTGAGATCCCCCACCTGGAGGGAGGAATCCAATATCATATTGCCCCCGAACCACATAATTAAGATGACCGCAGTGTATAGAGTCAATTGAAATGCCGGCAGGTTTAGCACCGCGTAATGGAAGGTCCTTTCGCTGGTATCCATTAGCGTTTTGTTCACCTGATCAAACTTTTCCTCCTCGTATTCTCCTCTCACAAAAGCTTTCACCGCACGGATTGCAGTGAGCCCCTCCTGTACGGTACCGTTAAGCCGGTCAACGGCTTTTTGCAACAAGTGATACATCGGTGCAATCTTGTGCACAATGTAAAAGAGGATTGCCCCTAAAATCGGGGCGCACAGAACAAAAACCACCGCTAATCCCGGATTCATCCAAAACGACAGTGCAACCCCTAAGATGAGCATAACGGGACCTCGCACCATTGGTCTAAATCCGCCGTTAATAGCATTTTGCAATACCGTAGCATCGGTCGTCATGCGCGTGATCAGAGATGACGTCTCAAAGTGATCCAAATTGGAAAAGGCGTAACTCTGCACCCGCTCATACTGTGCCTCTCGGATTTGTGCGCCCCATCCATAGGCAGCCCGTGCCGCAAAGCGCGCATACAATAGACCCGTTATTAATGACAGCAGGGCGCAGACGACCATTTGAATTCCCTTATGTAGGATATACGCCATATCGTGACTTGCTACGCCAATATCTATTAAATCCGCCATCAATATGGGGATTACAAGCTCAAATCCGGTTTCAATCACAACTAATAACGCACCAATCACCATATCCTTCCGATATGGACCCAAATAACGGAGCAGGCATTTTAAATCTTTCATGCGTCCTCCTTCTTTTCGTCACGGAAATTTTGGTATGCCCGGTAAAGGTAGTCGGCAAAGCGCTCCTTTTCCTCTTCCTCAAATCCCCGCAGCATAATTTTCTCCATGTCCCGACAATGTTCCTGCCAAATGTTTTGAGCTTTCCGTCCTTTGTCTGTCAGCCCAATCAAATTGCTGCGACGGCTTTCTTCATCAATTTTACGGGTGACAAATCCACTTTTTTCCAAAGAATCAAGCATCCGGGAAACAGCTGCAGAATCAATTTCAAAATAGTTTGCAATTTCACGTTGGCGGCATGGTTCATGATTCGCCAGATAGGTCAGCAACTTCGGCTGTCCAATTTCCAGCCCGATTTGTCCTAAACACGGCCGCAAATAATTGCGTTGCGCATGAAAAGCGCGATATAACAGCATATGGAAAGTTCGTTCCATAAACTTTCCTCCTCTTAAATAATAATTGACTTATCAACAATTGATAAGTCAATTATAGCAAATTAGCAGGGTTTGTCAATACAATTTATCTGTAGTGGAAATATTTAAATATTCTGATCGCGTTCTGATTATTATCAAAAAATAAAGTAGATGAATAATAATTTTCCTTTATTGTTTTTAGAAATTGACAAAAGGAAAGCCGTAGCGAACGATGCAAAGTCCGCGACGGAATGAGAAGAGTTGAAAAAAGATATCCGACTATTCAACAGATAAAAAATGAATATGGCTGCCGTAAAATTGATCTAATTTTAATTTTTTCTTATAGCCTTTATTGTTTGTCTGGAAACCGCATGCTTCATAAAATAAACAAGCATCCACTCTTTGTAACTCGGTAACCAGAATTATTTGGGAGCAATCTCTGGATTTTGCAATTTCCTCAAGCCTGCTGAGCAGAGATTTTCCAATACCTTTTCTTCTTGTACCCTGATCGACAACCATATTTTCTAAAACCAAAAATGGCTTACAGTTCCCGTATAGTTCTTGGCATACTATCCCCATTACGGAATCAACCAGTTTATCGTCCATTACTGCACTTAACAAGATATATCTCTCGTCTTTAGAAAGTTTATCAAATTGGTTTTGCATCGCTAATATATCGGAATCTTCATTCCAAAACTGTTGATATAAGATTGCTAATTGTGGTATATCTGTTCGAATCATATTTCTAATTTCCATATTATCACTCCATTGTAATTATTTTCAGTCTTAAAAAACATAAAAAATAAAAGAAGTCGACTGCTCTACAACAATCGACTTCTTTCGACATTGGGAAGCGTTGATCAAAAAGATACCCGCTATAAACGCGGGCAGCAAGACAAAAGAAAAAGCTGAACCTGGAACGCGAAATGCGTCCAGGCTCAGCCTGGTGGTGCCGGTGGTGGGACTTGAACCCACACGCCATTGCTGGCAACGGATTTTGAGTCCGTCTCGTCTGCCAGTTCCAACACACCGGCATATTAGCTGTCTCATAGAGACTTTGTTATTATATCGTATCTAAGAAAAAAAATCAACCCCTTTTTTAATTTTTTCTTGATAGAATTGAGGAGTCGTTGAAACATAGACTACTTTGTGTTACAATAAGAACAATTAATCTTACTATTATAGGAGCAGCTATGGATTTTCCTTACACGATGGAAAAATTGAATGAAACCTTGTCCATTTGTGTGACACCAGATCATAAATTTGGAACCGATGCTTTTTTGCTGGCTGATTTTGCAAATGCCCGGCATAGGGATAAAATTGTTGATTTGGGGACAGGCTGTGGCATAATCCCCCTCATATTATACAAAAAGTTTTTTCCTTATATAATATACGGATTAGATGTTCAGAAAAAAGCTATTCAACAATTTGCATACACCGTTTCATTTTGCCACCTGGAGGGTAAGATCATCCCACTGGAAGGAGATTTAAAGGACATTAAAGGGATCCTTCCATTTGACACTTTCGATATTGTCACCTGTAATCCACCCTATAAAACCGCCAACACCGGTATTTTGAGTGAGCGAAACTCCCATCAGATTGCAAGGCATGAAATTCTCTGTACCATCGATGATGTATGTCGGACTGCCTCCAAGCTTTTAAAAACTGGAGGGAAACTCTGTCTCTGTCAGCGTCCAGAGCGATTGGCCGATGTTATTACCGCAATGCGGGAAAATGGCATTGAACCTAAGCGGCTGCGGCTGGTGGCTAAAAACCAAAAAACGGCTCCATGGTTGTTTCTCATCGAAGGAAAAAAGGGGAGTGCTCCCTATATGGATATTGAACCCACCCTAACAGTCATGGAAGGGGAGAGTTTTACCGAAGAAATGTTAGAGGTTTACGGTAATTTACCCGTAACGGATAAATAGGGAGCGCGTCGAGCAAAATGATTCGTATCCCGGTCCCGGGGAGACAATTATTCCGAAGAAAGGCGGCCCTTCTGTAATAAGGGCGTGGTATTTGTTATGAGTGGAATCCTGTATGTGACCGGAACCCCAATCGGCAACCTGTCGGACTTTTCACCCCGTGCAGTGGAAACGCTGCAGTCAGTGGATTTTATCGCCGCAGAGGACACCCGTGTCACCTTAAAACTCTTAAACCACTTTGGTATCAAAAAGCCCATGGTCAGCTATCATGAACATAATTTGCGGGAACGGGGAGAAATCATTATTGACCGTATTTTAAACGGGGAAAACTGTGCCGTCGTCTCGGACGCGGGGATGCCCTGCATATCAGACCCCGGTGAAGACTTAGTCCGTCTGGCGGCGGAAAAAGGAGTGCCGACTGTTGTGATTCCGGGGCCTAGTGCCGCCGTCTCAGCCTTATGTATCAGCGGCCTTACCACCTCCCGATTTTCCTTCGAGGGTTTTTTGTCCACCAATAGGCAAAATCGCCAACTCCATTTAGAAAGCTTAAAAAATGATACTCATACTCTGATTTTTTATGAAGCCCCTCACAAGTTGCTGACAACTCTTAGGGACATGGAACGAGTATTGGGGAACCGGCAAATATCTATCTGCCGCGAACTGACCAAAATTCACGAGGAAGTCATTCGCACTACCCTTCGGGAAGCAATCACCTTGTATGAAAGCAAACCGCCAAAGGGAGAATTTGTGCTGATTTTAGAGGGAGCCGTTCCCAAATCAGAACCCCGGATTTCGCTGGAAGACGCTATCAAAGAAGCAAAGGTATTAGTAGAAGAGGGGGAACGCCCTACTGAAGCCGCTAAAAAGATTTCAGCTCAATATGGGTATAAAAAAAGTGAAATATACAATGGGTTAATTTTAATAAATTAATATTTGTATTATTAAATTAAATATTACAAATAGTAAAACCGTTATGGCATACCATAGCGGTTTTCGTTATATTAACGCGATTGGGAAAACTGCTCCAGTGGGTTGTTGGCACGGATGTCCTGGAGAATTTCCATTGCCTCACGCAAGGTGGAAATGGAATCCCGGCCCTTCATTTTAACGGCGATATAGGGGGTGTTACCAGCATTAATTGAACCACGGCCTTTAAGCCGGGAGATGAGCAATGCCGCCAGATTCATATCGAGTTTTTCTGGAATAAACTGGAGAGAATCCCCTTTTTGGTTAATTTCCTTAAAACCAAACTGGGCGGCAGTATTCCGTAAGAGGGCCACGTCGATGAGCCCCTTGACCGAAGCAGGCGGTTCCCCAAATCGGTCGATTAGTTCATCCACCACGTCCATGCTATCCTCCTCCGTTTTGATGGAAGCGATCTTCCGGTAAACGTCAATGCGCTGAGATAGACTGTCGATATAGTCCTCGGGGATGTGGGCCTCCAATTGAAGATCCACAAGACACTCGGCGGAAGCCTGCAAGGCAGGCTTTTCCCCTCGCTTTTCTGCGACGGCCTCGGACAAAAGGCGCAGATACATATCGTAGCCCACTGCTTCCATATGGCCGTGCTGACGGGTGCCAAGAATGTTTCCGGCACCGCGAATTTCCAAATCCCGCAAGGCGATGCGGAAACCGGAGCCAAATTTCGTAAATTCCCGGATAGCGTTTAGCCGTTTGGTGGCGATCTCGGTGAGTACTTTTCCCCGTTGGAAGGTAAAATAGGCAAAGGCCCGGCGGCTGGAGCGGCCGACGCGCCCCCGGAGCTGGTACAGCTGGGAAAGGCCCATCCGGTCTGCATTTTCAATGATAAGTGTGTTACAATTGGGGACGTCGACACCGGTCTCGATGATGGTGGTGCAGACCAAAATGTCGATTTCCTGTTCCATCATCTGTTTCCAGACACGGGAAAGCTCATCTTCACTCATTTTTCCGTGGGCGACAGCAATCCGCGCCTCGGGGATCCGCTCTTGAATGCGGGCGGCGCAGCCATGGATGGACTCGATGTTATTGTGAATGTAATAGGACTGTCCACCTCGCCTCAGTTCCCGTTTCAGTGCCTCGGCAATGACACCTGCGTCGTGTTCCAGCACGTAGGTTTGGACTGGATGGCGATTTTGGGGAGGTTCCTCGATCACCGACATATCCCGAATGCCGGACATAGCCATATTCAGGGTGCGTGGAATGGGAGTTGCAGACAGGGTCAACATGTCAACACCTGCAAACATCTCCTTAAATCGTTCTTTGTGGGCGACACCGAAGCGTTGTTCTTCGTCGATGATGGCTAGACCCAAATCTTTAAAGTGGATGTCCTTGGACACCAGCCGGTGAGTGCCCACCACGATGTCCACAAGTCCTTTTTCCAAGCGACTCACTATTTCTTTCTGTTGCTTGGGGGTGCGGAAGCGGGAGAGAAGCTCCACCTCTACGGGAAAGTTTGAGAGCCTTGCCATAAAGGTCTGATAGTGCTGCCAGGAGAGAATGGTAGTGGGGCAGAGAACAGCGCATTGCTTCCCATCCATGACGCATTTAAATGCGGCGCGAAGTGCAACCTCGGTTTTGCCAAAGCCCACGTCGCCGCACAAAAGCCGTTCCATAGGAGTTTCCTTCTCCATGTCGGCCTTAATTTCCTCAATACAGCGGAGCTGGTCGTCGGTTTCCTGATACTCGAAATGAGCTTCAAAGTCCTTTTGATACTCGGTGTCGGGGGAGAAGGCGTAGCCTTTCACCGCCATCCGTTTGGCATAGAGGGCAATGAGCTCATCGGCCATCTCGTCCACCGCTTTGCGGACCCGCTGGCGGGTCTTCTGCCACTCCCCGCTGTGGAGGCGATTAAGCTTTACCTTGGAATCCTCTCGGGGGCCAATGTACTTGGACACTAAATCAAGCTGGGTAACGGGCACGTACAGGGTGTCCGCTCCGGCGTATTTGATTTTGATATAGTCCTTTACAATACCGTGGAGGTCAAGTTTGTGAATACCGTCGAAAATGCCGATGCCGTGGGCCACGTGGACGACATAATCGCCTACCGTCAAATCGGAAAGGGATTTGATTTCCTCTCCTTTGCGTTTTTTCACCTTCCGAAGCGGGGTGTTAACCGCTTTGCCGGTGGTGGTGAGGCTGAACTTAATCTGCGGGTACTCAAAGCCGGTGGAGAGGCTTCCCTCCATAACAAAAACACTGCGGTAGCGGATGTTTTTTAAATCTTTGACATACTGGGCGTCAACACCCATTTTTGTCAGATCCAGAGCTAAATTGCTCGCGGATTTGGCGGTTCCCGCCAAAATACAGCAACAGTATCCTTGTTCCAATAGGGGGTAAAGGTCGGATTTTAAAAGCTTCAAATCCCCGTTCCACCCGGAGGACTGCAAGGGGTTAATGGTAATAATTTCTTTTAAGCCCTGAAGTCCTGTCCGGGCAAATGTATCAAAATAGATGAGTCGATGCTTTAAAAGGCGGGCTTCCGCCTGTTCTGGGCTCAGCATATAGCTGTCAAGGCCCTTGCAAAGCTGTCCGTCATCAAACAGGAGTTTCAAGTCCTCGCTGTACTGCCAAAAGGCGGAACGGGCAGTTTCTTTGGCCTCTATAAATTCGCTGACAAAAAGAGGGGCGTTATCAAAGTAATCGGCTATGGTGGCAAACTCATCATAGGCCAATGGGAAATATTTGTCCAGGGAGTTGAGCTCCATCCCGTTTTCCAACGTATCTAGATCCTGTTGCAGGGTCTTTTTTACCTCTGCTGTAATTTTCCTGTTTCCCAGTTTTCCACAAAAATCAGTGAGTTTTGTGAACAATTTTCCCTCAGAAAAGACCACCTCTTTGGCAGGGGATATTTCTATTTTAACGGCTTTTTCAGTGCGGCGCTGACTGTCCAATTCAAAGTAGGACATGGTATCGATGTCGTCGCCCCAGTACTCTATCCGGATAGGATTTCCCTCATTTGGCGGAAAAATATCCACAATACCGCCCCGCACCGAAAACTGGCAGACCCCGTCAACCTGGGGACGGCGCACATAACCGGATCGGGTGAGACGAGAAACCAGCTCATTAAGCGGCATTGCCTTTTCCAGCGTTATGGTAAAGGTATTGTCTAAAAGTACCTGTTTGGGAATGGTTCGGGTCATCACAGCCTGAACAGAAGCAACCACGATCTTCGCTTCCCCTTGGGCTAATCGGGATAAAACACCGAGCCGCGCCTGTTCGTATTCACCGGAGACGCCTTCCATCTGCCTGTAAGTAAAATCACGGGATGGAAAGAGAAAACACCTCTCCTCGCCGGCCATGGCGTTGATGTCAAGGCAGAGCCGAGCCGCTGAAGCTTCATCCTGCGTAACGACAAAAACTGGCTCGCCAAGCTCCTCCGAAGCGGCGTAGATAAAATGTGCTTTATGAATGGCGGAAAGCCCGACGCACAGTGCAGGGGTACGTCCGGCGTTTATATTTTCGATGATTTTTTGGTATTGCTCCAGATTCTGGGCAACCATGGAAAACAGTTTCAAACCGATACCAGCCTTTCTCCAAAGCCCTGGGGGCCTGCCTTCCTTGCTTTATATATATGGGGGCAGTCAGGAATTATACTTACTCATCGCCTGTTCAATGTTCCCCTCGATGATGAGCTTAACGATGTCGAGGCAATGGCCTGCAACCTCTTTTATACTCTTGAGTTCGTCCTCTTTAAAAGTGGAAAGCACCCAGTCGGCCAAATCATAATGAGGGTTCGGCCGCTCGCCAATCCCCACCTTGACTCGGGGAAAATTCTCTGACTGGAGGTAATCGATGATGCTGCGGATGCCGTTATGTCCACCGTGAGTACCCTTGCGCCGGATACGCATCCTTCCCACGGGCAGCGAAATGTCATCAAAAATCACAATCACGTTTTCCGGTGAAATTTTATAAAAGCTGGCGGCCTTTTCCACTGCGACGCCGGATAGGTTCATATAGGTCTGCGGCTTCATCAAAAGCACTTTTTCCTCAGCGATCACCGCTTCCGCAGTCAGGGAATCAAACTTCTTTTTGCTCAACTCTATTCCTAGTTCTCCCGCCATGTAATCCACCGCAATAAAGCCGGTGTTGTGCCGGGTATTGCGGTATTTTTTATCGGGATTCCCAAGCCCGACGACCAAGTACTTCACCCCGCCCGATGATCTTTTAAAAAACATAGACATTACAAATGTTTTTCCAAACGGTTCACCCGCTTAGAAAACCTCCTTATTTTATTCTATTTCCGATTTTAGCACAAAAAAAAACTGGTTTCAAGGAGAAAAAAGGGAATTATGGTTTTTGTATTTGATAAAAATCTCCCAACAAAAATAAAAAGAGCGATATCCACCCGCCCTTTTTACTTTTCTATTTTTTGAGCCAGCGCATCGGCAATCTTGCTGAATACCGGGGCTGCTGTGGTATTTCCGTACCCGGTTTCCTCGGAGAGAACCACCACCACATACCTGGGGTTGGAGGCGGGCAAAAATCCCGCAAACCATCCGTGTTCCAGCTCATTTCCTTCCGCATCGTATTGCCCTGTCTGGGCCGTACCAGTCTTTCCGCCGGCAGAGATCTTCTGAGGTAGGGCGTTTTGCCCGTCCGCCACCATGACACAGTGGACGAGAAAGCTCTGGATTTGGGAGGCGATCTCTCCACTGATAATCTGCTTTGGCGCGATATCAGCTGTCTGCTCAACCGTCTGCCCGTCAAGGGTTTCTCCCAAAACCAATTTAGGCGCAACTAAATAGCCGCCATTTACAACCGCCGACATCATCTGTGCAACCTGTACCGGCGTGGCTGTCAATTTTCCTTGACCAAAGCTTAGGTTGGCCACCTCGGCGGGATTGAGCATGTCCTGAGAGGAGGGAAGTGTCCCGTCAGCGGTATAGATGTTGGAGGCAAGCTGGTATCCCTGCCCAAAGCCGAACCGCTCCGCCATTTCTAGCAGGGCGTCCCCTCCCACCTTGAGTCCAAGATGAATAAAATAAGGGTTACAGGATTCCTTCATGGCGTCCAGCATATCCAGCGTCCCATGGCCATCCCGCTTGTGGCAGCGGATGATTTGCCCGTTGACGTCCACACTTCCCGTACATTGGGCGGTTTCACTCATAGAGATTCCCGCTTCCAACGCAGCTGCGGCCGTAACGATTTTAAAAGTGGATCCTACGTTAAAAGGAAGAAAAGCCCTGTTAATCATCGGTGAATTATCGGTGTCATTGATGCTTTCCGTTAAGTTGGTGGGGGTGAAGGAGGGGAAACTAGCCGCGCCTTTGATTTCGCCGCTATACGGGTCCATGACCACAATAGCGCCCTTTTTCAGTTCTCGACTTCCCACGTTTTGTATAATAGTCTGGATATCTTTGTCAATTGTCAGCACAATGCCGGCCGGGTCTCCACCGCCGTCCCGTACCTCTGGTTCCACTCCAGGCATACCGTGTCCCAGCCCATCCATAGTATAGGCTACCTGGGTCTTTGCGGTGTGCTCGGACAGGAAATCGTTGTAACCTTTTTCGATACCTGTTACTCCATTTCCTTCACTGTCAAGATAACCGATAATGTGAGGGGCAAGCTGGTATTGCTCATACCGTTGGCTTTGGTAGAATGGAGTCACGTTGTCAGCTTGAATTTTCTGATCGGTTTGCAGGAGGAAGGGCTTTGCCAACTGTAGAAGTTCCAACACACTTTCCCTTCGTTCTTGGGAAACGGCGTCCAAAACCGGTTGCATATTAGTTGAGGTGGGAAGTACCGCATAAAGAAGCTTATCGGTTCGATTGACCATGGGAAGCAGGTTACAATCGTATATATATCCTCTTCGTTCTTCAACGGTCAGGGTATACTTAGACTGATTTTGGGCTGTCGCCATTAAACCGGGGGAGGTTGACAAGTAGCCTAATCGCACAAATAGAATCGTAAAAAGCAAAACAAAAGCGGCGAAAAAAATGATGGTGCGCTTTTCAATTCCTTTGGTAAACGGCCGCATATTATTTCCCTTTCGTACTAATTTTATTTTTTATTACTATAAGTTTTATATTTTCTGCACTGCCATAGTAAATCTGCCGTGTTTTCCCGGGTTAACCCATCATTCGGATGGACAGTGTTATCTGGGAAGGATAAAAAGCCATAGGCATACAGGTTCATATAACTCTGGAGCGCCCACTGTGGGATTTGGCCCAGATCATTCCAACCAGGGTTCGTTCTGTCCACATTTGGCGGTTCACAGGCCCGGTCAGTTAAAACCACTGCTTCGGCACAGGTAGGGATTTCATCTGACTCAAATCTGTCTTCTACTATGACGCCTTTACGGATACAGAGTGTCAGATAGGGTTTTAGATAGGAGGGGATATCTCCGTCGTTTAATAGGCCGGTGTTGGGGGAAGCGGCTGGCAATTCGTCCTCCCATCCACAAGCAGAGACCAAAAGCATGAGGAATTCCCCTCGCGTCACTGCTTGTCCGGGGTTAAAATACCTGCGGGAGCCAATGGTTTCTCCGGTAAAAATACCATTTTGCAAAAGTTTTATTGCGCTGTAGTAGGCGGGGGAATCATTTAAGTCCCAATAATCATACGTCAAATCTTTGGGTGCAATGGAAATGGTCTGTACTGCCTCCTCCGAACGGTTTCCTGTATCGTCGGTCAACGCCACTGTAAAGTGGTCGTCTCCCACGCTCCCCGGAAATGGTTCATAACAAAAAGTCTGGCCGTCAAAAGAAACGGTGCCCTTTTGAGGTTTCTCAATGAGGACGGTTCGCAAATACGCCCCACTTGGGTTGGACACTGAAAGATATCCATACACAGGAACTTCTGAAAAGGTTTCATATCCCTTAGATAAAGCCTCTATCGGCATGGCGGTATCGGATTGCACTCGAAGGGAAACCACTGTTTGAACAGCGTCCTTCACCTGTGGAAGAATGGAAAGGGAAGCCTCCGTCGCCTCTTTCGCAGGAATAAACGTTAGATACTGAAAAGCATCCCGGTTAATTTGTTGATAAGCACTGACAGGCACTCCATTTAATAAAAGGCTTCCCTCCGATTCTTTTGGGAGTTTTGTAAAGGTTATGCCTTTTAAGCTGCCAGTAGGGATGTTGAGTCGTTTCTCTAATTCGTCTGCTGAGAACGGATAGGGGGAATTGGTAATATTCAGGGAAATTTCTGACGTATTTGCGGGGGAAATATTGGGCCAATCGAATATCCCTGCCGACACTGTCAGCGCGGGGAAACAAAAGATGATAAACAAAAGGCAAGCTGCTATTTTTTTCAAGGTAATTCACCGCTTTCTGTGGACATGAAAAATGGTATTTTCTCTATTCAGTATGCCCACAAGCAGCCATTTTTTTCAATCTATTTCTCCAAAACCGTTAAATAGTCCTGTCAGTTGATAACATTCGCCTTTATTTGCCCTTTTCCCTTGAAATTTTTTCAATTTCATGGCAAAATGAAAATAATACCAACTAGTTCCATATTTATATGGAGGGGAAATGACGTTGTTCAAAATAATTGGAGGGTTTATATGAAACAGGATATGATTGTCATTTTGGACTTGGGTTCCAGGGAAAATACCCGAATCGCGAGACTGATCCGTAAATTAGGAGTTTACAGCGAGATTTACCCCCATGACATCACAAGAGAAGAGTTGACAGCCCTTCCGAATATCAAAGGAATCGTTGTAAACGGCGGCCCCAACAATGTGGTGGACGGAGTAAAAATCGATGTGGGGAACCATGTATACGAAATGGATGTTCCGGTACTAGCGGTGGCTCATATTGCCCCAAAGGCCACAAAATCTCTAGACTCCTTTGGAGAAACCGATGCGGAAATTACCGCTGTGCTCAAAGCCTTTGTGTTTGACTGCTGCAAAGCAGAAGCTAACTGGAACATGAAAAACTTTATCGCTGACCAGATTGAACTTGTGAAAAAGCAGGTAGGCAATAAAAAAGTCCTCCTCGCTTTGTCAGGCGGGGTGGACAGTTCGGTTGTAGCGGCACTGCTCTTAAAAGCCATTGGAGATCAGCTGTACTGTGTCCACGTTAACCACGGCCTTTTGCGGAAGGGGGAACCGGAACAGGTAGTCGAGGTCTTTCAAAAACAGATGAAGGCAAATCTCATTTACGTCGATGCTACCGACCGCTTCCTCGGCAAATTGGAAAATGTAGCTGACCCGGAACAAAAGCGTAAAATTATCGGCGCTGAATTCATCCGCGTTTTTGAAGAGGAAGCGCGGAAATTAAAGGGAATTGACTTTTTGGGCCAAGGTACCATTTACCCCGATATTGTGGAAAGTGGTACCAAAACTGCTAAAATGGTCAAATCCCACCACAATGTGGGCGGTTTGCCCGACGATCTCAAATTCACTCTGGTGGAACCGCTCCGTCAGCTCTTTAAAGACGAAGTCCGCGCTTGCGGCTTGGAGTTGGGTTTGCCGGAATCTATGGTCTACCGTCAGCCTTTTCCCGGTCCCGGATTGGGTGTCCGCTGTCTTGGCGCCATTACAAGAGACCGCTTAGAGGCCGTGCGGGAATCCGACGCTATTTTGCGGGAGGAATTCCACAATGCGGGGCTGGAAGGTAAGGTTTGGCAATATTTTACTCTGATTCCAGACTTTAAATCCGTCGGCGTTAAAAACGACGCAAGATGTTTTGAATACCCGGTCATCATACGAGCCGTCAACACCATCGACGCCATGACCGCAACTGTGGAACAGGTGGATTGGCCGCTGCTTTTGAAAATCACCGACCGCATTCTGAAAGAGGTTAAGGGCGTTAACCGGGTCTGTTACGACTTGTCACCGAAACCTACAGCAACGATAGAGTGGGAATGATTTCAGAGACCCGGAAAAGCCTGATTTTACTGGGTTTTTGAAGGGTTAAGGCCCTCCGTGGCAACGATTTGGCAACATTTTTTCATTATTCATAAA
>CAJFOJ010000038.1 GCA_904396495.1 uncultured Oscillospiraceae bacterium
ACATAGGGAAAATCCTTTGCATCAAACACAACCGGGTTGTGCTGGATAACAAGGTCGTTTACTTTACGGAACTGTGGGATATGGAGGCGTGGGATGACAAAAAAAGAGTATCTATTGCAGTACAAGGATGCACAAAGGGAAGTCGATAGGCTCATTAATGAGCGCGCCAGATGGATTGCCAGGGCAACTAAGGTCACGCCTACATATACGGGGATGCCTCATGGAGATAGCGGCGAGGACAGGATGCAGGACGCGGTGGAGAGGCTCTCTAAGGTAGAGGACGAGCTCAATGACAAAATTGATAAGCTGGTGGATCTGCGGAGAGAGGTTGACGCGGCAATTAGTACTATTGGGGATACAAGGCTGGAAACAGTCCTTCGCTATCGGTACATTGATTGCATGACGTTTGAGCAGATGGCAGACAAAATGCATTATTGCCGTGAGCATATTTGCCGCTTACATGGATTGGCACTCCAAAAGATGTCATACAATGTCACATAATTCTGTGCTAAAATAGTATCATCAAAAGTGTGAGAAAAGCAAAAAGCCCAAGGTTTAATCCTCGGGCTCCTTGCATAGTTCGTCCATGGTGACATTTAAAGCCTTTGCCAGCTTCAAAGCTGTAGAAATCCTGCCGTCGTTTCTTTTTTCCAGATCCTCAATAGTTCGGATTGGAACCCCACTTTCTCTTGATAAGGCAGGGACTGATAATCCACGATTAAGTCTAATGTTTCTCAGATTCATTTTGGTTTCCTTTCTTTGCCTTCATTGCCCATAAGCTGAGAGCAATAGAGACAATGGAGAATATCAAGGTCAATCCGCTGATAATGCCAAGATTAGAAAAATCCGTGCTGATAATGAGCAGACAGGAAAGCATGATATTCAGAGTAATCAATAATTTAGTTTGCATAATTTCCATGTTTAAGCTATAATAATATTATCCCCCGAAAGGGGGAGGGGAGGTTAACTCCCCTTGCGCTTGGTTGAGATTAGCACGATGATTGCGGTTGCGAGTCCGATAATCGATGTTGCTAGCTTAACCAAGCTTTCTATTAGCTCAAACAATTTGTTCACCTCCTTTCTATGGTTTAATTATACCACGCAAATACGTGGTTGTCAATAGTTTTTTCAAATATTTTTTATTTTTTTTAGCATCTACTTTTGTAGGTGCTTTTTTGATGCCAAGAAAAAGCAGCGGGAAAATTCCCGCCGCTCATCTTATCGGTCGATATTGAGTTGTTGCTTTAAAGCTGACTGTAGTACACCAGAAAAATTGATATGCTGTTCCTCTGCCATTTTGTTGAGCCATGACGGGATGGTCAAAGTCTTCTTAATTGCTTTAGTGTCATGTTTCTGCTGATAAGCAATCATATCAAATTCAATCAGTGCTACAAAATCTCCACTTTCGTGTTTGACTTTAGTAGGGTCAGAGGGCTGCGGTGCTGCTTCACCATTGGCCAAACGATCCTCCAGGCATAGCCCAATTGCATCTGTAGTCATTTCATAGGCTTCTTCGAGAGTGTCTCCCTGAGAAAAGCACCCCTCAATATCAGGCACGAAAACAGAATATCCTTCTTCTTCCGGATGAAAGATTGCTGGGTAAATATACTTTCTCATGATATTCCTCCAATCTGTTTATAGTGTGCCGGGAATGAGCGGGGATTATTTCAACCCCGCTTGCTTTAATATTGCCTTTTCAATTCCCGGTTTTAAATCTTTTGCGTGATAAGGAACTGTAGTCTTTTTTCCAGTCTCTTTGTTCACAAAGAACATATGAGAACCATTTGACCTTACGTGTTCAAAACCGTTTTGTGTAAGCAGTTTTATCATCTGCTTTGGTGTCATTGGCATGGTGTTTAACTCCTTTCCTTATCTTGATTATATTATAGCACGTATTATACGTATTGTCAATACTTTTTCAAAAAAATTATTTGGTTTTAAGGGTTAGGGCATTACATCCGAAAAGGACGCAGGGGTGGGAGCGAGTGATGCAGCAACGAGAGGATGGTGCGAATGAAGATTCCAGAGAAGGTAAAGATCGGCGGTAAAATTTACAGTGTGACAATTACTGACAGGCTCGATATGGGTAGTGTAAATTATAACGGAGAAATTTGTTATAGGGATTTAGTAATTAGAATTTGTCCATGTGCAGAAGGAAACATGGAAGCATGTCTTGTCCACGAAATAATGCATGGAATATTTGCGCATCTTGGATATACAGAACACGATGAAAAACAGATTGACGAATTGGCAAACGCCTTGTATATGGTAATCCAAGATAATCCAGAAATGTTTGTACCAAAACATTAAAAACAGAAAGTTTAAAAAGAGAGGTGGGTGGTATGGCACTTACTGAAAAACAGCAAAGATTTTGTGATGAATATTTGATAGATTGCAATGGAACAAGAGCATATAAAGCAGCATATCCAAACTGTAAAAAAGATAATGTGGCGAGTGCTGCGGCAACAAGGCTGTTAGGAAATGTTAATATTAAAAATTATATTGCTAAAAGATTGGAAGAAATTAGCAGTCAGAAAATAGCGGAAGCCCAGGAGGTCATGGAATATCTTACAGCCGTTATGCGGCGGGAATACAAAGAAAACATCGTTGTAACTCTTACTGAGGAAACGTCAACTTACGTTCCAGATGAAAATGGGACGATGCGAAAACACACGACCAAGAAAGAAGTCCCTCAACTGGTTGAAATCCCGGCGAAGTTATCCGATGCCAATAAAGCCGCCGAGCTTCTCGGCAAACGCTACGGCCTGTTTACCGATAAAGTCAATGTTACCGGTGCTGTACCGGTGCAGATTGTGGATGATTATGATGGAGGCAGTTAAACTTTCTGATGTGATGGCTCCGGCGTTTAAAGAAGTGCACAGGGCCGTAAAACACGGAAAATATACGCATTTCTGGTTAAAGGGCGGGCGCGGTTCCACAAAGTCTTCTTATATCAGCCTTGAGATTATCCTTTCTATCATGCGGGATGGGACTGCTGGCAATTACACCAATGCCATTGTGTTGCGCAGGTACGGTGTCACTATCCGCGAATCCGTCTATGAGCAAATGGCGTGGGCTATCAATGCATTAAAGGTTAACGATTATTGGTGCCACGGTGTGTCGCCAATGCAGTTTGTCTATATCCCTACCGGCCAGAAAGTGATTTTTCGAGGGGTAGACGACGCCACAAAGATCAAATCCGTAAAAGTATCCAATGGATATATTAAATATATCTGGTATGAAGAAGCGAACGAGTTTGAATGCCCAGAAAAGATACGTTCTATCAATCAGTCCGTCATGCGTGGCGGAAAACAGTTTGCCGCCTTTTACAGCTATAACCCGCCCAAAGCGGCGCGAAATTGGGTGAATCAATATGTGTCAGTGGAAAGACCAGATACCCTGGTACACCATTCTACCTATCTGGACGTGCCGCCGGAATGGCTGGGGGAACAATTTATCTCCGAGGCGGAACAGTTAAAGGCCACCAAGCCGGAAGCATATGCCCATGAGTATTTGGGAGAGGTCACCGGGACGGGCGGCGAGGTATTCAACAACGTTATACTTCGCAAGATCACCAATGATGAGCTGGGAGCCTTTGACCGGATTTGCCGGGGAATTGACTGGGGATACGGCCCTGATCCATTTGTGTATGTCGCCCTCCACTATGACAAAAAGAGGGGCCGCATCCTCATTTACCACGAGTTTTATAAATTTCGGGCGAAGTTTGAAGAAATCGCCCATGAAATTAAGGCAGAAAACAAACTATATGAACCTGTGACAGCCGAGAGCGCAGAACCCCGGTCAAACGACGAGCTGCGGGATCGGGGAATCCACATTGTGGCAGCCAAGAAGGGGCCGGGGAGCATCGAACATGGAATTAGCTGGCTGCAAAACCTCACTGAGATTGTCATAGACCCCGCTCGATGCCCTGAGACTGCGCGTGAATTCACAGGCTATGAGTTGGAAAGAGACCGGGAAGGAAATTTCAAGAGTGGATTCCCTGATAAGGACAATCACACGATTGACGCCGTTAGGTATGCGTGTGAGAGGTATTCAAAGGGCGAGACATTTAGTTTTACATAAAAACGATAAACTTGCTAAAGGAGCAGTGATAGGCCGTGCCTTTATATACTGAAACTGACCGGATTAATCGCTTAATCTTAATGGGCGGATATACGGGAATGACGGAACTCCAATTTTTTGCCGCTGAGATAGCGGAATGGAAAGAAAGTAAAAAACGGAAAGAGCAGCTTGTGGGCGAAGCATACTATGACGGATACCATGATATTCTTCGTCGTAAGCGTACAGTCATTGGAGAAGGCGGTAAACTAAAAGAAGTGAATAATTTGCCAAACAATAGATTGGTGGACAATCAATTTGCGCTAATGGTGGACCAAAAGACCAATTACCTTGTAGGCAAACCCTTCACTTTGACCTGTGAAAACAAAACCTATTCTGACTTGTTGGCGCAGGTCTTTAACAGACAGTTTAACCGGCTATTAAAGTATGTTTGTGAAGACGCTTTAAAGGGTGGGATTGGCTGGTTGTTTCCTTACTATGGAGACGATGGGGCATTGACCTTTAAACACTTTCCCGCCCATGAAATCCTCCCATTTTGGGCAGACGATGAACATACCTCTCTTGACTGTGCGGCGCGGCTTTATCCTCAAGAAGTTTGGAACGGACAGAGCAAAGAAATTGTAGAGCGGGTGGAGATTTTCAAACAGGATGGGATTTGGCGGTATGAGTACGACGGCACCACCTTAATCCCTGATGTGCTGTTGGGAGAACATGAAAACTATTTCAGTGTGGAAGACGGGGAAAAAACCATTGAATTGAATTGGGAGCGGATACCTTTAATCCCGTTTAAGTATAACAAACAAGAAATTCCATTGATTCGCAGGGTAAAACCCCTTCAAGATGGAATTAACACCATGCTTTCGGACTTTGAAAACAATATGCAGGAGGACGCGAGAAACACTATTCTCATCATAAAGAACTATGATGGCGTAAACCTTGATGATTTTCGCCATAATCTTGCCACCTATGGTGCTGTTAAAGTACGGGAAGATGGTGGGGTGGATGCCCTAACTGTTGAAATCAATTCGGATAACTTTAATTCTATTCTGAAACTCTTTAAGGACAAGTTGATTGAAAATGCCCGTGGATATAATGCCAAGGATGACCGGCTAGGAAACAATCCCAACCAAATGAATATACAGAGCATGTACAGTGATATAGACCTGGACGCAAACGGCATGGAAACAGAGTTTCAGGCGGCCTTTGATGATCTGATTTGGTTTGTAAACCGGGATTTTGCCAATAGAGGACTGGGCGACTATTCCGACGATGTTACCATTGTTTTCAACCGGGATATGCTGATGGATGAAGGACAGACCATAGAGAATATCAAAAATTCTGTCGGCATCCTTTCCAATGAAACCCTAGTGGAACAACATCCCTGGACTACTGATGTTGAAATGGAACTGAAACGACTTCAAAAGGAAAAAGAGGTTTCCATTGAGGAATACGCCGGGGCGTTTGGAAATTCAAATGATACTAAAAGCCAAGAGGGCAAGGAAGTATAATTTTCGCCCTTAATATGCCGGGGCACAATAGGGCGGGACCGGGTTACCTCCTTCCCGGTTAAGGGTTAGATTCCCTTCCCCGGCACCATATAGAAAGGAGACCAGCCCGACCGTGAAAAATGCAGAGTATTGGCGGGCTCGGTTCGCCATTCTGGAAGAAGCGGCCCATAAACAAAGCGATCAATATCTTCAAAGCCTTGAAGAACTATACTTAGAGGCCCAATTGTCTGTGCAAAAAGAGATAGAAGCGTGGTATGGACGCTTCGCAGTGAATAACCAGATCAGCTTATCCGATGCAAGAAAGTTGTTGACCACAGGGCAGCTTGAAGAATTCAAATGGACAGTGGACCAGTATGTAAAGGCCGCCCAGAAGCAGAACCTTTCGCCGGAGTGGGTAAAAAAGCTGGAAAACGCCTCTGCCCGGTTTCATGTCAGCCGCTTGGAAGCTGTCCAAATGCAGATTCAGCAGCAGATTGAACTACTATATGGGAATCAGGTAGACGGGATTGACAATCTAATGAGGCAGTTAATATCCAATGGGTACACCCAAGGGGCGTTTGAAATCCAGAAGGGGATTGGCCTCGGATGGGACATTACAGCACTGAATCAAAAAAAGCTGGATACCCTGCTTTCGAAGCCCTGGACAACGGACAGTAGAACATTCCGGGATCGCTGTTGGACCAATAAAGCGGAACTGGTAGATACCGTAAACAAGGAACTAATTCAAGGAATGTTGCGGGGAGATTCCCCGGAAAAAGCGATTACTGCCATTCAAAAGAAGTTCGGGACTTCCCGATATAAGGCGAGAAGGCTTGTCCACACCGAGACGAGCTATTTCAACGCCACTTCCAAACTGCAAATGTACCGGGATTTGGGAGTAGAGCAGATTGAGATTGTGGAAACGCTGGATTCCCGTACCTGTGCAGTGTGCGGGGAGCTTGACGGCAAGGTAATCCCCTTATCGCAATATGAGCCCGGCGTGACGGTGCCCCCATGGCATCCAAATTGTAGGGGGACAACATGCCCACATTACGATGATATGGATGGAGAGCGGGCTGCACGCGACGCAGAAGGCAAAGTTTACTATATCCCTGCTAACATGACCTTTACCCAATGGAAAAAGGCTTTTGTAGATGGCGTAAAAGACGGATTGACTTCGGCAGCTGTTGGCAGTACTATAAAAACAGCAGGTAAAAAGAAAAGTGAAAATTTCGGTGTTCAGACAGTAGGACACATAGATATTGAAAAATACCGTTGCATTACAGATGATATAACCACCGATGAAGTGATTATCACGGATGAACGGATTCAGCATATCAAAGAGCGGCATCCCGGAGATTATGAGCGGTATATCAAATATATTGCAGAAATTTTGAAAGACCCTGATTACATATTGGCAGCTAATAAACCCAATACCGGTGTGATTTTAAAGAAAATTAAAGAAAATGGGGAAAAATTCAAAGTGATTTTGCGGGTGAAGGTGGAAAATGATCCCGCTGAATATCGTAATTCTATTTTATCCTTCTGGCATATCGGGGAAACTACTTGGAACAAGAATGTGAAAAACAAAAGGGTTCTTTACAAGTGGGAATAATTCTGATATACTTTAGATAAGATAAGGAAGGATTCTTTGAGGTGGAAAATGCGTTCCCATACGCCGCATGCCTTTTTGGTGATGGGCAAAAGAGATGCCGGTTGTGACGCTCCGGTCAAAGAGTCCTTCTTTTCTATATTTTTAATGGGCTTTGAGGTGGTAAACTTTCGTGTCAACCACACGCCGATGGTACTGACAAGGGGAAACCCTGAGAGATGCAGGAGAATGGCACGCCTGCCAAAGCCCATCTTTAAGGGGCTATGGAAACATGGCTCCTTTACTTATATATCCTAATATTGATGACTGAACCACTCCGGTTTTGACCGGCAGTGGTTTTTTCATACCCAAATCGCCGTTTCCCGGGGTGGGCGGTAAACAAAACCGGTAATCATCGTGGTTCCTAACCCACGGAAAAAAAGGATTGAGATGGAGGTAACACACTATGACAAAAGAAAAGCTGATGGAGTGGGGCTTAACCGAAGAACAGGCTGATAAGGTGATGGAAGGGCTGGACGGCTCCTTTGTCACCAAGTCGCGGTTTAACGAGCTAAATGCAGAAAATAAAGCCTTGAAAGCCCAGGTCACCGAACGGGACGGGCAGATTGAAGCATTGAAGGAATCCGCCGGTGCCAATACGGACCTTCAAAGCCAAATCATTGCCCTACAGGAAGCAAACAAACAAAAGGACAAAGACCACGCCAATGAAATCAAAGCTCTAAAAATTTCTAATGCCGTCGACATGGCGCTTGCCCATGCAAAGGCCAAGAACAACACCGCTGTCAAAGCTCTGTTATCGGAGTTTTTGGCCAAAGCGGAATTATCCGAGGATGGTACAGTAAAGGGGCTTGACGACGAGATTGGCAAGCTAGTAAAAGGCGAGGATACGGCCTTTTTGTTTGACAGCTCTGACAGGGCCAAGTTTAAAGGGGCGAAAGCCGCTGAAAGAAGCGACACACACAATCAGCCGACCGGGGCAGACCTTTCTAAAATGTCTTACGATGAGCTTTGTAAGTATTTAGAGGAAAACCCGGAAGCTAGTTTGGAGTAAACCAGTTAAAATTACAGAAAGGATGTATCATTAATGGCAGATAGCAAATTTGACGCAAAATCTTTTAATCCCGAAGCATTTAAGTACACAGTTGACCGTATTCCCAATTTGACCCTGAATGAATTGAAAAAATCCCGTGCCTTGGCCGGAAATCCCGATATCAGGGACGTATTTACCAGCCAAAACGGCACCGCTTATGCCCGCCTTGCGATGCGCGGCTTGCTAGATGGGGATGCGGTGAACTACGATGGCGAAACCGATATCTCCGCCACTTCTACCAAGACCTTTGAGCAGGGGATGGTGGTAATTGGCCGGGCAAAGGCGTGGACTGAAAAAGATTTCAGTTATGACATTACCGGTGGAGTGGATTTCATGGGTAATATTTCTGCGCAGGTCGCCGAATACAAGGACACCCTGGATCAGAAAACCCTGCTCTCCATCCTAAAAGGCATTTTTTCCATGCCTACAACCGATACCAAAAACAAAGAATTTTTGGACAAACACAGCGCCACGGTTTACGGCAATATGGATGCCACTACTCTAAACAGCGTGATTAACAAAGCATGTGGGGCAAACAAAAAGAAATTTACCCTTGTTTTCATGCACAGCGACGTTGCGACCAATTTGGAAAACATGAAGCTGCTGGAATTCATGAAGCAGACGGACGGAGATGGAATTCAGCGCGATCTTACCCTTGCTACTTGGAACGGCCGCACCGTAATTGTAGATGATGATCTTCCTCTTGCGACCGGTTATGCTGATGCCGACGCGGATACTCCCGGTGCTTTGAAAGTGGTTGCTTCCGACGCTACCGATGGGGAGATTAATCTTTCCGAGGCTACCCCGTATTTTGGCACCAAAACCCTGGCGGCCAATGATTATGTGGTTCCCGCTACACAGTATACTACTTACATTATGGGAAATGGTGCAATTTCTTATGAAGATATTGGTGCCAAGGTTCCTTATGAAATGGCTCGCGATCCTAAGACAAATGGCGGTGTAGATACCCTCTATATGCGTCAACGCAAGGTGTTTAGCCCCTATGGAATTAGCTATGAGAAGAAAAGCCAAGCTAAACTTTCCCCAACGGATGCAGAATTGGAAACCGGCTCCAACTGGACACTGGTACACAGTGGCGAGACCACTGCCTCTCAGAGGACTTATATCAATCATAAGGCGATTCCGATTGCCCGTATCCTGTCCTTGGGTTAATGGAAAGGCGGTGAACCCTGTTGCGTGAAGAAGTGGTTTCTATGTTGCTGGCCCTTGGCGTAACGGGGGCCGACACCGATCCTCTATTGGATATCGTGGTAACAAATGTCCAGTGGAGGATTAAAAACATGACCAATTTGGAGGAAGTGCCAGAAGGGTTACAAAGCACGGCTGTTTACATGGCTGTCGGCGAGTATTTGAGAGCGAAAAAGGGAACGGGGAGTTTGGAGGGCTTTGATTTGGAAGCGGCGGTAAAACAGATTCAGGAGGGGGACACCAATATCACCTTTGCGATTGGGGACGGCAATACAACCCCTGAACAACGGCTGGATGGCTTAATCGACTATTTGATTAACGGTCAGACAAATAATTTTTACCGTTATAGGAGGCTTGTATGGTGAGCGGGCACAGAAAAGCCCTGGAATGGCTGTGGAAAGACCGATGTACTATTTACCGGCAAAAGAAAGTCACCGACCCTCAAACTAAACTGACCGATTTTGTAGAATCTCCGCTTTTAGAAAACCAGCCCTGTAAGCTGTCCTTTGAAACCCTGTCGGAAAATAAAGGGGACCCTGTTGCCGTCAAGGCTCAAAGCGTCAAACTGTTCCTGTCTTCTGACGTGGAGATTCCCTCCGGCTGCAAAATCGTTGTCAGGCGATTTAATGATCTCCAACGGGAGTTTGTTTACTCTAAGAGCGGGGAACCGGGCGTGTTTACCGACCATCAAGAAATACAGCTTGTTCCCTTTAAGGGGTATGCGTGATGGCTAGATGGGGTAAATGCGACTACAGGCAACTACAACAGCTAAACCAAAAGATAGAAAAGCTGATGACCGCTGACTTTGATAAATTCTGCCGGCAAGCAGCGAATGATTTGGCAGGACGGTTGCTGAGCAAGGTCGTAAAGAGGACACCGGTTGTGTACGGGACTTTACGAGATGCCTGGGCGGTGTTGCCCTTGGAGCGCCGGGGCAATCAATATGTTGTTTCCGTTGTAAACAACCTCGTCTATGCCGCCTATGTTGAGTACGGGCACCGTCAGCAGCCGGGGCGTTTCATTCCCGGATATTGGGAGGGGGACCGTTTTGTGTATGACCCAGGCGCAGAGGGGGGAATGGTGCTAAAGCAAAGTTGGGTACCAGGCCGCTACATGCTGACAATTTCCACACAGGAATTGGAGTATCAAGCGCCGAAATTGTTGGAAAAGAAACTCTATCAATTTCTAAAGGGGTGTTTCGATGCTAAATGAGATTGTCAAGGGTATTTCCATGGCGTTGAATGCCGCTTTTGGAGATGGATACGAAATCTTTCAAAACGATGTGGAACAGGGATTAAAAGAACCCTGTTTTTTTATTGCTGTTTTGAAACCGGAGGTCACTCCCATGATGGGAACGCGGTATATTAAGCGAAACCCATTTGATATTCAGTACTTTCCAACCTCCACCGGTAAAAATGCAGAGATGATTGCCGTGGCGGAACGGATGATGGAGGCTTTAGACTTTATTACCCTTCCCAACGGCGACCTTCTCCATGGAACAAGCGTAAGCTATGAAATTGTGGATAATGTTCTTCACTTTTTTGTGAATTTCAATCTTCCAATGAGAAAAAGCACCGATGAAACCTATATGGAAATACTCGAAATGGAACAGAGAAAGGGATGATAATATGGCCGCGGCCAAAAAGAACAAACCGGTTGAGGATGCGGAAAATTGTAGTCCGGCAACATCACCGCCACAGTTTACAAAGCAAAGTATTTTGACATTCGACAAATATGCCGCCCGGCGCGATTTGCTGTCGGTTTTGTTGAAGGACGGAAAAGGATACACCGAAAAACAAGTAGACGAACTGATTTCATCATTTATGAGCAAGAAAGGTAAGGTGAAGTAATATGGCCCTTGGCGGAGGCACCTTTTTGACGCAAAATAAAATCCTGCCCGGAACATACATCAATTTTGTTTCGGTGGGAAATGCCAGCGCGGCCCTATCGGACAGAGGGATCGCCACTCTCCCCTTAGATATGGACTGGGGCCCGGAGGGTGAAGTAATATCGGTAGAAATCGGGGATTTTCAGAAAAATTCCCAAAAGATTTTCGGATATGCATATACCGACGATAAGCTAAAACCCATGCGGGAAGTGTTTAAACATGCCCAAAAGGTTTATTTCTTCCGGCTCAACAGCGGCGGTACCAAAGCAACCTGCACTTATGCCAATGCAAAGTATCCCGGCACGCGCGGGAACAGTTTAAAGATCGTCATCACAGAAAATGAAAATAGTCAATCGGAAGCGAAATTGTATGACGTGGCGACCTATTTAGATACCCTTCAAGTGGACTTACAAAAGGGGATTTCTAAAATGTCCGACCTGAAAAACAATGATTATGTGGACTTTATCACCACGGCCAGTATCACCGCTACCGCCTCCACTCCTTTGGCAAGCGGTACAAATGGGGAAGTGGAAGACGCGGCCTATCAAACATATTTGGACAAAATGGAAGCCTACAGCTTCAACGCCATGGGCTGCCTGTCGACGGATTCGACAGTTACCGGCTTGTTCTCCGCTTATTGCAAGCGGATGCGGGATGATGTGGGAAAGAAATTTCAATGCGTACTGTTCCGTACCTTGGCCGATTATGAGGGCGTTGTTAGCTTGAAAAACACCATTGTGGGGCAGACGAACAACGCCGATTTGATTCCCTGGGTGACGGGGGTAATTGCGGGCACCCCGGTAAACCAGTCCGCTACCAACATGGCCTATGACGGGGAGTATGCGGTAGATACTGATTACACCCAAACCGAACTGGAAGCGGGAATCACTGAGGGCTCTTTCATGTTCCATTTAGTCAATGAAAAAGTGGTTGTGTTAGAGGACATTAATACCTTTGTTTCGGTGACCGATGAAAAGTCCAGCGATTTTTCCAGCAACCAGACTATCCGGGTATTAGACCAAGTCGCCAATGACATAGCGGTGCTGTTTGCGGAAAAATACCTGGGGAAAGTTCCCAACGATGCGTCGGGCCGGATCTCCCTTTGGAATGATATTGTCAAACATCATCAAGAGCTGCAAACCATCCGGGCTATTGAGGACTTTAGCGGGGACAATGTGACGGTACAGCAGGGCGATACTAAAAAGTCGGTATTGGTGACAGATTATATCACTCCTGTCAACGCCATGACACAGCTCTATATGACTGTTTATGTCCAGTAAGAAAGAGGTGATACAATGTCTAGTGTAATGAGTGCCAGAGACGCCGTATCCGCTTCCCTTGCGGAGTGTTACGTGACCATTGATGGCAATCGATATAACTTTATGCAGGCAATTAACATTGAGGCCAATTTTGAAAAGAATAAAACGGAAGTACCCATTTTAGGCAAAACCGGTAAGGGGAATAAGTCCACCAGTTGGAGCGGCACCGGTTCCGCCACTTTCCACTACAACACCAGTATTTTCCGCGAGATGATGAAAAGGTATAAGGACACCGGGCAGGACGTTTACTTTGATATCCAGATTACCAACGAAGACCCGACCTCCTCTGTTGGACGCCAAACCGTTATTTTAAAAGATTGCAACATCGACGGTGGAATCCTCGCCAAATTTGACGCTGATGCCGAATATTTGGATGAGGATATGGACTTCACTTTTGAGGACTTTGAACTGCCGGAAACCTTTTCTTTGCTGGCGGGAATGTAAAAGAAGTAATCCCAGCCTGGTGTATATCATCAGGCCGGGATTTTTTATTTAAAAGTTATAGGAGGATTTTTTAATGAGTTTATCAGCTTTTTTATCAAAAAATGCGCTTAAAGTAGAAAATGAGAAAATAACTGTTTCCAATCGCTTTTTATCTGATGAAATCGACCCAGAAACCGGCAAAGCCATTCCAATGCAATGGGAAATAAGGGCGGTTACCAGCACTGAAGATGAGGAACTTCGGAAATCCTGCACCAAGCGGGTTCCAATTCCAGGTAAGAAGAATCAGTATCAGATGGAGACAGATGCCAATATGTATCTTGGCAGGCTGGCGGTGGCCTGTACCGTTTTTCCGAATCTAAACGACAAGGAGCTCCAGGACAGCTATGGCGTTATGGGCGCGGACAACCTGCTAAAAACAATGCTCACTGCGGGTGAGTATTCAAATTTAATTGAACAAATTCAAAGGATTTGCGGTTTTGATTCTGGCATTCAGGAAAAGGTCGATGAAGCAAAAAACTAATCAAGGAAGGCGATGGAGAAGCCAACATCGCTTACTATTGCCTTCATGAGTTACATATGCTTCCTTCCCAATTTTTCGCCCTCGACCGTCAGGAACAAGCTTTTATCATCGCTGCAATCGAAGTCAAGGTGGAAAACGAGAAAAAGAAACAAAAGGAATTGGAAAGAAAATCACGACGGAAACACTAACTTTCTAAAACTATTTGACAAAAATTTCCAAATATGTACAATAGAAGTATCAAATAGAGGAGGTTGGTGTTTATGGCGTATTGTAAAAATTGCGGAAAAGAGATTGGAGAAGCAAAATTTTGTCCCGAGTGTGGAACACCATCTAATGATGAAGCAGCAAAGACGGCCGCACAGGACCAGCCGGTTCCTCCTTCCTTTCAGACCCAAAATGTACCGCCCACGCCTGGTCAGGCTTGGCAACCACCCCGTAAAAAGAGATATGGCTGTTTGATTGCTTTTCTTGTATTTCTTGGAATTGCAGTTTTTTCAGTGGTTATGGTCGTAAAGACTATTGGCGATCAGCCAAGTAGAACACAAAGCAATACTTTGAATCAAATCATTTCTGTAACTAAAGCAAGTAATGACAAAGCCCAAATTCTCGAAGATATACTTGACAGTTGCGAGATTGAGCCGGTGACCATGATTTATGACCAGTTGTTGGATCATGATAGCCTCTGGGGGTACCGCATTCAAACTAAAGAAGGCGCTAACGTCATTATGTATACCACGCATGACCATCAAATGGATACTTTGAAATATGCGGATTATTATTTATATCAAAATGGCGAGCAGCTTTTAAAACTCAGCGATTTTACGATGACGATTGATGAAAAATCCGATGTTCAGTACGCGTCTCAGGAGGCCATCAAGTCGATATTAAAATCTCCGTCGACAGCAAAATTCCCTTCAATTAATGAATGGAATATCTGGAAAACCCCTGACGAGATTGTAGCGCAGTCGTATGTGGATTCCCAAAATAGTTTCGGGGCAGAGCTAAGAAGTGAGTTTCAGATCAAGTTTACTCTCGATGGGACTATCACTTCGTGTATTTTTGATGGGGAAGAACTAATACCATAATTATAAACCCACCCTCTGAAAAGAAGGTGGGTATTTTGTTGGAAAAAGAAAGAGGACGGTTTATTTGCCGTCCTCAAATTATTTAATTCCAAGACACTCGTAGTTGCTTTTTATTCGCAGCGCAATCTGCAAGATACAGATTGATAAGCGTTTGATATGGAATCCCCGATTTTTCCGACTGTGCTTTGAAATAATCGATTGTGTCGCTGTCGATATTAATGGTAATCTGCTTTTTCAGCTTTTTGGCGTATGGATTTTTTTTTGCATTTGAGAAATCATATTCAGCTTTCATTCTGTTCACCTCATCCCAAATATTGTTTTGTTTCTGATTTGGTTGCTTTTCGTGCGGATATAATCCGAATGACTGTGTCGGAAGCTCTATAACAGTGACACACCACAAGCAGATTGGCCTTTTTACTAAGGCCTAAAATAATAAATCGTTCTTCCTCCTGTGAATGCTCTGGATCGTCAATCAATAGGGCCTCTTCATCATAAAATACCGTTTGTGCTTCCTCAAACGAGATTTTATGTTTTTTCTTGTTGATTTCGTTTTTATTTTCATCCCATTCAAATCTAATTTCATCCATAATTATATTATAATTATAATATAATGGTTTGTCAATAGTATTATATGCAATAATTCTATAAATATCTTGAGAATATTTTCGTTTCAATATTCAAGCATACCAGCTACATGTTGGTGTGCTTTTTTATTGAATTTTTTGAGAAAGGGGGAATATTGTGGCGACAATCAAAACCGCTATTGCCCTGTATGACGGTGTAACTGCTCCGTTAAGAAGCATGAACAAGGCCATTAATATTGTCCTGAACAGCTTTGAGGCAATGCAAAGTGCTTCCAGCCGTGCTATTGATACTTCTGCTATCCGTGATGCACGGGAAGAGCTGGCGAAGGCTGCCACTGCATTTGATTCCATTGAGCAGAATATCCGGGATGCTGAATCACAACAGAAAAGATTTAACAATCAAATTAAGGGCGGCACTTCGGCGGCAGGTGGCCTTTGGGATAAGTTAAAGAGCGTTGCCTCTGTGGCGGCGATCATAGTTGGCGGCAAAAAAGTTTTAAATATTTCCGATCAATTCACCAATACCAACGCCCGGCTGAATAATGCAATGATTCAATTTGACGACGGCGGTTCTTTACAAGAATTAGAACAGAAGGTTATGGCTTCTGCCCAGCGTTCCAGAACTGGATATATGGATGCCGCCGCCTCCATAGCCAAGTTGGGATTAAACGCCAAAGACGCCTTTGGCAGTATGGATGAAGTCATCGCCTTCCAAGAACTTATTAACAAACAGTTTGTCATTGGCGGTGCCAATACACAGGAGCAGCAGGCCGCTATGGTTCAGCTTACCCAGGCGATGGCCTCAGGCGTTCTACGAGGCGAGGAACTAAACAGTGTCTTTGAACAAGCTCCAGGAATTGTACAAAGTATAGCAGATTACCTCGATGTTCCCATCGGACAAATTCGGAATATGGCGGCGGAGGGTCAAATAACCTCTACCATCGTTAAAAACGCCATGTTTGCCGCATCGGATGAAATCGAAGCAAAATTTCAGAACATGCCTAAAACCTGGGCACAAATATGGACTTCGATGAAAAATAAGGCACTGTCCATTTTTGCTCCAATCCTTTCCCGAATTAACGAGATAGGCAATAGTTCTCAATTTAACCAGGTCGTTGACGGATTAATAAATGGGTTAGCCGGAGTTGCTCAAATGGCCACTTGGGTTTTCGAATTATTTCTTATGATTGCTTCTGTAGTTATTGATAACTGGTCTTGGATAGCCCCGATTATCTTAGGTGTAGCAGCGGCATATGCAGTATTAAAAACGATCCTGTTTGTATATAACACCATACAGACAATAAGCAATACATTATCAGCAATATCCGCAGCACGAAGCGCATTAAGTACAGGAGCTACATTAGCGCAAGCTGCAGCTACAACGACTGCAACAGGGGCACAAGCAGGTCTAAACGCCGCCTTAATGGCTTGTCCCCTTACTTGGATTATTATTTTAATCATTGCTTTGATTGCAATTATCTATGCGGTTTGTGCGGCAGTTGCTAAATTTACTGGAATTGCAGATAGTGGATTTGGAGTGATCTGCGGCGGTGTTATGGTCGTGATTTCTTTCTTTAAAAATCTTGGACTTTCTGTAGCAAATATTGCTTTAGGTATTTGGAACGCTTTAGGCGCCTGTTGTTCTAATATTGGAACAGCTTTTCATAACGTAATTGCAAATGTTCAAGGATGGTTCTATAACCTCCTATCCACGGCTCTGAATGTTGTTGCTGGTATCTGCGAAGGCCTGAATAAATTACCGTTTATAGATTTTGATTATTCTGGTATTACCAACAAAGCAAATGAATATGCTGCCAAATCCGCCGAGGCCTATGGAAGTACACGGGAATTCAAGAGTGTTTCAGACGCTTTTAACGAAGGAATGTCCACATATGATGCATTCGAAAGTGGATGGGCTTCTGACGCTTATAAATCCGGTGCTTCTTGGGGCGATGGCGTGGCAGATTCAGTTTCTGGATTTTTTGACTTTTCTTCTATGGATAGCCTGGGAGCCGCTGACGGGTTAAGTAATTTTGGGCTTACAGACGCCTACAACATGGGAAATACGTTGGACGGTATCTACAATAACACAGGCGACACCGCAGGCAATACCGCCGCTATGAATGATTCCCTGGAAATTTCCGAAGAGGATTTGGAATACCTGCGTGACATAGCGGAAAGGGAAGCTATTAATCGGTTTACCACCGCAGAAGTTCGCATCGACATGGGCGGTATCACAAACCACTTGGCATCCAATATGGACCTTGACGGCGTTGTGAATGCCCTCGGGGAACGTCTAGCGGAAGAAGTTCTCGTATCAGCGGAGGGGGTGCATGCGTAATGGCGTATAAAATGTATCTGGATGGTGTGCTCATGCCCATCACCCCCGAAAAAGTAACGGTTAAAATCACATCCCAGAATAAGACGTTAACTCTCATCAGCGGGGAAGAAATCAACATCCTGAAATCGGCAGGACTGACAGAAATCAGTTTTGACCTGGTGTTGCCACAATCGCCCTACCCCTTTTGCAGTGGAGAGGTACAACCCGCTGAATACTACCTGGGAAAATTCGAACAACTGAAAACGGGGAAAAAGTCGTTCCAATGGATTCTAAACCGAGACCGGCCCAACGGGGAAAAGCTGTTCTATACCAATATGACCGTGAGTTTGGAAGATTACCAAATTACGGATGACGTCAAAGAGGGATTTGACATAACGGTGACGATGAAGCTGAAACAGTATAAGCCCTATGGGACAAAAACCGTCGAAATAAGCCCTCCTGCCACTCCCGAGGCCACCTCAACGGCCGCAGTAGAAGAACCAAAGCGGGAAACCTCCCAGGCGCCCAAGGAAACCACCTATACCGTAAAATCCGGGGATTGTCTTTGGAATATCGCCAAAAAGTATTTGGGGAATGGAGCACGGTATACCGAAATCTATGACTTAAACCGGGATAAAATCAAAAATCCCAATTTGATTTACCCCGGACAAGTTCTGACAATGCCCTCGTGAAAGGAGCGGGCCTAATGGCTGAATTACTGATTCAAAATGGCTCTACCATATATTATCCCGCAGTGGAAGAAGGGATAAAGCTTTCGCTGGAACGGAAGGGTGTGCCCGGCAAGCTGGATTTTACGGTTGTGGAGGATGATACGTTAAACTTTCAAGAGGGGAATCCTGTCAAGTTGACTGTAAATGGCACGACAATGTTTTACGGTTTTGTCTTTACCAAAAAGCGGACTGCTGGCGATGCCACCATTGATGTAACGGCATATGACCAAACCAGGTATTTGAAAAATAAAGATACCTTTATCGCCGAGGGGTTAAAGGCGTCGGACTTAATCAAACGTTTGGCCATGGACTTTAGATTGAACCTGGGGAACATAGAGGACACCGGATACACCTTGGAAACCATTGTGGAGGAAAATCAAACGCTGTTCGACATGATACAAAATTCCTTGGATGAAACTTTGCTGAATACCGGTCAATTGTTTGTGCTATACGACGACGGTGGCAAACTCACCCTTAAAAACATCAATTCCATGAAGCTGAACCTATTGATTAGCCAAGAGACGGGAGAAAGTTTTGATTATGAATCCAGCATAGACGAACAGACCTATAACAAAATTAAACTGTCCTACAACAATGAAGAAAGCGGAAAGCGGGAATTGTATGTCGCCCAGGATGGAGACAAGATGAACGAATGGGGCGTTTTGCAGTATTTTGAAGATGTACAGACTGCCACCGGAGCCGCCGCAAAGGCGGACGCGCTGTTAAAACTCTACGATCAAAAGACAAGGAAGCTGACAGTAAAGAATGCATTTGGGGACCCTCGGGTCAGAGCGGGAAGCGCGGTAGTCGTTGCTTTAGACCTTGGGGATATTACCACGCAAAATTACATGGTGGTAGAAAAGGTAATCCACACTTTGAATGGAGAGGAACACCTGATGGATTTGACGTTGATAGGAGGGGAATTTATTGCCTAGTTTAGCAGACCCCATTAAGCGGGCAGCAGTGGAAGCGGTAGAGGCGGGAAAGCCGGTGCACTTGCTATTCGGAAAAGTGATTTCCACTTCCCCGTTAAAAATTCAGGTAGATCAAAAAGCAATCTACTCTGAAAAAATGTTGATCCTTACCCGCAATGTCACCGATTTTGAGATGGATATGACAGTCAATCATACCACTGAAAACCGGTCAGGCGGCAGTGGGGAAGAATCTTTTGCATCCCACAATCACGACTATTTGGGGCGGAAAACCTTTTTTGTTCACAATGCACTTGCAGTAGGGGAACAGGTATTGCTGGCGCGGGTGCAAAAGGGCAAAAAATTTGTAGTAATAGACCGGGTATATCCCGCGTAGCTGCAAAGGGGGATAAAATATTATGATACCGCAGGTTCAAGACGATTTGAGGCAGGATTTTACCTTTTCCATCCGCCCTAGCCGGACATTTCAAATGCACGATGCCACCAAAACAATCTCTGGGATAATCGATGAGGTAGAAGCGATCAAACAGGCGGTTTTCCTGATATTGAATGTGGAGCGGTATGAATGGCTGATATACAGTTGGAATTACGGAGTTGAACTTCATGGGCTGATCGGGCAACCAATCGATTTTTGTATCGCGGAAATTGAGCGCCGGATTCGGGAAGCTTTACTTCAAGATGACCGGATTACAGCGGTGGAAAACTTCAAATTTGAAGTGAACAAAAAGAAAGTGCTGACTACCTTTACAGTGGTCAGCATTTTTGGTTCAATCGATACAGAAACGGAGGTGGAAATCTGATGTACGAAAATATAACCTATGAAATTCTGCTTCAAAGGATGCTCCAAAAGGCTTTGTCGATCAACAGCAATTTGGACACCCGCGAAGGTTCCCTCGTGTGGCTCGGCAACGCGCCGGCGGCAGTAGAATTGCAAAACCTCTATATCGCTCTGGATACCGTGCTCAATGAGACATTCGCCGATACCGCCAGCAGGGATTATCTCATATTGAGAGCATCGGAGCGGGGACTTTCTCCGTACCCGGCTAGTCCTGCTGTACTGGAAATGACGATTACTCCATCTACTCTTTCATTGGAGATGAATACCCGATTTTCCATTGGAGCTCTTAACTATTATGTGTCTAAAAATGTGGGGGATGGTAAATATGAAATTACCTGTGAAACTCCCGGGGAAGCTGGCAACGATTATGGCGATGCCGTCATCCCCATTGAATATGTCGCAGGCCTTGAAAGCTGTACCATCACCGCACTATTGATTCCAGGGGAAGATGAAGAAGACACAGAAGCTTTTCGACAACGGTATTTTAATAGCCTCAACGCACAGGCGTTTGGAGGCAACCAAATCGATTATATCGAAAAAGTCAGCGCTATTCCAGGAGTAGGCGGCGTAAAGGTATATCCGGTTTGGAATGGGGCGATAAAACCTTCTGAACTCGTTCCTCCTGATGGAACGGAAAGCTGGATACAGGGGTCGGGAGCTACAGGTGAGATATTGAGTTGGCTAAACGCTGTCTTTGATGCGGCTGATAACAATTATCTGACCGTAGGGGGAACTGTCAAGTTAGTGATAATCGACAGTACATTTTCAACCCCGTCCCCATCCTTGGTTGAGTTGGTACAGACCACAATTGACCCCACACAAAATGCGGGTGAGGGTGTGGGAGTTGCCCCCATTGGGCATGTAGTCAAGGTGGAAGGGGTAGAGGATGAGACCATCAATTTATCTTTTACCTTGACCTATGAAAGTGGATGGAGCTGGGACGACGTTGAGACCTATGTGGAAGAAGCGGTAGAAGGATATTTTAAAGAACTGGCCGAATCGTGGTCAAATCAACAGCAAGCTCTTGTAGTGAGAATTAGTCAAATTGAAAGCAGGATATTAGATATTAGCGGAATTCTTGATATTGCCGATACCAAAATCAACGGGGCCGCCGCCAATTGTACCTTGGAGATTGACCATATTCCTATCTTGGGGACAGTTACTCCGACTACCGCTTCCATCGCTGGTATATAAAGGGGGGATAGAAATGGATAGGCAACTGATAAACTATCTTCCTTATGTGGTGAGGGATTATGCAGAATTTCAAGGGATTATGGGTGGGGAACAACCGGAATTTGAAACTGCGTGGAGCGCGGCAGATGATCTGCTGGACAATCAGTTTATTTCTACTGCTGGAAACCTGGGAATATCCCGATGGGAAAAGATATTGGGAATTCATGCCAAGGGGACAGATAGCTTAGATGATCGCCGTTTTCGCATCCTGACCCGGCTTAACGAACAACTCCCCTACAGTTTAAAACAATTGCGTACTATTTTGGAATCCCTGTGTGGTGCGGGTAATTATTCGGCTGAAATTGCAGAAGAAAGCTATATTCTCGTTGTGAAAATAGGGCTCGCGGCAAAAAATAACTTTGACGATGTGGACGCCATGCTCCATAGGGTTGTTCCGGAAAACATTGTCATTGATCTCTCCCAGCTCTACAACACCCACGAAGAACTCACCCCTTATACTCATTCTGAGCTTTCCGCCTTTACCCATGAACAATTGAGAAATGAGGTAATGAACTAATGGCAAATTATACTCCAAATTACAATCTGAAAAAACCACTTGACAGCGAATTCTACAATGTGGCCGACCAAAACGGAAATATGGATATCATTGACGCTGCCTTAGAATCAAAAGCCGAAACAGAGCACAGTCACTCCGCAAGTGAAGTCAATTTTGATGACAACAAAAATTTGCAAACTTTATATAACCAAGCAATCCTAGTAGGAGATTGGAACACTGTCACAAAAAACGGATTTTATTATGACAGTGGTGCAGCGGCAAATAGGCCTAGCTTTTTAACTGGCCCGTTAGTGGGATGGGTGTTTAATTACGATGCGTCAGAACATATTACAAAACAGATTGTGTATGAATATTTAAGCGGGCAAGGCGCATGTCGTATGGATTCTGCCCAGGGATGGTATGGATGGCAGCATCTTTCAGCACATGTCCGGGCCGGACAGAAATTAGGCTCCACTATAGGGGTTAATGCAACAGCCGAAGGAACCAATACTGTTGCTTCCGGGAATTGTTCTTATGCCGGCGGACAATATACCAAAGCCAATGATTGCCAGTATTCCATTGGGCGATACAATGTCGATACAACTGGCGTGACGTCTCCTGGAGCTACAACGGGATCATTCTTTGTCATTGGAAATGGAAGTTCTGATACGATTCTTTCTAATGCCTTTCGGGTATCTGCCACTGGAGCCGTTTATGGAGCACAGGCGTACAACACAGGTGGTGCGGATTATGCGGAGTATTTTGAATGGGATGACGGGAATTTCACAAACGAAGACAGGAGAGGCCGGTTGGTTACTTTGACTGGCGATAAAATTAGCCTTGCAGATGAAAACAGCAGCTACATTTTGGGTGTTGTGTCGGCAAATCCGTCGGTAATCGGAAACGCTTATGAAGATCAGTGGCAGGGAATGTACCTCACTGATGTATTCGGGGCACTGGTGTTGGAAACTAAGATGATTCCCGCCCATACTGGCGAGGACGGTACTGAATTTCCTGAAATGGAAGTGCTAACTGCCGCCATAAACCCAAATTACAATCCGGAGAAGGAGTATATTCCGCGTTCTGAACGTCCAGAGTGGGCGGCTATCGGTATGCTTGGAAAGTTAGTCGCCGTAGACGATGGAACATGTGAAGTGAATGGATATTGCCGCCCTACGAATGGCGGTATTGTCACTGCATCCGATTCCGGATATCGTGTCATAAAAAGGCTGGATAGTACCCACGTTCAAATTGTCTTTAGATAGGGGGAGATGCTATGGCTTATGAAATAGCGGTAACAGTTAACAAACGAAGTATCAGGGCACAAATTAACACAACCCTTACCACCGGGAGCATTGGAAGTATCCAGTGCTCCTTTACATTTGATGAAGAATGGGAAGGGCTAGTAAAGACAGCAATATTTCAAGGGAGCGACGGAAAGACCTATCCTATTCTGCTAACCCAAGATGTTTGTACGGTTCCCAACGAAATATTGTCCGATGGGGCGTATTTCAATTTGGGCGTCATGGGAACTAAGGACGGGAATGTTGTGGTTGCCACCGGCTGGGCAGTAGCTCAGTTATTGCCCGGATGCTATGAATCTATAGCCCCACCGACAGAGGACATCTATCTGCAAATCCTCAATGAGTTTTCCAGCAGTACGGCACAAATGGAAGAGGCAGCGGAAAAAGTGGAGCAGTGTGCAGAAGAAATCGCGGAAAGCCTACCTGATATCCAATCAGCTGCCCAAAAAGCCGCAGAAGCTGCCGAATCAGCAGCTAAGGCCAAAGAATATCAGGATGCAGCCCAGGAATCTGCCAGTGATGCCCTAAAAAGTGCCCAAGCTGCCAGCGAAGCAGAAGATAATATATCTACCATGCAAAGCGATATTCAGCAGTTGGCAAGTCAGGTGAGCAGTGATAAGGCTGATGTGTCGGAGAAGGCTCAAACGGTCACCCAGTTAGCCCAACAGGTGGAGGAAACGGCTGATAGCTTCCCGGAGGTTGCAGATGCAGCTAAATCCGCCGTAACTGCG
>CAJFOJ010000039.1 GCA_904396495.1 uncultured Oscillospiraceae bacterium
GATGACAGGCTGGTTGCAGCAGGGAAGCACCTGGTATTACCTCAAGTCCAACGGCGCGATGGCGACGGGCTGGAACTGGGTAGGCAATAAATGCTACTACTTCTATTCTAGCGGCAAGATGGCGGCTAACACTACAGTTGGCGGCTACCGGGTAGACGCCAGCGGCGCTTGGATCCGGTAAGACTTTAGATTTAAAAGAACCTTAGCTTTTTAAGCTAAGGTTCTTTTTTTCATAAATTTTTGGATTTTAATGAGGAATATAATGATTTGTTGAACCAAAATTCTTCCATATTTTTATCGGAGTAGATGAAAAATTCCATATAATTTTATGCTTTCAACCAACAGAATGCATTCCATACAGAAAATATATTAAATCAGCTATATTCTAAATAGAAGGACGGAAAACCACATTGATTTTTCTCTCCAAAGTGTGCTATACTGAAGCTAGTAAAATCGGATTAAAGATAGAAAGAGGTAATCAATATGACAAATCAGGAAATTTTGGCCCAAATCAAGGGAAAGTTGATTGTATCTTGCCAAGCGCTTCCAGATGAACCCCTCCACGGCTCTGAGTTTATGGCAAAAATGGCATTTGCCGCCAAGGAAGGTGGGGCCGCGGGAATTCGCTGCAATACGGTGGAAGATATTCACGCCATTAAACAGGTTGTAGATTTGCCGACTATTGGTATTATAAAAGCGGAGTACGAGGGAAGTGATGTTTACATCACCCCAACCATGAAAGAAGTCGACGCTTTGATGGAAGAGGGAGTCTCCATTATGGCGTTGGACGCTACCAATCGCATTCGACCCGATGGAAAAACCTTGGAGGAGTTTTTTGGGGAAGTCCGTAAAAAATATCCAAATCAGCTTTTTATGGCCGATGCGTCCTCCTACGAAGAAGGAATCCAGGCAGCCAAACTGGGCTTTGATTTGGTAGGTACAACTATGCATGGATATACCCCCTATACCAAAGGAGTAACACTTCCCGACTATGATATGATTCATCGCCTTGCCACTGAACTGGATGTCCCTGTCATCGCAGAAGGAGGAATTTGGGTTCCGGAACAACTGAAAGAAGCGCTGGCCCAGGGAGCTTTTGCTGCTGTGGTGGGAACCGCTATTACTAGGCCTCGTGATATTACCAAGCGTTTTGTAGCAGCTATCAGCTAATTTTATTTACGGAGGAGAGAAATGAAAATACTGACATTGGATGTGGGAGGAACTGCAATAAAGTCCGCTCTCATGAACAACGGGGTAATGGAAAGCCCGTATGAGATGCCCTCCGAGGGAAAACAGGGTGGTCCCGTTGTGCTGCAAAACATCCGGAAAATTATTGAGGGTTGCGCAGAGTACGATGCCATCGGCATCAGCACCGCCGGTCAGGTGGACAGCGAACAGGGCAGTATTATTTACGCCAATGAAAATATCCCCAATTATACCGGAATGCAGCTCAAGGATATTTTAGAGGAAAGCTACCACAAACCTGTTTTTGTCGAAAACGATGTGAACGCTGCGGCTATCGGCGAAGCTTTTTACGGGGCGGCTGTCGGACAGAAAGATTTTCTCTGCCTCACTTATGGAACTGGTATCGGTGGTGCTATTGTCATAGACGGCAAGGTTTACGGCGGCGCTTTAGGCGTGGCTGGCGAAATGGGACATATCCTTGTACATCCAAATGGGCTCAGGTGCGGATGTGGACTACAGGGATGTTATGAGCAATACGCTTCCTGTTCTGCGTTGGTGCGAAAGTCTTATGAAGCAAATCCGGCGTGGGGAAGCGGCCGCGTTATATTTAAAGAATTTTATGCTGGCAACAAGCAAGCGGAGCAAATCATCAACGACTGGATCGATGAAATTATTCTGGGGTTGGTGAGTTTGGTACATATCTTCAATCCCAGTTGTATCGTGTTAGGCGGCGGCATTATGAATGAGCAGTATATTATCGATAGGGTGAACCGTCTGCTTCAGGAGCGCATTATGCCCAGTTATCGTTGTGTTGAGGTAAAACACGCAAAGCTTGGAAACAACGCGGGACTATACGGTATGTTGGCCACAGTAGAACAAAAGCTGAAATAAGATTGAGTAAAGAAAAAGGATTCCTTGAAAGGAATCCTTTTTTGATGGCATTTTGGAAAGGAACAGTCTCACTTTTACTGTTTCCATCGTGGTTGGAAACAACATTTTCGAAAATAAAAGAGATACTTTAACCTCTATTGTGGCAAACGGACAGCTTTTTTACAATTCAACGATAAATGGCATAATTCCTTGTGGTGTGATGTCGATGATCCCGTAAGAAGGTTTGCAGCCCCGAGGTTGGCATGGGCTGCCTGGATTCATAAAATAAATTCCGTCTTCGTAATGAGTGTCGCTTTTGTGGCTGTGGCCATATAATGCTATACGGCAGCTATTTTGCAAAGCAAGCTTTTTCAAAGGCTCCAATGTGGATTTTACAAAAAGATTGTGGCCGTGGGTGCAGAGAATTCTCTCGTCCCCCGCAGAGACCACCTCTACTTCCGGAAGGATACTGCCATAATCGCAGTTTCCGCGGACACAGCACAAGTTAAGGTCGGGAAAAAGTTCCAGCATATCATCTACTTCTCGTTGACCGTCTCCCAGATGGATAAAGAGAGCGGCCTCTTGACGGTGCTTTTGAATGATGTCGTAAAACTCCCGAAACCGACGATGAGTGTCAGATACAACAATGATGCGCATAGCGTGTTTCCTTTCGGCGAAGTCTCAGATTATTTCATAACTGCTTGTTTTCCCTCATAGTATAATATATCCATATAATTTCGTCAAATAAAGGATTTTGCTTGTTTTGCATACAATTGAAACTGCCCATTAACTGTAATGGAAGGGTATGGTGACACATATGAATCAAAAGAACGCGGGAACTGTCAATCCTAAACAAAACCCAAACGCCAACAGGTTACTGGAGATGGTAGGCAAAAAACTGGGCAAAGATCCCAATATGCTCCAACAACAGCTGGCAGCAGGCAAATACGACAGCGTTTTGGGCAGCTTAAACCCCAGCGACAGCCAAAAGCTGCAAACCCTGCTTAACAATCCGAAACTGGCTCAACAGGTAATTAATACTCCCCAGGCACAGCAAATGCTAAAAAAGCTCCTCGGTGAGTAAATTTTAGGGCAGCCGGCAACTGTTCGTCGCCGGACAAATTGGACCACTGGGTGAATACCTGAGAAAGGAACGGCTTGTAGGATGGATGACCTGACTTCTACCCTTCAAAATATCCTGGGCAGCGAAGAGGGGATGAAACAGCTGCAGGATCTTGCACAGATGCTGGGGATCGGCTCTTCCGGCAATTCTCCTACCCAAGATGTGGGAAAGGAAGGTCAGAGCCTTGATCTTAACGGCCTTTTGGAAAACATTGGGTTGGGACAGGGAGCCTCGCAATCGTCGGAAAGCAATACCAACAGTAAAGCACCTGATTTAAACGAACTGCTGAAAGGGCTGACCGGTGGTGATCAGGGCGGGAAGCAGGACGATTCCCCTCCCCTGTTTACCGCTGCAGACATTATCAAACTTCAGCAACTAATGCAAGCGGTCAAGCAGGATAATCCCAACACCGTTTTGCTAAAATCTTTAAAACCTCTGCTCAAAGAGGAACGGCGTCACAAGGTAGATCAAGCCGTTAGGATTATGAAGCTCCTTTCCTTGCTGCCCATACTCCGGGAAAGCGGAATGCTTAATAATCTGTTGGGCAGCGGAGAATGAAATCGGAAAGGAAGAGGGAGAGTATGGCGCAATTTAACAATGGGTATTCCTCCTCGGAAATTTTGGCGATGCAGCGGGACGCAGCGGAACGGGTCCGGGAGATGCAGAGGAGGGCACAGCAAAGACTCCAGCAGAGCAATGGTCAGCAGATGGGCGTCAACATCCCCCATCCATCTCCAGCGCCCCATAGCAATAGGCCCATTGGAGGAATACCGGCCTTTTCTCCCCCGGCACAGCGGCAGGATGCCCCACCTGTGAACCACAATGCCAATCATTCTTCCTCTCCTACTTCTTTTGGCAGCTCCATTCAAGGGTTACTGGATCAATTTCACCTGGACCACGACCGCATCCTATTGATTCTTTTGTTTCTTGTATTGATGCGGGAAGATGCAGATCCTACTCTTTTGTTGGCACTTGCTTATATCTTTTTCTAAAAAATTGGCGGACTTCTCAACCTTTCCAGTAAAATACTGATGAAAGCCGGGAGTTTTGAGTGAAATTCGTTGTATTTGATTCCAGAATATGATATACTTACTTTGTATAATTATGTTGAAATGAGTCTGTTTTTTACCACAAGGAGGAACAACAGACAATAAAATGATTTCACATCGAATGGGCGGATGAACGAGGATGAAAGAAAATCAGAGAAGAAAACACCCTTCTTTCCGGGAGCGAACGGAGGAAGGAAATTTGTATGACAACGTCATTGCCGGGCGGAATGCAGTGCTGGAAGCTCTGGACAGTGAGGACAAGGTGGATACCGTCTTTGTCGTCAAGGGACAAGCCGGTGGATCTATTTTAAAAATTATTTCTGTGGCAAAGCAGCTGGGGTATCCGGTAAAAGAAATTTCCTCCCAGAAAATGGACATTATGGCGGGCGGCGTAAATCATCAAGGGGTTTTGCTTACCCTGTCGGCGGTGAAGTATTATAGTGTGGATGACCTCATCCGCAGGGCAAAGGACAACGATGAGGAGCCTTTTCTGATTATTGCTGATGAAATCGAGGATCCACACAATCTGGGGGCTTTGATTCGTACCGCTGAAACAGCGGGGGCCCACGGCGTCATTATTCCCAAACGTCGGAACGTCGGCGTCACGTCGGCGGTGTACAAAGCGTCAGCGGGGGCTGCAGCTCATCTTCCGGTGGCAAGGGTATCCAATCTCTCAGCCACGGTGGACATGCTCAAGGAAAATGGCCTTTGGGTTTACGGCTGCGACATGGGGGGACAGACTTGGTGCCAAACCGATTTTAGTGGTGGCGTCGCCCTCATCATTGGCTCTGAAGGTCGTGGTATCAGCAGGCTTCTTAAAGAAAAATGCGATGTCTTGGTGAGCATTCCCATGAAAGGAAAAATCACATCTCTCAATGCATCAGTAGCGGGCGGCATCGTCATGTACGAAGTGGCGCGGCAGCGCAGCAAGCTCAAAGCCCTTGCACCCCAAGATCGCTGATTCAGCTTAGAACGTGAGGGAGGATGTGATTGCCTAAATGGATGAAAAAAAGTATTCGGTAGACGATATTTTGCTGGAAGTCGGGCTGTCATCGACTCCCCAAGAGGAAGAAAAGGTCGATGTAGACGCCCTCCTGCAAAATATCTATGCTGAAAAAGAACCTGCCCCAAAACAGGGAACCCCTTATAATTTGGAACCGCCTACGAAGGAATTTACTCCGGCTAAACGGCAGCCGAGTGTGGCGCCAGAAAAGCCTCTGTCGGCGGAACCACCTACAGAGTCACCACAACAGATAAAAACTGCAGAGACGGTCTCCCAAATGGAGAGCAGTGGAAACTTTTCCATCGACATCGAGACCATTCGCCAGGAGAACCAACAAATCAAGACCTCCCCGCTGGAGGCCCCATCTGAGGAGCGGCGGGTGCCTCCGGAAATCCATTTCAATCGGAAAAAAGAGGAGCCGGATCTGGAGCGGCGGCTCGACTTTGCCCCTTGTTTTCGGAAATTTGAGGATGTAGCTGCCCCGGAGCATCAAAAAGAGTGGGAATTGTCCCTGCTAAAAGAAAAATCAGCCTCCATCGTTCGGGGGGTTTTTTTGCTGCTGATGGCGGTGGCATCCCTTATCCTATCGATGATGATCTATTTAAACGCCTCTACGGGGGTTGGCTTTATCCCAACTGTGCCGTTTTTGTTGACGGCGGGGGGCATTGGGGTGATTTCCGGTGTGCTGGGATTCCCAGTGTTAATGAGCGGTATTCGCTCCATTTTCAAATTGGAGCCGAATCGGGATATCATGCCCACTGTGGCTTACGTCTTCTGCATGATCCAGTATTTCACCCAGCTCGCCTTTCCCAAAGGGCTGGCAAACCCCAACATCCATCAATACCTGCCTGTAGGCATCCTTTTATTGGGACTTGCCTTTTTAAGCAGAACGCTCACCTTGAAAACTGCAGTCCGCAACCTACGGACTTTAAACGCCAACAGCGAAACCTATGAATCCCAGATTATCTGGGACAGCCGGGCCGCCGCTGAACTGAGCAAGGGATTGGTGGACGACACGGCCTATCCTGTGGTGAATCGGAAAACCGAACAGGTGTCGGATTTTCTGAAGTTATCTCTTTCAATGGACAACAGTGACCTGTTTGGCCGCAATCTGACTCTAGTGGGAACCGCACTAGCCTTAGTTGTGGCACTCTTCACCTTTTTGTTCACTAAACAGCGTCATTTGTCAGTGACTATCATGACGGCGATAATTTGTGTGTTTACCTCAGCAGTCAATTTGTATTCCATCTGTTCTCCACTGCTCAGGTGTTCCAAGAAAGCATCCCAGTTTAATGGACTGATCAGCGGAGAAAAATGCGGGCTCACCTACGGGGATGTCAATGTGGCAGTGGTGGAGGCCAAATCTCTGTTCCCGCCGGCGGCAGTGATGCTCAACGGCATCAAAACCTTTGAGGGGATGCGGATTGACGAGGCTATTTTGGATGCGGCCAGTGTACTGAGCACTGCGGGGAGCATCATGACCGATGTGTTTTTAAAAATTATCGGCAATCGGACTGAACTTTTGCGAAAAGCGGAAAATCTCCATTATGAGGACGGCATGGGCATCTCCGCTTGGATCGACAATCGCCGAATCCTCATTGGGAACCGGGAGTTAATGGCTTCTCACAGCATCCGGGTGCCCAGCGTCGATTACGAGCGGCGCTTTACCTCAGAGGGAAGTGACTTAGTTTACCTTTCCACTTCCGGGGAGCTGACAGCGGTGTTTATCTTCACCCTCCATCCGACGATCCCGTCGGAGGAAGCGGTACAAGTGCTCTACAGCAGCGATATCGCTCTCTGCGTCAAGACCATCGACTCAATTGTCACCAAAGAGCGGCTTTCCAGCTTGTTTTCTATTGAACCGAATTTCTTTAAAATTCTTCCCTCAAAGCTTAGCAAACTTTACGATGAGTGTAGCCAACCGGTGAAAATCAGGCCGGCTGTGGCGGTAAATAATGGGAGTTTTGCCTCAATGGCTTGTTCGGTGGCCGCTTCTAAGAGGATGCGGGTGATGGTGACGGTAGCCCAGGTGGTGATGGTCAGCTCCATTATTTTGGGAATCTTCTTGATCGGAGTATTTGGCCTTTTGGGGGCGACAAAACAGCTTTCGCCGTTAATTATGTTCTGTTACCCATTGCTCTGGCTCATTATTCACTTGCTATTGCAAAAGTTTATACGTCTATGATAAAAAGTGCAGCTCATTTGCTGCGCTTTTATCTTGCAAGACAACTGTGAACTTTTTTTAAACCTCCTTGAATTGTCTTCCCTTCTACTATATACTATATGGTAACTGAACAACGGCATTGAGCTACAATAAAACGGGAAAAGAACTGACATCTTTCCAAAGAAAGGAAATGAATTGTACGTGAAACATTTACTGAAGTTGCTGCCGGTATTGCTGGCCTTATCCATGATATTTACCGGATGTTCCAGCACTGGGGGAGCTATTGATCCTAACTCTATTAGCTATGTCCAGTTGGAAGAGCCCAAAGAAGGGCAGGACATTGCGATCTTTGACACCAGCATGGGGGAGATCACCGTGCTGCTGTACACCGATGAAGTGCCCGAAATTGTTCAAAACTTTAAAGACTTGGTCAATGAAGGCTACTTTGACGGCCAAGTGATCTTCCAAATTGACCCTGACTACAAGGTGGCGGCCTTTGGCAGCCCGGATAAGGAAGGGGAAGAGGGGAAAACCAACGACGACAAACCCAAAAAAGTACAGTATTCTCATAACCTTTGGCCCTTTGCAGGAAGTGTCTGCACTATTACCTATCAGCAGGGCGCCCTTTTTAAAAACAACTACTATGATTCCCGATCTTTCTTTATGGGGGACATCGAACTGACCGATGAGGATCGGACCAAGATGACGGAAAACGGATTCCCGGTCATGATGATGAACGCATTTGAGACCATGGGCGGAATCCCCGCTTACTCCCAATATCACTCGGTATTTGGCAAAGTCATCAGCGGTATGGACGTAGTCAATGCCATGACACAGGTGGCTTATAATGAGGTCCCGCCCACTGAGGAAGAACTGAAAGAGGCGGAGGAAAACGATATGGAATTGATGGTGGTCAAGCGTCCCCAAGAGGATATCGTCATTAATAAGGTCACTTTGTCCACTTATGACCCGGCCGACTTCGAGACGTTGGACAACTGCCTCACCGAAGAGGAATTAAACGCTCTCAAAGAGAAAAGCCAAAAAGAACAGGAGGAACTGGATGCCGCCTCTGCCGCCAGCGCTGTGGGAGAGACCGACAGTAGTGAATCTTCCGGTGCTTCTTCGGAAGAATAAGATCATGTGAGGAGACTAACAATGCTTAATTTTAGAGAATGCAAAGCGGGCGACCAGATCGCTGTCATCCAAACAAATATGGGCGACGTGGAGGTTTTGCTGTTCCCAGAGGTGGCTCCTAAAGCGGTGGAGAATTTTATCTCCCTCGCCCGGCAGGGGTACTACGATGGCATTATTTTCCATCGGGTCATCAAAGATTTTATGATTCAGGGCGGGGATCCCACTGGCACCGGCATGGGAGGCGAAAGCGCCTGGGGTAAGCCTTTTGAGGACGAGTTCAGTGAGGAGGCGCGAAACTTTCGCGGTGCGCTGTCCATGGCGAACGCGGGCCCGAATACCAATGGTAGCCAGTTTTTTATCGTTCAGGCGGGTCCTGATACAATGGATGAGCGGATTTTTCCTATGCTCAAACGGCAGGGGAAAGATTTTTCCGACGATGTGGCGGAAAAATATATGGAGGTGGGCGGCACTCCCTGGTTAGACGGTGCCCACACCGTATTTGGCCAGGTCGTTAAGGGAATGGATGTGGTCGACAAAATTGGAAGTTTGCCGGTAGATTATAACGATAAACCCTATGAGGAAGCCAAAATTCTGGGAATTTCCGTCAAAGAGGTATAGTATCATTTCAAGGCGATTTCAGTTGCCTTTGAGCGGTTGAAAGGACATATTCTTGCTTTGGGAAAGCGATACAATACGTATTGCTTTCCTGTTTTTATACGAATAGAATTTTTAAATTGCGTGTAAGCTGCATTTTGACCTAGTTTGCAGTTGGACTTTGCGTTTAGTGGTACCAGTCTGTCAGTTTGTTAACAATTTGGCTATTGATTTTTTGACAAATCGCCTCTAGAATAATATTTGTGGAAAATTGGTAATTTTCGATAATATATCACCGAAAGGGGAAAAACAAATGCTTACCAACAATAAGAACGTATTGCAGTGGGTGGACGAAATGGTCGCGCTCTGCAAACCCGACAAAGTCGTCTGGCTGGATGGCAGTGAGGAACAGCTCAACGCTCTGCGGGAGGAGGCTATCTCCACCGGCGAGATGATTAAACTCAATGAGGAGAAACTTCCTGGCTGTTTATATCATAGAACTCTCCCCAACGACGTTGCCCGCGTGGAGGACCGCACCTTTATCTGCTCTGTGAAAGAGGAGGACGCCGGCCCCACCAACAATTGGAAAGATCCTAAAGAGATGCATGCGCTGTTGACTCCCATGTACGATGGAGTTATGAAGGGCAGAACCATGTATGTCATCCCTTACTCTATGGGCCCGATCGGCTCGAAAATGTCCAAAGTTGGCGTCGAGGTTACTGATTCCATTTATGTTGTTTTGAACATGGACATTATGACCCGTATGGGCAAGCAGGCTTTTGTTCAGTTGGGCGATACCTCCAATGACTTTGTCCGCGGCTTGCATTCTAAAGCAGACGTAGATCCTGAAAAACGCTATATTGTCCATTTCCCGGAGGAGAATTCCATCTGTTCCATTAACTCCGCTTACGGCGGAAACGTCTTGCTGGGCAAAAAGTGCTTTGCATTGAGAATTGCTTCTTACCAGGGCAAAAACGAAGGCTGGATGGCAGAACATATGCTGATTCTGGGCATCGAAAATCCCCAGGGTGAAGTCAAATACATCTGTGCAGCTTTCCCCTCTGCCTGTGGTAAAACCAATTTGGCCATGCTAATTCCCCCGGAAGTGTACGCAAAGAAAGGCTATAAGGTTTGGACTGTGGGCGACGATATCGCTTGGTTGCGTCAGGGCGACGACGGTCGTCTCTGGGCGATCAACCCTGAAAATGGATTCTTTGGTGTTGCTCCCGGTACCAATGCGAAATCCAATCCCAATGCTCTACATTCTACCGAGAAGAACACCATTTTTACAAATGTTGCCATCAACAATGACGACAATACCGTTTGGTGGGAAGGGCTTGACAAGAATCCCCCTGTCAATGCGACTGAGTGGAAAGGCGCTAAGGTAAACGGCCCGGAATATATCGCAGAAGGCAACAAACTTGCGCATCCTAACTCCAGATTTACCGCTCCGGCCAAGAACTGCCCCTGCATCAGCCCCGAGTTTGACAATCCCAAAGGTGTTCCGATTTCCGCAATCGTATTCGGCGGCCGCCGCGCCAAAACTGCACCGCTGGTGTACCAGTCCTTTGACTGGAAGCACGGCGTATTTGTAGGTTCTATCATGGCTTCTGAAACCACTGCCGCTGCTGCTGGCGCTGTCGGTGTAGTTCGCCGTGACCCTATGGCGATGCTTCCCTTCTGCGGATATAACATGGGTGATTATTGGGCTCACTGGCTCGAAATGGGCGAGAAGTTGGGCGACAAAGCACCTAAGATTTTCAACGTCAACTGGTTTAGAACCGACGACGAAGGCCACTTTATTTGGCCTGGATTTGGCGATAACATGCGTGTCTTGATGTGGATTTTGAGCCGTTGCGAAGGTAAAGCGGATGCTGTTGAAACTCCCATCGGCTACGAGCCCAAACCTGAAGACATTAACATTGAAGGACTTGATATCACTGTGGATACCATCAAAGACCTGCTCAGTGTTGATAAAGAGTTGTGGAAAGAGGACGCACAGGGTATTGAAGAGTTCTATGCCAAATTTGGCAGCAAACTTCCCACTGAGATGAGAAAACAGTTGGATTCCCTGAAAGAAAGATTGGCATAATCTAATCATGTTTTAGAAAGGCCCGGTTTTTTCCGGGCTTTTTCTTTTTTGAAAGCAGGCAGACAATTTTTTCTATGTAAATACAACGCTTTTCTGGACAGGATAATTGGAGAGAAATACTTGACAAAGCACCTCTCCATATGGTAAACTATAAAAGCTGTCATAAAATGACATGCCTAAACCGGGGCGTAGCTCAGTTTGGTAGAGTGCTTGGTTTGGGACCAAGATGCCGCAGGTTCGAGTCCTGTCGCCCCGACCAAGTAAGTATTTTAGAATTGCTGGTGTAGCTCAGTTGGTAGAGCAGCTGATTTGTAATCAGCAGGTCGGGGGTTCGAGTCCGTCCACCAGCTCCATTTTTTGTTTTATATGGGCGAGTTCCCGAGTGGCCAAAGGGGGCAGACTGTAAATCTGTTGCATCATTGCTTCGGTGGTCCGAATCCACCCTCGCCCACCA
>CAJFOJ010000040.1 GCA_904396495.1 uncultured Oscillospiraceae bacterium
CTTCCCAGGTGTAGTTGTCGTCGCCGCTGGGAGCGGTGGGTTCTTCGGGAGTGCTGGGTTCATCCGGCTCATCGGGATCGGTGGGATTATACCCTCCGCCTCCGCCGGAACCGCCAGAAGAGGAACCGCCGCCAATATTGGAGTCGTCTCCCCCTATCACAAAGTCGCCAACAATATAGCCTGGAATCTCAAACAACTGAGGATCTTCCCCTAGATCATCTTGATCAATATAGGGCTGAACCTCATATTGCCCATTTTTCAGTTGATACATGTAATCGTAAAGGGCCCGAACCGTTTTATTTCCAGAGTAAGCCGCATGTAATACTGCCTTCACATCCTGATACCAGGCACGGTAAACACTGGGCTCCCCGATGCCTTTCATCTCGGCTGCATTGAGATAATCAAGGAATTGATTATATTTAGTAAAATTGGTGAAAGTAGCTTCGTCCATTTCAAACTCAATGGTCATATTGCCATAGCTTGCCAAATCAATGCAGTTTTCTACATACCCTGTACCTAAATAGCCCTTGGTACTCATGTCATAAGGAGTGGTAAAATAATGTCCCGGTTGGAACGCTATTGCGTCAAAGCCTACATCATGGCCCCACAGATAACCGTTTGCAGGAGACATGGGAATCCAATAGAACTTATAGCCGTGATCGTGGATCCATTGCTGATGATATTCTTGATACCACAAAGTCTCACCAAAGCCATACTGTTCATCTAACCAGTAGAAGCCTGCCAGTTCTACATACTCGTAGTTCCCTTCGTTAAATCGTCTCACAACTTCACTGAGCCACCAGTCGGACGCATATTTCCAATCTGCATCCACCTGGAAATTCAGGCTGTGATCGCCGTCAAGCGGTCCGAAATCGGTGTGGCTAGTATAAATCCCAGGATCCATGACCACCAGTTTTACCTTGTAATCAGGGTCATTTAACTCTTCGGCGGCAATTTTGGCTGCCTCATTGAGTTCGTACACGTCTCCGCCTTCTCCGAAAGTCTTATCCAGGTACCAATACCAGTCTTCGTCCTGCAGGTGTTCTGAGTCGCCTGTTTGCATAAACGCGCGTCCATACTGTGACCACAAACCTAACAGCAGTACGCCGTCAAACATGGTGTCAACTGCGTCGCCGTTTTCGTCAATGTAGGTGAGATAGGGTCTAAAGTCAGAACGGTTCCAGTTACCGTATTTCGGGTTCCCTCCAACATTGTAAAATCCATTGTAGCAGAGCACCAAATCGTTGATGCCGCCTGTACTTTCTCCTACATGCTGGAATTCCTGGCCGTCATCCAGCAAACGTCCATTTTCTGCTGGGATGGCGCCTTCCAGTTGTCCGTCGTAGCCGAACACTTCAAGTTCGCTTACCAAAGCGGAAATCCATGGTTCCACGTCAACCCGTACATATCGGGCAGCAACCATTTGTGCCCCGCCAGTCTGATCTACATCTGTTCCGCTGCTGTCGGTGTTATGCCAACCATATGCCGCAAAGCCGCTTCCCCAAATACCGCCAGTGTAGTTTCTGGACAGTGGGGTCCAGGTTTCGCCATCCATGGAAGCGTAGGTATAAACTGCCCAAGGACGCCGGAAATTCATATCAAACACGCCGGTCAATTGAAGTCGGGTCTGTGTAATGGACTTGACATCGCCCAGATCGACCACGATCTCTTTCATCGGCCATCTGGTCACGTAATCATTGCCCTGCATTTCATTCTGGTTGAGCTCGCTCCACGCTGAGTCCTCCAGCGATTCGGTGCCGTAATTTAAGTCAGTTATTTCCATGTTATCGGTATCCGGATGCTGGGTGGGTCCTCTAAAAGGCAACACTTCATAGGATTTTCCTGCCGCTACGTTATAGAGCCCGTCACTGCCTTTGGAAAGGGAAGCATTGGAGCATTTTCCCATCTTTCCATAGACCTGCACTTCATCCAAATAGGCGCAATCATCCTCCGGCACGTCGAATTCAATCCGAATATACCGAGTGTATACCGCCTCTGATCCCGCTTCAGAGGCATTAAATCCGTCTGTAGCACCATCCCAGACAAGTTCTACCTTGCCGCTTTCCCTGGAAACAGCTTTCAGATCAGCCACATAGGACCAGGTTTTCATATTATAGGATGAATAAAGTTTTAGGTTTTGCGGGATGGTGACGCCTAAATTTGCGTCATCCCTCGAATGAACGACAACCTTGGACACCGATCCCATCGCCGTCAAGTCCAAATCGATCATCACATGGTTATTTACCGTATTGGAAGACGCTTTATAACCCATCCAATTCTGGTCGTACTGGCTTCCCGTAATGCCATAGAGCCCATCTGTCAGCACTTCCACAGCATTTCTAAAGTCCGCCGGCCTGGATACGCCCACGCTGCTGCTTCCACGGACTAAGTTTTTGGTTTGGGCATTGTCGGGCGCCATGCTGGCATCTACGCCGGGGACAAATTCCTTCAACACTTCAATTTGATCGATAAAGGTGAGCCCCTGCAATGTCATAGTAAACCGAAGGTATCTGGCCGTGACGGGATTTTTATCAGAATAAAAGCGCAAAACATTGTATCCCGTCTGGCGTTCCAATGCAGTCGTCGTTTGGTAGGTGGTCCAATTGACACCATCGTTGGAACACTCTATTGTAATATCTTTTGGGATATATACATTGAGTAATTGAGCTAAAGACTCAATAAAGCCGATTTTAACCTGTTCAAAATACTGGGATTTACCCAAATCCAAGGTAACAGTCAGCGGTTCATCTGCACTAGAAGGTTGATAACCTACCCACTGGGTGTCTGAGTAAATAGGATTTGCCCGCTTTCCATTGGTCAACTGATATCCTTCATCCGGGTATTCACTGGAGGGTGCGATAGAAGTAACATAACTGCTGCCAATGGCGATGTCGTTTTCGTCCAACGGCATCGGGTCCGCCTCATCCGGGTCGGCGATGATGACCTTGTGGGCATACACACCAATCTCATCAACGAATACGCGGGTGGCCGATGGGAAAGAGAATTTCACATATCGTCCAGTGGCAGCCGCTCTCGAATCCGCTTGGAATTCGTAGATAACTGGCGCATCCGATTGAATGGGATTCAGAGGCGATTGGACAAAGTCATTCCATGACTTTCCATCGGATGAATAAGAGACCGTCACCTGAGAAGGAATGGAAATATTGTTATTGGTATCGTTTAGGAAATTGGCGCCCACCTGCTCAAAGGTAGATTCTTCACCCAAGTCCACAACAATCTCGGTGTTGCCGCTTCCCGCCAAATATCCGACCCACGCTAGCTGGGTCATATCCGCCACGCCAGTGCGGCCGTCGGTCAGTTTGGTCAACGAGGAGGTATCGGGATAGAGGGGGTCTGCCTCCGGAGAAGAAGTATAGGTTTTGTGTAACGCCAAATTGTTGTTTTCGTCTACAACACCTTCCGCCTGTGCCAAAATTTCGATTTCATCCACAAAGCCCCAACCAGTAAATCCAAAGGAAATTCGGACGTACCGTGCCTCTATCGGTTCATAGGCGGTGTATTTGTACTGGTAATACTGGGTTTCCACCGTGGAAGCTGGAATGTTATAATACACTAACTGCGTCCAGTTTTCCTTGTCGTTGGAAACCTGTATACGCACGTTTTTAAATAAGTTGATACCAACGCTCCCCGAGCGCAGGTTATTAAATTTGATTTCCTCAAAGGAGGTGACTTTTCCGAGGTCAAAAGTAATATCGACGGGGTTGACGCCAGAATTGTCCAAAAATCCTACCCATCCGCCGTGAGCATAGCTGGTAGTGGCATATTTTCCATCAGTCAACTCTTTGTGGTCAGTATCGGGATATCCCCCATCTGCCTCGTAAGAGCATTCGTACGGAAGCCCCAACGCCAAATTATTGTTCTTTGTCTGGAAATTTTCCTCCATTTCGGCAAATGGTGCTTCACCGGTTGCCGTCTCAAACACCTCAATTTCATCGAGGAAAATCCAAGAGCCACTGCTGGCACCGATGGTAAAACGCAGGCCGGTGGCAGTGATGTCCGCCTCATATAAAGAAGTGAACACATAGCGTTTTCCAGGGCCCTCGGCGGTGGCCACCCCGGTGTACAGAGGGATCCATTCATCCTTTTCATTTTTCATCTCAATTGTGATGTCGCCCGGCATTCCAATTCCACTGTCGCCGCCAAAAGCGCCGATTTGGATTTCCTGGAAAGTCAAAGGCTCGTCAAATTCGAAGGTAATGTCCACAGGCTTTTGTGCCGTCGCGATATTGTAGCCGACCGTCGCCGCATCGCCCCAAACGCTGGCTTTTAACCCATCCGTCAAACGGGATCTGCTCACATCGGGATGATCTGCGTGGAAATCGCCTTTACCTTGGGCCGCGTCGCCATCGCGAAAAGAGGTCTCGTAGGTAAAGCCTTGGATTAGACTATTAGAACCGGGCTGAGGCTCTTCTGCATCCTGTACTGTCAGAAAACAGCTCACGCTTTCTGCAGTGTTAAACAAGCCGTCTTTTGTGTTGGTGACAACGACAGAATAGGCGCCGCTATCCTCTACAGTAGCACTGGCAATTTCATAGGTATTGGAGTTTGTGCCGATACGGGTTGCACCCTTGTACCATTGGTAACTCAACGTTCCGCCGTCCTGGACAGTCGCATTGACCGACAAGGTAATTTGATCTCCTACCTTGTGCATAAGGCTGGCAGGTAAATTTTCGGTAAACATCGGTTTGTCGGAAAACTCAGTTGGGGGATTGATGTTGGGAACAGTCCCGTCCCCCTCGGCCAAGACTTCAATTTCATCTAAACATATCCAATAACTGGAAACGGTAAAGGCAAAACGTATTCCCTTGGCGGAGATGGACTGCCCACCGGGAACCAGGTACACCAGTTCTTGGTAGGAAGCGACATCCGCAGCAGGAAGGGAACCATCGTATAGTGTTTCCCAGTTGCCGTCTTCTTTTTGATACTCAATCAGCGCATCAGAAGGGATATCGATTCCACTTTCGCCACCCCACGCGCCAATATTAATCTGCTGGAAAGATTTTACTGAACCAAAATCAAAGCTGATATGCACGATTCTCTCTTCTTCTTCCAGAGGCCAGTGCATCAAAACAAATTCTGAGGCGCTATAGCTTGCCCCATAGGAAGCCCTTACTCCATCGGTGAGTTTTGAACGGAAAACATCATCATTATCGCCAAAATCGCCGGTACCCTGATTAGCGTTGCCGTCCCGCAAATTCGTCTCATAAGGCAGTCCCGCAACAATATTATTTTCATCGCCTGTTTGTTCCGCCAGGACATTTAAAACACAGGTTGTACTGATAGCAGATGAAACTAGGTCACCTAAAGTATTGGTTACTTCTACATAGTACATACCTCTGTCGTCAGTGGTCACATTTTCTAAAAGGAGGGAGTTGCTGTTTTCCCCGATGGGTGCATTGTCCTTATACCATTGATAAGACAGGGTCCCGCCGTCTGAAACAGACGCTTCTACCGATAAGGTTACGGTATCACCCTCAGCATGGGTGAGATTGGCCGGAAGGTCTACATCAATCGTAGGTTTTTCCGCAGTGAGAGTGGTGTCCTCATATACCTGCAATACCCTGACTTCGGAAAAAAAGGCCCATCCATCTGCTGGAAAAGTCATCTTCACATATTGCCCTTCCACTTCCTCAGGAAGGGTATGGGAATAAGTGTATATAGAATCGTCCGGTGCGTCGGAAGGAAATGCTTCCGATACAATGGGAGTCCAGACGCTGCCGTCAACGGAATAATCAAACTGAATGGATACCGGGTACTTGATCCCGCCTGCAGCATTGTTGTTTAGAGTGACGGCCTCCACTTTGGAAAAGGCCTGGACCGATCCCAAATCAAAAGTAATTTCAACTGGCGTATCGCCATTTCCCGACCATCCTGCCCAATTGCCATCATAAAAACTGTTGATGCCAACTTGGCCGTCTGTCAATTCCCCTCCACCGTCCGGATAACTACCGTGTGAAGGTAAAGAAGCTTCATAATTGCAGCCCAAAGCAATATTCTCCTCAATCATAGCGCGAGGGGAAGCTGCGCTGACCGGGATACTGCTCAACGCACAGGTTACTGCGAGCACGCCACTTAACAGCATTGACAACCTGCGTCTTAATTCTTTGCTTTTCATAACAAACCTCCCTATCATATTGAGTTCGTACATCTCCCCTTAACTTTCATCATACCTCCCTTTTCACAAATGTTGAAAGATGCCCGTACTTCTTTTCTCAACACATATCTCATATTGATCACCCAGCTTGCGTTTGGTGCAATTGAGAAAAAGTCAATATTAATTATAAGATTCATCTATTTTTTACTGCAATTAGCTTATAAATTCTATAAATAATTTCAAAATATATGCCTTTTATGAGATTTACTCAATCAAAGGGCGCAATAACCCCTTTATCTATTTGCCCATAAATAATTTTTATCCTTATCTGCCTCAGTTGATTGGGCACATATTATATATACTATACTAAAGTGAATAATAGTATTTTCAATAGTTTTATTTTTACTTTATAGTTTTATTAATACTAAATTGAGCATAAAATTCTGATTTATTGTAATTTATAAAGATAATACTATAAAAGGCTCCTGACAAAAATGTCAGGAGCCTTTTATAATTTATTGAATCCAAGCGCCGCTGGCGTCTACCCGGTAGCCGCCAACTGTAGTGTTAGCCGCCATCTTGCCGCTAGAATAGAAGTAGTAGCATTTGTTGCCTACCCAGTTCCAGCCCGTCGCCATCGCGCCGTTGGACTTGAGGTAATACCAGGTGCTTCCCTGCTGCAACCAGCCTGTCATC
>CAJFOJ010000041.1 GCA_904396495.1 uncultured Oscillospiraceae bacterium
AGCAGCATTATTGAATCCATATGGATTGACGAAGAAGATATTGAAATTAAGTGTCGAATTTAGATGCAGAATTAGGCACTCCATGCACATTGTAAGGGCCTGTTTGCCGCAGGCGCATGCCTTTTTAAAATACTGATCCAGGTTAAAGGCGATGCGGGGCAGATATCCCAAATCTTCCAACAAAGTGAACAACGGGAAAAAGATAGCCATGGGAGGCAGCATAACGGCCACAACCCAGGCCAGCACATGATACATACCGTCTACGAATAGACCTGTAAGCCATTCTGGCGCATTTGCCCATTCAAATAAGGCTTTGAGCTGTCCCTCGATCCAGAATAAGCCGTCGGACAAAAGCTGGGAGGGATAGTTTGCGCCTGTCATGGTAATCCAGAACACCACCGCCAACAGTAGCAGCATAACAGGGATTCCCGTCCATTTCCCGATGAGGATTCTGTCGATGCGGCGATCCCGTAAATCCGCCCTGCTTCTGCTGCAACTTACCACATCTTGACAGATTTCCTCTGCCTGCAGCACAATACAGGAGGCGATCCTGTCCTGTAGCTTTTCAAAGTCCACATGCTGCTTTTGAAGATACTCGTTCACCTGTTCCATCGCCATTTGAATGGCGGGATCGCTTAGAAGGTCGATGTGTAAGTATTTTTTCAGGGAATCGCAGAAACTATGATCCCCATCCAGCAATTTTAAAGAAATCCAACGGGTATTGGCCCCTTCACCCAAAATTTTTGCGATTTCCGGCTGCAAAATAGCGATGGCCCCTTCGATTACAGGCGTATACCGAATTTTTTTGGGCATCGTCGGATACTCATATGTAACCATCCGGCTCAGCTCCTCCATCATTTTGTCAATCCCCTTCCGGCTTCTGGCGCTCATGCCCACTACCGGAACTCCTAAATTTCTGGAAAGCTGCCTCAAATCAATGGAAATGTTTTTCTTTTTGGCCTCATCCATCAAATTGACGCAGACAAGGACGTTGCCGGTGATCTCCATGATCTGCAATACCAAATTAAGATTTCGTTCAAGACAGGTGGCGTCACAAACCACTGCCACTGCGTCCGGATTCCCGAAACAGACAAAATCCCGCGCCACTTCTTCCTCCGCTGACCGTGCTGAAATGGAATAAGTTCCGGGTAAATCGGCGAAAATATAATGGCGTCCGTTGTATTCGCAGCTTCCGCTGGCATTGCTGACCGTTTTACCCGGCCAGTTGCCAGTATGTTGATTCATGCCGGTCAGCTCGTTGAAGACGGTACTTTTCCCAACGTTTGGATTCCCTGCTAACGCGATGACCCGATCGCTTTCGCACATTTTTTCGATTTTCATTCCCCCATCCACTGCATGAAGCCCCGTCGAGCCTTTGGTTAATCCCATATAACCCCCGCCTTTCCAGCGTTTATACAAAACGCCCGTAAATTTTAAAGTAAGCACTTCTTTGGTGTACTGCACCGCCTACTTTCTCTGCGGCAGAGAAAAAGCGCTCTTGCCGGCGGCAAAAGCGCCCAAAACAGTCTCGCGACAGCTTGACTCTTTTTCTTCTCTCCGGTATAGAAAAACAGCGCCAATCAGATTATGCCAAAGGAGACACCAGAATATGGTCGGAATCTTCGTTACGAAGGGCGATCACTGCGCCTCGAATCAGATAGGCAATAGGATTGCCAGCAGGGCTTTTATGAAGGCATTCCACCTTAGTGCCTTCAATCAGCCCAATGTCCATTAGGCGTTTGCGCATCGTCCCAGTTGCGGCCAGTTCGGAAACCTTAGCCTCCGCTCCTTCGTGCAGCCTGTTTAGAGGTAATCTATCGTCAGTCATATGGATTGCACGCTCCTCACTGTAATCTTAGAAAGTTGTCTTTGGAACTTCCCTGATAGCAAATTATGCGGAGAATGGTAGATCGGTGCAAATATAAGATTCTGAAAAAAATTTTCTGTGTATTGTTAAGAAATACCGAACATTGTGAAATTTTCCCTCGATGGCTGGACAAGTTTCATAAAATAATGTATAATAACATCCAGTATATTGTTTTTATCAGCATGGAAATATTATTTTGAAAGGTTTGAATACACATGAATCTGTTAAAAAAAATCACAGCCGGATTATTGGCTGCAACCACCCTGTTAAGTTTTGCCGGTTGTAATAGCAGTGCAACTTCTTGGACCTATAAACTTGGGGACTACACCGTGACCTCTGGCATGTATGTAGGCCTCTCTTTGACCGCCTATCAGGAAGCCCAGGCCCTCGAAGGGTTTGACGCCTCCAAAACCCCATACGAGCAAGAATTAGAAGGAAAAGATGGTCTACAATGGGTCATCGATGAAACGGAATCCCTGGCACGAAAATACCTGGCAATTGAACAAAAATTTGATGAAATGGGTCTCACTGTGGATGAAGCGACTCAGGAATCATTAGACACTAGTTCGGAAGCGTATTACGAGTATCTGAATCAGTATTACGGATATGAAGACAAAGGATTTGGAGTAGAGTCCTACAAAAAGTTACAACTCAATCAGTATAAAAGTGAAAGCATCTTTAACAAAACATACGGTGAAGGTGGAACAGAAGAGGTATCCGATGAAGAACTGAGAGATTTCTTCTACAGCGATTATGCTAAAGTCTTTTATATTCCCGTTAAAACCACCGAAGAAACTGCAGATGGTGGCCAGACAAGCCGCAGCCAGGAAGACATCGACGCAGACATTGAGATGCTTACAGAACGCCTTCAAAACGGGGACGACGCCCAGGCTATTTTTGATGATTATTTTGCCAATGAGGAAACTGTTCCTGATGTGTCGCAATACTATGCCATCGTCAAGAAAGGGGACTCACAGACCCCACAGGACATCTTGGACTTTGCTTTTGACTCTGAAATCGGAGAGGTAGGCACGTCGATTGATTCCACTGCTACCTTTGTTTTACAAAAATTGGATATTACCGAATCGGAAGAAGACTTTTCCGACTATCGCTCTACAGTGTTATCCGACCTGAAGTCCGATGAATTTAACGCCAAAATCGATGAGTGGGCAGCTGCCATTGAGCCAGAAGTCAACGAAAAAGCGCTGTCCAAGCACAGCCCCAAAAATATTAAAATTGAACCTACTGGAACCAGTTCTTCCAGCAGCGATTCTTCTGAAGACTCCAGTGAGAGTTCAGAAGGATCCAGTGAAAGCAGCGAAAGCTCGGAAGAATCCAGCGAGAGCTCTTTAGAATCCTCTGAATCCAGTGCAGAATAGGTAAAAGTCCTCTTCCTACGGGGAGAGGACTTTTTATATCTGGAAAATGCTTATGATGCTCATGTACACTAGCCTACCCTTTCGCGTAACTTCTCGGCCAATCTCTTGGACAAAATGAAGGATTTCTGATAACCTTCTGTAAATTCCTTGCTTTTTGGGCCAAGATAAGCTATAATATTGCTTGGATTTGAGAGATTCAAGAAAATAAATGACTTGGAGGTTTTATTATGTTAGTTTCTGCAAAAGAGATGCTGAACAAGGCCAAAGCCGGAAAATATGCAGTTGGCCAGTTCAATATCAACAACCTGGAGTGGACCAAGGCTGTATTGCTCACCGCTCAGGAAAACGCATCCCCTGTTATTCTGGGAGTTTCCGAGGGTGCCGGTAAATACATGGGCGGCTACAAGACTATTGTCGGTATGGTAAACGGTATGTTGGAGGAGTTAAATATTACTGTGCCCGTTGCGTTGCATTTGGATCACGGTTCTTACGAAGGGGCTAAAAAATGCATTGAGGCCGGTTTTTCCTCCATTATGTTCGATGGCTCTCACTATCCCATCGAGGAAAATATTGAAAAGACCAAGGAACTGGTCGCGATCTGTAATCAAAAAGGTCTTTCCCTTGAGGCGGAAGTTGGTTCCATCGGCGGCGAAGAAGACGGCGTCATCGGCGCTGGAGAAGTTGCTGACCCCAACGAATGCAAAATGATCGCAGACTTGGGTGTCACCATGTTAGCCGCAGGTATTGGCAATATTCATGGTAAATATCCCGCTAATTGGACGGGCCTTAATTTCGACGTTTTGGCAAAAATTCAAGAACTAACGGGCACTATGCCTTTAGTGCTGCATGGAGGCACTGGAATTCCTGAGGACATGATTAAAAAAGCTATCTCTTTGGGCGTTTCTAAGATCAATGTCAATACTGAATGCCAGCTGGCCTTTGCGGCTGCTACCCGCAAGTATATCGAAGAGGGTAAGGATTTGCAGGGCAAAGGATTTGATCCCCGCAAGCTTCTGGCTCCCGGTTTTGAGGCCATCAAAGCCACTGTCAAAGAAAAAATGGAATTGTTTGGTTCCGTTAACAAAGCATAATCATCACTCTAATAACAGGATTCTGAAGAAGGCAGAATAACTTCTGCCTTCTTTCTGCTTTTTAAAAATAATTGTATGATATTTTGGTTTCTTAGTGAACATATCGGCATAAAAAATTAACACGTATCATTAAAGGAAAAGGTATCTGAAATCAGGGATAGCCCGGCATCCCGGCTTATAAAATTTGCGTAATGTTGAGTATGCTATTCACATTGCTGCCTGCAGCTAGAGACACGGTGTCGCTAGAGTCCACATTAAGTCGGATCAGATCGCCGGATTTTCCAAAAAAGGTAAAGTCGGCAGAAACCTGAGCACCATTAACAGAAAGTTGACGGATTGACTGAGGAAGTACCACACCGTTGACCGTTATATTGACAAGAGTTTCTGGCGAAGAACCCGACACAGGCATTAGTTCATAATGAATGTGATATAATGCCTCTTTTTGCAATGTGACTGAGCTACCTGTGGAATCCAAGACCATTCCGGAAACCGCTGTGCTTCCATTAAAGCGAACTGGTACAAGGTTTGATAAATCCTGGGCAATATTGGAATAAAAATCTCCGACAATTGTTCTATACGGCCTTCCAGGAAAATATCCGGCAGGGTATCTCACACCACAGTTGTTGCCATTCTCCAAAGGATAAAGCAAATAAGGGTTGGCTGAAAATTCATAAAAGGGCATCTTTTATTCACCTCAACTGACATAAAATACTCGATTGGAAAATTCCATTTTATTACAACATATGTATCAATTTTTTATTTTGATACCAAGGGCGCCAATAAATATTATAATTTTACCTTGTATCCCTTGTTTCGACCATGTATAATAAAGCTATAAAATTTGGGGAGAGGGGTATCTATATGTGGAAAGCATTTAAAGAGTTTGCGTTCAAGGGAAATATTTTTGACATGGCTATTGGTGTTGTGGTAGGCGGCGCGTTTGGAAAAATCGTCACTTCCCTAGTTAACGACATCATTATGCCCTTTTTCGGTTTTCTAACTGCTGGGATGGAATTTAAATCCCTCAAATGGGTGTTGAGCCCTGCAGTTATTGAAAAGGGAGAGGTCGTCAAACCGGAAGCGGCCATCCTTTACGGTAGTTTTATCCAAAATGTCGTTGACTTTCTTATCATTGCCTTTTCCATTTTTATAGCTGTCTACTTTGCCTCCAAGGCGGCAAAAAAACTGCGTAGACAACAAAAGGCCGAACCGGTTCCAGAGGCACCATCCTTACCCTGTGAAGCAGAACTGTTAGTCGAAATTCGAGATATACTTCAAAATCAGCAGGAAAATCAAAACAACCAGTAAAAAACTATGAAAATGCTTTGCCTATTTCATGAGGGCAGAAGTACCCTTGTAATTGCCAGTGAGGCACCGGATTAAGGTTATGAGGTTCACATGACATTAACAAAACTTCATAAAAAGGAAAAAAGTATGAAAAGGCCGGAGTAAATACTCCGGCCTTTTCCCTTTCATGGCTTTTTACCATTTTATCACACCCAAACTCCATTGGCATTGACCCAGTATCCGTCCGGGGTGTAGCGGTTTGTGTACATCGCCCCGTCGGAGCCGAGATAATACCATTTCCCGGAGGACTTAATCCACCGGTTGGCGTACATCGCCCCACTGGAATCTACGTAGTACCACTTGTTGTACCACTTAATCCATCTGCTTTTCGCCATGGTGCCGTCCGCCTGCATAAAGTACCACTTGCCGCCGCTTTTCAGCCAAATCTTCACGACGGCTGCTCCGTAGTCGTTGAAGTAGTACCAATTGCCATTCACCTGCTTCCAGCCTTTTGCCATTTTGCAGTTTTGATCGAAATAATATGTCTTTCCATTTTGGAAGGTTTTTAAGGAATTGGGGGTAATACCGTAGCAGTCATAGAAATTCCACAGATGCAAGTTTTCGCCGTCATACAGTGGGTAAGTAGGTGCATATGAAACGTTTTGTCCACCTGGCCCAATCATTTTTGAGTTTAATAAATCAGCTACTTGATGGTTATTCTGGGAAACCACAATAAAAGAATAATACGTATAAGAAGAATATACATCTGTTGAAAAATTGATTAATGTATCAGGAATAATAACGTCTCCGATTTGCATATCGAAATTATCCCCTTCCATGGTGGTTACACCCCAGGGAATCACCAAACGCTTAATATCCGTATAACCACCGAAAGCCCCTTCCCCTATAACCTGCAAGTTGGGGTGAAACTGAATGGAGGTGCGAGTACAACTTGTATAAAGGATTTTTGTATAGTCTTTTGTGTATATGGCGCCGTCATAAGACGCGTAGCAGGGATTTTCAGGGTCTACTTCAAATTTATACCATACTCCATCAGGAACTCTTGACAGACTGTGCAAAAAACTATCCAAATCTGTTTCATCTTTTCCCATTTTCACAATTTGTGGTTTTACGGTTTCTGTATCAGCCTCTGAATCGGGGAGGGGCTGGGGATTAGAAAAACTGGCGCTTGCAAATGCAGTAATTCCCATACAGGAGCAAAGCATTCCCATTACGATCACAATACTCGTCAACCGTTTGATGATTTTTTTCATATCCTTCCCCCCATTTAAGCAAAAATAAATTTTCTCTTGTTATAAGGAATACCTTAGACATACCGTTTTGGTTTCATGGGGGATAAAAAAGTGCGAAAAGGCCGGAGCAAATGCTCCGGCCTTTTCATACATGTGGCTTTTTACCATTTTATCACACCCAAACTCCATTGGCATTGACCCAATATCCGTCCGGGGTGTAACGATTTGTGTACATCGCCCCGTCGGAGCCCAGGTAATACCATTTCCCGGAGGATTTGATCCACCGGTTTGCGTACATGGCCCCACTGGAATCTACGTAGTACCACTTATTGTACCACTTGATCCATCTGCTTTTCGCCATGGTGCCGTCCGCCTGCATAAAGTACCACTTGTTGCCCGATTTCAGCCAGATCTTC
>CAJFOJ010000042.1 GCA_904396495.1 uncultured Oscillospiraceae bacterium
GAAGATCTGGCTGAAATCGGGCAACAAGTGGTACTTTATGCAGGCGGACGGCACCATGGCGAAAAGCAGATGGATCAAGTGGTACAACAAATGGTACTACGTCGGCTCCGATGGAGCCATGTACGCAAACCGGTGGATTAAGTCCTCCGGGAAGTGGTATTACCTGGGCTCTGACGGGGCGATGTACACAAATCGCTACACCCCGGACGGATATTGGGTCAATGCCGATGGAGTTTGGGTGTGATATAATTTTTATGGCCGAGTGCAAATCCGTACACAGATAGGAAAGCTTGGATTGACATGATGGACAGAACTGATGTAATAGTTTGTTTTCATCCACTATAATAGGGGATTGGCAGCGGCCACACCAGTAAATACGCATGTTATTTCGTTTTGTGAGATTACCTCCAATTCAAGTAAAATACAGTGTTACCTTGTTTCAAATTGTTATCGAGATTGTTTTATGAGTAATTATCATACAGAGCGCTGGTTATTTATAAACTGCAGTTGTGAAGTCTATGCAACACATAGCGTTATTTCTGTTGATGTTCGTCCCGATATTTTATATTCATTTGAAGATAGGTAATAAAAGAGGACTTTCAACTATTACCGATTGGAAACTATAATTGCTATTTTTTACCGTTTACCGAAATAAGAGGTAAACGGTTTTTGTTTCTCCTATAGAGTCGTTTAAGTTTTATCACTTTGGCCAGAATAATGGCACAACAAATGGCATGGCCCGTTGCAGGTCATGCCATTTTTCAGAATAATATGAAATTTGATAGTATTTCTGATTAAAATAAAAAACAAGACGCCTCTTTTACATCAAGCCGCAATCCTCGTAATCTTTCCATTTTTCTCGGTAGGCCCGCTCGCTGAAAAAGCGGTAGACGAGATACGCCATACCGGTAAGAAGGGTCAACACCCCCAGAATGAGGGACACTGTGGACATTTTGGTGAGCTTTTTAAGCAGGGACTCATTTTTGTGATCCGACTGCTGATTTTGACGGTTTCTTACTGCCATTTTATCGCATCCTTTCCGGTTTTGTTCCTCTCTGGTGGGCTGTGCTATACCCATCATATCGGAGTTTTCCTTATTTGTCAACTTTTTGGCGAGCACTTTTACCGGTATATCCCCAACCGTCAATGCCGCTCCTCCGCAGGGCGCCGAACAGCCGGTATTTAAAGCCGTCACTTTGTTTTTCCTGCGCCAGCAGAAACTCTTTCATCTGCTGGCGGGAGGTGTGCCCGTCGGCGGGACATTTGCTTTTGACCACGGGAAGTTCACATTTTGCGGCGGCCTTGCGGATTTCCTTTTCCGGTGCAAATACCAGTGGGCGGATCATCCACAAATCTTTGCGGGATAGGTAGGATTTGGGAGAAAAGCAACCGATGCGGCCCTCGTTAAAGAGGTTCATCATAAAAGTTTCCACCACATCGTCATAGTGGTGGCCGAGGGCGATTTTGTTGCATCCCATTTCGATGGCAGCATCGTGGAGGGCGCCGCGCCGCATCCGGGCGCACAAGCTGCAGGGGTTTGGCTCTTTGCGGACATCAAAGACGATCTGTCCAATATCGGTGGGCTTGAGATAATAGGGGATTCCCATTTTCTCACACAACTCCCGCACAGGCTCATAGTTCCCGGGGACGCCGTTAAACTGGGGGTCCAACGTGATGGCGGCAAGGGTGTAATCGATGCCGATAAAATGCTTTAGAAGGAAAAGCCCTCTGAGCAGTACCATAGAGTCCTTGCCACCGGAGACTCCTACCGCGATGTTATCGCCATCCTGAATAAGGTCGAATTCCTGGATGGCTTTTCTCATGTATCCCAGAACCCTTTGCACCGTATCCTCCTCAAAATCCAAAGGTTTATTAAAAATGATTATACCGCATTTTGCAGGGGATTACAACTAAAATCGCCAGAAATATTTGAAGGAAGTTTTCATTTTTTATGAGGCGTCTGTCAAAATTTTCAGTTGGGTGCCGGGATAGTAATGGGCTAAAATCTCCCGGTAAGTTTTTCCAGCCTTGGCCATGTCATTAGCCCCGTATTGGCTCATGCCCACCCCGTGGCCGTAGCCGTAGGTGGTGAAGGAGAGACCGTCGTTGTTTGCTTCCACGGTAAAATTAGCCGAGGGAAGATCAAACCAGGTGCGGATATCCCGACCGGTTACCTTGACGCCGCCCGCCGTTGCCTCCAGAACGGTACCCGAACCAGAGCGGGAGCCTACTTGAATCCAACTGCCTACGCTGCCGGAGAGGTCTGCATCTTTACAATTTGCGTTTACAATAGAGCGGACCTCCTTTTCTGTAAAGCTGGAAATAGTTTTGCATTTGTCGTTATCAAGGTCAATGGAACTGTCCACGGCTACCAGATAAGGAATTTCCTCTCCCCAGACCGTCTGGGCGGACTCGGTTTTACCGGAGGAAATGGAGTGAAATGCCGCCGCAATGGGCTCCTCCTCGTAGACCAGAATTTCACCGATAACGGCATTTACCGCTTCGGATATCTTTTTTTCCTGAGTGTCAAAATTGGCGCCGAAGTGTTTTTCCCGCTGCTCTTTAGAGAGATAGGCTTGAAAATGGGCAGGATCGGTGGATAGATAGGCCCCTTTCAGACTTTCGTCCGGATTTTTGAGCTGGAGTCCGATTTGTCGTAAAGCGTAACTGTGGGCGGCTACCGCTTGGGCTTTTAAGGCCTCTGGCTCAAAGGATGCGGGCATTTCTGCTGCGACGACACCGGTGATGTATTCTACTGGCGACAGTTTTAGCACTTTGCCGGTGTCAGCATCCATCACTTTGTACACCGAAGGGAGAGACAGGGAAGAAGAGGTGCTTTCCGGCAAATTTTTGCTGTCTTGTTGTATCGAATCAGTGGGGTGGACAAAAGAGGAATCGCTTTCGGGGGAAGGCTTGTTAATTGATTGAGAGTTTGTCCCTTCGAATCGAAAAGAAAAAGCAGGGGAGGAGCCCGGATCAAAAAAAGCTTCCCCATAAACCGGTTGCTGTGTCAGCGAAGCGGCGGGGAGCAGGATAAATGCTCCGCAAAATACGATCCCTTTCCACAATTTACGCTTCATAAAAAGCCCTCCTTTTCGACCGTGAGGTCTTTTAATAGTTTGTGAATCCCTGAGAGTTTGTATTGACTTTAAAGCCGCGGCGATATACAATAAAATTATCTATACAGTAATGGAAAAAAGCGCGTCGCACCATCATATCATGAAAAATAGGTGCCTATGTTTGCAGCAAAATGAGAAACCGGCTGCATTTAAGAGGATGATGCGGAATTTATGACAGAGAAAGGTGATGCAGGTATGGCAGGCGGATTCGTCAAAAAGGAATCTCTCAACACATTATTCGAGGAGTTTAAGAAATATAACTACATTGACCCTGCGCTTAACGAAAAATACGACGTTAAAAGAGGCCTGCGCAATAGCGATGGTACCGGTGTTTTGGCGGGATTGACCCAGATTTGTAACGTACATGGATATGTTATCAACGAAGGGGAAAAGCAGCCGGTGGATGGCGAACTCACCTTTCGAGGCGTCAACATCCGGGATTTGGTAAACGCCTGCAAAGAGGAGCAACGCTATGGATACGAGGAAGTGGCCTATCTTTTGCTGTTTGGCAGCCTTCCTGACAAAAAGCAGTTGGAGTTTTTTAAAGCGGTCCTCTCCCAGGCTAGAGCGTTGCCTACCGATTTTATTCAGGACATGGTCATCAAGGCTCCTTCCAAAGACATTATGAACAAAATGGGCCGGAGTATTTTGGCCCTCTACTCCTATGACGATTTCGCCGATGAGAACACTCTGGAGGGAGAACTGAAAAAGGCCCTCTATATCATCGCCCGCATGCCGGTCATCATGGTTAACTCCTATCAGGCGAAAATCGGTCACTATGACAATGCTTCTACTTATTACCATCCCCTCCGTCCGGAAGAGAGTATGGCGGAAAGTATTTTGTCTACCCTGCGCCCCACCAGGGAATACACCAAGGAAGAGGCGCTGCTGTTGGATACCTGTCTCATGCTCCACGCCGAACACGGCGGCGGAAATAACTCTACCTTTGTTTGCCGGGCTCTCACATCATCCGGCACCGACGCCTACTCTGCCTATTCTGGAGCCATTGGGTCGCTAAAAGGTTTCCGCCACGGCGGGGCCAACATCAAGGTTGTCCAGATGTTTGAGGAGATCAAACGGGGCGTCAAGCATTGGGAGAGTGACGAAGAGGTCAAGGATTATCTTAGACAGATTATGGATAAGAAAAAGGGCGACGGCACCGGGCTTATCTATGGCATGGGCCACGCAGTCTATACCCTTTCCGATCCCCGTGCCGTTATTCTGCGGGACAGCGCCCAGAAGCTGGCGGAAAAAGAGGGGATGCTGGACGAATTTGAGCTTTTAAAGAGAGTGGAACGGCTGGCTCCTGAGGTGTTCTTGGAGAAAAAAGGGGATGGAAAAGTGGTTTCCGCCAACGTGGACTTCTACTCTGGCTTTGTGTACAGGATGCTCAAAATCCCGGTGGAGCTCTACACCCCTCTGTTTGCGGTTTCCCGCATGAGTGGCTGGTGTGCCCACCGCATTGAGGAATTTATGACCTGTTCGAGGATCATTCGTCCCGCTTATAAGTCCATTGTAAAAAATAGGAAATACGTGCCCATCAGCGAAAGATAAATGATAGGTTGTAAAAACTGGGAGTGAATCGGTGAAGAAAAGATGGTTAAGCGGCATTGTTGCGGCTGTGCTTCTATTGAGTGGCTGCACCTATGCAGGAGGAAATGTCGACAGCCTGTTGAGGCCGCCGATGCTTTCCGATGAACAAAATGACATCTGGCTCGCCCTTCAAAAGGACGCCCAGGGGGACAGCATCAAGCTAGTATACCCGCAGCGGGGGGATAACCGGTCTGCTATCTTCCTGGCCAACTTAGACGATGAACCGGAAGAGGAGGCAGTGGCGTTTTTTCAGCCAGCAACGGCCTCTTCCGCAGCGGCGCCAATTCGTATGAAAGTGCTCGACAAATTGGACGGGGAATGGGAGTCAATGTATGATTTGGTGCTGGATGGTACCCAAATCGAGGACGTGTCCATTCTCAACGTAGGGACGGGAGTTCCGCTGCTGGCAGTTGGCTTGAACTTTGTTGGCACCGGCAATCACCTGCTTCGTGTGATGCAGTTTGACGGACAGGTGCTCAATACGGTATTTTCTCAAAATTACCAGACAAAGGGAATCTACGACTTGGACGGAGATGGGACGGACGATATTTTTTTGGTAGAGAACCCTGAATCCGAAGTCAAAACCTGGGCTAAGCTCTATACCTATGAAAACGGGAGATTTGTTACGTCTGGGTCCGCGCTGGTCAATCCGGAAATTACCCTTTACGCCAACATTGTCAAAGGTTATATGGCGCAGGGGGAGGAAGCGGTTTATTTAGACGGTTATAAGGGCAGTGAACTGATGACCACCGAAATACTGTCTTACGACCAGGAGAATCGAGAGCTCATTAACTGGACCTATAACGGGGAAACATCGCAGAATTATCCGGTAGACCGAGTGCCTTTGGCCACCTGTTACGATCTGAGCAATGACGGCGTCATCGAGGTGCCGGGAATACGGCCCCTTCCGGGGTATGAGGAAGGTAGCACAAGCCCTTTGTATTTGACCGACTGGTACCATTTTTCCGGTGGCAAATATGAACGGGTGCAGTCTTCATTTGTCAATTCTTCGCTGGGGTACATACTGACATTCCCGGAAGATTGGATTGGCAAGGTGAGCGCTCAGAAAACCACCCAGGAAAACGAAATTCTTTTTTACGAATATCATATGGGACAGGATCCCGCGTCTAGCGAGCTCCTCTACCTGAGGGTCACTACCCGAAGTGAGTGGGTGGGGGAAAAAGTGTCGTCTGATTATGAGCTGATCGACACCCGCGGGCAGATTGTCTATTTGGCAAAAATTGCAGACTCAGACTCCCCGCTGCGAATTTCCATTCCTGAGGTCAAGGAGTATTTCAGCAGGATTATTTGAGTTGTAAAATAAAAAGGGGGATACCCGATGAAACGAATTTTAGTCTGCGAGGATGAGGATGTCATCCGCGATTTTGTGGTTATTAACCTGCAAAGGGCGGGGTACACCGTTGTGGATGTGAACTGCGGCGAGGACGCCCTCAAAGTCTACGACGAACAAAACGGCGACTTTGACATCGCCCTTTTGGATATCACCATGCCCGGTATCGACGGGTTCACCGTCTGCAAAAAGTTGAGAGAGAAGTCTAACACATTGGGTATCATCTTTTTGTCTGCTAAAACCCAGGAGATGGATAAGGTGGGCGGCCTGATGCTGGGAGCCGACGACTATGTGACAAAGCCCTTTAGTCCATCAGAAGTGGTGGCGAGGGTGGATGCGGTCTACCGCCGGGTCTGCATGGTTTCCGGTGGTGCCAAGGAGTCCTCTGTGATTACCAGTGGACCTTTCGTTCTCAACCAAAAGAGCCGTACATTGACCAAAAACGGGAAGCCGGTGGATGTGACCCAGGTGGAGTACCAGATCATGGAGCTTCTGTTAAAAAATCAGGGGGTCGCTCTGGATCGGAATAAAATCCTAACTGAAATTTGGGGAGAAAACTATTATAGCGATGTAAAAATTGTCGACGTGAACATCCGCCGTCTGCGCATCAAGATTGAGGATGAACCCTCTGAGCCTAAGTATATCCAAACGGTGTGGGGGTATGGCTACAAGTGGGGAGACCCCGATGTAAGATAAAAACAGGTGGACAATCAGATTGCCCACCGATTAAACTCCGTCGGGAGCCTGACGGAGTTTTTCGTGTCAAATCAACTGGATCAAAGAAGGAGTGCGTCCGGTGGCTTTAAAGAGCATCGCCCAGCGTTGGTTTATCAACAGCTTTGCCGTTATTTTTGTCATTTTGCTGGCCATTGTGACCGGTAGTGGTTTTGTCATCCACAATTTTTACTATTCCTCGGTGCGGCAGTCGCTAAAATACCGGGCTAATTCGGTTTCCAGTTTAGTGTTGCAATACTCGGAAAACGCTTCCAACAGCAGCTTTTACACTTCTATGCGAGAGTATGTAGAGTCCTTTCCAGACAAGGATTTCGTCGAGCTGATGGCCATTGACCCCTATGGCAAGGTGTCCATCACTTCCAGTGGCTTTTCTTATCAAAAGAAGGATCAGATGCCCGACTACAATGAGGCCCTCAGTTCGGCCGATGGCACCGGATACTATGTTGGTAGGCTCAGCAACGGGCAGAAAATAATGGCGGTCACCCAGATGGTCAGCGTGGTCAACAGTGAAATTTCCGCCATGCGCTTTGTGGTTTCGTTGGAAAACGTGGATGCCGTGATTTTCCAGCTTATTGTAGGGATCAGCGTGGTAGCGGTGGCAGTATTGGCCCTAGTGCTCATATCAGGACTTCTGTTTGTCAAGAGTATCGTCCGGCCGGTGCGGGACATCGGAGCAGCTGCTAGGCAGATCGCGGGAGGGGATTTTAACAGCCGCATCAAAAAGGTATCCAACGATGAGATCGGCGAGCTCTGTGAGACCATCAACTTCATGGCGGATGAACTGGAAAACAGCGAAAAAATGAAAAACGAGTTTATTTCCTCGGTTTCTCACGAATTGCGCACACCGTTGACCGCAATCAAAGGTTGGGCGGAAACGCTTATCGACACTGAAAATTACGATCTGGCCACCATGAAAAAAGGGATGCGTGTTATCAGCGCCGAGACAGAACGGCTGTCCGGTATGGTGGAGGAACTCCTCGACTTTTCCCGTATTCAGAACGGCCGGTTTAGCTTGGTGTTCCAGAAAATGGATCTTTTGGCGGAGTTGGGAGAAGCGGTGCTAATGTACGCCGAAAAGGCCAAACGGGAAAACATTGAAATCATCTATGAGGAGCCGGAGATGCTACCGGTGATTTACGGCGATAAAAATAGACTCAGGCAGGTATTTATTAATGTCATTGACAACGCCATCAAATACTCTGATCCAGGGGGAAGGGTGAAGATAGACGCCTTTGCCCGAGATGAGAGCATCACTATAACGGTGGCGGATTCCGGCTGCGGTATTAGCCCGGAGGACTTGCCCATGATTAAGACCAAGTTTTTTAAGGCCAACCACACCCGCCGGGGTTCTGGCATCGGGCTGGCGGTGGCAAATGAGATCATATCTATGCATCACGGTTCCATTGATATTGAGAGCACCCTCAACGTAGGCACTACCGTTATCATAACCATCCCCATCCACAATCCTGAGGAGGAACCGGAAGAGTAAGGATTTAGAAAGGATTCAAAAACACATGAGCAAAAATTTTAAAACATCCATCGGCGGACAGGCGGTGCTGGAAGGCGTGATGATGCGCGGTGTGCGCAAATCCGCCATGGCGGTCCGCAAACCGGACAAAACCATACATTTGGAAGTATGGGACAACAAAACCCGCAGTAAAATTTCCAAAGTGCCCTTTATCCGCGGCATCTTTACTTTTATCGCCAGTCTGGTGGACGGATACAAGTGCCTGATGAAATCGGCGGAGATTTCCACTGAGGGCATTGAGGAGGAAGAACCGCAGAGCAAGTTTGAAAAGTGGTTGGACGAGAAATGCGGCGAGGGATTGATGAAAGTTGTCATGGTCATCAGCTCCATTCTTGGATTTGGTATCGCTATCGGACTGTTTATGTTCCTTCCGGCCTGGTTGGTGGGTATGATGCGGGATTTTGTCCCTCGATGGGGGCTGTCCCTCATTGAAGGCCTCATCAAAATCGTCATTTTTATCGCTTATCTAGCGTTGGTGGCTCGCATTCCGGACATGAAGCGGTTATTCCAGTACCATGGGGCAGAGCATAAGACGATTTTCTGCTATGAGGCAGGTGAGGAGCTGACGGTGGAGAATGTCCGAAAGCAAAAAAGATTTCATCCCCGTTGTGGCACCAGCTTTCTCGTCATTGTATTGATACTGGGCATTCTGGTCTTCTCGGTGGTCACCTGGAGCAATCCTTTTGTCCGCACAGTGCTAAAGATCGTTTTGTTGCCGGTGGTGGTGGCCATTGCCTATGAGCTCATTCGTTTGGCGGGACGGTATGACAACCTCTTTACAAGAATCATTTCCTTCCCGGGCTTGCAGATTCAGCGGATTACCACCAACGAACCGGACGACGACCAGATCGAAGTGGCCATCGCTTCGATGAAGCCGGTGCTGCCGGAGGTTGAGGGCGAGGATAAATGGTAGATCGGAAGGAAATCGATTTACAAAAAGTATATGTCAAAATAAAGAATACATTAGGCAATTATGTGGAAACACCGGATTTTGAGGCGCAGCAAATTTTGCGGCAGATTTTTAAAGCGACTTACAACGACATCCTGATCGGTGCCAAACGCACAGTTTCTGTTGAACAAATGAGAAACCTTAAGGGTATCGTCTTAAGGCGGTGTGATCATTACCCACTGCAATATTTGCTGGGGGAATGGGATTTTTACGGCCGTTCATTTTTGGTGGGAGAAGGGGTTTTGATTCCCCGTGCTGACACCGAGGTGTTGGTGGAACAGGCGCTGTGTTTTTTAAAACCGCTTTCTACACCTCGCGTACTGGATTTGTGCAGCGGAAGCGGATGTATCGGCTTGACCATTGCGTTGGAGCGGCCGGACGCTCAGGTTACGGCGGTGGAGAAATCCCCTGTTGCGTTTTCCTATCTGTTGGAAAATAACGAGCGGCTCGGCGCAAAGGTAGAGTGCCTCTTAGGGGATGCTTTGGTCCCCGGTATAGTGGAGGGGATGTTTGACCTGATTGTCTCAAATCCACCCTATCTGACTAAGCAGGATATAGAGGAATTGCAGACAGAAGTGCAATTTGAGCCGGTGGAGGCGCTGTACGGCGAGGAAGACGGGCTCTACTTTTACCGAGAATTGACCGAGCTATATGTCCCAAGGCTTCCAAGGGGTGGAATGCTGGCCTATGAAATCGGGGAAGGACAGCAGGACGCGGTAGCGGAGATGATGTCAGCGGCAGCTCTAAAATCCATTTGCCAAATCCGGGACTACAATGGTATAATAAGATGCGTCACTGGCATGAAAGAGTGATTTTGTGTGAAGATTACGGCATCAAGCCGTTTGAAAGGAATGGTTGCGATATGGCGAAAGCAAAACCAGCAGTAGACAGCAAGGCGGCGGATGAAAAGCAGGCTGCAAAGATGAGGGCTTTACAGACAGCCATTGACCAGATTGAGAAGGCATATGGCGCAGGTTCTATTATGAAGCTGGGGCAGACGACCACCTTAAATGTGGATGTCATCCCAACTGGCTCTCTGGGGCTCGACATCGCATTGGGAGTAGGTGGGGTTCCAAAGGGGAGAATCATCGAAATTTACGGGCCGGAATCTTCCGGTAAAACTACCGTTGCTCTTCAAATGGTGGCCCAGGCCCAGAAGGCCGGCGGTACCGCTGCTTTTATCGACGTTGAGCACGCTCTTGACCCCGTCTACGCGAGGGCGTTAGGCGTAGACATAGATGGATTGCTGGTCTCCCAACCGGACACTGGCGAACAGGCGCTGGAAATTACTGAGGCGCTGGTCCGCTCCGGAGCTATTGACATCGTGGTCATCGACTCGGTTGCCGCCATGGTCACTAAGGCTGAAATCGAGGGGGAGATGGGCGAGAGCCATATGGGCCTCCAGGCCAGGCTCATGTCCCAGGCTATGAGAAAGCTCACCGGCATTATCGGCAAGTCCAACTGCGTCGCCATCTTTATCAACCAGATCCGGGAAAAAATCGGCGTCATGTTCGGAAATCCCGAAACCACTACAGGAGGCCGGGCGCTTAAATATTTTGCCACCGTTCGCATCGATGTTAGAAAGGGCGAGGCTATCAAGGATGGCAACGAGATTATCGGCAACGTGACAAAATGCAAGGTAGTGAAAAACAAGGTGGCGCCTCCCTTCAAGGAGTGCACTTTTGATTTGCTGTACGGCGAGGGCACCTCTTATGAGGGAGAAATTATTGACATCGGGACTGCGTTGGGCGTCATCGTAAAGTCCGGTTCCTGGTACAGTTACAAGGGCGAACGGATTGGCCAGGGCAAAGAAAAGGTCCGCCAGTTTTTAAAAGAACATCCGGAGATTTCCGCCGAGATCGAGCAGATTATCCGGGACAACATGGACAAGCTGGTCTTTGCGCCGTCCAAAGGGGCAAAAGGTGGTAACATCGAAATTCGCAAGGGGACTGACGTGGCAGTGGACGCGGCACCCAAGGCGTCTGCCCCCAGCAGTTCTGATGCCCTCACTGATATTGTTTTGGATGTGGAAGCGGATCTGGAAGACTTTGAATAATGGTTATCACTGGGATTCTAAAAAAGCAGGGTACTCGCTACCAAATTGAGGTGGACGGAGAGTACTGGATCATTCTCGACGCAGAGCTTATCGCCAGTTTTCATTTGAAAAAGGGACTGGAAATCACTGAGGAGCTACAAGAGGAAGTGAGGCGGGCCGCCGATTTCCGCAAGGGAAGGGAACGGGCGTTATACCTGTTGGAATATAGAGATCACTGCCGCAAAGAGCTGGTGGATAAGCTCTCCAAAAACATCGAGAGGGAGCTGGCAGAAGAAATCGCCGACAGGATGGAAGAACTGGGGCTTTTAGATGATAGAAAGTACGCTCAAAAGCTCGCCCGGCACCTTATTCTCGTCAAGAAGCGGGGGGAGCGTCGGGCCTTGCAGGAAATGATGATCAAGGGAATTGACCGGGATATTGCCGTTGAAGCCGTCTCTTTGGTGGAACCGGACGAAAATCTGCTGCAAGAGCTAATTAAACGGAAGTATCTCCGCTACCTGGGGGATGAAAAGGGCAGGAACAAGGTCATTGCGGCTTTAATGCGGTTGGGACATGACTATGGCGACGTCATCCAGGCGGTTAATGAGGCGGAGGAATCCCTTGAAAGGGAATAGCCGCATAACGGTAAAAGAATTGCAATAAATATAGACGGAGGAATATTATGCCAATCAAGGTGGGGATGGTCTCGCTGGGGTGTCCCAAAAACCAGGTGGATGCGGAGCTTTTGCTCCACAAAATCAAAGAAGACGGGTATGTTTTGGAGCCGGATTCTGGGAATTGCGACGTCGTTATCATTAACACCTGCGGTTTTATTGAGAGCGCCAAGCAAGAAGCCATTGAGAATATTTTGGAGTTTATCACCCTGAAAAAAGAAGGGGCTATCAAAAAAATCATCGTAACGGGCTGTTTGGCGGAGCGCTACCGGGATGAAATCGCAGAGGAAATGCCCGAGGTAGATGCGGTTTTGGGAATCGGCAGCAACGACAAAATTACCGACGTTCTCAAAATGGTCATGGCGGATGAAAAAGCCTACCTTTACGGTGAAAAAACGGACCTGCCGCTGGAAGGCGACCGGGTACTGACCACCTTGCCCTTTTACGCTTACCTGAAAATTGCCGAGGGCTGTGACAATTGTTGTTCTTATTGCGCCATTCCGTCTATCCGCGGCCATTTTCGCAGCCGTCCTATGGACAATATTGTCAAAGAGGCAGAAGAGTTGGCTGCCCGTGGTGTCAAGGAACTGGTCGTCGTCGCCCAGGATACCACCAAATATGGAAAAGACATATACGGAGAGTATAAACTTGCTGAACTGTTACAAAAATTGGCGCATATTGACGGTTTTCGTTGGATCCGGGTCTTATATGCTTATCCTGAGCGGATTACCGACGAACTGCTGGATGTGATGGCATCGGAAGAAAAAATAGCCAAATACATTGATATTCCGCTTCAGCACTGCAACAAGCAAATTCTGCAAAAGATGAACCGTCCAGGCGATCGAGCGAGCATAGAGGCACTCATCTGCAAAGTGCGGGAGAGGGTGCCGGGAATCACCGTCCGTACCACCCTCATTGCCGGATTCCCCGGCGAAACAGAGGAACAGTTCGAGGAACTCTGTCAGTTCGTCAAGGAAATGCACTTCGATCGGTTGGGTTGCTTTGCCTATTCGCCAGAGGAGGGGACTCCCGCTGCTGAAATGGAGGGACAGCTGGACGAACAGCTCAAAATCCATCGAGCGGAGCTTGTTACAGAAGAGCAGATGAATATTATGATACAGCAAAACGAACAGAAGGTGGGGCAAACAGTGATGGTGGTCACCGAGGGATTTGACCGATACGGTGAATGCTATTTTGGCCGCAGTGAGGCGGATGCCCCCGACATCGACGGCAAAATTTTCTTTACCTCTGAGAAAAAATTGTCCATTGGCGACTTTGTAGAGGTGGTTTTAGAGGATACCCTGGATCTAGATTTATTGGGCTCAGTCGTACAGGGCTAGTGCCTTATCACCCATTCGGAAAGGAATGTGAACCGTTTTGAATACACCCAACAAGTTGACCATTATCAGAATCATCTTGGCTCCGGTATTTTTACTTTTCCTGCTGGGGGATTTTATTCCGTGGCACTACCTCTGGGCGCTCATCGTTTTCGCCGTGGCGTCCGGTACCGATGCGCTTGATGGGCACTTGGCCCGCAAGCATCAGCTCATCACAAACTTTGGCAAGTTTCTCGATCCGCTCGCCGATAAAATTCTGGTTTTTTCCGCCCTGATTGCCTTTATTGATTTGGGACTTGCCAATTCTGTCGCTGTCATCATTATGATGGCGCGGGAATTTTTAGTTACCTCCTTGCGGCTGGTGGCTTCGGATAACGGGACGGTTATTGCCGCCAGCAAGCTGGGGAAGCTCAAGACCGCTATGACGATGGCGGCTATTGTGGTGGTACTCTGCCTGTCGGCTATCTGTGAAGTATCTTCCTTCAGAGTGGATATTGCCCTCATCAGCAACATTTTGGTGTGGGTGGCGGCGGCTATCACTCTGCTTTCTGGTGGCGAGTATTTGTGGAAAAACCGGGCTCAGTTTAGTTCTGACAAATAAGTTGCAAATTTTCAATGAGAAAAATATATTTTTTCAATATGATAAAAAGCAGAGGAAATAATTGCCCTCTGCTTTTTGTGTATTAAAAAAATTTTTGATAGACAAGGTAATATGAATCTGTAAAATTAGCAAAAAAGGCCGTGATTTGATGCTATAGAATCAATTTCCCGTCCCCTGCCATTCCCTCCGTCAGCTCCTCTATCCGTTCCAGAGGAAACGGCGGTGAACTTAAGGGTCGCATGGCGATAGACATCAGTTTCATGGGATTGTCATCTGCCGCCACGCGGTTGGAACTGAGTTTTCCACAACGTTTGCAACGATGGATAATCGCCCATTCCCCGTTTTTTCTAACCCATACTGCTACTGGCTCCATTATACCACCGCAGTCAGATTCCCGATCGCCCGGCTCGATGTCTACATGGAGACTGGTTAGGCAATTGGGGCAATGATTGCGATGGTCGCTACCGGCTCCAGCAGAAACTACCAATCTTCCACAAATTTTACAGTTAAAGCTGTCAGTACATGGATGTGATCGATAATAACCTTTTTGGTATTTTCTTTTTTTATTTTCTCGGTTCATTGTAGGTTCTCCTTACACGATTAATATATAAAATAATCAGTGTCAGGACAATAAAAAAAGATAACCCCATCATGATGAGTTATCCAATCAATACTAAATGCGGATTCTTTATTTTACCAGAAAAACTTCTACAATCTACAATGTGGCTACACAGCACACCTGACAAAACAATTTTTGTAAAAAATAAAATCAAAAATTGAACTACTTGTATATTAAGAAGCTGCCATGTTACTATCCGCAAATAAGCACAACAAAAAACTCATCATTTCCAGATGAAAACAAAATTTCTATTGTCCTGTTATTTACGAACAGCCGACATGCACACACTTCCCTTCTATTAAATTTATTTTATTGTATCATAGTAAAAAGCCAAAGTCAATATATGATTATAACACGTTATTATAAACCTTATCCAATTGATTTAAGCCGTTTTTGATATTATGGGCTTTGTGTGCATACGGATGACATTGAAATGCAATTGTTGACAAGAAATGGAAAACGTAGTTAAATAAGAATGCGATGAAAAATCTATTTGCGATTTTAATTCTACATCCTTTTTATAATAATGACTGGATACTCTCTGTCTCTTGAGTGGAGGACATTTTTATCTTTTAAGCAGGGGATATCCTTCGGCAAAAAGCCTAAAAGGGAACGTTCCAGTCTTGATGAAGTGATAAGGTGGAACCCCTAACCCAATGAAAGGTGGTTATTTATGTTAGATCGAGTTCGAGAGGATATCCGGGCTATCAAAGAACGAGATCCGGCATCTCGCAATACGTTTGAAATTGTGCTGCTCTATTCGGGGCTGCATGCCATTATGTTACATCGCCCCGCTCATTTTTTATATCGCCATAAGTGCTTTTTTTTAGCGCGCTTTCTCTCCCAGTTTGCTCGTTTTTTGACTGGGATTGAGATCCATCCGGGAGCAAAGATAGGCAGAGGAGTCTTTATCGACCACGGCAGTGGCGTGGTCATCGGCGAAACCACCGAAATCGGCGACGGCTGCACCATTTATCAGGGTGCGACCCTGGGGGGGACTGGTAAGGAGAAGGGAAAGCGTCATCCCACATTGGGAAAAAATGTTCTAGTTGGGACGGGTGCCAAAATATTAGGGCCTTTTAAGGTCGGGGATAACTCCAAAATCGCAGCCAATGCGGTGGTGCTGGAAGAAATCCCCCCGGATTCAACTGCTGTGGGCGTTCCGGCCAGGGTCGTAAAGCAAAATGGGGTCCGAGTTTGCGCAGACCTAGATCAGATTCACATCCCTGACCCGGTTTCCCAGGAACTTTGTCAGATGCGATACCGCATCGATAAGCTGGAAAAACTGTTGAAAGAGCAGAGCGTTTCACATGATTCATTAAATCTTGGGGAAAATAAAGCGGAATAACCTTTGATTTTGGCGATTTTAACGTTGTGGATAAAATAGGGTTTCCCATTGAAAACTGTGAAATTTTTTGAGGCCGACGTCGGTATTTTTATAGATAGAGAAGAAAATATCGAGGTGTTTTAACAAAACCGGTTATGTTTTGTCAGGGGGCGTTTGTATGTTTGATAAAATCATCACTATTTCTATCAACCCGGCGCTGGACGTGACGCTGTGGATCGAGACTATGGATTTTTCCGAGCCCAATAAGACTGTTCGAGAAGAAATCTATGCTGCGGGGAAATCTATCAATGTTTCGCGGGTATTAGCTTCGCTAAAAACCCGCTCGATTTCCCTAGGTATCTGTGGAAACGACAATTCCAGGCTTTTTACCTCGTTACTCGAAAAAGATGGGGTGGATTTTGATTATTTGACTATTCCTGGTTGCATCCGAGAGAATCTGACCCTCATTATACCGGATGGCCGCGTCCTTAAGATTAATCGGGCTGGTTTTCCGGTTCCTGCGGAAGCGATGAAGAGGCTAAAAAGTCGCATTGAGACCGAGATCAAGAACTGTAGCAGCGCGCTTTTGGTTTTTGCGGGAAGCCTCCCCCCCAATGTGACACCTGAAGCGTATAAGTCCTATATCATGTCCTTTTGCAAAAAAGGAGTATCCCTGGCCCTGGATACGGCGGTTTTTAGAATGCAGGACATCGAGGAGATGCATCCGTTTATCATAAAGCCCAATCTGGTGGAGTTTAGGCAGATGTGTGGAAGCGATCTGAGGACAGAGCAGTCGATTATCAAACTTTCCAAAACATTATCCCATTATGTGGATCATGTTTTAGTGAGCTTAGGCTCAAAAGGGCTCATCTACATCGGACGGGATTGCGGATATCGGTTGAGTACCCCGGTGGTCAAAGTGAAATCCACCATTGGTGCGGGGGATACGACCCTTGCTGGTTTTATCCACAGCCTACAGGAAGGGAAAAATCCTCAGGAGGCGATTGCCTATGCCGTTGCGGCGGGCAGTGCTTCGGTGATGCTGGAGGGGACTGATGCGGTCACGCCTGAACAGGTGAAAGCTCAGCTTCCCAATGTCATGATGAAATCAATTCGGTAAAATTTACTCCGGAAATGGAACAGAAAAAGATTTGGAGGAAGTGGCCTGGAGCTACTCCTCTTTTTTATCAAATGAGTTATTGTTTTTATCTCTATAAAGGTCAATATGAACTTTTTCGGGCAGAGATGGGTTACCATGGCTACCAATGCGGAAAAATTCATATTCAGATGGTATGTTTTTTGTTTTACCTTTGGTGTTCACAAATTTTTTCTTGCCTTTTTCGCCATAAAGTGATACTATTTTAGAGTATTGAGAAAAATTGTTCCGATTGTATCAGGGGTTGCGGAGGTTTCAGTTTTGTCGGAGAAAAAACGGGCGGTGCTATCTCAGGAAGAATATTCCCGCCAAAGTAAGTACATCGAAAAATGCGGGGATTTGGTGCGTGTCCGTTATGGAGACCATTGGCCTCCTCTGGCGTTAGTGCACAGCTATGGTTGTCAGCAGAATGTAAACGACGGCGAAAAAATCATGGGCATGCTTTCCCAGATGGGGTTTGGTTTTACCGATGACCTAAACGTTGCAGATTTGATTCTCTACAACACTTGTGCAGTGCGGGAAAATGCCGAAAAGAAGGTGTTTGGCTTTGTGGGGGAGCTTTCTCACTACAAGGCCCGGAACGGGAATTTGTTAATTGGACTCTGCGGCTGTATGGCGCAGCAGGAGCATATTTCCGAAAAAATTAAGAAGAGCTATCCTCAGGTGGATTTTGTCTTTGGCACCCATGCTCTCTACCGCTTTCCTGAAATTTTTTACGGGGCTCTGACCCAGCACAAGCGGATTTTCGATATTGAAAATTCCGACGGCGTTATCGCCGAAGGAATACCAGTTCGCCGGCTGGGGAAAATACAGGCGAGCCTGCCTATCATGTACGGTTGCAACAATTTTTGCACCTACTGTGTGGTGCCGCTGGTTCGGGGACGGGAGCGTTCGAGAAGTTCCAAGGACGTACTCCGGGAGGCGCGGGAAATCGTGGCGTCGGGGTACCGGGAAATCATGCTATTAGGGCAAAACGTCAACTCTTACGGAAAGGATTTGGAAGATGATCTAAGCTTCCCGGAGCTGTTGCGGGCAATTAACGCCATCCCGGGGGATTTCCGTATCCGGTTTATGACCTCCCATCCAAAGGATTGCACCAAAGAACTCATTGACACGGTGGCAGAATGCGAGAAAATATGTAATCACATCCATCTGCCGGTCCAGTCTGGAAGCGATCGGATATTAACAGAGATGAACCGACATTACACGTCGGAGGAATACGTCTCCCTCATTGATTATGCCCGGGATAAAATTCCGGATGTGATGTTTTCATCGGACATCATCGTGGGCTTTCCGGGGGAAAAGTACGAGGATTTCTGCGAGACGGTCAAGCTGATAAAACGGGTGCGATATGCATCGCTTTTTACCTTTATCTACTCTAAAAGAGTGGGGACAAAGGCGGCTGTGATGGAGGATCCTGTTCCCGCATCAGAAAAGTCCAAGTGGTTTTTGGAGCTTTTGGAGGTGCAGCGCAAGATCACAAACGAATTGTACCAAAACTGTATCGGACGGACTTATCGTGTGCTCGTAGAGCGGACCGGCGATCAGGACAATCACCTTTTGGCCGGAAGAACTGAAAACAATATCATAATTGACTTTGAAGGGGATCCTTCTTTGGTGGGACAGTTTGTCATGGTAGAAATCGTTTCTGCATCCAATCGTTCTGTACGGGGAAGGCTTGTCAAAAAGTAATCAAAACGCAGAGCGTTTTAGAATAGAAAGGCTGGAAATAAGAATATGAAGTTAATTGATATGGCAAGAGAAATGGGAAAAGAAATCCAGGCGAGTGAGGAGTATAAAAGGCTGGAAGCTTCTAAAATCGCCTGTGACAACGATCCTGTTTTGCAAGACGGCATCGGAAAGTTTAACCTGAAAAGGTTGGACATGAACAACGAGATGCAAAAGACTGAACGGGATGATGAAAGGCTCAAAGCCCTTAACGAAGAACTTCAGAACATCTATACCGAAGTGATGGGCAACAAAAATATGATGGAATACAATATCGCCAAGCAGGAAATGGATGAAATGATGCAGCAGGTAAACGCCATTCTCACCATGTGCGTCAACGGTGAGGACCCTGAAACCTGTGAAATCCCCACAGGGTGCAGCGGCAGTTGCGCTTCCTGCGGTGGGTGCCACTAAATTTTAAAGTGCTAGGGTCACCAAAATTTTGGCGGCCCTTTTTTCGTCATTTGAGGCCAGGACATTTTGGGAAAGGCAGGCGTTCATTGTGGGTAAACTTTCTCCGATGATGCAGCAGTATAAGCAGATCAAAGAGGCACACAAGGATTATATCCTCTTTTACCGCTTGGGCGATTTTTATGAGATGTTTTTTGACGACGCTTTAACTGCGTCCCGGGAGCTGGAACTGACCCTCACCGGCCGTGATTGCGGGCTGGAGGAGCGTGCCCCTATGTGCGGCGTGCCCTATCACGCCTGTGACGTCTACGTTAAAAAACTGGTGGAGAAAGGGTATAAGGTTGCCATCTGCGAACAGGTGGAGTCCCCTTACGAGGCTAAGGGTGTCGTTAAGCGGGAAGTGATCCGTATCACAACACCGGGAACCATTGTCGAGGGCAGTATGCTGCCGGAAGGGGAAAACAATTACATTGCCAGCGTCTACTACGCTAAGGAGGGCTTTGGCATCTGCTTTGCCGACATTTCCACGGGCGAGGTGCTTTTTACCGAAAGCCGGGATGAATCGGTGGAGCGGGGCATTGTCAACGAATTGTCGAAGTTTGCACCGGTGGAACTTTTAGTTAACGAGGCGTTTTTTGATTGTAAAGAGGTCGAAGATTTTCTCAAGACAAAGCTTCATTGCGTTGTCGACCCGGTGGACAATTCAGAATATGACAATGCGGCCTGCGTCAAAACTATACTCTCTCAGTTTAAAAAGAAAAATCTCGTTGATTTGGGATTGGAAGACCGGAAATTTGCCGTTTTTGCGGTGGGAAGCCTGTTAAATTATCTCAAGCGCACCCAGAAGGACGGTGTCAACCGGATTACCGGCATATCCTCTTACAACGATGAGCAATTTTTGTCCATCGATTTCACTGCTCGACGGAACCTGGAACTCACCGAAACCATCCGCACCCAGGAAAAGCGGGGTTCCCTCCTTTGGGTACTCGACCAGACCAAAACCGCCATGGGCAAACGACTTCTCCGCAAGTATTTGGAGCAGCCGCTGGCAAATATCCCCCAGATCACCCGACGGCAAGCGGCTGTGGCGGAGCTGTTTGACAAAAACATCGACCGCGTCGAACTGGCGGAAGCGTTGAGCGGTGTTTATGATTTGCAGCGGCTGATGACAAAGGTGGTCTATGGCACCGTAAATCCAAGAGAGATGCAGTCGCTTAGTTTTACCGCCTCCCACCTGCCCCAGGTCAAGGCATTGACTCAAACCTTTTCGTCGGCGCTTTTACGAGATTTGGACGCCCAGTTGGATACCCTCTCGGACATCCGAGAGCTCATCGACAGTGCTATTGTAGAGGATCCCCCCGTTTCTCTGAAGGATGGGGGTGTTATCAAAAAGGGCTACAACGCCGACTTGGACGAGCTAAAAGACATCCACACAAATGCCAAGGGGTATTTGGCCGACATTGAGCAGCGGGAAAAAGAACTGACCGGCATCAAAAACTTGCGTATCAGTTACAACCGGGTATTTGGGTATTTTATCGAGGTGACAAAATCCAATTTAAACCTAGTGCCCGACCGGTATATCCGTAAACAGACACTTGTAAATTGCGAGCGGTACATCACGGAAGAACTGAAGGAGCTGGAAAGTAAGGTTCTGTACGCCACCGATAAGATGGTGGCGCTGGAGGCGGAGCTTTATAATGACATCCGTAAAACCCTTTCCGACAAGCTTTCTGTCATTGAGCGGACAGCCTCCGCAGTGGCGCAGCTGGACGTTTTGCAGTCCTTTGCCCAGGTGGCAGTGGATCACAACTACGTCTGCCCACAGCTTTCGCTAAACGGTGAAATCCAAATTTTGGAGGGGCGGCATCCGGTGGTAGAGGCCATTTCCCCGGAAGGAGCCTTTGTTCCAAACGATGTGTTCTTGGACAGGGACAAAAACAAAATCGCTATTATTACCGGTCCAAATATGGCGGGCAAATCCACCTATATGCGGCAGGTCGCACTAATCGTTATCATGGCACAGATGGGCAGCTTTGTCCCGGCCAAGGCGGCTACCATTTCTCTGGTGGACAAGGTGTTTACCCGCGTCGGCGCCTCGGACGACCTGACGGCGGGTCAGTCCACCTTTATGGTGGAGATGAGCGAAGTGGCTCACATTCTCCAAAACGCCACCCCAAACAGTCTGGTCATCCTCGATGAAATCGGGCGGGGTACCTCCACATTTGACGGCATGAGCATCGCCAAAGCGGTGGTGGAATACATCGTTCGGGAGAAACATCTGGGCTGCAAGACGCTGTTTGCTACCCACTATCACGAGCTCACTGAACTGGAAAACGAGTACGAAGGGGTGGTAAACTACAACATCGCCGTCAAAAAACGGGGAGATGATATTATCTTCCTCCGCAAAATTGTCCGAGGCGGCGCCGACGACAGTTACGGCATCGAGGTGGCGAAGCTGGCCGGTGTTCCCAACAAAGTCATCAAACGAGCTAAGACGATTTTAAGCGAACTGGAAATCAGCGTCGGTAAGCCCGACCTCACATACCACATTGAAGCAGAAGACGACCAGATTTCTTTCGAGGATCAACAAAATGAAAAGGCCCTTCATGAACTGAAAAAGATTGACGTTGACAGCCTGACACCGCGGGAAGCGCTGGAGGCTTTATACGAGCTGAAAGCCATTCTAAGTGGTCAGGAATAATTACATAATAGGAGAAACCAAATGCCTCAGATCCATGTATTGCCCAAAGAAGTATCCGAGCTTATAGCGGCGGGCGAAGTCATCGAGCGGCCCGCCTCTATTGTCAAGGAACTGATCGAAAATTCCATCGACGCGGGCGCTACTACTATTACTGTAGAAATCCAAAACGGAGGTATCCGTTTTATCCGGATCACCGACAACGGATGCGGTATTTCATCGTCGGACGCCCCCACCGCATTTCTTCGCCATGCCACCAGCAAGGTAAAAGACGCTCGGGACTTGGACGAAATCGGCACTCTGGGGTTCCGGGGAGAGGCCCTTGCCTCTATTGCCGCTGTCTCCAAGGTGGAGATGATGACAAAAACTTACAGCGAAGAACTGGGAACCTACCTGCGGATCAGCGGATCAGAGCTCCAAGAAGTGCGGGAGACTGGCTGCCCCTTGGGGACGACCATTACGATCCGGGATATTTTTTACAATGTGCCCGCGAGGCTAAAATTTCTCAAAAAAGACGTGACCGAGGGAAATGCCGTTGCTAGCATCGTCGATAAAATCGCCCTATCCCATCCGGAGATTTCAGTCAAGCTCATCCGTGACAACAAGGTGGCCTTTCACACTCCTGGGGACGGCAAACTCTTAAGCGCCGTCTACACCATCTTTGGCCGGGAATTTGCCCAGAATATGTTGCCGGTGGACTATGAATTAAACGGTATTAAGGTGACGGGCCTCACCGGCAAGCCCATGTTTCACCGGGCGAACCGGTCGATGCAGCATTTTTTCATCAACGGGCGCTACACCAAAACCCGTACCTGCGGCATCGCCGCCGAGGAAGGCTATCGGGGTGCCATGATGGTGGGGAAATTCCCCGCCTGCGTACTAGAGCTCCAGATGCCCTTTGATCAGGTGGATGTAAATGTCCATCCCGCGAAAATTGAGGTCCGCTTTGTCAACGAAAAGGCGGTTTTCGACGCGGTCTATTTTGCGGTGAAAAGCGCGGTTTCCGCTCACGGGACACTGACGAGGCAAGTGAACGATGCCTTGCGGGAATCGACTAATCTGCAGCAAAACAGGGAGCCATCGGCTCAAAAGTCGGCGGTTGACATTCAGAAGAACTTTCCGGCCAAAAATTCCTTGACCGGAAACGGGCCTTTGGATGTGACTAGCCCATTTCGTCGAGAAGAGGTCTCAGCGGTACAGGAGACCATTCCCATCACCCCGGCGGATGAGTGGCTCCCCAGAAGGCCCAAGTCGGTCAATATTGACGTGGAGCCGGATCCGGACGATTTTGTTACGCCTCCCATTAGGGACGCACGGGCGGTATTTGTGCTTCACAACTGCGATGAAGAAAAAGATTCCCCTGTAGAACCGGTGAAAGCGGGTTCAGGGGAAACGACAGAAATCGTGTCCACAATGAATGATAATGGAGAAAAAGAAGCGGAAAAAACGTCCTCACCTGTTGTCCCCATGCAGGTTATCGGGGAACTGTTCCAGACCTATATTCTCGCTCAAATGGGGGAAGAGTTTGTCATGATCGATAAACACGCCGCCCATGAACGAATTTTATATAACAAGCTCAAGGAAAACCATGGAGAACTGAGCAAGCAGCTGCTTTTGAGCCCGGTGACGGTCAGTTTGTCGCGACAGGAGCACGAGATGGTGATGGAACGGCTGGATTTGCTTTTAAAGGTCGGATTTTTCGTCGAGGACTTTGGAGGATTGACGGTGATTCTCCGCTCGGTTCCAGCGGTGGCGGAGCCGGAGCGGGCGAAGGAAATGTTTTTAGATATTGCGTCAGGTTTTTTGCAGAACCGCAAAGCGGATTTTCCAGAGCTCATTGAGGATGTCCTCCACCGGATCGCCTGCCGGAGTGCCATCAAGGCCCACGACCAGAATAATCGAGCGGAGCTGGAGGAATTGGTGCGAATTATCTGTGCGGATGAGAACGTCCGGTACTGTCCTCATGGCCGGCCGGTGATGATCCGCTATACGAGAAAAGAGATCGAAAAGCAATTTGGAAGGATCGTCTAGGAGGGATGTTTGTGGGAGAGACACTCCCGACTAAAATTCCCCTTGTGGCGGTGGTGGGCCCCACGGCGTCGGGAAAAACCGCTTTGGGGGTCTCCATCGCCAAACACTACGGAGGGGAAGTGGTGTCCGCGGATTCCATGCAGATTTACCGCACTATGGACATCGCCACAGCAAAACCCACCTTGGAAGAGATGGGCGGGATTCCTCATCACCTCATCGATTTCTGGGAGCCCCAGAGGCCCTTTTCCTTAGCACAGTACGTTGAGCTTGCCTCCAAAGCCATCGCCGACATCCACAGCCGGGGAAAGCTCCCGGTGCTAGTAGGGGGGACGGGGCTTTATGTCAACACCTTGCTTGACAATATCGCGTTGGGGGACAGCGGCGGGAACGAAGAACTTAGGGCAAAGCTTTTGCGTGAGGCGGAGGAAAAGGGAAATGGTTTTCTCTTAGACGAACTTCGTGCTGTTGATCCGGAAACTGCGGAGAATCTCCACGAAAACAACCTTTTGCGCATCATCCGCGCCATTGAGGTATACCAGTTGACGGGGATTACCATGTCCCAATGGGTGAAACAAAGCAGAGATCGAGAATCCCCTTACCGATTTTGTATCATCGGTTTAAATTTTAAAGATCGGCAGAAGCTATACGACCGCATTAACTGCAGGGTGGATGAGATGATGCAAGCGGGGCTTTTGGAAGAGGCAAAAAAGGTGTTGAACGGTCCTTTGCAGACTGCTGCTCAGGCCATCGGTTACAAGGAGCTAAAACCTTATCTGGATGGGGGGCTTCCCCTTGAGGTCTGCGTTGAAAAACTCAAGCAGAGCACTCGCCGTTATGCCAAACGGCAGCTCACTTGGTTTAGAAGGGACAGCCGGATTCATTGGATTTATCCCGACGAGGAGAAAATTTTTGCAAATATTTTTGAAAAATCTATAAAAATCATAGAAAAATCCGGTATTTTGTGCTAATATAAAATTGTATACCTATTTCTGATTCCAACATAGAGAGAGATAAGGGGGATGAATGGATGAAAAACCTGAATTTGCAGGACGTGTTTCTAAACCAGGCGCGCAAAGACAGGATTACAGTGACGATTTATCTGACCAACGGATTCCAGTTTAGGGGCGTTGTCAAGGGGTTTGATAATTTCACGGTGGTTTTAGACTGCGACGGTAAGCAGAACCTGGTTTACAAGCATGCGGTTTCGACGATTATCCCGTCAAAGCCGATTGCGATTCTGTCTGCCGACGAGGGTGTGGAGTAATTGAACTCGGATAAGGTTATCAAGATTTCGACCGCTGTGTTGTCGACCTTTGTGATTATCTACGTCATCTGCCAGATGTTCCGATTTGGAGGAAGCGATTATACCATCCAGACAGTCTACGAGCAGACCGTCAACGAAACGATTCCGGTAGAGGGGATCATTTTCCGTGAGGAAGAGGTCATCCCAGTTGGAGGCAACGGCATCATCAGCTGCGATTACGCGGTTGGAGAAAAGGTTTCCACCAATGTACAGCTGGGAAGTGTATACCAAAACCAGGCAGCCATCGATGAGCAGCGGCAGCTGCAAAACGTGGAGCAGACGTTGGAGACCCTCCAGAAAATCCAGCAAAACGGGGACGCATCAGAAATTATCAAACCGGAGGTTTTAAACAACTCCATCAGTGAGTACGGTGAACGGTTGATTTCGTTGCGGGACACCGAAACGCTTACAAAATTATCGGATATCCGAACCGGGCTCACCGAGACTTATGCCAAACGGGATCTTTTGATGGACAGCGATGTTGACTACACCGAGACTATCCAGAACTTGACCAATCAGCGGGATTCCTTAAAAGCGGGTCTAGGCGGCGCGTCCCAGGCGTTTTATTCCACTGCCGCCGGGTATTTTGTCGACCATGTAGATGGGCAAGAACAGAGCCTCACCGAGGATTACATGCAGTCTATGACCGCAAAACAGATTAGCGATTTTGTCCAGTCCTATGAGGGATACCAGGCTGACTCCACTTCGGTGAAAATCGTAAAGGATCACAACTGGTACTATGCGGTGACAGTTTCCGAGGATCAGGTGAAATCCCTCAAAGCGGGCAACAAAGCGACTCTCCAGTTCCCGTCCCAGAATGAATCCATTTCTGTGGCAGTGCAGTCGGTGGATTTTGATGAGACGTCCGGATTGTACAAAGTGGTCTTTTTGGGGGATACCATCAACGACTTTCTGCTGAGCACCAGAGTACTGTCGGCGGAAGTGCTTGTGAATTCCTATAAAGGGCTCAAAGTTCCTAAGGAGGCCATCCGTTTTCAGGATGATGAGATGGGCGTTTACATCCAGACGATGAACAAGGTCTATTTTCGCAAGTTGGACGTGCTCTATGAAACCGATGACTTTGTGGTGAGCAAAACCTATTACGGCAACACCGACGGCTATTTGGAACTTTACGATGATATCATTGTGAGGGGCAAGGGTTTGTATGATCAAAAACCAGTGTGAGCAATCGGATCAATCTTTTGGCTGGGAGATCCGGCAAAATATACGGGAAATCCGGGAGAATATTAAAGAAGCGGCGTTTTCTTGCAACCGATCGGAGCAGGATATCGAGTTGATGGCGGTGACCAAAACAGTGGTACCTGAGCGGGTCAATGTTGCGTTGGAGGAGGGAATCTCTCTTTTAGGGGAGAACCGAGTCCAGGAATTATGTCAAAAAGCTGCATTTTACCGGGCTTCTAGAGAGAAAATTCATTTTATCGGACACTTGCAGACCAACAAGATTCGAGATATAATAGAGAAGGTGAGTATGATTGAGTCGGTGGACTCCTTGCATTTGGCAAAGGCGCTGTCCCTCGAATGCGAGAAGCGCGCAGTGGAGATGGATGTTTTATTGCAGGTGAACATCGGCAAAGAGGAAACCAAGGGCGGTTTTTACGAGGAAGACGTTTTAGAGGCGATGAAGCGTGTCGCTGAGTTGCCTAGACTGCAAATACGGGGCCTTATGGCGATTCCGCCCCGGTCTTCTGGGACATTGTACTTTCAGAAAATGCAGGAACTGTTTTTACTCTGTAAAGAGTTAAAAATAGAAAGGGCGGAGTGTTCCGTTCTGTCCATGGGTATGTCAGACGATTACAAAGAGGCTATCGCTTATGGTTCCACCCAAATTCGTTTGGGACGAGCCATTTTTGGGGAGCGCCCGGCGGTAAAGCCGCTTTAGTTTGTTGAAAGGCAGGATTACATATGGGATTGGTACAAAAATTTAAGGACATGTTCACCGAGTACGACGACGAATACGATGATGAACTGGAACCTGCTCCTGAAATAGAGGATTTTGACCAGATCAAACGGGAAACAGGCGGTGGGTACAATGATATGCCCAACAACCGCGGCAAAGTGGTAAATATCCACGCCACTACGCAGTTACAGGTGATGCTGGTGAAACCGGAGCGATTTGAGGATGCTAGGACCATCGCCGAGCACTTAAATCAGAAACGCACGGTGGTATTGAATCTGGAATCCGCTTCTAAAGAGCTGTCTAGACGGCTTTTAGACTTTTTGAGCGGCGTCGCTTTCGCCAACAACGGAGAGGTGAAACGGGTGGCAAACAGCACTTTTATTATCACCCCTTCCAACGTGAATTTGATGGGCGATCTATTGGATGAGCTGGAAAGCAGCGGCGTATACTTCTAAAAAAGCGAATACAGGCTGTGTCTCTTCTAAAAAGGGGTGCAGCCTATAGGTCTTTTATATTGCAAGTTTTGACGAGGGCAGATGGATAAAGAACAGAAGGAACGGGAGTATTTTTTGGCGGGGATCCGCAATCTCATCGAGTTGTCACAGAGGCAGGAAACGATGAGGTTTTCGAGTTTTCTCAATGAGCAGCAGCAGACCATGGCGGAGCCTATTGTTCGTAAAAGCGGGGTGAAATACCGCTTTTACGGTGGGTTTACCGGAGCCCAGCGGCTGATATTGGGAGTATTCCCCGATTATATGGAGCCTTTGGACGAGTATTTTCCCATTGAGGCGTTTACCTTCCGGTATCCTGAGAGCTATCATCTGTCGCACAGGGATTTTCTGGGCACCTTGATGGCGCAGCAGATCAAGCGGGAAACCATCGGGGATATTGTGATAACCAAAGGAAAAGCGGTTTTATTTGCTGAAGAAAAGGTTCATAAGGTAGTGGCGACGCAAATCGACAAGGTCGGGGGCGTCGGCGTCACTGTGGAGCAGGGCTTAGATGGACCTGTTACCGCTGTTCAGAAATATAAGAAAATCAAAGGAACGCTTGCGTCGCTCAGGCTGGATGCGTCGGTGTCGCTGGTGACGGATTTAAGCCGGGAAAAGGCGGCTAAGCTCATTACAAATGGTATGGTGATGCTCAATTACCTTGAGAGATCCCAGGGGACTGTGCTTCTCAAAGAAGGGGATATCCTCACGGTGCGCGGGTATGGAAAGTTCCGCCTGACCACGGTGGGGCATGAGACACGAAAAGGAAGAATCTGCGTTTTGTTTGACGCTTTTGTGAATGAATAAAGATAAAAATCGGCTCTGTGCTGAAATATTTTGGGAAAGAGGGAACTTCTATGAGCAAACAGGTAAAAATGTTTGAAAAAGCTGCCTTTGGGTATCGCCCCGAAGATGTAGACAACCACATCGACGAGTTAAACCAACAGATTTCTTCCCTGGAAGCGGAAAAAGAAGAATTAGTCGCCAAAATGAGAGTGTTGGCGGAGAAGATAAACGAATATCGCAAAGAGGAATCCGATCTCAAAGACGCACTGCTAGGCGCCCAGAAGATGGGAAACACCATCTTAAGCGAGGCGAAAACCAAAGCCGACATGATGATTACCGACGCCAAAAGTCGTGCCGATCATATGATCTATGAGGCCCAAAAGCAGGCGGAGGAAACCATTGGTGCCATCCAGCGGCAGACTGAGAAGGAAAAAATGACGTTGGCCAAGATGCAAAAGGAAGTTTCCGATTTTAAAGCTACCTTGCTCGCAACCTATAAGCGCCATCTGAATGTAATTACCACTCTTCCCGAGATGGATGCTGAAACAGCGGAATTTTATCAGGAAAAATTGGGTGGCATCAAAGAAGAAGCAGGAGAAGAGATGCAGCAAGCCGTTTCCGAAGGTGAAGTGTCAGGAGAATCCACAGCTGAAACAAGTGAAGCTCCTGCTGTGACGGAGGCAGAAAAGGATTCCGACGAGACGGGCTCCACCATGCGTTTTGACAAGGTTCAGAACAATCCCAAACCCGCTTTTATCCCTAACCGGAAACCCACATTTGAGGAGAAATTCGGGGAGCTAAAATTTGGGAAGCATAACAATCGATAATCCCAGAAAATAGGGAATGATAGTCATAACCGGGTTGCCGCAAAATCTTTTTGCGGCAACTACTTATGCTAAGTGATAAACCGACGCATGGCGTTTAATGGCGGGTATCCCGTTTTGGTGTTGGCATGCGGCGAATTCTGTGGAAAAGCCAGGTCGTCATCAACTCAATTACTGGGGAAGAGTCCTATTGCTGGGAGGAAAGAGAATGAGAAGATATATTGCGCTGCTGATGTCGGCAGTGCTGGTGGGGATTGATCAGATTCTTAAGGTGTTGGCCATTGAATACCTAAAACCCATCGGAAGTTATCCTATTATTACGGATATTTTTCATCTGACCTATGTGGAGAACCGGGGAGCGGCTTTCGGCATGATGGCCGGTCAGAAATGGCTTTTGGTCTGGGCCACTGCACTTGTCCTCTTAGTGGCGATTATCGTCGTCATGGCGGGAAAAATTAAAAATACTGCGGTGCTGTTTTCGGTGGCGACAATTATTGGCGGCGGCGTCGGTAACCTCATCGACCGGATTTACCGGGGATATGTAGTGGACTATATCCATCTGAAAGTCATTGATTTTGCGGTGTTTAATTTTGCGGATATCTGTGTGACGGTGGGAACCATTCTGCTGTTATTATACCTGCTGTTTTACGAATTGGGACGCAAAAAAAGAGAAGCCGCAGGAGAAGCAAAAAGTGCGTGAATATCAAATTGACCTTGAGGCGGGACAGCGCATAGACGTCTTTTTGGCGGAAAAGCTTGAGGGCAAAACCCGCTCCGCTGTGCAAAAGATGGTTTTAGAAGGGCATGTATTCATAAATGGAACTCCCGCCGCCAAAAATGACAAGCTGCGCGTGGGGGATGTGGTAACTGTGGAGGAACCGCGGCCCAAAACCCTGGAGGTTAAGGCGGAGGATATTCCCCTTTCCATCGTGTATGAAGACGATGACCTGCTGGTTGTCAATAAACCCAAGGGGATGGTGGTTCATCCTGCTGCGGGCAACGACAATGGCACGTTGGTCAATGCATTGTTGCATCATTGTAGGGGCTCTCTCTCCGGGATCAATGGCGTTATTCGACCGGGGATTGTCCACCGGATCGACAAGGATACCAGCGGCCTTTTGGTCGTGGCGAAAAACGACAGTGCCCATCAGAAGCTCGCACAGCAGATCGAACAGCACAGTTTTTCCCGGGTGTACCATGCGGTGGTGTACGGCAACCTCAAAGAGGACGAGGGAACTATCGAGACCCAACTGGGCCGCCATCCAAACGACCGCAAGAAGATGGCGGTGCTTCTTTCCGGCGGCAGGCGCGCTGTCACTCACTTTAAGATATTGGAACGGTACGGCTCGTTTACCTATGTAGAGCTGAGGCTGGAGACGGGGAGGACCCATCAGATCCGGGTACATATGGCTTCCATTGGGCATCCGGTGGCGGGCGACCCGGTTTACGGCCCTAAAAAGGTGTTGGGCTTTTTAAATGGCCAGTGCCTTCACGCCAAGACCATCGGATTTATCCACCCCACAACCGGAGAGTATTTGGAGTTTGACAGCCCGCTTCCAGATGTATTTGAAAATTTTCTCAACAAGCTCCGGAGAGAAGCGGGAATGAAGGTAACTATCAACATGAAGGGGATTCTCCTCGCTTCCGATTTGGACGGGACGCTGTTGCAAGACGATAAAACCATCTCCGAAACCGACAAGGCGGCGATCCGGCGGTTTCGGGAGGCGGGGGGAACCTTTACTGTGGCGACGGGAAGGTCAATCCCCACTTTGGCCCCTTATCCGGAAGAACTTAAGCTCGATGTTCCATTGGCGCTTTATAACGGGGCGATGATTTACGACCCGGTTTTAAAGAAACCCATATGGGAAACTTGGATTCCGGAGGATGCCAAAAGGGCGGTTTCCCACATTTATCAAGTGTTCGGTGAAGCTGTCGGAATTGAAATTTTGGCGGAATGCGCCTTATATGCCGTTGTCTACAACGACTTTATCGATTATCATTTAAACGGCGGGAGATATCCAATTTCCTATGAGCGATGCAGGATTTCTGATGCTTTGCCCAAGCGGTGGAGAAAAGTAATGTTTGCGGCGGAAAAAGAACAGATCGGCGCTTTACAAAAGGAGCTCGAGAGATTGGGGCTTGACGGAGTGCGCGTCTCCCATTCGGCAGAGCGTATTGTTGAGCTTTTGCCGGAGGATGCGGACAAGGGATTGGCGCTCAAACGGCTTTGCGATGAAACCGGAATTCCGCTTCAAAAGACGGTAGCTATCGGCGATTTTTACAACGATCTGGAGATGATAAAAATGGCCCATTTCGGGGTTGCGGTGTCAAACGCCTGCCGGGAAGTTCAGGCCGCTGCTGATCTTGTGGTCTCTTCCAACCGGCAAAATGGAGTAGCCGAGGCCATTGATTATCTTATGGAAAACAGCCAAAGGTTGTTTAAAGGTTAGAATATCAAGTAGTCCAGATTGATATAGAAAGGAATGGTTACACAGATGGATGCAACGACGAAAAAAGAACTGATGAAAATTGCCTGTAAAATCCGGATGGGGATTATTGAGGGCACTTTTCACGCCAAATCCGGCCATCCGGGCGGCTCTCTCTCCATTGCGGAGGACTTGAGCTACCTCTATTGGCGGGAGATGAACGTCGACCCGAAAAATCCGAAGATGAAAAATCGGGACAGGCTGGTTCTCTCCAAAGGGCATACCGCACCGGCACTGTACGCTGCTTTGGCACTCAAGGGCTTTTTTCCGGAGGGAGAGCTTTCAAGCCTTCGCCACATCGGCTCGATGCTCCAGGGCCATCCCGATATGAAAAAAGTACCGGGCGTGGATATGTCTACCGGCTCTCTGGGCCAGGGAATTTCCGCCGCTTGTGGTATGGCGTTGTCGGCAAAAATCTCCGGCGACAGCTACCGAACCTATGCAATATTGGGGGACGGTGAAATCGAGGAGGGCCAGGTGTGGGAAGCGGCTATGTTCGCCGCCCACTACAAGCTGGACAACCTTTTAGCCATCGTCGATAACAACAATTTACAGATTGACGGCACCGTCGAAGAAGTCATGTCGCCCTACCCTATTCCGGAAAAATTTGCTGCTTTCGGGTGGCATGTTATCTCAATCGACGCCCACAATTTTGACGAAATCGAAAAGGCGTTTGAGGAAGCGAAAACAATAAAAGGCAAACCTACGGTTATCGTGCAAAAGAGCATCAAAGGAAAAGGTGTATCCTTTATGGAGAACCAGGTGGGCTGGCACGGTTCCGCTCCAAATGCCGAGCAGTATGAAGAAGCCCTCAAGGAACTGAGAGAAACGCTTCAAGCGTTGGACGAAAAGGGAGGGGAATGAAAAAATGCCTGAAATTAAGAAAATTGCCACCCGGGACAGCTATGGAAACGCTCTGGTGGAGCTCGCCAAAGAAATCGACAATCTCGTAGTGCTGGACGCTGATCTAGCAGCTGCAACCAAAACGGGGATTTTTAAAAAGCAGGTTCCAGACCGCTTTTTTGATTGCGGCATAGCCGAGGCTAACATGATGGGTGTAGCTGCTGGAATGGCTGCCACCGGGATGACGGTGTTTGCCAGCTCCTTTGCAATGTTCGCAGCAGGACGCGCCTTTGAGATTATCCGGAACTCCATTGGGTATCCTCACTTGAATGTTAAGATTGGCGCCACCCATGCGGGAATTTCTGTTGGGGAGGACGGCGCCACCCATCAGTGTAACGAGGATATTGCCCTCATGCGCACCATCCCCGGCATGGCAATTATAAATCCCGCAGACGACGTGGAGGCCCGTGCGGCAGTCCGTGCGGCGGCATTTTATGATGGGCCTGTTTACCTGCGTTTTGGACGCCTGGCAGTTCCAGTTTTTAACGATCCGGATAGTTACCAATTTGAGCTGGGCAAGGGAATTACGCTGCGGGACGGCAGGGATGTTTCGATTATTGCCACTGGTTTAATGGTCAATGAGGCACGGATGGCCGCCGAGGAGTTGAGCCGGGAGGGGATTGACGCCCGGGTCATTAACATTCACACTATAAAGCCCATCGACCGAGAGATCATCGTCAAGGCAGCAAAGGAAACCGGCAAGATCCTGACGGTGGAAGAACACAATGTCATTGGCGGATTGGGAAGTGCCGTGGCAGAGGTGGTGTCCGAAGAGTGTCCCTGCTTGGTCAAACGATTGGGCGTGGAAGATCGGTTTGGCGTATCTGGTCCGGCGGTGGATCTGCTCAAACTCTTTGGCCTGAGCGCAGATAACATTGTGAAACGGGTCAAAGAAATGATGTAATAAAGGCTGCCGGCGGTGGAAACAAATTGCCCGCCGGCCCCTTTTGCATAATTTTGGCTGAATGTGAATAGGGTGTAAAAACAAAAAAATCCCTCCCTTTTACTTGACAAACTATTGGGCATATACTATAATCTAAAACATTATAAAGTTTTGTGATACCATCGGACTTGTGCAAAAAAGGACGGTGGTCATTGCCCTTTGTGCCCAATTCTATGCTGATTTTGTAAGGCGGAATAGGTTGTTAGCACTTTTCGCTTTGCAAGCAGTGTGATAAAGGACCGCCGGGTTAGGGCGGAATCTATATTGGAAAGGAACGGCCTTTATAGCTTGAAGGCCGTAACGGTGTGTGAAGCTATGGCAAAACCAGTGATTCTCACCAGCGACGGGCTGGCTAATCTTGAAAAGGAGCTGGAGGAACTCAAAACCGTCAAACGGAAGGATATTGCCGACAAAATCAAGGTTGCGATTTCTTTCGGCGACCTTTCTGAAAACAGCGAATACGACGAAGCCAAAAATGAGCAGGCGATGATCGAAGCCCGTATTTTACAGATTGAGTCCATGCTCAAAAACGTGAAAATATTGGATACTGATGAGCTGAATACCGAAAACGTCAGCGTGGGCAGCAAGGTCAAGGTCAAAGACTTGGAATTTGGCGACGAAGAGACCTTCCACATCGTCGGCTCCACCGAAGCCGATCCCACTATTGGCAAAATTTCCGACGAATCGCCTGTGGGGAAGGCTCTTGTGGGTCATAAAATTGGAGATGTGGTGGAAATCCCAGTTCCTTCTGGAGCGGTGATTTCCTACGAGGTCTTGGAAATTATGATGTAACGCGAGAAAGCAGCCCTACGAGGCTTGTGCCGTCCTGATTATATTGTAGGGACGTTCATGCGGGGACAGGGCGAGGGCTCTGTCCCCGTTTTAAAAGAAGTTGTAACGGGAAAGGAAATCAACAACATGAGCGACACAATGAATGCTCCACTGGGGCAGACTGAGGATCTAAGCGAGTTGCGGCGTATCCGCAGAGAAAAGCTAAGTACCCTAAAGGCGGAGGGGAAAAACCCTTTTGAGATCACCAAGTATGACGTTACTGCCCACAACGGAGATATCCGTCAAATGTTTGACGAAATGGAAGGCAAAACGGTCCGGATCGCCGGGCGGATGATGAGCCGCCGCGTGATGGGAAAGGCGAGCTTTATGGACGTCCGCGACAATAGCGATCGGATGCAGGTTTACGTGAAGCGGGACGACATCGGCACCGACGAATACGCCGACTTTAAGAAATGGGACATTGGCGACATCGTCGGAGTGGAAGGGTTTGTGTTTCGTACCCAAAAGGGTGAGATTTCTGTCCACGCGCAGAAAATAGTGCTCCTTTCCAAATCGTTAAACCCCCTTCCTGAAAAGTTCCATGGGCTCAAGGACACCGACACCCGTTACCGCCAGCGGTATGTAGATTTGATCGTGAACCCTGAGGTGAAGGATACCTTTGTCAAACGCTCCAAGATCATTCGGGAGATTCGCAACTATCTGGATACGCAGGGCTTTATCGAGGTGGAGACCCCCATGCTGGTGGCCAACGCAGGCGGCGCGGCGGCCCGGCCTTTTGAGACTCATTTTAACGCTTTGGATGAGGACTTTAAGCTCCGCATCTCCCTAGAGCTGTACTTAAAGCGTCTCATTGTCGGCGGACTGGAAAGAGTGTATGAGATTGGGCGGGTTTTTCGAAACGAAGGCCTGGATACCCGGCATAACCCCGAATTCACTTTAATGGAACTCTACCAGGCCTACACCGATTACCACGGTATGATGGACCTCACCGAAAATCTCTACCGCTATGTGGCCCAAAAGGTGTTGGGCACCACTGTGATTACCTATAACGGCGTGGAGATGGATCTCGGCAAGCCCTTCGAGCGCATTACCATGGTAGACGCTGTGAAGAAATACGCGGGCGTTGATTTTAACGACATTAAAACCGTCGAGGAAGCCAAAAAAGCAGCGGACGAGCATCATATTCAGTATGAGGCAAGGCATCAAAAGGGAGACATCCTGAACCTGTTTTTCGAAGAGTATGTGGAGGAGCATTTGATTCAGCCCACCTTTGTTATGGACCATCCGGTAGAGATTTCCCCTCTCACCAAGAGAAAGCCGGAAAACCCGGAGTATACCGAACGGTTTGAGTTTTTTATGAACGGCTGGGAAATGGCCAATGCCTACTCTGAACTCAATGATCCTATCGATCAGCGGGAGCGTTTTAAAGCTCAGGAAGCGCTTTTGGCCCAGGGCGACGAAGAGGCCAACCACACCGATGAGGATTTTCTCAACGCATTGGAAATCGGCATGCCCCCGACGGGGGGGATCGGCTTTGGCATCGATCGGATGTGTATGCTACTTACCGATTCTTCCGCTATTCGGGATGTGCTGTTATTCCCCACGATGAAGCCTTTGGACTAAAATTCCACAATATATAGTGTCTGATGAAATAGGACGGCGCAAGATGTAGTAAAAGAGGC
>CAJFOJ010000043.1 GCA_904396495.1 uncultured Oscillospiraceae bacterium
AAAAAATCAGACTGAAAACCTCAAAACCCTTGATCCTACGGGGCTTTTCCGGTTTGTCGTAATTATACCGTAAGGGCATACGCACGCCTCCCTTTTGGTAAATGAGGGAATTAATATTCAGGAGATTGCAAGGAGGCTGGGACATGCCCAAATAGAAATGACATGGAACACCTACTCCCATCTCTACCCGCGTGAAGAAGAGCGCGCCGTATCCATTTTAAACAAGGTTTGTGAAGAAGATTAAGCCGAATCTCTTACACGTTTTTTACACGTTTTTTCTGAAAGTTTGGGTTTTTAAAAGAAAATAGAAATATCAAAAGGAGCCAATAAAAGCCGTAAAACAAGGCTTTGCAACACATTTTGAAATAGTATAAATTATATAAAAACGTGGAAAATAAATCCGATCGTCTCCACCAGTTAACAAGGCAGGGTATTACCAATTGTAATGCCCTGTTTTTTTATTGACAAAACGCCACCCAAAGGGAAAACCTTCGGATGGCGTTTCGCCGTGTATGCAAGATATGGAGAAGAAAGCTAAGGCTCTAAAGGCACCGTCACCGGGTATCTGCCGGAAAAGCAAGCGTCACAATAGGAAAGCCGACTCTCAATGATTTTAGGAAGGCTCTCCACCGCAAGATACCCCAACGAGTCCGCTCCAATGATGCCGCAAATTTCCTTTTCAGAGTGCTGGTTTGCGATGAGCTGTCCCCCGGTAGGAATATCGGTGCCGAAATAGCACGGGTATTGAAAGGGTGGCGAACTGATCCGCACATGGACTTCTTTCGCTCCCGCTTCCCGTAAAAGGCCGACGATCTGGGCACAAGTGGTCCCCCGGACGATGGAATCGTCGATCATGACAACCCGCTTGCCAAAAACTGCATGTTTAAGCACATTGAGCTTAATGTGAACACTGGATTCCCGCTCTGTCTGAGTGGGCTTAATAAAGGTGCGGCCCACATAGGTGTTTTTAACAAAGGCTTTGCCGTAGGGAATGTGGGACTCCAAAGAATACCCCAGCGCTGCGTCGCTGCCCGACTCAGGCACACCCACCACCAAATCCGCCTCCACTGGGTGCTGCCGCGCAAGCTCCCTCCCTGCCCGAAGCCTTGACTCATAGACCCCAATGCCGTCGATGACGCTGTCGGGACGAGCAAAGTAGATGTACTCGAAAATGCAATGGGCTGCCTTCACCTTCTCATAGGGAAATTGGGAAGAAATCCCATTCTCGGTGATGGTGACGATTTCACCGGGAGCCACATCTCGAAGAAATTCCGCCCCCACCGCGTCCAAAGCGCAGCTTTCTGATGCAAGGAAATAAGCACCGTCCCGCTTTCCGATGCAAAGGGGACGAAATCCCATAGGGTCCCGCACCCCGATGAGCTTTCTGGGACTCATGACAATGAGGGAATAGGCGCCGCGAATCCTCTGCATAGCCGAGGCTACCGCCTCTTCTGCTGACTTAGCGTTTAACCGCTCCCTTGCGATATGATAGGCGATCACTTCGGTGTCGGCGTTGGTTTGGAAGATCGACCCGGACAGTTCCAGCTCTTGTCGGAGCTTAAAGGCATTGACTAAATTTCCGTTGTGTGCGATGCCAAGGGTTCCCTTAATGTAGTTGAGCACCAAAGGCTGGGCATTTTGAGGGCTGCTGTCACCGGATGTTGAGTAGCGGACATGGCCGATGCCGATGTTGCCCGCAAGCCTTTGCAGGATGTTCCCATCAAACACCTCGCTCACCAATCCCATATCCTTGTGGAGCAGGATTCGGCGAGGCCCTAAGGTGTTTCCCACCGCAATGCCGCAGCTTTCCTGGCCCCGGTGCTGCAAAGCAAACAAGCCGTAATAGATGGAGGAAGCCACATGGTTTCCAGTGGGGTCGTAAGCCCCAAATACACCGCATTCCTCATGGAGTTTGCCGTCTGTCATAAAAGCAACTGGCCGATTCATCAGTCCCATCCCGCCTTACACCTGAAACAGCAATTCGCAGTAGGTGGGATAGGGCCAGTATTTGGAACCGACAAGGGTTTCCAGCTCGTCGGCTACGCTGCGGGTTTCCTGCATGGACAACAGCACTACGTCGCGGTAGTAATTGGCCAACTCCTGAGGATCGGTATAAGCTTTGCAACCCAAAAGAGCTTTTTCCAACTTATCGTTTTTCTGATAAAGGCAGGCGCTCAGCTTTGACAGCCGTTTGACCAGAGTTTCCTCCACTTCGCAGGAGCATTCGGGCAACAGCTGTTTTTTCTGAAGAGCGGTGGCGGTCAGATCTCTGCAATAATCAGAGACAGCTGGAAGAATGTCCTTTTTCACCATTTCCAGCATGGTCAGCGCCTCAATGTTGAGGGTTTTGCAGTAACCCTCCAACATAATTTCATACCGGGCGTGCATTTCACCGGCGGTAAAGACCTTGTGCTTGCAAAACATCTCCACGTTCTTTTCGTGGACAAAGTAAGGCAAAGCATCGGCAGTGGTCTTCAGGTTTAGAAGCCCCCGTTTCTCCGCCTCCAGCACCCATTCCGGCGAATAGTTGTTGCCGTTAAAGAGAATGCGGCGATGGGCGGTTAAGGTGTCTTTGACCAGGTTATGCAAATCCCCTGTAAAGTCCTCGGACTGCTCCAGTACGTCGGCAAATTGGCACAGGGCCTCCGCCACAATGGTGTTGAGGACGATGTTAATGCCGGAGATGGACTGGCTGGAACCAGGCATTCTAAATTCAAACTTGTTGCCGGTAAAAGCAAAGGGGGAAGTGCGGTTTCGGTCGGTGGTATCCTTGATGAACCGAGGTAAAGTGTGGACACCCACTTTCATTTCCACCTTGTCTTTGGACTCGTAGGCAGTCTCCCGCATGATGGACTCCAATACTTCCATCAGCTCATCGCCCACAAACATGGAGACAATGGCGGGAGGAGCTTCGTTGGCTCCTAGGCGGTGATCGTTTCCGGCAGTGGCCACCGAAGCGCGGAGCAGGTCCTGATATTCGTCTACCGCTTTCACCACAGCGGTCAAAAATAACAAAAATTGAGCGTTTTCCCTGGGAGAATCGCCGGGGTCCAAAAGATTGACGCCGGTGTTGGTGGAGATGGACCAGTTGTTGTGCTTGCCACTTCCATTGACGCCGGCAAAGGGTTTCTCGTGGAGCAGGCAGGTGAGGCCGTGGCGCTCCGCCACCTTCTTCATCATTTCCATGGTGAGCTGGTTGTGGTCGGCGGCGATATTGGTGGTGGTGAAGATGGGGGCAAGCTCGTGCTGGGCAGGAGCAACCTCGTTGTGCTCAGTTTTGGCGTAGACCCCCAGTTTCCAGAGTTCCTCGTCCAAATCCTTCATAAATGCCTGTACCCGGGTTTTGATAGTCCCAAAATAGTGGTCATCCAGTTCCTGGCCCTTTGGAGGCTTGGCGCCAAACAGGGTCCTGCCGCAGAACACCAGATCCTTTCTCTCCTCATAGAGCTTTTTATCCACCAGGAAATACTCCTGTTCCGGGCCAACAGTGGTATCAACGTGGACGGTTTCTTTGTCACCAAAGAGGCGGAGGATGCGCAACGCCTGCCGGTTTAGGGCCTCCATCGACCGGAGCAGCGGAGTCTTTTTATCCAGGGCCTCGCCGCTGTAGGAACAGAAAGCTGTTGGAATACAGAGGGTGTCGTCCTTAATAAAAGCATACGAGGTAGGATCCCACGCGGTGTAACCACGGGCTTCAAAGGTGGCGCGAAGGCCGCCGGATGGGAAGCTGGAAGCATCAGGCTCGCCCTTAATGAGCTCTTTGCCGGAAAACTCCATAATCACGCCGCCACCCGACACCGGGCAGATAAAGCTATCGTGTTTTTCAGCGGTAGCGCCGGTCATCGGCTGAAACCAGTGGGTGAAGTGAGTAGCTCCTTTTTCCACTGCCCAATCCTTCATGGCGTTTGCCACAATATGGGCAATGGACGGGTCTAAATGTTTTCCCTGTTCCATTGTCCGTTTGAGCGCCTTATAGGTTTCTTTGGGGAGACGATCCCGCATGACAGCGTCGTTAAACACCAGCGAACCAAAATTTTCGGGCAAGTTTTTCATATCGCAAGTTCCTTCCTTTGTAGTATGGTATTTTCAAACGTCTGCGATTTATAGCAGTGGTACCGAAGCTTTTTGACAGGCCTCCAAAGTATCTTTGTCCCAGATAGAGCACTGCACTTCGCCGATGTGGGCTTTTCCCAACAGCAGCATACATAGTCTAGACTGACCGATCCCACCGCCCATAGTTAGCGGCAGGGTGCCATCCAGCACCATCTTGTGGAACTGACAGTCTCTGCGATCATCACAGCCTGCCTCCCTAAGCTGGCTGTCCATAGATTTGGAGTCGACCCGGATTCCCATGGAGGAAACCTCAAAAGCGCAGCCCAGAATGTCAGACCAGAATACGATGTCGCCGTTGAGCTTCCAGTCGTCGTAATCGGGGGCACGGCCGTCGTGTTTGATGCCCGATTTGAGCTTGCCGCCAATCTGCATGATGAAAGCGGTCTTGTGATCCTTTAAGTATTTGTTCTCCCGCTCCTTTGGGGAACAGTTGGGGTACAAATCTTCCAGCTCCTGGGTTGTCACAAAGCTCACCTCGGGTGAGAGGGTGGTCTTAATGGAAGGAAACTCCTTCCTCACTTCCTCCAATGTGTCGCAGATGGCTTTGACAATGGTTTGCACTGTTTCCCTCAAATATTGCTCAGTCCGTTTACCTGCCGGCAGGATTTTCTCCCAATCCCATTGATCCACGTAAATGGAATGGAGGTTATCCATTTCCTCGTCCCGACGGATGGCATTCATATCGGTGTATAATCCAGTGCCCGGTTGGAAACCGTATTTGTAAAGGGCCAATCTTTTCCATTTTGCCAGGGAATGCACCACCTGGGCCTCTGTTTTTGTCTCCATAATATCAAAGCTGACTGGTCGCTCTACACCATTTAAGTCGTCATTGATGCCGGTTCCCGCTTCAACGAAAAGCGGAGCGGAGACCCGGGTGAGATTTAAAGCATCGCTTAATTTTTTTTGAAACACACCTTTGATGGCAGCAATGGCCTTCTGAGTCTCATAGAGATTGGTTGTAGGTTTGTAGTCCTGGGGAATTACAGTTTTGCTCATAACAAATACTCCCTTTCTCGATTGCAGTAACCGCGGTTTTAGCGTCGTCCAGTCCCTTACAGAAAACCGGAACAAAAAGAAAAGACGCCGTAGGAAAATTCCTACAGCGCCTTTGCTGTCTATGCCGTTATTATAAAACCCGTTATTAAATTTGTCAATCCTTTTTTATCGTTTTTTTCATCTTTGGGCAATTTCACATAAAATAGAAATTTACTTTCTCTATTCTTATGAAATTTGCAGGTTTGCTATAATCCACTTTCATATTTATTGACAGCAAAAAATATGAATAGTATAATAAGTTTGAAAAAGTCCGATTTTATAAGGTTTCGCTGGAAATTGGAACTCCTTTTTATTTTTAAAATTGAAGTGAATTATTTTCTGTATTGCACAAACTGGTCAACGTATACGGGGGAAAGGAACTAATATGGCAAATGAAACCATCGTCGTTATGGATTTTGGCGGTCAGTATACCCAACTGATCGCGCGCTGTGTCAGAGAGGCGGGTGTTTACGCAGAAATCGTCTCTTTTGACGCAGATCCGCAATTCCTCAAACAAAAAAAACTGAAAGGACTAATTTTGAGCGGGGGACCTGACAGCGTCTATGCACCGGATGCTAAAAAACTGAATCCGCAGTTTTTACAGTTGGGAGTGCCGGTTCTCGGCATTTGCTATGGCATGCAGGTTCTCGTAAACGATTTGGGCGGAACGATTATTGAAGCTCCTGTTCCCGAATTTGGTCCCACTGATATCCGCTTTTCTCATCACCCTCTGTTTGACCAGATGGAGGATATGTCCATCTGGATGAATCATCGGGATATGGCGGGACAGCTTCCTGAGGGGGCTATTTCAATTGCAGAGACTGCTAATTGTCCAGTGGCTGCTTTCGCAGATGACAACCACAAGATTTATGGCGTACAGTTTCACCCGGAAGTAATGCACAAAGAAAAAAATATGAAGATTTTTTACAACTTCTGCTATCATATCTGTAAATGTAAAGGCGATTGGGATATGAGTTCCTTGGCGGAACAGATGATCGTCGAAATCAGGGAGCAAGTGGGAAATAAAAAAGTCCTCTGCGCCCTTTCCGGAGGCGTAGATTCCTCAGTGGCAGCGGTTCTGGTCCATAAAGCAGTCGGAAATCAATTGTACTGTGTATTTGTCGACCATGGCCTGCTACGGGAAAACGAAGCTAAGGAGGTCATGGACTACTACCATGCCGAACTCGGCATGAACATCAAACTGGTGGACGCCCAGAACCGATTTCTCTCAAAGCTCGCCGGAGTGGTAGAACCGGAGCAAAAGCGCAAAATCATCGGCGAGGAATTTATTCGCGTCTTTGAAGAAGAGGCGCTGAAAGTGGGCGACACTGAGTTCCTTGTGCAGGGCACCATCTATCCCGACGTGGTGGAAAGCGGCCAGGGCAACAGCGCCGTTATCAAAAGCCATCACAATGTAGGGGGACTTCCGTCCAATATATCCTTCAAAGGTTTGGTAGAACCCCTTCGCACGTTATTTAAAGACGAAGTGCGCGCGTTGGGAGAACACCTCGGTATCCCGAAAAAACTTGTTTGGCGGCAACCATTTCCAGGCCCCGGTTTGGCCATCCGAGTCATGGGGGACGTTACACCCGAAAAACTAAACATCGTCCGCAAAACCGATGCAATTTTGCGAGAAGAAATCGCCAAAGCGGGACTGGACCGGGATATTTGGCAGTATTTTACTGTGATGACTGGCGTTCAGACTGTAGGTGTCATGGGGGACGGCAGAACTTATGACTATGTGGTCGCCATCCGCGCTGTCACCAGCGACGATGCCATGACGGTGGAATTTGCGGAGATTCCCTACGCCCTTTTGCGTAAAATGTCCAGCCGTATGGTCAATGAGGTGCCCGGGTGTAGCAGAGTAGTTTATGATGTAACTAGTAAACCTCCGGCTACAATAGAGTGGGAATGACGCTCAAAACGGCGCAAACCCGCATGAATACAGGCTTTTTTGCCCGTCCATATTGCTCTTGATACTGGATTGAT
>CAJFOJ010000044.1 GCA_904396495.1 uncultured Oscillospiraceae bacterium
CAGCTTAATATGACAAATATCCCTCCGGCCCATTCCCGTGGGCTCAGGCGGGTTTTAGATTTCTTCATCCTCTCCCACTCCTTTCTTCTTCCCTTTTTCTAATTGGTCGTTTAGAATTTGCAGAAATTCATCTACGGTCATGGAGTTAATCTTCCTTCCATAAATTTAATAAAGCTTTCCTTTGGGATTTTTACCCGGCTGCCCATAACAACTACGGGGAATCCCAATGCTTCTGGTTCATGATGTGCTTGCCAACGTATCAAATTCGGATCGCATTCGAGATATTTTGCAATATCAGTGGCGAGCAACATATTTTTGGGGCACGATTTAATTTGATCGAGTGTCATATGTACCTCCCTACTCTGCTATTTTTTGAATGCAAAGATAATAGATAAAATCAATGCTAAGACTGAAATTGATAAAGCTATTACTGGAAATATGGACATTTATTCATTCCACCCTTCCCACCGAAGATTAAGTGTGACTATCTCAATGGCTGCCGACACTAAGCGGCATATCATCTCTACTGTTTCAGCGGTAGGGATGATATCTTTTTTCAGTAACAAATCCGCTTTCTGTAAACAGCCATTCCCTACTTGCTCCCACAGATTAATATTTGTTTCATTCATCCTCTCTCACTCCTTCCCCGTCATCTTTTGCAACGGCGATTAATTTTTTCTTGACCTTCCCAAGTCATAATGGTATTCTATGAGTGAATATACCTTTTTCTGGGAATTTGTGGTAAATGAAAACAAATGCGGGGAAGTTAAAATGACTAATAAAGATTTAGTTCAGTTTTTAAAGAAAATTAAACGTAATAATGGAATCAAACGATCTGAAATTAATAAACTGATTAAGTCACATGAGAATATTCCCTTTAGCCTTTTGTCTTTACATCGATATACTGAAGAATTAGACCATTTAAATAGACCCATTGATTCATCCGAGGATGTTTTTGTCCTATCTGATAAAGGCATTGACTATTTAAGAGAAAATAAAAAAGATTTTGTGCGTATGTGGGTCCCTCACTTTGTTACTGCATTTATCGCAATCATATCTCTATTAGTGTCTATCGCTTCTAGTTGTTCGCAATGCGGATAATATTGACAACACTGATAATAATCGCTATTAACGAGATACTATTTGTTACAATCCAAACCCACATCATTAATTTGTTTGGAAACCAGCCTTTCATTTTGTTTTTTCCTCCCTCCCGCCGTTCTCTGAATGGCGGTTAATTTTTTTGTTCTACCAACGGCAGAATACCGTGGGATTTCAGCAATTCATAGATAAACAGCCGGCCTTTTTGTGTCCAATATGTATGGAGTTTGCTGTGCTGCATCCCACCGTCCGCAATACACAGGCTGTCCGTATAAGCTGTGTCTTTGTAGTTAAATACTAAATCACTCATTTCATTCTCCTTTCTATTGCCCTCCCATCCGTTCTGTGCTAGGATTAAGGCAGAAGGGGGGGTGAAACATATGGCTACTCATGAAGAACTTTCAAAGTTCCGGCACAGTGAGATTGCATCGTTGAATCTGACTCATAAGGACTTGAACCAGTTATCTTTCGAACAATTATTGTCACTCGCTGAAATCCGTGTCAAAGGAATCCAACCAAAAACAGAAAAAGATTCAGACTTAAAAACACTTTTACTATCCATTCTTGCTCAAATATCTGCCAGCGTTATTGCACATTCAATTACTTCCGGTGATTGGATAGAAACATTGAAGTCGATTGTACGTTTTTGCCAGAATTAATTTTTAGTACAGTAGGAATCCTTGAAGTACCAGTTCGAGGGTTCCTATTCTTTTTCTTTTTCCATAGCCAATAATTCCTCCAACGCTTTAGCCAATGAAGAAGAAAAATACTCAGAAGTATCTTTTTCTTTCATTACTGACATGCAATCAATAAGTTTCACTATTTCTCTTAAAACTTCATGTAACCGTTCCAGTTTTTCTATAACTTCGTCTATCGGTTTTTCTTTTAAATCGTTCATTTAGTCCTCCTTTTGTTCGTTTTTGTTTCCGAAAGCAAATCGTCGATTGTGCAGTGGAAAATTTGGGCGAGCTTCCGAAGTTTATCCGTACGCGGCAATGTTCTTCCATTTTCCCACATAGCTACTGCCGACTGTGTTACACCGAGCATTTTGCATAATTCCTCTTGTGTAATGTTAAGCCGTTCTCGAAACTGTTTTATCTTGTTCAATTTACCATCTCCCATCTTAGTAGTTCAACTACTATAAATTGATTATAATAGCAAAATTCTTATTTGTCAAGTAGTTTTTCTACTATTTTTTAGAATTTTCTTGCTTTTTATGAGTTTAACTACTAATATATAGATAAAGGAGATGATGATATGAATCATTTCAAAGAGCTACGCTTAAAACATGGATATAAATCACAACAGGATTTGGCATCAGTCCTATTCGTCAATCAAACGGCGGTCAGTCAGTGGGAAAGAGGAGTCACGATTCCATCGCCGCCCATTTTATTAAAGCTTTGTGAGATGTACGGTGTCACCACTGACTATCTCCTTGGTAGAACAGACGAAAAAAAAGAACGCTCTCGTGAAAAAGGCGTTCGTATTCCGGTGTTGGGATGTGTACAAGCTGGGATTCCTATTGAAGCCATTGAAGATATTGTTGACTATGAAGAAATTCCAGAAAGCATGGCAAAAAATGGGGAATATTTTGCTTTGCAAGTTCGTGGCGACAGTATGGAACCAAAGTTTTCCGAGGGCGATGTAGTCATCGTCCGCAAACAGGAATCCGCTGACGATGGGGATATCGCCGTAGTTCTGGTCAATGGCAATGAAGCAACTGTGAAAAAAATTAAACGGAGAATGGATGGAATTATGCTGATTCCAAACAATCCATCGTATGACCCGATGTTTTACAGCAATCAGGAAATTGCCACTCTGCCCGTAGCCATCATCGGCCGGGTCGTAGAGTTGAGGGCGAAGTTTTAATCGTTTCTGATGCGGAAGAAAGGAGCCCCCGCCCCGTAAAAATTAAAAGGAGTTGTCAAATACGGAAATTCTAATATTTATAGTCATAGGAATCATTATTGCTATAATAGTGGCTACCAGACAAGCTAACAAAGAATCTGCTCCGGAATCGCCTGTTAAGGTCTCTGAGCGACGCGCTAAATGGCGTACTGTTATTCCTGAATACCGTCCATTTTACGGTGAGCTACTACCACTTGACTATGTGGTTTTTGATTTAGAAACTTCTGGTTTGTCACCTGATACATTTGAGATAATTGAAATCGGGGCAATCCGTTTTAAAGACGGAAAAGAAGAGCAAAAATTTCAAACATATGTAAAACCATGTTATGATATTCCGCACTCTGCATCTGCAATTCATGGAATTACAAATTCCACAGTGCAGAAAGCACCAAAAATTCAAGAAGTCGAAGCTGATTTTTTGAATTTTATTGGTGATCTCCCGCTTGTCGCACATAATGCTCGATTTGACGTTCATTTTCTTCAAACAGAATTTGGAAAGCACATCAAAAATGAAATTATCGACACTTTAAGATTATCCAGAGAGCTTATTCCCGAACTGAATAGTTATAAATTGGGATCATTTAAACGTCTATTCAACATAGATGTTAAATCTCACAACGCGCTAGACGATTGCATCGTTACAGCACGTCTTTATCAAGAATGCCAAATAATACAAAAAAACCAATGGCTTATTAATCGTCCACAAATTGACTTAACGTTAAATGACGATAGTCTGACAATGACAGAACCGCAAATTCTATATTATAGAGTTATTCATGATATTTTTAAACAAAATCAAAAAAACAGTTCTGAAATCAGGGCATCTTTTTTTAAAAATCAGAAAGATTTTGAAGTATGTATTAGTAACCGTAGACTTTTCAAAATTGTTTTTCAAAAAAGCGGAACCTATATAGTGCTTCATTGTACACCGGATGAAATTATGGGCATTACGAAAAGCACCTCGCTTTCCTGCATCTGTAATCCAAATTTTCACGACTGTAAAATTGCTCTATCTTCTCCAGATGAACTCCGTAAAATATCAAAAGTATTATGCAGAATTTTTGATGATGTAAGGAATGAATTTCAATAATAACGCCTTCCTATAAATCTAATTTAAAACATGAAAATGAACAAAGGAATAAAAAGGAGCCCACCATACCACGCCCCAAAAAGAACACCGCCCAGACTTTTCCGGGCGGCAGAAAGGAAGTTAATATAAAATAAAAATACAAAAATACTGCTGACCGGGATGGGAATTGTCCTGGCGGTTTGTATCTGCGTGATCTGCTTTTTAAGCGGCAAATTAATCGGAAGCAACGACGCCGCAAACTACATATCTCAGCCATCGGAAGAGCATTACACCTTATCTCAACAATCCGGCCAGCCCGCTGCCGAATCCTCTGCGCCTGTACAGTCTGAAAGCCGTATTGTGTCCTCCGTTGAGGACGAGGGAACGCTTGTATACGTCACTACTACCGGTGATAAATACCATAAATGGGGCTGTCAGTACATCAATGGCAAAACCAATTTGCTGGACATGTACATTTCAGAAGCACAGGATAAGGGGTATACGCCATGCAAAGTATGTTTTGGACAATAAAAAAGACCGCTTGCAGATCGGACACTCTGCAAACGGTCTAAACAAAACTGATATATGGACTATATCATTGATATAATAATACTTTATTGATACAAAATTTGTCGAAAAGATATATCCGGTTGTTCTATTTTGAGTGACCGGAGAGGAGGCGATAAAGTGATCTGCAAAAAATGTGGCGGAAGTATTCCTGAAAATTCCAAATTTTGCAATTTGTGTGGATACGATCAAAGCAAAACGCCAAGAGCGCAAAACACCAAGTCCAGGGGAAACGGTCAGGGAAGTGTATATAAAACCGCAAGCGGCAAATGGACGGCAGCTAAAGTATTTGGCTATATTAAAGATGATAATGGTAAACTCGTACCCATCAAAGCTACAAAAGGCGGATTTACAAGGAAAAAAGACGCTTTAGATTATTTGCCACAGCTTACTAAGGCTCCTCAGCACATCAATAAACATATCACTTTTAAATCCCTCTATGATTTATGGCTCCCATATCACGAAGCAAAAGGCAAAAGTAAAAGTACCATTAATTGTTATAAGGCAGCCATGAAGCATTATAAAGATATTTGGTTCATGCGCTTTTGCGACATTGGAATTGACGACTTACAAGAATGTATCGATGACTGCCCGCACGGAAAACGCACAAGGCAAAATATGAAGGTCCTAGGGACTCTCTTATATGCTTACGCTATTCCACGAGGATACTGTCCTGATAAAGTTGATCTTGCTCATTATCTTTTTATCAGCGGCGATTCTGGAACTCCACGAGAAGCGTTTACCAACGAAGAGATAGAGATTATAAAAAGCCACATCGGTCAAGTGCCTTATGCTGATTATATCTATTGTCATATTTACTTAGGATTTCGGCCTCACGAATTTCTCACCTTGGATATAGAAAATTATGACTCCAAAGAACGTTGCTTTATAGGAGGTGGAAAGACCGAAGCTGGGACAAATCGAACCGTTACCGTCTCCCCAAAAATTCAGCCAGTAATTGATAAAATTATAGGAAACAGAACTTCCGGGCCGGTGTTCTGCGGGCCGGACGGTAATGCTATATACGATAAAAAATACCGTGAAGAATGTTTTTACCCTGCCTTAAAGGCAATGGGTATCCCCTCTCCAGAATATGGGATCAACGGCCCTAGAAAATTAACCCCTCATTGTTGCCGCCACACCTTCGCCACATTAATGAAAAATATTAATGGGACGGATAAGGATAAACTGGCGCTTATAGGTCATACAAGTACCGAAATGCTACAACATTATCAGCATGTAAACTTGGAAGATTTGCGCATCATTACCGATAATTTGTAAGGCAATTTTCAATTTCTATTGCACATTTATTGCACATCAAAAGGCTATAAAGCCCCATTTTTACGCGGTTTTCTAATGAATGGCATTCAAGAGGTAGTCGGTTCGATCCCGATCATCTCCACCATTTGCCTTTCAGCTTTTTTAGCTGAAAGGCTTTTCTTTTTTACTTAACAAAGAACTTCAAAAAAACCGATAAAATAGGGGCGTAGCTCACCTGGGAGAACGTCTGAATGGCATTCAGACGTTAGTCATCCCGATCGTCTCCACCAAGCACAGAGATTTGAGATTGTAATGGCCTCAAATCTCTTTTTTGTAAGCTTCTAAAAAACTTCTAAAACAAGTTTTTTGATGAAAAAACATAGGAAGGTAAGCCAGATGGAAGAGATGAAGATACAAAAAGAGCGCGAAAAGGCCGGAGCAAATGCTCCGGCCTTTTCGCTTTCATGGATATTTCCATTTTATCACACCCAAACTCCATCGGCATTGACCC
>CAJFOJ010000045.1 GCA_904396495.1 uncultured Oscillospiraceae bacterium
ACCACTTAATCCATCTGCTTTTCGCCATGGTGCCGTCCGCCTGCATAAAGTACCACTTGTTGCCGGATTTCAGCCAAATCTTCACGACGGCTGCTCCGTAGTCGTTGAAGTAGTACCAGTTGCCATCAGCATAATTCCATCCTTTGAGCATCTTATAATTACTGTCAAAGTAGTAGGTCTTTCCATTTTGGAAGGTTTTTAGGGAGTTAGGTTTTAGATCATAGTAGGAAGCAATATAGTCGCTGGGAATATCTGTAATATTTTCTGCTCTTATGTCACTAATCATGTTGGCGTATAAATGAATATTACCCATATCAACTGCACCATTATTTTGCCAGGCTTTCCAAGCGGATGGATTGTTTCGAGACGGAATCCAGGCGGGAATAGAACTGTGTAACGACTGAGTAGTATTATCTGGTTTTCCAAGATGAACCGCTGTGTCTGGAATTACATAAAGATAAAAAGTAGGAGTACTGGTAAAAACCGCCTCCTCAATGGTTGTTACTCCCCAGGGAATGACAATAATAGGATGTCCTGTTTTGTTTCCTTCCAATCCCCAAAAATAAGGATCTTTGACGTATTTAGGGTTTGGATGAACAGTATTTTTTCCAGACGGCCAGTAGTTGTCAAAAGCTCCTTTTCCTATGATTGAGACATTAGGATGAAAATCATTGAGCACTTCTCCTTCGGGCGAGTACCATAATAACTTTTGGAATCCTTTAGTATACAGAGATCCGTGATAGCTGGATAAATAAGGGTTATCAGAATCTACCTCATAATGGGGACGAGGATAACCCATTGTACTAACCTTTGTTTGAACATCTTTTCCTAATATAACCTTTTCACAATAATAGGCACACAGATTGGAACAATCTGTAATACCATCCTCTATATTCAATGTATATTTTTCATATGCTTTATTGTTTAAAAAATCGTCGCAACTAGCTGGGATTTTTCCTGTTCCCTCAATAGAAATAGTTTTAGTATCATCATTGATCGTATAAGAAAAACCATTTCCTAAATCCCCTGATTCCGTTTCAGCAAATACCGTTATACTAAAACACGAGTAAATAAGTCCCAGCACAAGAGTAAAGCTCACTGCTTTTAATAGTCGTTTCACAGCACTACCTCCTTTGAAAAAACAATTTTTGGTTGTTTGTATTATAGTACAAAAATTTGATTTTGTGTAGAGCAATTATGGAATTTTGTAAAGCAGGTAGCTGAGTCAACAATTTTTGTTTTACAGCCTTAATCTTGCGCTTAATCCAGATTAACAAGTTTATAGTCAGCTCATGATTAAAAATCATGTCAATACAATACTCCGGCTGATAAGTAGCACATATTTTGCCAGAACAGTTTTTGATGCCCAATTGATTCACTCAGTTAAAAACATGTATTGTAGCTATTATTGATAAATGTTTCTATTGAAGTGTTATATGTCTCTAATGTATTTATAACATAGAAAAATTTGTTCGCAAAAAATAATCTGAGTAAAATTCATGTTTTTTTGGGGAAAATCATTACGGAGATCTCAAGATGCGCGCACATGCCCATGTTTCTTTGAACCATGCCGATATTCTCGTTCAATCTGCCGTGTCCGGTGTGCACACATTTGGGTAGATAAAAAATTGTACACGGCTTTTCGTCTCGCAAAGCACTCGATCAATCCTCTTTTTCATCTTCTCACCTTCTTCCATCCTATTATCAAACCATATCCATAAAAATTTTGCGCCTCAAAAGCTGAATTTATTTTATATTTCTCTAACATAGGGGCAATCGGCAATATGTAGGATTGTCAAACATATTGGACGGCAAACTCGTTAGGAGAAAGCCAGTGTAAGGACCTCATGGGGAAGTTATTGGAGTGGCGGTTATGGACAGCGAGCTGTTTTGGGAAGTCATCCAGGGAGAAAAAAGAGTGAGTGGAATAGAAGCGTTTCTGATCCTCACGGTGGCGGGGCGTATAGGGACGGAAACTTGTGCCGGATTCCGAGCCGCGCAGCGGTCAGCTCAAAGCGTGTGGGCAGGTTCCTTCTTCTGTTGGAGAAACGGTTGGTGAATTCAAAGCCGTTGTCTATCTGCACACACTCTACCCGTACACCACGGCGCTTGAACCAGGCTGCCATTTTCTCCAGGAAATCAGCGGAAGAATAGGTGCCTGCTCCGGGTAGGCACCCAGATAGCGCAGGCGTGTATATTCGTCGATTGCTGTATACTGCATTAGGGATTGCCGATACCGAATGTCTTGTGTTATACTCTTACTCATGAGGGACAGAGCTCCTTTTTGGGTTGTTTGGTGTGGTAACGTAACTATACCCTATGAAGGTTCTGTCCTTCTACTTTTTTATTTCCTTTTCTTTTGCTCTCTGTCCAACATGTATTGTAGCTCTACAAAAAGGCAGGGTATATCTCGCCGATTCCCTTGACAACTTATGGAAAAAAGAATTATACTAAAGTGTGTTTTTATGTGCTAATTTACGTCCATTTAGAATAAAAAATGATACAGGATCATTTTGTTCCCGAAAGGATGAACATTTTGCAGACAACTCTTAGTGGCATTCCCATCAACTATATCGCCGAAGGGCTTCAAAACGACTGTGAGGAAGCGATTGTCCTACTTCATGGCTGGGGTTCGAACATCGCGCTCTTTGGCCAGATAATACGGCATCTCTCACAGTACCGGCGGGTTTACGCTTTGGATATGCCTGGCTTTGGAGAAAGCGGCGAACCGCAGACGCCTTGGGGTGTAGACGATTTTGCCGATTGTGTCCTTCAGTTTATCGAGTTTTGCGGCATCCAAAGGGCTATTTTACTAGGGCATTCCCACGGCGGACGGGTTTCGATTAAAATCGCCAACCGGCAAAACCTCCCTTTTGAACTGACAAAGCTCATTTTGGTGGACAGCGCGGGGATTTTGCCTCCAAAAACCCTGAAAAAGCGGTTGCGGCAGCGTTGCTACAAAATCGGGAGAACCGTCTTAAGCGTTGGAGCTATTCAAAAGATGTTCCCCGATGCTTTAGAAAACCTCCGCAACAAACACGGCTCAGCCGATTACAAAAGCGCCACGCCCCTCATGCGGCAGTCCCTCGTCAAAGTGGTCAACGAGGATTTGGAGCCGCTGCTTTCAAATATTCAACAGCCCACCCTCCTCATCTGGGGTGAGGACGACACCGCCACCCCCTTAAGCGACGGCAAGCGAATGGAAGAACTCATCCCCGACGCCGGACTTGTCACCGTCAAAAACGCTGGCCATTACGCTTTCCTAGACCAGTGGGGCACGGTGCGACGAGTATTGGACTCCTTTTTGGGGATTCCGCTCAATTCATGAAGGAAAGGAAACGAAACCACCGATGGAAATTCTTTTTCTCGTCCTGCTTTTGTTGGCTTTTACGGCCAATTTTACTATGCTGTCCCTTTATTACCTGCACATGTTCCAGCTCAATTCCTATAAGCCCCGTGAGCAACTCAAGTGGCTGAAAAGCAACTTCCTTGCCGCTGTAGTGGGGCGGAACCTGGGCGTTATATTGACCATCCCCCTGCTCCTGTTCTGCGGTGTCGTCGGCCAGGGAATTTCTATCGTACTCTTGGCTGTCAGTGCCGTTTTAAACCGTCCCAAAAAGGCCAAAAAGCCCTTAGTATACACTAATCGAGTGAAACGGATGCTCATCACCCTGGGCATCCTGCTTGCCATTCTGATTACAACTGCAGCTATTTTAGGTCAAAGCCGGGTAAACGGTTTATTGCTCCCTTTGGCGCAGCTTTGCTCTTCGCTGCTAGTGCTGCTGGCAAATCTCATCAACCGGCCCATTGAGCTGTCCATCAACAACTGGTACATCAACGACGCCAAAAAGATGATTAGGGAAATGCCGGAATTAAAGGTCGTTGGCATCACTGGAAGCTACGGGAAAACCAGCGTCAAATTCTTTTTAAATAAACTGCTGTCAGCCAAATACGATGTCCTCATGACCCCCGAGAGCTTCAATACTACCTTAGGTGTGGTCAAAACCATACGGTCTTCTTTAAAAGCCACCCATGAGATATTTATCTGCGAAATGGGGGCAAAAAGCATCGGGGACATCAAGGAAATCTGTGACATCGTCAGGCCCCACTACGGCATTATCACTTCCATCGGTCCCCAGCACCTGGAAAGCTTTAAATCTATTGACAACGTCATCAAAACCAAATTTGAACTGGCGGATGCTGTCCCACAAAACGGCACTGTTTTCCTCAACTATGACAACGGGTATATCCGACAGCAAAAGCTTTCGAAGAAAACGGTTACCTACGGCATAGAACAGGACGGCAGCGATTACCGTGCCTACAACATAAAGGTGTCCAGCAAAGGTTCTTCCTTCCAAATGGCGGTGGACGGCATCGAGTACACCTTCCAAACACGGCTCATCGGTGCACACAACGTTTTGAATATCGCAGGAGCAATTGCGGCGGCTCACACCTTGGGTGTTCCCATGGAGGATCTCATCCGGCAGGTCAAGATATTGGAGAGCGTCCCCCACCGGCTCCAGCTTATCAAGGGAAGCAAAGCCCTTATCATCGACGACGCTTATAATTCCAATCCAAGCGGCGCCAAAGCAGCCCTTGACACCCTGTCTGCCTTTGACGGCTTTAAAATCCTTGTCACACCCGGTATGATTGAATTGGGCGAAAAACAGGACGAATACAACCGCACCTTCGGTATGCAGGCAGCAGCCGTCTGCGACTACGTGGTACTGGTAGGAGAGCGGCAGACGAAGAGCATTCATAACGGCCTCATCGATACCGGATACGACCCCAATAGAATTATCGTGGCACCCAATTTGCAAGGGGCCCTTCAATCGGTGGAAAACATCAAAACCGGCGGGCTTCAGAAGATTGTCTTGCTGGAAAACGACCTTCCTGACAACTATTAACAGCTTATTGGTAGAAAGGACTGGATGCAAGTGAAAATCAAAATCGGCGTGTTTTTTGGCGGTCAAAGTGTGGAGCATGAAGTTTCCATCATCTCCGCGTTGCAGGCAGTGAACAATTTTGACCGCAGCAAATATGACATCATTCCCATCTACATCACCAAGGGAAACGAATTTTACGTAGGGGAAAAAATTGGCGATATCGAAGCCTATAAAAATATCCCCGCTCTTCTCAAAAAAAGCCAGAAGGTGATTCTCGTCAACGAAAACGAGAAACTAAATCTCATCAAATACCCTGTAAAGAAGTTCGGCAGCAACATTTATGACTACATTGATATCGCCTTTCCAGTAGTTCACGGCACCAACGTGGAAGATGGTGCCTTGCAAGGGTATCTAAAAACTCTCCGCGTTCCCTTTGCAGGCTGCGATGTAATGGCTTCCGCTTCCGGAATGGACAAATACGTGATGAAAGCCGTCCTCAAGGACAACGACATCCCCGTCTTGGACTGCTGTCGCAGCGACCGTCGCCATTACCAAAAGGACACCGCCGCCTTTCTCGACGAAGTGGAGGCCCTCATCGGCTATCCCGTCATTGTTAAGCCCATCAACCTGGGCTCCAGTGTCGGTATTCGAAAGGCCAGCGACCGGGAAACCCTGGAGGATGCTATTGACTACGCCTTCCAGTTTGCAAACAACGTGCTGGTGGAAAAGGCCATTATCAATTTACGAGAAATCAACTGTTCTGTTTTGGGCGATTATGAGGATGCCATTGCCTCCGAATGTGAAGAACCCATTAGCTCAGACGAAATCTTAAGCTACGAGGACAAATACCTATCCGGGGAGAAAAGCTCCGGCTCTAAGGGAATGTCCAGCACCAAGCGCAAACTCCCCGCCGACATTCCAGCCGATGTCAAAGAGGAAATCCAGCGACTGGCCGTCAAAACCTTCCAATCCTTAAACTGCAACGGCGTCGCCCGGATTGATTTTATGCTGGATGAAGATGAAAACAAAGTCTGGGTCAATGAAATCAACACCATTCCCGGTTCCCTTGCCTTCTATCTTTGGGAAGCAAGCGGCGTCAAATACAGAGACCTGTTAGACCGGCTCATTAAGCTCGCCCTTAAACGTCAACGGGAAAACAAGGACATCACCTATTCCTTTGACACCAACATCCTTTCCGGCGTGAAGCTTGGCGGCATGAAAGGAAAACTATAAGTAATACAAAAGCCTATCGGTATCCCGATAGGCTTTTTAATTTAAAATTAACAAGTCACTGGAGCTGCTTCCACTTTGCGGATCAACACTTTGCTGATGCGATGCTCCTCAATTTGTTGCACCGAAACCTCAAAACCGTTGCCCGCCGGCAAGACAACCTTCTCCCCCGATTTAGGGATGCTCCCTAGTTGCTCGAGCACCCAGCCGGCTACCGTATCGCTGTCGGAGTTTTCCTCGACCTCCAAGGAAACACCGATTGTCTTTTCTACGTCCTCAATGGCCGTCCCGCCATCCACCAGATAGGTGTCTTTTGACAATTCTTGGATATCCGCGTCTTCATGGTCGGTCTCGTCCTCGATTTCTCCGACGATGCTCTCGAGGAGGTCTTCCATGGTGACCAGGCCGGAAGTCCCGCCGTACTCATCAATGACGATGGCCATGTGAACCTTTTCTTCCTGAAATTCACGGAGCAGTTTGCTGCAAAGTTTAGTCTCCGGGACATACATGGTTTTACGCAGATGTTGACCAATGGGTTCATCTTTTTCCCCACGCAGGGCGCAATCAATGAGATCCTTGACATAAGCCACCCCAATGATGTCGTCAAAATCCTTTTGGTACACCGGAATACGGGAAAAGCCCTCCTGTTTGGCGAGATTTAACGTTTCTTCAACTGTTGCCGTCTCCTGTACCATCGCCATATCGGTACGGGGAGTCATCACGTCCATAACGTCCTTGTCGTCAAACTGAAGAATGTTTTGGATCATATGTTTTTCGTGCTGTTCAATAGCCCCAGTTTCCTCACCTTCGTCCACCAGCATCATAATATCTTCTTCGGTGACAGATTCTTCATCGTCGCTTCCACCCATGCCGATGAGCTTTAAGACGCCGTTAGTACTGGCCGCGAGAAACGAAACGAAAAATTTCATCACCTTGCTAAACCCCCACACCGGACCTGCCACTGCCAAGGCCACCTTTTCCGGGTTTTTCATCGCCACCCGCTTGGGCACCAGTTCGCCAAAAATCAAGGTAAAATAAGACAAGATCAAGGTAATGACCACCAGCGATACACCGCTGATAATCCCCCTGCTGATGGGAATAAAGTCAAGCGCATCAGCCAGCATACCGGCAAATTTATCTGCCGCCACCGCCGAAGACAGAAAACCTGACAGGGTAACGCCCACCTGGATAGTCGCTAAAAATCCCGACTGGGAAGAAAGTAAATCCAACAGATGCTTGGCCCTGCGGTTTCCGTTTTCTGCAAGCCGTTCAATTTTCTTTGCATTTGTCGAAATAATCGCAATTTCGCTCATGGCAAAAAAGGCGTTGGTCGCCACCAAAAAAATGAGGATTACAAGGCTTAGTAATAAGCCACCTATGTCATCGTTCATCCAAGTACTCCTTTTTGTTAAAAATTAATGTCATTTCAGATATATTTGCCACATCCGCCATAGCTACGCATCTGAAGAATCCGATACAAACAGCTTGAAAAATGTGACCGTCAAAAACTCATACCTCCATATATTTGGGAAAGCCTGAGTTAATTGGATTTATTATACCGGGAATTTAGTCAAAAGTAAAATCCCGTCACAGCCTTCTAAAGCCGTATTTTGCAGAAATTTCGCCGGTTTTCCCACAAAGGCTTCCCCTAAAGCTCTATAATCAAACCGGAAAAAGTCTCTCAGCCGTTTTCATCGGATTGGGATTCTTCCAAAACAAAATCCACGTTTCCAGCATTGATATCCACTCCTATGCAGGTTACGCGGACAGCATCCCCCACCCGGAAGCCCTTTCCAGTATGCACTTCTTTAATTTCCATCAGCCCGTCGTATTGGTACTGCCCATAAGGCAGGTCTTCAATCCTGACAAGTCCCTCCACCGTATTGTCAAGCCCTACATAGAAGCCAAAAGTTGTCACCGAAGTGATGATGCCGGCAAACGATTTCCCCAGATGTCCCTCCATGTATTCCGCTTTGTAGCAGTCCTCGCAGTCCCGCTCCACTTTCATGGCGGCGATTTCCGCCTCCGTTGAGGCGTTGGCGGATTTGCCTACAAACTCGGCATACCGTTTCTTTATCTGGGATACAGAGCGGTTTTGCGTCACCACATCGCTCAAAATCCGATGGATAGTCAAATCGGGGTAGCGACGGATAGGCGAGGTAAAGTGGGCGTAGTTTTCAAGGGCCAACCCGTAATGCCCGATGGGTGTCTCGCTGTATTTTGCCTTGGCCATAGAGCGGAGTACCTGCCGGCTGACAATGGGATAGAAGGGTTTTCCCTTTGCCTCGTCGAGAATGTCGGAAAGCACTTTAGACGGCATATTTCCCTTAATTTCCGGAGATGGCAATCCTAATACCTGTAAGGTTTCCTTCAACATATTGAGTTTTTCTCCGTCCGGGTGTTCGTGCACCCGATAGACAAAGGGAATCTGGAGTTTTCTAGCCAACGAAGCCGCGGCTTCGTTGGCGGTGAGCATAAATTCCTCAATCATCTCCTCTGCCGCGCCTCGTTTTCTTGGCACCACGTCTATTATATGGTCGTTTTCATCGAGAATCAGCTTGCTTTCTGCCGTGTCGATATCCGGCGCCCCCCGGAGCTTCCGATTGTGGTGTAAAATGTCGGAGAGCTCCTTCATCAAGGGGAGAACCGAAAGAACATCCCGATATTTTTGAAGGATTTCCTCATCCGCAGTCCCTGCTAAAATCTGGTTTACTTCGGAATACACGCCTTTAACTCGCGAACAAATTACGGACTTTTTAAAATCGTAATCCAATAGCTTGCCATCCCTCGTCAAGGTCATCATCGCGGAGAATGCAAGGCGCTCTTCGTTAGGGTTTAAGGAACAAATACCGTTTGAAAGTGCTTTAGGCAGCATCGGAACCACTTTGTTGGCATAGTAGATGCTGGTACCCCTTCGCAGGGCTTCTTCGTCCAGGGCAGTTTTTTCCCTCACGTAATAGGATACGTCGGCAATGTGGACTCCCAAAAGGTAGCAGTCCCCATACCTTGTCAGGCTGATAGCGTCGTCCAAATCCTTGGAATCTGCTCCATCGATGGTAAAAATCACTTCGTTTCGCAGGTCTTCTCGGTTTAACAGTTCCTTGTGCTTGATTCCTCGCCCGGCTATAAATTTCGCTTCCTCGAGCACCTGTGACGGAAACTCTGGCGTCACACCGTTTAAACTGAGGATCGCCTCGCAGCAGGCAGCAGCCTTCGTCGCCTGTCCAAAGTTTTTTACTACTTTGGCTCGCAGGTCCCGGTGTCCTTGGCCACGTTTTGTGATTTTCGCCATAACCTTATCCCCATCGGCTAAACCTTTGATACTGCCCTCTATACGCAAATCAAAATTACCGATGTCGTCCGGCGTAATAAAAGGCCCTCCTTTGGTCAGATGGACGATTCCAGTGAATTCCACTTTTCCCGCCTCAATAAAGGAAACCACTTCCCCTTCAGGTAGGTTTCCCCGAGTGTGCTTAGAGAGCCGGAGCATGACTTTATCCCCGGCCAAAGCGCCCTTTAGTTTGCTTCCTAGAATAAACACTTCGTCTTTTTGTTCGATTCTTTCGGCAAACCCATAGGTTTTATGAAGGCGTTTTACCACAGCGGGATATAAGCCTTTTGTCCGTGGAACAAAAAACTTGCCCTTTCTCTCTAAGATCAGTCCCTTTTCTTTGCATATCTGGATTGCCTGTCGGAAGGCTTTTCCCTCTCCTTTTTTAGTCTTACATTTTATGCTGAGTTCTTTATAGGTCAGCCCTTTTTTACCGGCTTTTTCCAATACAGCTGTTATTTTCTGTTGAAATTTTTCCTGCATGAATCATAACATTCCTTTCTGGGAATCGCACCTTTTATGATTTGGCTACAAAAGGCCTTTAAGAATATTCTAGTTTACATTGATTTAAATATTTCTTATACATTTCCATACATATTCCAAAAACAAAAGCCCTGCGGCTTTTCGCAGGGCTTTTTCATTACTATTCGTATCATTAAAGATAAACAGCCAATATAGAAGCGGCAAGGGTCAGCACAAAAAAAGCAACCGCCGCTACCTTTGTAATCTTGGCCAAAACGGCATCCAAAGTTCGTCCGCTGTTTTTATCGAGATAAGAATCAGAGGAACCTCCGCCAATCGCCTGGGACATTCCCTGTTTACTTTCCTGCATCATAACCAGGACAATCAAAATCAAGCAAGCAATTAGCAACAAAACGCCGCCTATAATTTCAAATACGCTCATAACTATTTTAACCCTCCGATGTAAATTTATCATCAATAGACATAAATTTCATATTAACTAGGTTAGTATAGCACATTTTTTGCTGATTGACAAGCCCTAAATAAAATTTTTTGAAAACTTTTCCTATCTCATTTCGAATTCTGCAATCAGTGCATTATGGTCTGATAATTCACTCTTGACCATCTCCCAATCGCTCAAAACGAGGTTATCAGTGTAGACGATGTTATCCAGGCATTTTGTATCCCAATCATCCCCGTGATAAGTCTCTAAAGGATTCTCTTCGTTATTGAGCATATTGTAGTCCTCAAAGGGTGCAAGCTCATCAAAACTTTTTATGTTAAAGTCCCCCATCAGAACTTTATAGGGATTGGGGTCAGCCGCAAACACTTCCGCCGCCAATTGAATCTGCCTTTGGCGTTCGCTGTCACTTTGATAGGAAAAATGGACATTGTACACCGAAATAGTTTTTCCGTCCTTTTTCATTTCCACTTTCATCATGCCATCTTTGGCCAGAGAACCACCCTCCCGGAAAGAAGATGTTTCCTTACCAAAATAATACTTGCTCATAATACCGCTGCCATATTCTCCACCCTTGTAATCGATCTCTTTTGCAAAGCTGTTAAAATAATACCTTCCATTGCCCAGGTGATCTAAACAACTTTTTCCATCGACCCGTTCGGTCTTTTCATCCACTTCTTGCAGAGCCACTACATCAGCTCCCATCCTAATAAGCTGCCTGTGTTGAGCTTCCATCACATCGTTTCCATGGAGAATGTTCCAAGTGGCGACTTTCAGAGTAGGAACCTTTTCAGCTGTAAAGCCAACCATCATCGGAAACATCATAAGGCAGCAGACAGCAGCACATATCAGTTTTAAGTAATTCTTTTTCATAATGAGTTCTCCTTCCTTTCTGGGACTTGAGCTCTTACACATTCCGCACATCGCCGAAAAAAGCAAAAGCTCATAACTAGGTAGTTGTTATAATGATTTCTCCCGTAATAAAAAATGAAATAATATTGATTTTATTATGCCGATTTCGTCGTTTTTTGTCAACTGATAATTTCCCAATTTTTCCGGGAGGAATACTAGCCATCTATGTCATTTATAATAAAAACACCTGTAAACGTCAAAAAGTTTCAAAAAATGTGCAAATCTCTTACAAACAGTGTATAATGAAGATAGAAAATTCAATTGTCCTCTTTTGACCATCCATGCCCTGAAAGGAAGATTGTTATGAGTTTTCAAAAACTTGTGGATCAATTTATCAGTTCCGACGGAAGAACTGCGATTTCATATTATACTTATCTTCCGCAAAATACTGAGCCAAAAGCCATTGTGCAAATATCCCACGGCATGTGCGAATTCATAGAACGCTATGAAGATTTTGCAGGTTTTTTGTGTCAACACGGTTTTATCGTATGCGGCAACGACCATTTGGGGCACGGCAATTCCGTTGCTTCCGATGATAATTTGGGTTACTTTGGGGAAAAAAATGGTTACGAATACCTGGTGACCGATCTTTATAAAACCATGACCCTTGTGCGGAAAAGCTACCCCGGATGCCCCTATTTCCTGCTGGGGCACAGCATGGGGTCTTTTGTCGCCAGATTGTTTTTAACCCAATACGGAAAAGAACTAACCGGCGCCATAATCTGCGGGACCTCCGGAGGGAACCCCTTTGCCGGCGTAGGCATCCGGATGGCAAGGTCCATTTCCCGCAAAAAGGGCAGCCGATATCGGAGCAAAAAGTTGACATTGCTTGCCTTTCGCTCCTATAACAAGCGGATTGACAAGCCATCTTCTGAATTCGATTGGCTGACCACTGACCCTCAAATTGTTTTGAATTACGAGCAAAATCCAAAAAATAACTTTATTTTTACTGCTTCAGGGTTTCAAGATTTGTTTACCCTACTCAAGTTGGTGTCTAATAAGGAATGGGCGGGCAAAGTGCCTCAAAATCTCCCCCTCCTTCTCATCGCTGGGGAGGAAGATCCGGTTGGCGCCTATGGGAAGGGCGTCCGAAAGGTCTGCTGCCGACTCGTCGAAGCTGGAGTACAGGATATCGCCCTGCGTCTGTATCCTGATGATAGACACGAAATTATCAATGAGTCCAACCGTTTGGAAGTATATAACGATATTACCCGATGGATGGCCTCCAAAATATAGGTGTACTTGTATCCAAACATTGTTGCACCAAATATGGACAACATGAGAGAAAAAAACCTAAAATTTTCTGTAGCGTCATCGAAAAATGTATTGTAAAGCGTCCTGTTTTCCGATATAATAGAATTTAATGTGTGTTCTATCAATCCATTTTACACTTACTCTCAAAAGTATATCATGTGCACCTGAGTAACAGATAAGCGGAGCGGACACCACTAGATAATTGACAAGGAGAGATGACCAATGTATCAGGATTTCCCCAACAACATCGGCTTTGTTGGCCAGTATGACAGCGAAGTCGCCGACGCCATGAACCTAGAGCTTCAGCGCCAACGCCGCAACATTGAGCTGATCGCCAGTGAAAACATCGTTTCCCCCGCCGTTTTGGCAGCCATGGGCACAGTGCTCACCAACAAATACGCTGAGGGCTATCCCGGCAAACGCTACTACGGCGGATGTGAGTGTGTCGACATCGTGGAAAATATCGCCCGCGACCGGGCCAAAAAGCTCTTTGGTGCCGATCACGCAAACGTACAGCCCCATTCCGGCGCCCAGGCAAATTTGGCGGTTTACTTCGCTCTTTTGCGGCCCGGCGACACCATTTTAGGTATGAATTTGGCCCATGGCGGGCACCTGACCCACGGTTCCCCGGTCAATATGTCGGGCAGCTATTATAACGTAATCCCTTACGGTATCGACGATGTTACCCATCGCATAGACTACGACAAATTGATGGACCTCGCCATGGAACACAAGCCCAAAATGATCGTAGCGGGCGCTTCTGCTTACCCTCGCGTCATCGACTTTAAAAAATTCAGAGAGATCGCCGACGCATGCGGCGCCTACCTGATGGTGGACATGGCCCACATTGCAGGACTAGTCGCCGCCGGTGTCCATCCTTCTCCTGTGCCCTACGCCGACATCGTCACCACCACCACCCACAAGACCCTCCGTGGCCCCCGCGGCGGCATGATTCTCTGCAAGGAGGAATTGGCCAAAAAAATCGACAAAGCCGTCTTCCCCGGCACTCAGGGAGGCCCACTTATGCACATCATCGCGGCAAAAGCGGTCTGCTTGGGCGAGGCGTTGAAACCAGAGTTTAAATCCTATCAGGAACAAGTGGTCAAAAATGCCGCTGCTTTGGCAAAGGGATTAGTTGACCGCGGTTTTGACCTGGTTTCCGGCGGTACCGACAACCATCTGATGTTGGTCGACCTGAGAAACTTTAATATCACCGGCAAGGAGATGGAGCACAAACTGGATGAGGTCTACATCACTGCCAACAAAAACGCCATCCCCAACGATCCTCAAAGCCCCTTTATCACCAGCGGCATCCGTATCGGCACCCCTGCCGTCACCACCCGTGGTTTCAAGGAAGAGGAGATGGAAGTCATTGCCGAGTGCATCTACAAAGTCGCCTCCGATTTCGACAACTCTAAGGAGGAAATTAAGGCAAAAGTGGAAGCCCTCTGCAAAAAATACCCCCTCTATGAATAACGCTTTCATAACAAGTGCGAGAGCCGGCAACCATGGATGGTCGACGGCTCTCTTGTCAAAAGCCCGCCGGAATCAATTGGCGGGCTTTTACTGGTATATTGGATGCAAATAGCCAAAATCACATCTTCTGGCCTCTGTTGTGGCAACTTACGAAGAAAACTGCCTTTCAACTGCAAATTCTTCTAACTTATACTGGTAAAAATCGGGATTCTCAGTTGAAGTCTTCCTGATCCTGTCGCGGCAACTGCATCTCCACAATGTTTTTGATGCCAAGATGGCCAAATTCCATCATCGAAATCGCCTTATCACCAGCCACTACAAAATGATCCAAAAATTCAATATTCAACTGACTTAACACCTTCTGCATACGACGGGTAGTTACAATGTCCTGTTCGGACGGTCTTGCTACGCCATGCGGGTGGTTATGGGCCAGAACGATGCTCACCGCGCCACACTGCAAAACGATTTCCGTCACTTTTCGCAAATCTACATGAGCCATGCTCCGGTTGCCTTTGGAGATAATATCAGCCCTTAGCAGTTTGCAGGTATTGTTCATGCAAAGGAGATAGACAATTTCCTCTGAACGACCGGTAAACTTGGGAATTAGATACTCTTTGATTTTGTCGGCGGTGTCCAGAATCTCTTCCTTTTCCTTGCTTGCATCCAGAAACTTCCGGTAGACTTCGGGAACCAGCTTGATTAAAATTGCAGCGTTGCGCGTCATCCCTTTGACAGCGGCCAATTGCTCCACATCCGCCAAAAACACCTGGGGAAAGCTGCCAAAAGTGCGAATCAGCTCATGGGCGATATCATTGGTATCCCTTTGGGGAATTCCGAAAAACAGCAAAATTTCCAGCACATTGTGCAACTCAAAGTGTTCCAGTCCACCCTCTTTGACAAACCTGTCCTTGAGCCTTTGACGGTGTCCGGCGTGGGGATTTTCCCTTTTGGCATTTCTCACTGAGGCAGCCCCATTATTTTCTTCATTCTTTGGCTGCTCCATGATTAAATCCTCCCTCTTACCCCAAAAATCGACTCGAAACTATAAAACTCCATTTTTATGGAAACAGTATAGCACATATAATTTGTTCTGTAAATGTTCTTTTCTACAATTTAAATCTTGAAAATGCAAAAGATTTGCAACTGGCAGTGGAAATTTTCTGAAAGATGTAGTATAATAATATTTACTTATGTTTTGTGAACAATCCTGTTTTTCACAGCGTTGAAAAATTTTTCGATAAAGGAGCTTTTGGGTTGGAGATCTATCTGGATAACTGCGCTACCACAAAGGTTTGTAATGAGGCGGCAAGCGCCTGTATGGAGGCAATGACACAGCAGTACGGCAACCCCTCCTCCTTGCACAAAAAAGGAATTGATGCGGAAAGTATCCTCACATCGGCCCGCAAAACAACGGCTTCTATTTTAAACTGTGATCCCGACAGCATCATCTTTACCAGTGGTGCCACTGAAAGCAACAATTTAGCGATATTAGGTGGTACTGCCGCCCGCAAAAGAGATGGGAAAACCATTGTCACCAGTACGGTGGAGCATGCCTCGGTGGAGCAGACGGTAGCCTTTTTGGAAAAACAAGGTTATACGGTCAAGCGGGTTAAGCCAAGGCCGGATGGCAACTTTGCTGCCGCTGACTTTATCGATGCGGTGGATCATGACACCGTCCTGCTCACCTTTATGATGGTCAACAACGAACTGGGCACCATCCTCCCCTATGAGAGCATCGTTTCGTCCCTGCGTCGAAAGTATCCAAAGCTCCTCATTCACATGGACGCCGTACAGGGCTTTACAAAATTTCCCTTGAACATCCGCAAAATTGACGTGGATCTGATTTCCTTCAGCGGCCACAAGCTCTACGCCCCAAAAGGGATCGGCGGGCTATATATAAAAAAAGGAATCCGTCTAGAGCCGGTGCTCCACGGCGGCAGTCAGGAACGATCCCTTCGCAGCGGGACCCAGGCAGTGCCGTTCATCGCTGCTTTGGATCAAGCGCTTAGGCTGTGCATGGAAAAAGGGCCGCAATGGATGGAAACCTATCGTTATTGTAACCATTATCTCCGCGAGGCGTTACAAAAAATACCAGAAGTGATGATAAACTCCCCCGAGAACGCCTCTCCCCACCTATTAAACATTTCGGTTCCCGGTATCCCGTCAGAAATCATGCTCCACTTCTTAGAGCAACACGATATTTTTGTCTCCAGCGGCTCTGCATGTTCTAAAGGCGCCAAAAGCGTCGTACTCAAGGCTTACGGTTTGCCGGAAGAACAGGTAAAATCGGCTTTACGCCTCAGTTTTTCAAAGGATACTACCAAAGAACAACTGGACGTGTTCCTCGACACCCTGGAACAGGGAATCCGGCGGTTTAAGGCCGTTATCCGGTAGTTATGACTCCACATAGAAAGGACGTTTTCATGAGAGAACTGATCTTGATAAAAAACGGTGAGATCGCTTTAAAAGGCCTTAACCGCGGCAGCTTTGAAGATATTCTGATGCGCAATATCCGGTGGCGGCTGAAGGATTTAGGGGCATTTCAGCTAAAAAAAGCCCAATCCACTATTTATTTGGAACCCACCGACTCTGCACAGTTCGATTTCGATGAGGCACTGGATCGGTTGCAGAAGGTCTTCGGCATCGCTATGCTGTCCCGTGCTCTCGTTGTGGACAAGGACATCGATATCATTAAAGAAGCGGCCTCGGACTATCTGGAACCAGTTCTTTCCCAAGTAAGAACCTTTAAAGTCGAATCCAAGCGTGCGGATAAACGTTTCCCCCTCACCTCGCCTCAGATTTCCGCAGAGGTAGGCGGCGCACTGTTAAAGCATTTTAACCACCTAAAAGTAGATGTCCATGAGCCAGATGTCACCGTCATGGTGGAAATCCGGGACTTTGGTGCTTATATCCACGCCGGGCGAATCCCTGGGGCAGGTGGAATGCCGGTTTCCTCCAGTGGACGGGCGATGTTATTAATCTCCGGCGGTTTGGATAGTCCAGTAGCCGCCTATATGATGGCAAAACGGGGCTTAGCCCTGTCGGCCGTCCATTTTGTCAGCCCTCCCTACACCAGCGAACGCGCTTTGCAAAAGGTGGAAACCCTATGTGAAAAACTCACCGCCTATACAGGGAAAATCAGGTTTTACTGTGTCCCCTTCACCGAGATTCAAGAGGCTATTAAAGAACACTGCCCAGAAGAGCTGTTTACCATCATCATGCGCCGTCTGATGATGAAAATCGCCACGCGGTTGTCAGAACAGGAGGATATCAAGGCTCTGATCACAGGCGAAAGCTTGGCCCAGGTGGCCAGCCAGACCTTAGACGCCCTCCACTGCACCGACAACGCCACCGATTTAGTAGTGCTACGTCCCCTCATCGGAATGGACAAGACCGAAATCATTGATATCGCCTATAAAATCGATACATATGAAACATCGATTTTACCATACGAGGACTGTTGTACCGTCTTTACCCCAAAGCATCCCCGCACCAAGCCAAAATTGCACTTTGTAGAACAGGCGGAATCCCGTTTTGATTTTGAACCGCTGCTTATAAAAGCGGTTGCGGCAACTGAAATTAAAGTGATTGACTAAACCTCTGCGCCGGATCTCTTCCCGGCAGCTCCAGCACAGAAAGGCAGGAACCAACATGAAAAATTTTTGGAAAAAGGTATCCGGTGCGGTATGGCTTCAAGTCATCGCCGTATCCTGCGTTTTATTTATCGTCAATATAGCGGCTGGCGCCTCGCTAGAGCGGGTGGACGGCGGCAGCAACCTGCTTTCCGACACCTCGGGGGCCTCCTCCGACAGCTTGAATCTTGACGATCAAAGTTTTATCGAAAGCGGCGCCTTCGGCGACTGGGAGGACTTTTCCGACTTTTATGAGGAAAGCCAAAATGTCGTCCCCGACTCCACTTCCTCCCAGGAACTCAGTTCGGAACCTTCTTCAGAACCTTCATCATCAGAGCCGGAAAGTGAACCCTCATCGGAATCTTCTTCCGACTCCAGTGTCGTCGTGACTCCCAGTGAGCCGTCCTCTCAGGAAAGCTCCACCCCTCCTTCTGAACCGTCTTCAGAGCCGTCCTCGGAACCCTCTTCTGAATCGACACCAGCATCGACGCCTGGCGATTCGCCTATGGACGCTCCCAGCCACACGACAGAACCGCCCGTTTCCTCCCAACAAACTGACCCATCCGCCCCTTCAGCCGAATCGTAATCATATCAGTCATCTATTGGCATTAAAAAGGAGTATCCGGCATGAATCGTAAAAGTTACCTGCAAATGATTATCACTGGCCTGATCGCCGGCGGCTTTCTCACCGCCCTTGCCTTTTCCAGCAACTTGGTCTCAACGGCTAACGCCATTCCCCCTCAGGGCGAGGAAGTAGTGGCGGCCTTTGCTGCCGCTTCCAGCGAAGAAGGTACGATTATCAATATGCCGTCCCTAGAGGGAGGCGTCCCCTTGTATGATACTCTGGAGGTTTCTCCTCTGATTCTGGATTCGTCACAGCTACAGCTTGACAGATTGTCCTCCCTCAGCAACACGGAGGACAATTCCGACCAGGTTTCTAAATCCGGAAGCCCTTCTCAAGCTGCCTCTCATAGTACAACAGAGAGTTCCAGCAAAGCAAATCCCAACGACGCCTCCTCGCACACAACTTCGTCCGCCCCATCCAAGGGTTCATCTTCGGCAAACAGCTCCTCCAATACGACATCCAACTCTAACTCCAGTCCTTCATCCAAACCCGCGGAATCTTCCAGTTCGGTTTCTTCCAAGCCTAGCGAAAGTGCTTCGAGCTCCACAACCAGCGCAGGTGGAACTCTCAAGGTATCGGTGGGGGGCGTTGTCACAGAAATGGATGCCTACAGCGCAATTTGCCAGGTTGTCGAAGGGGAAATGGGCTCTAGTTTCAGCCCAGAAGCCTTAAAAGCACAGGCTGTTGCCGCCTATTCCTACATAAAATACGAAAACAACGCGGGGCGTTCTCCGTCCCTGCCTATGCGCACCCCTTCTCAAAAGGTTAAAGATGCCGTGTCCGCCGTCATCGGACAAGCGGTCTACTACAACGGCTCAATTGCTTTTACCCCTTATCACGCCAGTTCAGCGGGTTACACCAATTCATCCGCTGAGGTTTGGGGCGGCAGTTACAGTTATCTAACCAATGTCTCCAGCCCGTATGATCCTTCATCCGGGTACAAAAATCAAACGGCAACCGTACCGGTTTCCACCGTTAAAAGTTCGCTGGAGGGATTTTTGGGCATCACACTGGATGAAAATAATCCTGAAGGCTGGATGAAAATTTCCGCCGTCAACCAGGGCGGATATGTGACGGGGCTCACCATCACCGACGCAAACGGGCAGACTTATTCCACAACTGGCCGTAAACTCCGGGAAAATATTTTAAATTACGCCATCAAGAGTCACGCCTTTACCTTTACCTGTGACGGCAGCAACTTTATCTTTACCACCAACGGTTATGGTCACGGCGTGGGTATGAGCCAGACCGGCGCCAACGGGTACGCCGTCAACGAAGGTTGGACTTACAAGCAAATTCTCGCTCACTATTACCCCGGCACCAGCGTTTATTAATTTTCAAAGAGTAACCAGGCATATTTTCCATATAATAACCTCATCAACCGAGACGGAGGAACGCTATGGTATCTTTAGAAAAATTCAAGTTCGACGGAGACAAAAAGCTGGAACTGGATTCCCTCCCCACCAGCGCAAAAGGGCTTGGCCTCGACAAAGATAAAATCCGGGACAAAACCGAAGGCAACCGCAAGGAAATTGCCGCCTTTCAGGACAAGTTGTACGCTGAGGGCAAAGAGTCCCTCATCCTGATTCTCCAGGCCATGGACGCCGCCGGGAAGGACAGCACCATCAAGCATGTAATGAGCAGCGTTGACCCACAAGGCCTAGACGTCCACAGCATGAAGGAACCCACCAGCGAGGAACTATCCCATGACTTTCTTTGGCGCACCATAGTCCACCTGCCTCCCCGGGGTAAAATGGCGATATTCAACCGCTCTTACTATGAGGACGTGTTGATCGTCAAGGTTCATCAGCTCCAGAAAGCCTATCGGATGGCGGACCGTTGCCTGGACGACAAAGAATTTTTCGACAAGCGCTACCGGCAGATCCGGCATTTTGAGGAATACTTGTACGAAAATAGTTACCGGATCGTCAAGATTTTTTTAAACGTCTCAAAAGAAGAACAGAAGCAGCGGTTTTTAGAACGCATTGACATCCCGGCAAAAAACTGGAAGTTTTCCGACAGCGACGTTCGGGAACGCGGGTATTGGGACAGCTATATGGACGCCTATCAAAAAGCCATCAATGAAACGGCCACCATCCACAGCCCTTGGTATGTCCTGCCCGCCGATAACAAATGGTATACCCGGTATCTGGTGTCAGAGGCAATTCTGGACGCCCTAAAGGAAATCGATCCCCAGTACCCCAACCTACCGGAAGGAAAACAGGGAGAACTCAAGCTGTGCCGGGAAAAGCTGCTGGCGGAAGAAGATAAATAAGCCGACGAATCTCACTTCGCCGGCTTATTTTATTTGGGATCACCCATTTTTCCATCCCCGCCTTTTTGGGACGGCAGGGTTCCCATGTATTTTTTATAGGTCTTTGAAAAATAGGACAGGTTTTTAAACCCGCTCATCTCTGCGCTTTCGCTCACGTTATACCGCCCCGAAAGGAGCAAATTTTTCGCGTAGCTGCATCGAATAAAGTTGATGTAATCCACTGGGGTCCGGCGGGTAACCTCCTTAAAGACTCGGCAAAAATAGTATTTGCTAAATCCAATAGCCTCGCAGATATCGTCGATGGTCAGCTCCTCGCGGAAATGAGCTCTGATATAGCCAATGGCGTCTTTGACCATGGTGAGCCGTTTGTTCTGGACAGTCTCCCCGTCATTGGTAAAATCCAGGTGGTACCGGCTCAAATGGAGCAGGAGCTGCAACGCCGCCAGTTTGACTGCCGGTTTATACAAAGGTCCCCTGTCGGCCCATTCCCGTATAATTTTGTCATAATACCCCTGTGCAGTAGAATCGCGGACGATCTCTTTAAAAAGCATATTGCTCACAGGGATTCCGAACTCTTCGTAAAGGGACCTGTCCACAATCAGGCAGTAATATCTGCACTGCTCGGTAACAGACTCGATAGAGTGGAGCACAGTTGGGTTGATGACCACGATATCCCCCACATGAGCGGGAAACTCTGTCGTGCCAGAATAGACAATGCCTTCCCCCTCGATGAAATAGAGCACCTCGATATTCTCATGCCAATGGGCGCTGGAGGTCACCGGCAGATAGGGAAAACAGGTATCCAGATGAAAGAGAATGGGAAAAGCCGGATCCATATACGTCGAATGGTCTTCGTGTGTAGAAACTTGCATAATCATCCCTTCTATATGTAAAAAGCCAAAGCAATATTGTGTTAATTGGAGGCAACATCTTTCCTTTACATTTTTCTACTATATTATATAATAAAGCTGTAAATCAAGTCAACGTTTTGGTTGGCTTATTGTGTTGTGCCGGTTATAGCCGGCTTATGGAAGAAAGGAAGAAAGACATGTACAATTTCTCAATCGGAGTCCTGCTCAACTCCTTTCGGATGGATACCCCATCTGCTCTGAAAAAAGCGGCAGAGTTGGGTCTTCAGGGCATCCAGGTCCCCGCAGCGTTCGGCGAATTGTCCCCTGCGGAATTGACCGGGGACAAAAAGACAGAATTCCTCAAAATGGTCAAAGACAATGGCCTTACCATTTCCGCCCTCTGCGGTGATTTGGGTCAGGGCTTTGGCAATGCGGAGAAAAATCCCAAGTTGATTGAAGATTCCAAACGGATTCTCGACTTGGCAAAAGAATTGGATACCAATATTGTGACAACACACATCGGCGTTGTCCCAAGCGATCCTAGCCACGACCGCTATAAGGTCATGCAGGAGGCCTGCTTTGAGCTGGCACAATACGCAGATTCGATGGACGCTCATTTCGCCATCGAAACAGGCCCGGAAACCGCTGCCACTTTGAAGGCATTTCTGGATACGCTGCACTCCACCGGCGTAGCGGTCAATCTGGACCCTGCAAACCTTGTTATGGTCACCGGCGATGATCCTGTTCAAGCAGTCTACACCCTCAAAGATTACATCGTACATACCCATGCGAAAGACGGCAAACGCCTCTATTACAAAGATCCCGAGGTTATTTACGGACTAGCTGAGGACGAAATGCTGCAAAGTCCTTCCTTCATTGAGGTTCCCTTGGGAGAGGGCAATGTGGACTTTAAAAACTACCTCAAAGCGCTGGACGAAATCGGGTATCACGGTTTCCTGACCATTGAGAGAGAAGTCGGGGACAACCCCGCCGCTGATATCAACACAGCCGCCACCTTCCTGAAAAACCTCATTGGCTAATCTAATTGATTAAAGGAGTATTGCGTTATGGAAAATAAAAAAATAAAAGTCGGTGTCATCGGCACCGGTAATATCTCCCACGAACACATTAAAAGCTATATTGCAAATCCAAATGTAGAGCTTTATGCCTTTTGCGATATCAACCCGGTTCAACTCAAAAAAATGGCTGACCTATACGGCGTAGAGCGGACCTTTACCGACATTAATGAGTTCCTCAAGCTGGACGAAATCGACGCCGTCAGCGTCTGTACCTGGAACTCCGCCCACGCTCCCTGCACCATCGCCGCATTAAATGCAGGTAAGCACGTCCTCTGCGAAAAGCCCATGGCTACTTCTGCTGCGGAAGCGCGGGAGATGCTGGCCGCCGCAGAGAAAAACAAAAAATTGCTTATGATCGGTTTTGTGCGCCGCTACGGCAATGACTGCAAAATTTTGCAGGACTTTATCAGCACTGATTACTTTGGAGAAATCTACTACGCTAAGGCTACCTATCTGCGTAGAAACGGCAATCCCGGAGGTTGGTTTGGCGACAAATCCCGTTCCGCCGGCGGCCCGCTCATTGATTTGGGCGTCCATGTTATCGACCTGACCCGTTACCTGATGGGCAACCCGAAACCTGTTTCTGTTTACGGTGCGACCTTCCAAAAACTCTTCAACCGTCCCAATATCAAAGGCGCCAAAGATTATAATTCCGTTTCCGCCGGTCAAAAAGACATCTGCGACGTAGAAGATTTGGCTTCTGCACTGATTCGTTACGACAATGGTTCAGTCCTCGCTATCGAAGCGAGCTTCAGCTTGAACATCAAGAGCGACGAAGGCAAAATTCAGCTTTTCGGCACCAAGGGCGGCGCGAAAATCGACCCCGAACTGGAAATGTACACCGAAATCAACGACTACATGGCAGACGTCAACCTGACCGTCCCCACCTCTCTTGATTTTGCCGGCCTGTTCCAGAACGAAATTGATCACTATGTGGACTGTGTAATCAACGGCACCGCTTGTAAGTCCCCTGCAACCGACGGCATCGAGATCATGAAGATCCTCGACGCAGTTTACGAGTCTGCAAGAACCGGCCACGAAGTCGTCCTCGACTAATAGAAAAGGAAGCGACATGATGAAGATTGCTGTAAGCTCCTATAGCTTTTCCAAGTACATATCGGCAGGAAAACTCACACAGCTTTCCTGTATCTCCGCCGCGAAAGAGTTGGGATTTGACGCCATCGAATTCGTTGACATCATTCCCCATGACGGCTCTAATGAAAAAGAGTACGCTGTAAAACTCCGCGAGGAGTGCGAACGCCTCGAAATGCCTATTTCCAACTTTACATTTGGCGCTGAACTGCTTTACCCTGCCAGCGGCGACCAGGAGCAGGAAATTGAGCGAGTTAAATCAAAAATCGATATTGCAGAGATCCTGGGAGCAAAAAGCGTGCGCCATGACGCCACAGGCGGCTTCCGGCCTGGCGAAAGGGGTTATCGCGGATTTGACGATATCCTTCCCCAGTTGGCGGAAAACTGCCGCAAAATTACCGAATACGCCGCCCAAAAAGGAATCAAAACCATGGTGGAAAACCACGGATATTTTTGCCAGGATAGTGAACGGGTCGAAAAGCTTGTAAACGCTGTCGCCCATGAAAACTTTGGCCTGCTCTGCGATATGGGGAACTTCCTGTGCGCGGACGATGATCCCGCTGTCGCTGTGGGTAGAGTCGCTCCTTATGCTTTTTACGCCCATGCGAAGGATTTCCATGTCAAAGACGGGAACGGATTTGATCCCGGCGAAGGATTTTTCCGCACCCGAAACGGTAACTTCCTTCGGGGGGCCATCATCGGTCATGGGGACGTGCCCATCCGACATTGTTTGTACGCCTTAAAAAATGCCGGTTACAACGGCGCCATCGCCATCGAATTTGAGGGAATGGAGGACAGTATGGTCGGCATCCGCATCGGACTGGCCAATCTCCGCAAAATGGTAGAAGACGTCTACGGCAAATAACCTACTGTAATTCCTCTGTATCATCGAAAATGAGCGTCCTGTATAAGGGGACGCTCATTTTTTATGTATAAATTCCTCCAGTAAAACAAACTGTATATTTATTATTTTGGCTACTGCATTACAAATTCTCTTACCAGCACACAAAACAGCTTTTGTTGCCGATCGGTCAGGACGGTGATATTCAGCATTTCATGTCTATCCCCCTTCAGACAACTATTTTATATATTTTTCATAGTAAAAATGAACATCTACAGTGTTTACTGTCATAATGGAAAATACCATTTTGTAAGAAATCACCTCGTTTTTCTACATGCAAAAAGTAAAAAACAATGAAAACATATTGCAAAATATGACGCAACAAAAGCATTGTTTTATTTCAAGTCTTCACTACTCATCAACTTTCAATTATCTTTGAAAGTTTTAAAATTTTTTCATTTTGCCGCTATAGCTGATAAGGGGCCTTCGTTGCTTTAGCCATATTTTAGGCCGCCCTTTTACCTTTAATCAGTTAAACGAGATTTATGGGTTGGCACCAATCCTCTCTTTGATAAAAGCCTTTGCTATTGTAGCAAAGGCTTTTATCCCGCCGTTGTAAAAGGGGGAAAAATGTAGTATAATAACCTCACAGACAAACGGCTATGCCGTTTGTTAAGCGCCTATGGGCGCTGTCATTCCGCTTTCGCGGAACCTGTGAGAACATTGTATCATCATCCGGTTCTGCTTGTGCAGAACTTCGGTGGATTCCTCCACCGTGAAATTCCTGTCGGAATTTTCGGATTTGGTATAATAACCTTCAGACAAACGGTTATGCCGTTTGCTAAGTGCCTATAGGTGTTTTAATTTTGCTTCCGCGAAACAAAAGAAAATCTATTATTCTCCTATGAAAATTCAGCGAATTTCTTTTTGAATTTCGTTGCAATACCTTTTTAGGGCTCAAAAGACAACAAACAAAGAAAGGCCGTTATTATGCTTCAAAATAAAGAAGAATTCCAATCTCTCAAGCAACAGGCGCTGAAAAAGCGCTTTTCCCATATGAATCCCATGCAGATGCAGGCAATTTTCCAAGTCAAAGGGCCCTTGCTCATCTTAGCGGGGGCAGGAAGCGGAAAAACCACTGTGATCATCAACCGAATTGCCTACATGATTAAATTTGGCGATGCTTACCACAGCCCTTACATAGGGGAACAGGTAGATGAAGCCGCTTTGGAAACGCTGAGAAGCTACATAAAAGGCGCCGATGTCTCTGACGACACCTTATCGCAAATCATAGGCAGTTATCCCATTCGTCCCTGGAATATTTTGGCAATCACCTTTACCAACAAAGCGGCAAATGAGATGAAAGAGCGGCTGTTTAAAATGCTGGGAGAAGAGGCAAACGACATCGCCGCATCCACCTTTCACTCGGCCTGCGTCCGCATCCTGCGGCGGGACATCGAACGGCTGGGATATAGCAAAAGCTTTACCATTTACGACGCCGATGACAGTGTGCGGATGATTAAGGACGCTATGAACGACCTGCAAATCGACGACAAAATGTTTAAACCCAAATCGGTTTTAGGGGAAATCAGCCGTGCCAAAGACAGCATGGTCTCTCCGGAGGAGTACATGATCACGGTGGGCAGCGATTTTCGAAAGCAGCAGATCGCCAAGATTTACAACCGGTACCAGTCCCGTCTCTTGCAGGCGAATGCCCTGGACTTTGACGACATCATCTGTAAAACAGTAGAACTGTTTGAAACAAATCCCGACGTACTCGAATACTATCAAAATCGATATCGTTATTTATTGGTAGATGAGTACCAAGACACAAACCACGCCCAGTATCGGTTGGTGAGTTTGCTAGCGCAAAAACATCAAAACCTCTGCGTTGTCGGCGACGACGACCAGAGCATTTACAAATTCCGCGGCGCCACCATTGAGAATATCTTAAGCTTTGAACAGCAATTTAAAGACGCCTGCGTCATCCGGTTGGAACAAAACTACCGGTCTACCCAGACGATTCTGGACGCGGCCAATGAGGTCATCAAGCACAACGAGGGACGTAAGGGCAAAAACCTCTGGACGGAAAACGGCGTGGGCGACAAAATTTTTCTCAAACGGGTTCACGACGAGCGTGCAGAGGCAAAATTCATTGCTGACACCATTGAAGAAAATGTGGCTAATGGCATGAAATACAGCGATCACGCGGTTTTATACCGGATGAACGCCCAATCAGGCGCCATCGAGCAGTATTTTATCAAATCTGGTATCCCCTATCGCTTATTTGGCGGCATCAAGTTTTTCGAGCGGAAGGAAATTAAGGACATGGTGGCCTATTTGAGCGTCATCAACAACCCCAGCGACACCGTCCGTTTAAAGCGTATTATCAACGAGCCCAAGCGTTCTATCGGAGACGCCACTGTCACCGCGGTAGAACAAATCTCCCTTCAAACTGGAATCCCGGTATTCGACGTACTCAAGGACGCCAACAGCTACGGTGTCCTCGCCCGGAAGGCAAGCCAGCTAACCGCTTTTGCCAACATGATTGAACAGTTGCGGGATGCGGCCTTAATCAAACCGCTGGACGAGCTGTTGGACGACATTATGGAGTTCACCGGATATAACCTCATGCTGCATGCTTTGGGGGAAGAAGGGAAAACTAGGCTGGAAAACATCGGCGAGTTAAAATCCACCATGGTGAAATACGAGCAGGCCAATCCCGACGACGCAAGCTTAGATGGCTTTTTGGAGGAAATCGCCCTTTATACCGACCTAGACGACATGAATAACTCCGACGACTGCGTCGTCCTCATGACGATGCATTCCTCCAAGGGCTTGGAATTCCCGGTGGTCTTTCTTCCCGGTATGGAAGACGGCATCTTCCCGTCGGTTCGCACCATGTACGACCCAACGGAGTTGGAGGAAGAACGGCGTTTGGCCTATGTGGGGATCACAAGGGCCAAACAAAAGCTTTATCTCACCTATGCCAAGGAACGAATGGTATTTGGCTCCACCAACCGCAACCGCCTATCCCGCTTTGCCGAAGAAATTCCTGATAACAAACTAGAAAAAAGCGACGACACGATTAACGACACCCATTTTCCTCCCTATTCCCGCGAACGCAGGGCCCCGGCTCCCGCCGCGCCCAGAATGGTTGCTTCGGTCGGAACAAAGCCAAAAGCTGCAGGCATCTCCATAGACTTCGCGGTGGGCGACCGAGTGCACCACAAGGTGTTCGGGGACGGCACCGTCCTGTCTATTACCCCTATGGGCAATGACAATTTAGTGGAAACCGCTTTCGACAAAATTGGCACAAAAAAAATTATGGCGAATTTTGCAAAACTTCAAAAATTATAAATGTCCCGTAACAGGTGACAAATCGCAACCTTTTATATTAAAAACACCCATGTAAAGGAGTCCTCCCAATGGCTAGAAAAAGAAAGCGCCGCCTAAAAATCGGACGGGTTATCATTGCTTTGGCAATTGTCGTCGTTATTGTCCTCGCTGTCATTTTTGCTGTCAAAGCGTTGAGCCCTGATGAGGGCAACCCGTCTTCTTCCACACCGTCCCAATCTTCCACTAACTCTGAAAGCAATTCTTCGTCCCAACAGGTAGTCACAGACGACGCCTATGGCGCGGTGCAGATGAGTAAAGACGATATTCACCAAGGCGATTTGATTTTAGTAAATTATGACGCCCACTATGTAACTGATGCGCCAACTGATCTGGTAACAGTTGCCAGCCAGAAAATCGATCAATACTCAGTCAAAAACAACGAGCTTCAGGTGCGGGAAAAGATTATGGAGCCTTTTAACCGTATGATGGAGGATTTTGCCAACGAGACCGGCCTCACCGATGTGATGGTCATTAGCGCCCACCGGACAGTGGAATATCAGCAGATGCTCTATGACAACGATTTGGAGCGCACCGGACTTACCTATTCCGAGGAAGTGGCTAAGCCTGGGGAGAGCGAGCACCACACGGGGCTTGTTATGGATCTGGGAATCATCACCGCAGACGGCTCCAAATTTTTTGACGCCAGCGGGGATCATATCTGGGTCAACCAAAACTGCTACAAATATGGATTTGTCGTCCGTTACCCGGAATCAAAAAAGGACATTACAAAAATCATCCACGAGCCGTGGCATTATCGTTACGTGGGCCCTGTCCACGCAGCAGTCATGGAAGAAAAAGGGTTCTGTCTGGAAGAATACATTGATTTTCTCAAAGATTACCCCTTTGAGGGAGAACACCTGAAAACCTCAGTGGACGGTAAGGAGTACGAGATCTATTACGTACCGGCCATTGCGGACACCGTGGAAGTCCCTATCCCCAAAGACAAAGAATATACCATTTCAGGTAACAACGTAGACGGATTTATTGTTACAGCGGAGCAGTAAATAGAGCAGGAAGGCAAGAATTTTGCCTTCCTGTTTTGTATAAGACCGTTCCTTTTCGTTCATACTTTCCCTAACGAATTCTATGGAAGTGATGACATGAAAAAGGAAAGATCCTCCGCCTCTGTTTTCGCGATTTCTTTTGTAATCAGCTTGGCCGCACTGCTGATCGTCATTATGCTGGTATTGTCGGCGACGATGCTCTCACCGGATCGGCTCTCCGCCGCCTCTGATGAGCATTCTAGTCCCAGTGACCTCTCGCTTGCCTACTACCGTCCTACTCAGGAGGAGTCCTTTTCCCTACTGCTCATCCAGTGCCGGGAACGAAACACAGCGCCTACTTCGTACACTCTTGTGCACTTTGATCCGGTAGAAGCTGTCATCACCCTGGTGAGCATCCCGCCGGAGACGGAATCGACTATCGGTACCCGCACCGACACCCTCAACGGTCAATACGACTACGCCGGTTCTGACAACGCAAAAATCGGGGTGGGAAACGTCCTGCTGACTGAAGTGGACTGCTATGCCCGTATCGATGAAAACGGGCGTGTGAACCTGATCGACGCCTTGGGTGGACTAGAGAAGACCCTTTCCACCGCTTACCGGCAAGGAAACGTCTCCCTCCCAGTAGGCAACAATTTGCTGGATGGGACAACGTTGTCTCAAATATTGGAACAACTCCCCAATTCGATTTTCCCCTCGGAAGGGGAATTTCTAAAAGAGCTGCTGGAGCAGCGGTTGACCTCCGAACTGGCTGACAAAGGGGATTTCCTCTTTAATGCCTTTCTCAACAACACGGACACCGATGTCACCCAATTCGGGTATGCGCAACACAAAAAGGCAATGCGCTATTATCTCAGCCAACAGGAACGCCGGGTAGAATTACGGGAACTGACCGGTACCTGGTCGGACGATCACACCGTCTTTTATCCCGATGCTTCCTCCATCCGGGAAATTAATCAAATTATTGCAAAACAGTAAAACCAGCAGGGATCTTTACCGTCCCTGCTGGTTTATTTTTATGTAATCACAGCACCTTTAATTCAAAATTTAGCGATACGATCCAATTTTACACAAAAAGCGTTTATCTCAGTATGGTAATGCCCCCGATGATGGGAAGGGGGACTTCCTCATCATTGGCCGCATGGACAATGCCGATAATCATAAAGACGAGCCCTACAAGACTTGCAACACCGCTCAAAATTGAACCGAGGATGCCGATAATTGGTATTATGCCGATAACACCGCAAATGATGCCGACAATCACCTCCGCTAAAAACAGGACAAGTCCCTGATTGACGTGAAAACGCACTCTAGGGTTCTGCCCGTCGGCGATCAAACCGACCAAAAACAGGATACCGATGTAGGCGAGTACATTAAACACTTTTTCATTGGAAGAACTGGCCATAAAATTCATTCCTTTCCAGGATTTGAGCTAATTTTGCAGTAGAGACGCCAAACAACCCGACGTTCAGTAGGAAAAGCCCAAACCAACTGTTCTCAATTTTTGATATTTGGTTTTACTGCCTATATCATATCATATATTTTTAAAAAAACCAATATTCTTCTCTATAAAAGTTTTGCACTATTTTTGTAATATTCTCCCTGATTATTCCATATTGTGAACTGAACCAGAAAAAGTGGACAATAGACAAATCCCCCCTGATGTAGGAAAATAGAAGTACATCAGGGGGGATTGCTATGAGT
>CAJFOJ010000046.1 GCA_904396495.1 uncultured Oscillospiraceae bacterium
GCTCATTCTATGGGATTTACTCAAACCTACGCTCAAAAAGGTATTTTTTTAGGTGCGGGTTTAAGTAAGGACATTCTGGTGCGGGTGTGCTTACAGCATTTTTTGAACAAATCCAGTAATATCAATGGTTTTTAGGCAGACATACAGCGATATTTATCCTGAATATTAGCAATCTATAGATCCTCGTTAAAATAATTGCTTATATTCGCCATGAATCTAATAGCTTGTTCACATCAGTTTGCATAACATTTCCATGATAATTCTTTTTGTCAGTTGTAGCATTTAAATAGAACGCTCCACATTTGTTTTGAATTGTCTCAGACATCAAAAATAGTTCTCCAGACTCTTTTAATGTTTTGATTGCTTGAAGGACACGTTCATCGGTCAAATACTTTTTATAGGTATCTCTAATTTCATATTGTATTCCACTACCAGTCCAAATTCCTACAGAACCAGTTATATATTTCGCAATATTTACGTTTTCTTTTAATGTCTTTTCGAGATACATTTTTATAAAATTATGATCAAAGCATTCAAGAAGATAACATACCACTTCCCATTTATTAAAATCGAATAAGTTGAATTCATTTAATATTTGTTTTACTTTTGATGTGAATATAGTCTCAAGTTGTATCAGTTCTTCCAATGTGAGGATTTTCTTATAACCCTGTTCTTCACCATTTGCAGCAAGCCTACCATATCCCAACTCAATCATATTGATTATCTCGGCAATAGATTGCAAAACAAATGAATCTCCGTGAGATATTATATTAGAAATAAACTGAAATCTTTCCGAAGTATCAATTATATCTAATAATTCAAACACTATATGCTCGCCAGAGTACTTGACGGTAACAATAGGAAATTTTTTTGAGAATATGTATCTAAACAAGGGGACGCTGTAAGTAAAGCAATGCTAATTGTTTTTACTCTGTCTGGCGAAAGATCAGAGATCAACGCTCGTAATTCTTCCAAGAATTCATAACTAGTCCCTTTTTTCTCTTGCTCTAGTAAAAACTTAACAAAATCTTTTACATCCAATATAAAAGCAGCGTTGAATATTTCATACTTTTTGATTGTAATTCCATCTAAATCCAAATTGAAATATCGATCAAACTTTTCAGGGTGTGCAATTTGATTATTTTTTCTAACGATATTCTTATCGTATACTTCATATGCCTTTCCGATTTTCTGTCCAAAGTAAGGAAATAAACAAGCTAAAAACTCCATAATTTTTTCTAAATTTTTATTATCCACCTTCAGATCACTATCATATTGTAGTAAATTTTGTATTTTGGAGCTATAGAGTGAATACCACTCCTGTTGTGATTTGTTCTGACTTCCAAGACTGGGCAAATCAAACTCACCAGTTAGGAGAGATTTATTTGTTTTAATCCATTCATAAATTTTTGGAAATTTTATTTCTATAACTGATACTGCAACCATATCTGTAAAATCAATTTCTGAATATATGGCTGTTATTTTAAACTGGACAGTATTACATAAACGATTTACATCTCTGAGGTTATTAATGTGCACGGCAATGTATGGTTCATATAAGGTTTGCCAATGGGTTTGCTGAAACCCAATTTCCTTATGTTCTGAAAGAATTTTATTTAAACGATCTGCCAATATCTGTAGAAGTTTTGTGTTATGAATATCTGGAATTTGGATTGGCATCTGAATTATTTTTTCCAGATAATTTTCTCCACTTCCTTTTTGCACATTTTCTAAGGCGTTTACTACAATATCCTTATCAAATACTAAAAGGTATATCATATTAGGGAATTTAGCAACAGATGAAACCAATTGAAAAACCTGGCGAATTTGTGCATTGCTTAAACGATCGATATCATCTATAATTACCAGTATTTTATTGGACTGTTTTTCAAGAAGCTTAAATATGAATTCCTTTTGTTTTAAAATATCTTTTTCATCACTCCCCTTTTTAAGTTTATTACCTGCTATAATTGCTCCCTTTTTTCCTAAGAAGCTTAGTAAGCCGCCAACGTAAGGGACTGTTCTTAAAAGATCAAACGCATCCGAATACTTTTCCAATGCTTTTCCTATCTTTTCCAAACTCTTGTCGCCTGTATTTCTAAACTCATTTGATAACCGGATAAAAAACTGTGTTAAAAGCTGATCTGTATTAGAAAAATTCCACGGTTCAAAATGAACAATAAGGAGTTTCTCCTTTTCGGATAAATTGTTTTGCTGAAATTCGATTTCTTGAAGCATCATATTGACAATAGAGGTCTTACCACTGCCCCATTTACCGAATAGACCAATAGAAAAGGTATCCTGGTTACTCAAGTTGAGAAGAGATTGTGCCAATAATTTTGCAAAGCTATGTCGATCCAACTGATCGTCATTATTTGAATAGATAGGTTTATCGGAGTAATATAACATTTTACACCTCATTTCACTTTGTGATTACTCAACTACTCCACTACATTTTCCGTATCCGTTTAAAACATAGCGCCTGAATTACTATCACAATAGTAATTGTAAAAATTAATCTATAAAACCACCTGATAATCTTCTCTGAAAAAGAGATGCACAACTTTTGCATAGACACGCAACCTAATTTAACTTTGCCGCAAATTGCGGCAAAGTTGTGCGGCGGGCTGAATGAGATCACTAAAAATTTTTTACTATAGGGAGTGACAATTACTATTTTCCCCTTACAAACCGGGCCGGAGGCCCGATAAAAAGCGTCCAGGGGACGCGCGGCCAGCTCCGGCACGGAGCTGTTCAAAGGGGATTGGGGAAGTGACCCCAACAAGCAAAATGGGCACATCGCTGTAAAGCGGAGTGCTCATTTTCGCATGATGGGTACCATCATGCATTGCTTGCTACTCTTTTATCTCCTATACGAACAAAGAGGCAGAGGATCATTCCTCTGCCTCTTGTTTTCTTATTTGCACTGAATTACTGAGATAAAATGCTTGATAAACCTTTAAAAAAGTTTCTAGATATCACCTTAACTTTTTCTCCTTCGGTCTTAAGCAGTTAATCGTCAGCAGGAAAAAGCAAGAGACACTCATCAACTATGTTTTCAATGATACGAATTTGGGAGGGCGCAAGTTTTTGCATCTTATCTGATAATAAAAGCAAATCCTTGTCTGTAATCTCACCCGTAAGTAAATAGTCGGCACTTACTTCTAAAGCAGTAGATAATTTTAACAGATTTTCGGGCCGCATTGCCCGCTTTCCGAGTTCGGCATAGGATATAAACTGTATCGTTAAATCAGCTCGCTCGGCTAACTCCTCTTGTGTCAGTCCGAGTTTCTTCCGACGGTTTATAATTCGATGTCCGACATCTTCTAACGAAAAGTTTTCAACCACTGCCTCACCCCCTCGGTTAGTTTAATTATATCCACAACACGCGAAAATCTTAATCGTCTATTGTTGATTTTTATCCACATTAGACGTATAATGAAATAATATAGAAACTCGATATTTTCTGATGCTCGTTATGATCTCTTTCTCTTAGAATGTCGCAGCATCGTATCAATTACATCATAAATTTTGTTTCTATCTTCTTCCGATAATTTTTCTATTTTGTCATCTAACAGAGAATTTTTTACTTTGTATCCCTTGTACAGAACATCGGTAAGAATCATATCCGATGATACGCCAAGTACGTTTACAATGTTGATAAAAGATTCAAGCGACGGGACTTTTTCACCGCGCTCGATCATTCCGATATAATTTGCGCTGAGATCTGCGCGCTCAGCTAAATCCTCCTGCCGCAGACCTTTAGCCAGACGATACTTCCTGATGTTTTTTCCAATCGAATAGAGGTCCATTTGTTGCCCACCTCATTAGTAGTTATCAATTACTAATAGTGTAGGTGTTTTTTTAACCCATATACACAAACTATACGGAAGATATAATAACTATTAGTCACTATAACAGGAGGCGCTAAAGTGATGTTGGAGAAGTCTAAATTACGAAGCATCATTCTCCCTTTTCTGCTGATCGGTATCTGCCTCTTTTCCTCTTGCGCAGATCAGGGGACGAATTCCGAATCTTCTGTGCAAACATCAGAACCTTCTTCCTTTTCAACACCTGAATCGCCAACACAGCATACAGACGGAAGCTTAACGATTTCCTATCTGGACGTGGGGCAGGGGGATTGTTCCTTTATCGTTCTTCCCAACGGTGAGAACATCCTGATTGACGCGGGAAATCAGAGCGACGGCGAAAACATCATAGAATATATCAGGGAGAGCGGTATAACCACTCTTGATTACGTAGTTGCAACCCATCCCCACGCAGATCATATCGGAAGCATGGCTCAGGTAATCAGCGCCTTTGAAGTTGAAAAGGTGTATATGCCGAAAAAGGCGCACACCTCAAAAACTTTTGAAGATCTGCTGGATACCGTTAAGGAAAAAGGCCTCTCCATAACGTCTGCCAAAGAAGGGGCCGTTCTTTTTGATTACGGAAATTTAAAGGCGGAATTTCTCGCACCGAACGCCGATAGTTATGAAAACCTCAATAATTATTCCGCCGTTTTGCTGCTAACCTATGGCGACCGGCGTTTTCTCTTCATGGGAGATGCGGAAGCGGAGAGCGAGGCAGAAATACTGGCCCACAACATTGATATTTCCGCTGATCTTCTAAAGGTGGGCCATCACGGAAGCGCCACCTCCTCTACAGAATCTTTCATCAGTGCCGTAAATCCCTCCCATGCCGTTATCAGCGTTGGGGAAAATAACAGCTACGGCCACCCTGATCCCGCCGTCCTTTCGATTCTCGAGAACACAGCAACCGTCTGGAGGACAGATGAACGCGGTACAATCATTGCAACCTGCGACGGTGAGAATATTACGCTGAATCACATTGCGACTTCTATTCAGCCCCATGCCCCGCCCGATGTTTCCTCCGATTCCGCTTCGGATGAATCGCCGGATGATAGGCAGTCTACCACCGTATACATCACTGAATCCGGGACTAAATATCACAGGGATGGATGTCAGTACTTAAAGAAAAGTAAAATTTCCATTTCTCTGAGCGACCTGGATCGAAACAAGTATTCACCGTGTTCGAGGTGTAAGCCTCCAGAGAAGTAAAGGAGCCAGCATGAGAATAGTAATAGACAGGATTGAAAACGACAGGGCTGTTGTGGAACTTCCCGATGGACAGACGATGCAGCTTCCGGCTACTTTGTTTCCTCACGCGGCAGAGGGAGACGTCTATACAATCGAAAAAGACCATCCTGAAACAGAGGAGCGCCGCAGACGGATAGAGAACAAGATGAGCAAGCTGTTTTGGGATGAAAGAGGAGAAGTATCGCACTGAAATTACACATACCCGCACAAAAATTGCCCAGCTTTTGTATTACCTATTGCAACCTGTTATGATATATTGAATATGCTGAGCAGTGCACTCAAAATCAGGGAGAGCTGAATAAAGCAAAAAGAGCGGTGTGTATCACCGCTCTTTTTCCACTGTTAACAAAAAACAGCAGCCGCGCAGAGGAGATACCGTAAAGAGGTAAATCTGCGTGGCTGTTTTCATCTATATCACAAGGAGAAAAAATTATGCCAAGGGAAAATACGATAGAATATGATGCTTCCATCTCCAAGGAGATGACAAAAGAGACCACCTACCAAATCAAAAACAGGACTTTCATTGTCACGTCCGTCTTTCGCGAGGACAGGCGTGAATCTATTGGCAGTATTCTGATGAGAATGATGAAAGACGAGGCTTCTGTCCAGCGTTAAGGCACGGGACAAGCGTGACACCGGCAGCCATACATGGTATCCTAATATTGTAAATATCGCTGTGTTGACTGCCGGGAAGGAGGACAGATGAATCAGTCAATCAGCAAAAAGAATCGGGACAACACCGCTTTCCTCTATCTCCGTCTTTCACGGGACGACAAACTCGAAGGGGAGAGCTATAGCATCAGCAATCAGAAGAAGCTGCTCACCAAAACAGCAAAGGAAATGGGGTATACCAATCTTGTCGTCTTTATAGACGATGGTGTTTCCGGCGTCACCATGAACCGACCTGGCTTCAACGAGATGATGGCAGAGCTTGATAAGGGATGCGCCTCTGCGGTCTTTGTCAAGGATATGTCCCGTTTGGGACGTAATTACATCGAGGTCGGCAGGTTGATGGAAGAATACTTTCCAGAGCACAACATCCGTCTGGTGGCCGTTTCAGACGGCATCGACACCGATGAGGGAGAAAACGAACTCGCCCCTATTCGCAACCTGTTTAATGAGTGGTACGCGCGTGACATCAGCAAAAAGCGCCGTATCAGCAACAAGATCAAGGGCTATTCCGGCGAGCCATTGGGCCAGCCGCTCTATGGATACATGAAAGACCCGGACAACCCCAAACGCTGGGTGATCGACGAGGAGCCCGCCGCCGCTGTGCGCCGCGTGTATGTGATGGCTCTGGAAGGATACGGACCGGAGCAGATCGCCGCCAAATTGGAAGAGGAGGGCATCCTGACGCCGAGTGCCTACTGGCTCAGCAAAGGCGTGAAGCGGCCCGGAAAGGGAAAAGAGCAGCCGCCTGCCAAGTGGAACAACTCGACTATTATAAAAATTCTCTCCTCGCAGGAGTACTGTGGCGACGTTCTCAATTTCAAGACTTACTCAAAATCCTACAAACTCAAAAGGAGGATCGACAACGACCGGGAAAATTGGGTGGTGTTCAAAGACGTACATCCCGCGATCATTGAACGCTCTATCTGGGAGCAGGTGCAGGAGAAGCGAAAGAAAAACCGCAAGCGCAAGACAAAGGACGGCGACCCCTGTATCTTTTCCGGGCTGCTGGTCTGTGCCGACTGTGGGCACAATCTGCACTTTCACTTCAATCAGGGAAACCCTGAAATCAAGTATTTTAACTGCTCCAACTACAAAGGAAACAGGGGCACTTGCGGCTCCACCCACTACATTCGCGTGGACTTTCTGGAACAGGTGGTGCTCGGTGAAATCCGGCGGCTGACCAAGTATGCAAGCCGGTATGAAAATGCGTTTGCAGAGGCCCTTATGGGTCACTCGCAGAAAAATATCACTGCACAGCGGCAGGCGATGCAGAAAGAACTGTATGCCTTGCAGGCCCGCGACAGGGAATTAGATATCCTCTTTGAAAAAATCTATGAGGACAATGTATCCGGCAAGCTGAGCGACGAGCGGTTCGCCCGCATGGGGCAGAGATATGAGGATGAACAAAAAGAGCTGGCGGACAGAATCAAAACGCTGAAAACTGCGCTTGAAACGTCCGCCAGCCAGACGATGACAGCCGATCTGTTTCTCTCTATTGTCCGCAAGTATACCCGCGCCAGAAAGCTCACACCCCGCATGTTGAACGAACTGATTGAGAAGATTGAAGTCTATCATGCTCAAAAGGTGGATGGCAGGTGGGAGCAGCGTTTGACGATCCACTACAACTGTATTGGACCAATCCATATCCCTGATATCCTGCCGCACCCGGAAGTTTCCGTCAATACCAGAAAGGGCGTCGTTGTGAATTACGCCCCGAGTGATCCGGTCATTTGAGTAGGGGGCTTGAGAAAAGTATTATACATAAAAAAACGAGTGTTCTTACAGTTTTTCAAATGCTGTAAGAACACTCGCAGTGGTGCGGGTAACAGGACTTGAACCTGCACATCGAAGATACTAGATCCTAAATCTAGCGCGTCTGCCAATTCCGCCATACCCGCATGGATCAAAAGCGGAAACTGGAGTTGATTATAGCACAGCAAACGGGATTTGTCAAGAATCCCCAGGATCTTCCCGTCACACAAAATAAGTCCCCCAATACAGGGGGACTTGCAATGGGTTATCTTTTGGTATTGGGGCCCATGGACTCCTTGTGGGTATTGTGGTTTTGGTTCTGGTTTTGGCTGGTGGAGGGGGTCTCGTGATCCGGGATATCCATCCGTTTGGGTCTGTGTTCGTTTTGCGTTTTCTTTCCCATGTTTACACCTCTATTTTTCGGTTATGGGTTTTGCTTTTTCTTTTGTAGTTTTGGCGCGGCCATTGATTTGGGGAACAGGGGCAACATCGTTTTTGGGCCCATGATCAAATTCCGGCCGCTTCATTCCTTTTTTCGCCAATGGTATCACCTCGGCCATAGCTTTCCACCAGAGATAGATTTTATGCAATACCAGTTATTTCCCCAAATACCGGCCTTCCACCTTATCCCAATCGATGACGCAAAACCAGTTTTTGATATAATCTGCCCGCAAATTCTGATATTGCAAATAATAGGCGTGTTCCCATACGTCGATCAAAAGGAGGGGCCTCAGCGGAAGGGGCGTATCCTGGTTAGGGGTGGTGACAATGCGCAAGGTGCCGTCGTCGTTGGAGACAAGCCAGGCGTACCCCGACCCGAACACCGACGCCGCAGCCTCGGCCATCTTGCTTTTCCACTGGTCGAAAGAGCCAAAGGCGATTTCCATAGCCCGTGTCAAAATAGGGCTGGGACTGGCTTGACAGCCGGTCATCGAATCAAAATAGAGCTGATGGTTAAACACGCCGCCGCCGTTATTCTTGACGGTTTTTTGGATTTCGGCGGGCAGTTTTTCTAAATTGGTGAGCAGCTGGTATAACGTCCAATTGTGCAAATCAGGGTAGGGTGCCAACGCCTTGTTGAGATTTTCCACATAGGTTTTCAGATGCCGGTCGTGGTGGAAATGTAAGGTACAGGAATCGATGTGGGGACAAAGCGCCTCATAGGAGTACGGAAGCAGCATCAAAGGGAATGGATAATGGGTAGAATCCGCAATTGCGTTCATGAAAAGACCTCCGATCAACAAATTCTCCCTATATCCTATTCAGTCAAAACACGGAAGATGTTCCATCACATTCTAAAAACCCGGAGATTGATAAAGGTCCCCTTCCCCCTCCCCGAGAAAGATCATTTTAAAAAGAAAAGCCGCCTGCACCATAGATGCAGACAGCTCTCAAAGATTTTATCACATTTGGTATTATAACAAACTTTTTTAGCTAAATTTGTCGAAACTAATCCCAAAATAATAGAAAATATTTCCGATTCCATTGGAAAAACTAAATTTTTTTGGCAAGTAATATATCCCTCTTGATGGCCTGGTCCACCCGATGCTCAAACATATCATAGGGGCCGCCGGTCAAAACCGCAAATCCGTTTTGCTCTAAAACCTCGGCCATCTGGGCTTTGGGCAGCACAAAGGTGTTCCAGGCGAGGGCCAGCGCCCCACCGGGCTTTAGCACCTTTTTCAAAGCCGGCAGGCAGGCGCGAAGGAGTTCTTTTGGGTTGCGGGTCGGCGAGGAAAACGCCTTTCCGTCAGACGGTTTCCACTGGCCGGCCACGTTGCCGTGGGCCACGCCGTAAGGCAGGTCCCCCACCACCAGGTGGAAACTGTTCTTTTTAAAGTACCGGTCGGCAAATCGGGCATCCCCCGCCACCATGGTCAGATGCCGCAGTTTTTCCGCGTTTTTAAAGTCCTCCTTAGTCGGGGCGAAGTCAAAACGGTACACCCTCGAGCGGTAAGATTTGTTCTCTCCGCTGAGCCGCTCCGAGTGGAGACTGTGCTTAAATTTCTCCGACTCGAGAAACTTTTTAAAGTAAACCGACGCTTCATGCACGACCTTCTCCCCTATGTCCACGCCGGAAACATCAAACCCGCAAATCAGCCCCTCGTAGAGGGTGGTCCCCTTTCCGGAGACCGGGTCCAACAGGTGGATGCGCCCGGTCTCCCCGGAAAAATCGCTGGAATAAAGGGCGGCGTTTATCATTGTCCGGGTGAAGAGCTCGTTGGTTTTGCCGCTGTACTTTAAAATGCTGCTGACACTGGGGTTAAAAAAGGTGGCGTCAACCTTGCAGACGGGCCTTAAGATCTTTTCGCCGCCGGAGCGTTCCACTGTAAAAATGGCGTAGCAAAAGGAGAGCCGGGACAATATCCCCACCTCCCGACGGGTCAGGGCCCTTTCCGCGTCCAGCAGATAATAGGGGACGCCTCCTATCTCCTCGAGCCGGAAATTTTCGCACGGGGTGGAAAAGGCCCTGGCCGCAATCATGAGCTCCGCCAGGGAAATCCCCTCTGAAGCCTCAAAATACACCCGATTGTGGCCGGGATTTGCCAAAATCGCATAATTGACCATCGTCTAACCCTCACAAAACAAAAAGGGCGCTCCCAGCCCCATTGCTGCGGCCGGCAATACGCCCTCTGCATCTTTATCGAAAAATTATTTTACCATACTGGCAACTTCATCGGCGAAGTTGTCCTCTCTTTTCTCCAAGCCCTCGCCCTTTTCAAAGCGGACAAATTTTGTGAGGACCAGCTTGCCGCCCAATTCCTTGGCCACGTTCTCCACGTATTTCTTCACGGTGAGCTCGTCGTCCTTGATAAAGGGCTGCTCCAACAGGCAGACCTCTTTGTAGTATTTGGAGATTCTGCCGTTGACCATCTTTTCCGCGATGGCGGCGGGTTTGCCCTCGTTCAACGCCTGTGCGGTGAGGATTTCCTTCTCCTTCTCGACGACGTCAGCGGGAACCTCTTCTTTGGAGAGGTACTGGGGAGCAGCAGCAGCTACCTGCATGGCGATATCTTTGCCGCAGGCCACGAAGCCCTCTTTGTCGGCGCAGTCGGTGTCAAACTGCACCATGACGCCGATTTTGCCGCCGCCGTGTACATAGGGAACCAGAGCGCCCTCAAGACGCTCAAAGCGGCGGATGTTCATGTTCTCGCCGATGACGAGGATTTTGTCGCGGAGCGCCTCAGCGACAGTCATGTCGGTGCCGACGCACTTCATATCGTTGAGAGCCGCCAAATCAGCGGGGTTTTCCTTGATAATGGTCTTGGCCACGTTGTTGACAAAGGTGACGAAATCGGCGTTTTTGGCGACGAAGTCGGTTTCGGCGTTGACTTCCAACACAACGCCCACATTGCCTTCCACAACCGAGACGACCAAGCCTTCGGCCGCGATTCTGCCAGATTTTTTCGCAGCGGCAGCCAGCCCCTTTTCACGGAGCAGTTCAATTGCTTTATCCATATCGCCGTCTGCTTCGGTGAGGGCCTTTTTGCAGTCCATCATGCCGCAGCCGGTTCTTTCCCGCAGGTTTTTCACATCGCTAGCAGTGAATGCCATAATTTATTCCTCCTACTCTTATCAAAATGCCCGAAGAATACTCCGGGCATTTTGCAAACGTTTCCTCAAAATTATTCAGCGGCCTCTTCGGCGGCAGGCTCTTCGGAAGTTTCTTCCTCCACAGCCTCAGAGCTGCCCTGGCGGCCTTCCATGACGGCGTTGGCCATAGCGCCGGCGATCAGCTTGACCGCGCGGATGGCGTCGTCGTTGCCGGGGATGACGTAATCGACCTCGTCGGGGTCGCAGTTGGTGTCGACGATGGCGACAATCGGGATGTGAAGCTTTCTCGCCTCAGCAACCGCGATCTTCTCCTTCTTGGGGTCGACGATGAACAAAGCGGCAGGCAGGGTCTTCATGTGCTTGATGCCGCCGATGAATTTTTCCAATTTCTCGATTTCCAGCTTCAGCTTGATGACTTCCTTTTTGGGCAGCAGCTCAAAAGTGCCATCCTCCTCCATCTTGCGCAGCTGGGCCAAACGGTCGATTCTGCGGCAGATGGTTTTGAAGTTTGTCAGCATTCCACCCAGCCAACGGGCGTTGACATAGTGCATGCCGCAGCGCTCTGCTTCCTCGCGGATGGAGTCGCCGGCCTGTTTTTTGGTGCCGACAAACAGAACTTCGCCGCCCTCCTGGGCCACGTCGCGGATGAACATATAAGCCTCATCCAGCTTTTTGACGGTTTTCTGCAAGTCGATGATGTAGATGCCGTTTCTCTCGGTGAAAATGTACGGTGCCATTTTCGGGTTCCATCTTCTGGTCTGGTGGCCAAAGTGCACGCCGGCTTCCAGAAGCTGTTTCATTGATACTACTCCCATGGTAGACCTCCTAAATTTGGTTATTTGGCCGGGTTTCCCCCGCCATCCTCCGCACAACATAACCGCGCCACCAACACAGCTTGGCACCCTGCGCGGCGAATACGTGCGTGCGTAATGCGGTAATAGTATAGCAAAATTTGGAGTGAAAAACAAGCTAAATCGATTGTGTTCACATTTTTTTTACAAATTATATTCCTTTTTCAGAGCGGCAATACACTGCTCGCTGGACGCGCTGTCCAACAGCAGCGAAATGTCGGTGGCGGAGGTGGTAATCATCAAAATATCCGCCCCGCATTCCTTGAGCACCCGGAACACCTCTGCCGCCACGCCGTAGCGGTTGGGCATCTCCTCCCCGTAGAGGGAAATTTTTACGTTTCCGTTGCTGACAAGGGGCCGGATAGAGGGGTTTTTCTGGTTGATCCGCTGGGAGAGCTCCATGATTTTGCCGATGTCCTCACTGTCCGCCGTAAAGGAAATGGAGACGTACTCGCCGGTGAGGGCGGTCTGGGAAATCATGTCCACAATGACCCCCTGTTCGTCAAGGGCGTCAAAAATCCGGGAGATAAAATCCACCGTGGCGGGCACCTTGCTCAATGTGACCAGCGCCACATCTTCGGTGACGTTGATAGCCGTGATTGTTTTCATCTCAAAACCTCCTTAAATCCGTTTATTACATGCTTATTCCGCCTGCAAAGGGAAAATGCTTTACGGCAAAGCCGCCGCAACCGCCTCCCTTTTTTAGCCAGCTTTTACAGCAAGTCCGACATCCGGTAGAGGCCGGGCTTCTGCTGGTCGCTCATAAAAATCGCTGCGTTGATGGAGCCCACCGCAAAAATCTCCCGGGACATGGCGGTGTGGGAAAGGGTGATGATCTCGTCATGACCCGCGAAGATGATTTCGTGCTCGCCCACGATGGTGCCGCCCCGGATGGAAGAAATGCCGATCTCGTTTTTCTCCCGCTTTTTCCGGACGGAATGCCGGTCGTAGACGTAGACCTCTTTGTTGTCCATGGCCTCGTTGATGGCGTCGGCCAGCAGCAGCGCTGTGCCGCTGGGGGCGTCGATTTTGCGGTTGTGGTGCTTCTCGACGATCTCGATGTCAAACTGGTCCCCCAAAAAGGCGGCGGCCTTTTTGGCAAGCTCTGCCAAAAGGTTAATCCCCAGCGACATATTAAAGGAAAAGAAGATGGGGATTTTTTTGGCCGCCTCCTCGATTTTCTGGATCTGGTCGGAGTGGTAGCCGGTAGTTGCCAGCACGATGGGGACGTTTTTTGCAAGGCAGTACTCCAAGAGCCCGTCTAAGGAGTTCGGATGGGAGTAGTCGATGATGACGTCCACCTTTTCCGCGCAGTCCACAGCGTTTTGATAGACCGGGAAATCCGCCTCGCCAGCAGTGACGTCGACGCCGGCCACAATGCGGCAGTCCTCCCGTTCGGCGACGCAGTTGCGGACCACATGGCCCATTTTTCCCTGGCAGCCGCAAAGCAGTATATCCTTCATTGAAACGATCCTTTCTTTTTCCGCAACAGCCTCCCCATTTCCCGGGAAAGAGGCCGCCGGGTACTCCAAAAGCCTGAAACGGCTGTTTCAGGCTTTTGCGATACGCATTTTTACATTACAAAAGCCCGTGGGCCTTCATGGCGTCCATGAGAACCTTTTTGTCCCCGTCCGCCATGCCGCAGAGGGGCATCCGGCAAAAGCTGGAGCCAAATCCCATGGCAGCCACCGCCTCTTTGACAGGGATGGGGTTTACGTCGATAAACAGCGCCTGGATCAGGTCCAGGTAGTCGAGCTGCATCTTTTCCGCCTCTTTGACCTTGCCGTCAAAGTAGAGCTGGCAGATATCGTGGGTCTCTTTGGGGCAGACGTTTGCCAGCACCGAGATGACGCCCTTTCCACCCAGGGAGAGGATGGGGACGATCATGTCGTCGTTGCCGGAATAGACGTCCAAATCGTCGCCGCAGAGGTGGCGGATAGACGCCACCTGGGAAATATTTCCGCTGGCCTCCTTGATGGCCACAATGTTAGGGTGCTTCGAGAGCTCCTTGCAGGTGGCGGGGGTGACGTTTACGCCGGTGCGGCTCTGGACGCTGTAGACGATGAGGGGCAGGTCGGTGGCGTCGGCGATGGCGTTGTAGTGTGCGATGAGCCCCCGCTGGGAGGTCTTGTTGTAGTAGGGTGTGACGACCAGAATGCCGTCAACTCCCATCTCTTTTGACTCCTTGGCCAGCTTAATGGCGTAGGCCGTCTCGTTGCTGCCCGCTCCGGCGATGACCGGGATGCGGCCGTTTACGTGGTTTTGGACGAAGCGGATGGACTCGATGTGCTCCTCGTCGCTCAAAGTGGACGATTCGCCGGTGGTGCCGCAGACGATGATGGCGTCGGCTTTGTTCTCGATCTGCCAGTCGAGCATCCGTCCGTAGCTTTCCCAGTCGATGGAGCCGTCCTGCTTCATGGGGGTGACGACGGCGATGCCGGCTCCGTTAAAAATGGTCTTTTTCATGGGTGATACCCTCCAAAAATCGTATCAGTAGGTGCTTCACCGGCATGTTTCGGTGAAGGCGGGGGCGGTGCCGCCAAACGACGGGCAAAGCCCCTGTTTCTTTTGCCGTAAAGCCCGTGAAATGGATTTTACGACAGTAGTATGCGCCAGTTGCCCGACCCTTAGTCGAGATAGCCCTTTGCGGCCAGCAGTTCCGCCAGCAAAACCGCTCCGCCGGCAGCGCCCCGCAGCGTGTTGTGGGAGAGGCAGACGAATTTGATGTCGTACTGGCTGTCGGGGCGAAGACGTCCCACCGAGACCGCCATACCGCCTTCCAGCTCCCGGTCGAGCTTCGCCTGGGGCCGGTTATCCTCTTCAAAGTAGTGCAAAAACTGTTTGGGGGCGGAGGGGAGGTTTAATTCCTGGGGAACGCCCTTAAACTCGGCCCAGATTTTTTTGATGTCCTCGATTTCCGGTTTTTTCTCAAACCGAGCGAAAACCGCGGCGGTGTGCCCGTCGCTGACGGGAACCCGCAGGCACTGGGAAGTGATGGAGGGCGACGTGGCGTTGACGATTTTGTCCCCTTCCACTTTGCCCCAGATTTTTAAGGGCTCCTGCTCGCTTTTTTCCTCTTCCCCGCCGATGTAGGGGATGATGTTGTCAACGATTTCCGGCATCGTCTCAAAGGTCTTGCCAGCGCCGGAAATGGCCTGGTAGGTGCAGGCCAGCGCCTCGGTCAAACCGTACACTTCCTTGAGGGGGTGCAAAGCGGGCACATAGCTCTGGAGGGAGCAATTGGATTTGACCGCCACAAAGCCCCGCTTGGTGCCCAGGCGCTTTCTCTGGGAGGCGATGATTTCCAAATGGTCGGCGTTGATCTCCGGGATGACCATGGGGACGTCGGGGGTGCCGCGGTGGGCGGAGTTGTTGGAAACAACCGGAACTTCCGCCTTGGCGTAAGCTTCCTCCAGCTTTTTGATCTCGTCTTTCGGCATATCGACGGCGCAGAAGACAAAATCCACCTTTTCCTTGATTTTGTCGATGTCGGCCGTGGCGTCGTACAGAACCATATCCTTCATAGAAGCGGGGATGTCGGTTTTCATGGCCCAGCGTTTTGAGACAACTTCCCTGTACGGTTTGCCGGCGCTTCTCGAAGATGCGGCCAACGCCGTCACGGTAAACCAGGGATGGTTTTCTAAAAGAGTCGCAAACCGCTGGCCGACCATTCCCGTCGCACCGATGATTCCCACATTCCATTTTTTCATGATGTAACCAATCCTTTCCTATCTGACGCCTCCGGATCCACCGGGGCAATTTGATGTCGTCTGCTTTTCCCCATATGAAAAAAACCGGTTGAAAACCGGCCTGTCATAGAGTATAATGATAACGTTGCTGCTTCCGGGAAACGATCCCAAAGGGGCAAGCCCTCAATTTTCCGGCAGCGCTCCATCATATCCCTATGACGACAATCCTGCGCCTCTTAAACGCAGGCTCAGGCGGACAGCCTTCCCGCAACCGTCCCCTTCGGCGGCGACCCCTTTTGGCACGTTTCAACGGTTTGGGAAACCTCCCCGTGCCGACTCATGGTAACCGCGACCTCTGGCCTTCCGCGGCATTTACCGCGGGAACATATTTATTTGTTGTGTCTATCATAGCATTTTCAGAAAAGGGTGTCAATTCTTTTTTTGTGAAGAAGTGGGCGGTTTTTATAAAGATTCTGTTCAGTTTGCTGGAAAAAGGGCCGCCTTTATCCAGTTGCGCACAGGCTTCAATTGGACAAGCCCAACCCTTTCAGGGAAAAAACGCCTCCGCGGACCAATAGAAGCCGCTCCGCGCCGGCCCAAACGATAAAGGAGATTCAGGACTTTGAAAACAAGTGACTTTTATTATGACCTTCCTCAGGAGCTCATCGCCCAAACCCCGCTGGAACGGCGGGACGGGTCGCGGCTCCTCGTCCTCGACCGGCAGACCGGCCAGATCGAGCACCGGCACTTTTACGACATCGGGGATTTTCTGGAAGAAGGCGACCTTCTCGTCGTCAACAATTCCCGCGTCCTCCCCGCCCGGCTCTACGGGTTTAAGGAGGAGACCGGCTCCCACATGGAATTCCTGCTTTTGGAGCAAAAAGAGCAAAACCGCTGGGAAGTGCTGGTAAAACCCGGCAAGAAGGCCAAACCCGGCGCCCGGTTTATCTTCGGGGACGGGCTTTTAAAGGCCGAGGTACTTAAAATCCTCGACGGCGGCAACCGCCTGGTGGAATTTCAGTGCGAGGGAAATATCTTTTCGGTTCTGGACCAGATCGGGCAGATGCCCCTCCCCCCCTACATCACCGAAAAGCTAAAAGACAAAGAGCGGTATCAGACCGTCTACTCCAAAGAGCTGGGTTCGGCGGCGGCCCCCACGGCGGGCCTTCACTTCACCCCCGAGCTGATGGATTCCCTGCGGGCAAAGGGGGTAAACATCGCCGAAGTGACCCTCCACGTGGGACTGGGCACCTTCCGCCCGGTCAAGGTGGACAATATAGACGAGCACAAAATGCACTCAGAACACTATCACCTGCCCCAGGAGACCGCCGACCTCATCAACAAAACGAAGCAAAACGGCAAGCGGGTCATCGCCGTGGGCACCACCAGCTGCCGGACGCTGGAGAGCGTGGCGGCCTTCGAAGGCTGCATCAAAGAATCCGACGGCTGGACCAGCATTTTTATCTACCCGCCCTATGAGTTCAAGTGCATCGACGGGCTCATCACCAACTTCCACCTGCCGGAAAGCACACTCATCATGCTGGTGTCGGCTTTAGCGGGCTACGACCACACCATGAACGCCTACAAAGAGGCGGTCAAAGAGCGGTATCGGTTTTTCAGCTTCGGCGACGCCATGTTCATCCACTGAATTGAGAGTAAAATAAACTGTTTGAGGTGACTCATGTACACACTGTTAAAGAATGAAGGAACGGCCCGCCGCGGCCGCTTTGAAACCGTCCACGGGACTGTCGAGACCCCCGCCTTTATGAACGTCGGCACCTCCGCCGCCATCAAGGGCGGCATCTCCTCCTACGACCTTGTGGACTTAAAATGCCAGGTGGAGCTCTGCAACACCTACCACCTCCACGTCCGCCCCGGCGACGAGCTCATCAAGCGGCTGGGCGGCCTCCACAAGTTCATGGGGTGGGAGCGCCCCATCCTCACCGACAGCGGTGGGTTCCAGGTGTTTTCCCTGGCCCAGCTTCGGAAAATCAGCGAGGAAGGCGTCACCTTCAGCTCCCACGTGGACGGCAAGCGCATCTTCATGAGCCCGGAGATCAGCATGCAGATCCAGTCGAACCTGGGCTCCACCATCGCCATGGCCTTTGACGAGTGCGTCGAAAACCCCTCCACCAGGGAGTATTCCTCCCGTTCCTGCGCACGCACCACCCGCTGGCTCATCCGCTGTAAGGAGGAAATGGCGCGGCTCAATTCCCTGCCCGACACCATCAACCCCCATCAGCTGCTGTTCGGCATCAACCAGGGCTGCGTCTACGACGACCTGCGGGTGGAGCACATGAAGGAAATCGCAAAGCTCGATTTGGACGGCTACGCCATCGGCGGCCTCGCCGTGGGCGAACCTGCCGAGGAGATGTACCGGATTATCTCCGCCGTGGAGCCCCATATGCCCAAAGACAAGCCCCGCTATCTGATGGGCGTCGGCACCCCCGGCAACATCATCGAGGCGGTGTCCCGCGGCGTCGACCTCTTCGACTGCGTCATGCCCAGCCGAAACGCCCGCCACGGCCACTTGAACACCTGGAGCGGCATCCGCAACATCATGAACGCCAAGTACGCCGAGGATCTAAGCCCCATCGACCCCGAATGCGGCTGCCCTACCTGTAAACGCCATTCGAGGGCGTACCTGCGCCACCTGTTCAAGGCAAATGAACTTTTGGCCATGCGGCTTGCCGTCATGCACAACCTCTACTTTTATAATACGCTGATGGAGCGCATCCGTGAAGCCCTGGACAATGGCACATTTAAGGCGTTTCACGACAAATACGTCGAATTATTGGACACCCGCATATAACAAAATTTTCGCTCATAGGATGCTGTAGAGCCTGTTTGAGCTTTTCCCGCCCCCTGCAAAAAGGCGGATGAAGGCTCAACTTTAAAAGAAAGGTTAGCGATGCTATGAGCCTCATCGAAATCATCCTAGTCGGTATCGGCCTCAGCATGGATGCTGTGGCCGTTTCTATGTCAAACGGCATGGCCTATCGGGCGCTTCCCAAAAGGAAATGGCCGCTTCCGCCCCTGTTTTTCGGCCTGTTCCAGGGGCTGATGCCGCTGCTGGGCTTTTTCACCGGCACCCTGTTTGCAAGGTACATCGACCGCTATGCCGAGCTTTTGATCCTCCTGATTTTGGGGTTTATCGGCGGAAAAATGATTTACGACGGCTTTTGGGAAGGCAAAGAGGAAACGGTCGAAAAATCCCTTTCTTTAAAGCTCATTTTCTTCCAGGCCGTCGCCACTAGCATCGACGCTTTCGCCGTGGGGATCGGCTTCTGCGCCATGAACGTCAATATCTACTTTGCCTCATTCCTCATCGCCGCCATCACCTTTTTGTTGAGCCTATTGTCCTTCCTGATCGGGCGGAAATTCGGCGACCTCTTAGGAAACAAAGCGGAAATCTTCGGCGGGACCATCCTCGTCGTGTTGGCGATCAAGGCGGTTTTATAACAAAACCCTCCACCGAAAAAACGGCGGAGGGTTTTTTGAAGTATTACATTTCTTTTAAAATATCGGACTTTTTCTGCTGATACTCTTCTTCTGTCAACAGGCCTTCTTCTTTCATCTGGGCTAATTCTCTCAGTCGGGAAACTGAATCCCCAGCTTTCAGCGATTCAGAATGGCCGGTACCCGGAACATCAACCGTTTGATCGGAAGCAGCCGCTTTCCGGCCGAGCACAGGCAAAACAAACAGGCAGATCGCAGCTAAAACAATACCGACACAAAGTCCAGCGATGATCAATACTTTCATTGTTTCGTCATCCGCATAGCCTAACGCAGCATTTATAAGAGACTGACTCTCGTACTCATTCAGTTGGTAGCCACAAAAAATCGCTAAAATGACACCTATTACGATTCCCGCTATTGCCAAACGCTGCCCTGCTGTCTTCATCTATACCATCCTTTTATATTCCAATGTAATTCGCAGGCTCAGGCCTGCGGGGGTAACATTATCTTCTTTTCTGATAGGAGCCCCGGCGGTTGTCGGTGGCCCGTTTCAAATCGGAAATCTTTTCGTCGCTTTTCTGCATAAACTTGCTGAGCATGTCCTCAAAGGATTTGCTCCCCTCCTGATGGGGGACGTACTCCTGGGGAGGGTGATCCATCCGCCCATGGCCAGGGGCGTTTCCGCTGTTGGCTGAACGGGGAGGGCGGTTTTGGCTGCGCGGAGCGGGCGGAGGCGTGTCCACCGCGCGTTTCATCGACAAACTGATCTTTCCATCCTCTGCGATGTTGAGCACCTTGACCTTGACCATCTGGCCCTGGGTGATAAAATCGGAAATCTCTTTGACAAAGGTCGACGCCACCTCAGAGATGTGGACCATCCCGGTGGTGCCGGGTGCAATCTCCACAAAAGCGCCGAACTTTGTAATGCCGGTTACTTTGCCTTCGTAAATTTTTCCTACTTCAAGCTGCATAAAAGTCTGATGTGCCTCCTTAAATATACAAAACTATTGGTTGCCGGACGTATTGAAGAAAACCCTTTCGTCCGGGAAGATGAGCCCTAGCTTCTCCCGAGCCATCTTGATGATAAATTCCTTGTCGGAGCCCTGGTCAATCAGGCCCTGCATCTCATCATTGAGGATTTTCTGCTCCTCACACTGCTGGTTGACAGCCTCGGTTTTGCTTTTGAGTGCGGCCTGATCCATGTACAATACGACGCAGGAACCGGCCAAATAACAGCACATGGCAACAATGGCAACGTTGACAATACGGTTAATTTTGCTCTTTTTGCGTTTCACAGTCAGCTTCACTCTCCCCAGCACATTGTATTTTCTGATGATTGGTTTCATTATACAACAACTTGCCATGGCGTTTCAAGTGAAACTTTAAGCCAAAAAAGCCCTTCGGCAATTTTTGTGAAATCTGCCGAAATATTCTTTTGATTTTCGTGCAAATATACTTCATGAATTTGACGACCGGCTTGACCAAAATCCTGTGGAGGAACCGCAAAACCGCTTTGACGCCGTTGATGATGGATTTAGCGGCACGGAATACCAGCACCCCCACCGTAAAGTAATAGAGGATAAAGCCCAAAATCTCCCCGATGGCCACGAAAACCCGGAAGTACCCATTGCAGAAATTGACGCAAAAAACAAAGGTGGCCAAGGTGGCGATGATGACAAAAATGCCGTCCTCGATGAACACCGCGGCCTTGCCGCCCGGGAAGGCCAGCCGCAGGATGCGGAACAAGTCGTATACCATGGCCAATCCGCAGCCCAACAGGCAGGAATAGAGAAAAATCAGCGTCTCTTCTGCAACCGTCACAAAAAGCCCTCCATTGCTGAACAAATTGAAAAACGTCCCGCCGCTTATCCCGGCGCCGCAACAGATAGCCGGCCGGTTCCGGCCTTAAGCGCGGCGCCAATCAATCCGGCGCTATTTGAACAGCTTGGAAAGCAAGGAACTCCCCTTTGCCTTCTCATCAGAGGAATATTCCAGCGAATAGATTTCCCCCTCCATAGAAAAATCCCCGTCGTCGACGCTGAAGGAGTTGACGTGGAGGTTTTGGCCCCGCACCGTCAGCTTTCCCATGTTGGTGAAGAGGATGACCAGCGTCTCGTCAAAGCAGTCCACGTCCTGGACGCCGGAAACCGATAGCTTTTTCCGGTCCTCCATGATGATGTTGTGGGGCAATTTTAGAGATTTTACTTCTTGCATCATTTGTGTCACTCCATTTACATCCAGTGTCGTTTCAGGCAGCGCCCTTCAAAAGCGGGCGGATTTCCCCAAGCCGGGGACAGGCCCTGATTTACGGCAGGCGCTTTCGCCGCCTCCCCAATGAAAAGCCTTGCTACACTATATTCCATGGAGCGGACAAATATGCCCTATTCTTCCACCACAGCGTACTGGTCGGCGGCGGTTTCCTTGGTGGCGTATTCCGACACATTGAGCACCTTGACGGTCAGGGGCTTGCCCATATTGATGGTGATTTTGTCCCCCACCTTGACGTTGTAGGACGCCCTGGCCTCGACGCCGTTGACGAGGATCCGCCCCGCGTCACAGGCCTCGTTGGCGACAGTCCGGCGCTTGATGAGCCGGGTGACTTTCAGGTATTTATCCAACCTCATATCGATCATTTCCTTTCAAAGGTTTCAAAATGAGCCCCTTTACAGAGTGCCCACAAAAAACAAAATCCCATACCGGAAAACGGTACAGGACTTTGATAGCATTTGAAACAGACTTATTTCGCAACTGCCTCTTTCAGGGCTTTGCCGGCTTTGAAAGCGGGAACTTTTGTAGCGGCGATGGTGATCTTCTCGCCGGTAGCGGGGTTTTTGCCCTCTCTAGCAGCGCGATCGCGAACTTCAAATGTACCAAAACCTACCAGCTGGATTTTCTCGCCGCCAGCCAGAGCTTCCGAGATGCTGTCGAGCACTGCGGCAACCGCTTTGTCAGCGTCTTTCTTGGAAAAACCGGTTTTTTCAGCTACAACACTGATCAATTCTGTTTTAGTCATGATAATAGACCTCCATTATTTTTTAATATCCAAGGTTTGCACCTAGATTAACTGTTCCTTTGCCTTTTTCCAAAGGCGGTTTAGTGTGTCGAAGTCCGCTTCATCCATCCGGATGCCCTCCGCTTGGGCCAGCTGCTCCACTTTTTCAAAGCGTGCGACGAATTTTTCACAGGAACGGCCCAATGCCTGTTCCGCGTCCAATTTGAGCTTCTCCGCCACATTGGTGCAGGAAAAAAGCAGATCGCCCAGTTCCTCCTCCATGTGGTCGCGGTCGCCCTCCTCGATGGATTCCCACAGCTCGCCGACCTCGTTTTCCAAGTCCTCAAAAGCGCCCTCCACATCGGGGTAGCACATACCGGCCTTGGCAGCCCGGTGGGCGATTTTCTCGCTGCGCATCAGCGCCGGGAAGACGGCGGGGACGGATTTTAAAGTCTGGGTAAAATTCTCGGTTCCCTTGACTTTATTCTTAATGGCCTCCCAGTTGTTTAACACCTCGCCGGAGTCCTTGACTTCCACTTCCCCAAAGACGTGGGGGTGGCGGATAATGAGCTTGTTGCAGAGCTCAGTGACCACGTCGTCAAAGGTAAAGGCGCCGGTTTCCTCCTCCATCTGGGTGTGGAACACCACCTGCAAGAGCACGTCGCCCAACTCCTCCCGGAGCAGGGCCACATCGCCTTTGTCGATGGCCTCGACAGCCTCGTAAGTCTCCTCGATAAAATTCTTGCGGATGCTCTTGTGATCCTGTTCCCGATCCCAAGGACACCCCTCTTCGCTGCGCAGCAGTTTCATGATGGCCCGCAGGTCGGAAATATCGTACCGTTCTTTTCTTTGAAAGTCCAGAATAATCCCTCTTTTGCCGTATGATACCGGTACATCCAGTACATTGTACATTTTACCCTAATAATTTGTATTTTGCAAGTAGTTTTGCAAATTTTTCTCCTTTTGGGAGCATTAATACGTCATCTTTTGAAATTGCCCGCAGCAAAAGGAGCAACAGAAGGTATACAAAGGCCGCGGCGGCGATGGCGATGAGGGTTTTAAAGTTCCCGTCCATCACCCTGCCTAAGAGGTCGTAACAGACCTTTCCGGTCACTCCGCAGAGAAATCCCGCCACAATAGGCTTGAGCATCAGGCGGACAAACCGGAAGGGAATCCCGGTAATTTTTTTAAGGTTTACAAGGCAGAGCACCAGAATCGACAGATAACAGGCCGCTGTGCCCAGCGCCGCGCCCTTGACGTTAAAGAAAGGCGTCGAGATGGTGACCCAGTTGACCACGAATTTGAGCACCGCCCCCACCAGCATGAACTTGGGCGGCAGATCGGCCCTGCCGAGGCCCTGCAGCACCGCAAAAAGCGGCACCGTAAGCCCCAAAAAGATGAGGCTTAACCCCTGCCAGCTCAAAACCCCGGAGGCGATTGCCACTTCGGCGTGCTTTGCCGGGTAAAGGAGACTCAAAATGGGGTTTGCCAGGAAAAAGATGCCAAAGCTGGCCGGTACGGCGATGAGGCAGGTCATCCGAATCACCGATTCGATGTTCACCTTCACCGAGCGCATCCTTTTGGCCTCCCAGGCCGCGGTCACGTTTGGAAGGGCGCTTTTCCCGAAAATACTGGTAAAAGCGGGCACCAGGTTAAAGATCGACAAAGCGTAGCCGCTGTAGGAGCCGAAGATGAAATTGGCGGCCTCGGAGGCGGTGGCCCCCACGCTGAGGTTTTCCCCAAACACCGCCATCATCCCGGCGTAGTTCTGCTCAAAGCCCGCCCCCAGCCGGTTGATAATGGTCAGGGTGTCGATGAGCTGAGCCACGTTCATGACGATAGACCCGAGGGAGATGGGGATGGCAATTTTTAAAAGCCTGACAATGAGCACCCGGGTGCGCATGGGCTTGGGGGAGTATTTTAGATCCTCACCCGTTATGTCGTCCCCCTTCATCTTGTGCCGGATGAGGAGGAAGGCGGTTCCCACAAAGGTGCTGAGGGTCACGCCGAAGATGGCCCCCGCCGACGCCACCGGCATGATGGCGGCCCTGGCCTGGGCCTCGGTGGAGACCACCTTGCCGAAGACGGTGCCGCCCGCTTCAAACTGGGCCATTCCCACCTGCAATGCGATGATCGACAGGGCCAGGCCAAAGACCAGCTTCGCCACCACCTCGACGATCTGGGAAACCGCCGTGGGGGTCATGTTCCGAAGCCCTTCGTAGTAGCCCCGGTAAGCGGACATGACACAGCCGAAGAAAATCGCCGGCGAAATGGCGATGACCGACAGCCAGGCGTTTTGGTTGTCTGCCATTTTGACGTAGAGCCAGGAAAAGGCCACCATGAGGATGCACCCGATGAGGCCCATGAAGAAAAAGAGCCGGACCGAAATTTTATGGACCTTCCGAATATCCCGGTAGCGGTTGTGGACCGACTGCTCAGCGACCATCTTGGCGATCGCCGCCGGAAGGCCCGCCGTCGAAAAGGCAAAAATCATCGAAAAGACGCTGTAGGCGGTGGAGAAATACCCCATGCCGTCGCCGTCCAAAATATTCCCCAACGGGATTTTGAAAACCGCGCCGATGAGCTTGACGATAATCATCGAGGCCGCCAAAATGCTGGCGCCCTGCAGCAGGCTTTGTCCCTTACCCTTTTGCAAATAAAACAACTCCTATGGCGCCGCCGCGCAACGGCAAGCACCGGATAGATTCCGCGATATTCTTCCCATCCCCAAAGGCCGCCGTAAAACAGGGCCTTTGTACAACAGGGCGGGCAACTCGCGAGTCAAACGGTGCTTAAAATTGCGCCGTGCCGCCGTCAATTTCATATCAGAAGAAATGACACGGTCAAACCATACCGCCGCGAAGGCCTAAAAAGCCTCCGCAGCGGTACTTTTCACGTCCTTTATTTTGAAAGCAACAAAATTCCAAGGCAGAATCCGCCCCGATCCGCAAGCTTGGGCCGCGTATGAGGTCGGTTTTTTATTGTGAAACAACAAGGCTCTGAGAGCAGTGTCCGTCCAGTACCCGCCCCCAATCTAGGCTGCGCCCGGCGGGCGCGTCCTCATTGCTGATCCGCTTGCTCCTTTTCCTCTGCGCAGCCGTCGCTTTCCGAGGCTTTCTCCTCATCTACAACGGGGGCGTCGTCCTGCTGGACTTGGACGAGCCGGTTGCCGCATTTCATACAATAGAAAGCTTCCTTGTCGTTTTTGGCGCCGCAGGCGGGGCAGAGCTTTTGCTCTTTTTTCTCGGCGATTTTCTCGCTGATTTCCTGGAGGGCGTTTTTCACTTCCTCGATCTCAGAGGCCAGCGAATCGATCAGCTCTTTGTTGTCGTATTCCGATTTCATCATGGAATAGACCGCGCTCCCCAGCTTTTCATAGAGGGAGCGGAGTTCATTCGAAAGCTGGCTGCTCTGGTATTTGAGCTTGGAAAGCTCCACTACATCGTCGGTTTTCTTGCCTGCGTAATCCACTACGTTTTTGGCGCCCGCCATCAAATCTTCAAAAATACCCATTGTATCAGTCCTTTCCAAAACGGTTGCAATCATATGGATGACCCGGAGGGCTTCCCCGCCGGTATCCCCATTATAAGCCATAAATTCCCTCAAATCAATAAGAAACTGTAAACATCGCCGCTAGGGCAGGATGATGAATTCCCGCAGCATGGAATCCTTGGGGATCAGCCCCAAATCCATCTGGGGGAAGCAGTCCATAGCCGCCCGCAGCCGCTCAGCAAGTGAATAATAGGGGTTTTGCTTCTCGATGCCCTCGATCAGTTTTAAAAACTCCTGGTGGTAAGCCAGCGGCTCGTACAGATGAAGGGAATCGATCCAGAAGTCGGCCCCCGTCCGGTAGGGCCGGATGAACTGATCTTCCCCGTCCACCACGTTTTTCCACATGGAGAGGGTGTCTTCCGGGGAGCAGCCCCGAAAGTTGTAGTCCCGGATGAGGCGGCGCACCAGCCGCATTTCCCGTGTGCTCAAAACCCGCCTGTTTTTCAAATAATACTCGCTTTTGATGGAGATGTAGAGCTTCAAGGCGTTCTGAAAAAGCCCCTTCCCGGTGATGAGGGGGTTTAAGGCGTGGAGCCCCTCGATGATAATGGCGGTGTGCTCGTCAAACTGCAGCTCCCGCACCTTGTCGCTGCGGCGGCCCTTGACAAAATCGAAAATGGGAAAGGAAAAACTCCCCCTCTTTTGAAGCTCTTTCAGGCACTCTTCCAGGTAATCGGTGTCCACAAGCTCCGGCAGTTCCAGGTTCTGGGTGCCGTCGGGCAGCACTGGAGCCGCCTCCCTGGGCTTGTAGAAGTCGTCCAGCGAGATGGGTATGGTCTTGACCCCGCGATCGTTTAATTCTTTTTGCAGGATGTAGGAGGTGGTGGTCTTCCCCGAGCTGGACGGCCCCGCCAGCAAAATCAGCTTGTTGCGGTCAATGGCGGAGCAAAAGGCCAAAACGGTCTCCCGGATTTGACGCAGGTATCGTTCTTCCGAATCCTCGATCAGTTTTTGGATATTTTCGGCGGCCCTGAAGTTAATTTGTTCCAAATCGATGTGTTCTTTGTAATCTGTTACCATTTCAGGCCTCCCTTCCCCTGCCGTGAACCCCTCACAGCAGCATTTTTACTCTTTGCTTCTTAGCAAGTATATCATCAAAACCGGAAATATATTCATAGGGGTACTTGTAATTGAAAATCCGCTCGATGTCGCCGGGCAGGACGATTTTTGTCACCGCTCCCGCCCCGGCGGCCAGGATGGTCTGGATTTCGTCCATGATGTAGACGTTGTATTTCCCGAAGTGGCCGGGTTTGGCGTAGCCCACGTTTTCCAGATTCCCCCGGGTGTTTTTCTGCCGGTAGAGGTAATAGGGCTCGTACCCGGCGGCCGTCAGGGTGCGGTAGGCGTACTCCACCATCCGCTGGACGGCGGAGTAGTCCTCGTCGCCGCTCATCTGCTGGAACAGCTCCGACGACCGCTTTAAAGACAGGGTGTGCACCGTGATGTTCTCCGGGTCCAGTTCCACCGCTTTGTCGAGGCTGCGGCAGAACCCCTCGTAGCTGTCGGATGGAAGTCCCGCGATCAAATCCATATTGATGGAGGAAAACCCCATCTCCCGGGCCAGCTCATAGCAGTCGATCACCTGCTGCCCGGTGTGCTTTCTCCCGATGGCCTTTAAGACCGCGTCCTCGAAGGTCTGAGGGTTGATGCTGATGCGGGTGGCCCCCGCCTCTCTGATGACCTGCAGCTTTTCTGCATCGATGGTGTCGGCCCTCCCCGCCTCGATGGTGTACTCCACCCCGTCGGAGAGGGGAAAATGCGCCGCAACCGCGTCTGTCACCTGTTTGAGCTGCCCGGCGCTTAACGCGGTGGGCGTCCCGCCGCCGATGTAAATTGTGCGGAGCCGAAGCCCTGTTTCCCGGGCAATTTCCGCTGTAAAGCTGATTTCCTTTACAAGTTTATCCAGGTACTCCGGCACCAGCGCCCGGGCTTTCTGGCCGGTGATGGCGTGGGAGACAAAGGAGCAGTAGCTGCACCGGGAGGGGCAGTAGGGAATCGAGACGTAAAGGCTGAAATCCTTCGGGCCGTTGTCTAATAAAATCTCTTTTTGGGCTTCAGCGATGCGAAAGCTCAGGTCGATTTTTTCCGGCGCCATGTAGAGCTCTCTCTCAAACTCCCGCCGGATTTCCTCCGGGGTTTTGCCGGCATTGAGCCGCCGCTGCACCCATTTGACCGGCCGGATGCCGGTCAGAACGCCCCACTGGGGCCTCACCCCGGTGAGCTCGTGGAGAATCCGGTAGAGAAGCCGCGCACATTCCATCTCGGCGTCGGCTTCGGGGTGGTTTTGGGTTTTCAGAGTACGGAAAAAGTCCCCTTTTTTCACCGTTACCGACAGGTCGCAAACCCCTTCCCCGGCGGGGCTTAGGTCAATGCTCACATACTCGTCGCCGGGGTATTCTTTTGACGCAAACACATGCTGAAACCGCCGCACCGGGTAAAAGAGCTTTAGGATGTTCTCCATCTCGTATTTAAAAGTGTTGCCGTTATAAAAAATTGTCATACAGGGTATTTCCTTTGCAGATTGGATTGGGCGTTTTACGGCTCCCACAATGGAGGGCCCCGGCTCTCGGGGGAAAGCAGAACCTCCCGCCCATTAACATGCCGGTCGCAGCCAGATTCCTAAATATCCCGCTCCGAGGCGAGATAGGGATTTTGTTCCCGCTCGTAATCGAGGGTGGTCGCCTCCCCATGTCCGGGCAGCAGCCGGTAATTTTTCGGCAGGGCGGCGATCCTCCGGGCGGAGGCGGCGATCTGCGGGAAGCTGCCGCCGTAGAGGTCGGTGCGGCCCACGCTCCCGGCAAAGACGGTGTCCCCGGTGAAGAGGACGCTCTCCTCCCCATCCTCCGCCAAGAGGCAGACAGACCCCTGGGTGTGGCCGGGGGTGTGGAGGACGCGGAAGATAATATCGTCAAAGAGGATTTCGTCCCCTTCCCCGTAAATCCTGCTGGTGCAACAGGTAATCCCCGGCCCGCCAAACTCCGCCGAAGCGTTCTGGGAGGGGGTTTTAGTCATCTCCTCGTCCTGGGGGTGGATGTAGACGGGCACGTCGTACTCCTTTATAATCCCGTCTACGCCGCCTATGTGATCAAAGTGGCCGTGGGTCAGCAAAATCATCTTTAAGGAAAGCCCCTCGGCCTTGAGATAGCGCAGGATTTTATCCGGCTGGGCGCCGGGGTCGATGAGGGCAGCTTCCTTTTTGCCGTTTTGAACCAGATAGCAGTTGGTCCGAATCAGCCCCACCGGTATGGTAAATATTTTCATATCAATATCTTCCTTTCAGGGTGTTTTGGCCGGTTTTGTCGCAAAGGCGCAAAAACCGTCTTTGAAAATCCCCGTCCAAAGGATTTTCTTTTCAATGTCCCATCTGCTCGGTGTCCATCAAGATGGTGATGGGCCCCCAGGCGGTCATCTCGATTTCCATGTGGGCGCCGAACACCCCGGTTTCCACCGGGATGCCCTGTTTACGCAGGCACTCCACATATTTGAGGTAGAGCCCCTCGGAATCGGGCTGCTTTGCCGCCCGGTCGAAGGAGGGGCGGTTCCCTTTTTTGCAGTCCCCCGCCAAGGTGAAGTTGGAGACCACCAACACGCTCCCCTTCACGTCCTGCACCGACAGGTTCAGTTTGTCGTCCTCGTCGGTAAAGATGCGCAGCCGGGCGGTTTTGCCCGCCAGGTACTCGGCCTGGGCCTCGGTGTCCCCCTCCACGACGCCAACAAGCGCCAAAAGTCCGTTTTGGATGCGCCCTGAAAGGACGCCGTCGGCGGTGACAGCGGCGTTTTTCACCCGCTGGATCACAAGTTTCATGTTATCATCCTTTACCTGGGCCGCCCAGCTGGCGGCCTTTTTTCATGGGGAAAGGGCGGGAAAATACCGTTTTCCCCCACTTTAGGCCGGGGCGGCAAACAGGATGCCGCCAAAACCCGCCCTATTTTCCCGACCGCTCCACCGAGATGACTCCTCTCACCTTGGAGAGCTTCTGGATAATGGTCTCCAAATGCTCCTTGCCCTGGGTGCCGATGGTGGCCAAAATGCTGGCGTTGCCGTTTTTTAACTCCCTGGCGTTAAACTCGTGGATGGGCACCCGCATGTTGGCGAAAGCCACGCTCACATCGGCCAGCAGGGAATTGCGGTCGTGGGCGACGATTTCCAGCGTCGCCCGAAAATGGGATGCCTTGCTGTCGGCCCAGTGGACGTTGATCCACCGCTCCCGCTGCACCACGTCGTTCATCGAGGTGATGGCGTTGATGCAGTCTTTTTTGTGGATAGACACCCCGTACCCCCTGGTGATAAAGCCGACGATCTCGTCGCCGGGCAGGGGGTTGCAGCACTGGGCGAATTTGACGAGACAGTTGTCGATGCCCTCCACCACAACTGAGCTAGTGTATTTTTTGGGCGTCGGGACCTTGAGGGTAGTAAACTCCGGGTTTTCGGCGATGTGGGCCTTCATCAGCTTGGCGTAGTCGTCCTTGATCCGGGGCATAATCCGGGAAAGGAGGATCCCCCCGTAGCCAATGGCGGCGTAAAAGTCGTCCAAGGACTCCTTGTGCTGCCGCTTGATGACCGCCTCCATAAATTTCTCGTAGTTTTCTTCGTTTTGGAAGTGGATGTAGTTGCGGCGGAATTCCTTTTCCAGCTCCGCCTTGCCCTCGGCGATGTTCTCGTCCCGCCGCTCCCTTTTAAACCAGGCCCTGATTTTGTTTCTGGCCTCGCTGGTCTTGGCAATTTTGATCCAGTCCCGCTTGGGGGCGCCGGTCAAAGATTTGGTCGTCATAATCTCGACGATCTCGCCGGTTTTCACCTGGTAGTCCAGCGGCACAATCCGCCCGTCCACCTTGGCGCCGGTCATCCGGTTTCCCACCTCGGTGTGGATGGCGTAGGCGAAGTCCACGATGGTGGACCCGGCGGGCAGGCTCTTCACATCCCCTTTTGGGGTAAAGACGAAGACGTCGTCGGCGGAAAGGTCTGTTTTGATGTTTTTGACGATGTCCTCGGCGCCCTCGGCGTCCTGCTGGGACTCGATGATCTGCCGCACCCAGGCCAATCGCTCCTCCAGCTTATCCTTGCCCTGTATGCCCGCCTTGTACTTCCAGTGGGCGGCGATGCCGAACTCGGCGGTGTAGTGCATCTCCCAGGTGCGGATCTGGATTTCAAAGGGGATGCCCTCCTTGTCGATGACGGTGGTGTGCAGCGACTGGTACATGTTGGGCTTGGGAGTGGAGATGTAGTCCTTAAACCGGTTGGGGATGGGCTGGAACAGGTCGTGAATGATGCCTAAGATGTTGTAGCACTCGATGACGGTGTTGACGATGACCCGCACGGCGTACACGTCGTAGAGCTCCTCAAAGCTCCGCCCCGCCATGTAGACCTTGCGGTAGATGCCGTAGATACTCTTGACCCGGCCCTCGATGTGGGGCTCAATGCCGTATTCCTTCAGCCTTGTGAGGATTTTTTCCTTGATTTCGTCGATGAACTTCTCCCGGTCCCCTTTTTTGAGGGCCAGGGTGTCCTCGATCTCCTTGTAGCCGATGGGGTCCAGGTATCGAAGCGCCCGGTCCTCCAATTCCTCCTTGACGGCGCGGATGCCGAGCCGGTGGGCGATGGGGGCGTAAATCTCCATGGTTTCCAACGAGATTTCCCGCCGCCTTGCGTCCGACTTAAAGTCCAGGGTGCGCATGTTGTGGAGCCGGTCGGCCAGCTTGATGATGATGACCCGGATATCTTCGTTCATGGCCAAGAGCATCTTGCGGATGTTCTCCGCCTGCTGCTCCTCTTTTGTGACCAGCGGCACCTGCCCCAGTTTGGTGACGCCGTTGACCATGACGGCCACGTCCTCCCCGAACTGGCGGCTCAAGGTGCCCAGCGTCACGTCGGTGTCCTCCACCACATCGTGCAAAAGGGCGGCGCAGAGGCAGTCGGTGTCCATCCCCAGGTCCACCAGAATGATGGCAACCGAAACCGGATGGCTGATATACGGGTCGCCGGACTGCCGGAGCTGTCCTTTGTGGGCCTTTTCCGCCACCTCGTAGGCTTTTTTGATTTTTTCCACATCGTAATTGCGGTCACTCGCCTGGACGGCGGATAGCAATTTTTCAATGGTGCCGATGGAATTGCTCATGAATTTTCCTTTCCAAGGGGAGCTTCTCTCCCCTTCTATGTCAATGATCAATCGCCGCGTTGCCGCAGCCCGCGCAAAATAGCGGAATCCTCTAAATTCACCTTGCCCGCCCCCTCGCAAAGCTTCACCGACGAGAAATCGGGGGCCACCCGGACAAGGGAAAGCTCCGACAGAATGTCCAGCATCAGCCGGTATTTACAGTAGTTTATCCTTCCCGCAAAGCCGCAAAGGTACAAAAGATCCATATGCAGCTCTTTGCCGTTTAATTGCCTGATAATCTTGTAGGCCGTCCGCAGCTCCTCCACAGTGGGGACCGAAATGCCGAGGATTTTTTGGTCCACCGGCTCCCCCCTCCGGATTTTTCCGTAAAAGTAGTCGGCGTTTGCCATCTTTTCGTCGTCAAAGCCGGTGGGCCGGATGTCCTTGAGCTTCACCGCAATGGAAGTAACGTCCCGAAAGGTATTGAGCTCCAAATTGGCCAAAATGTCCACCCGGCTCCCCACCGGGTAGATAAACCGGCCTGTGGACATGCGAAAATACAAAACGTAGATGCTCTTGCCCTCAAAATTCACCTTGAGCTTTAGGTGTTTGTCCCCGGCCAGGGGGAAAATCCCCTCGATGACGCAGCGCCGCAGCAAAAATACCGGCTCAGGGTTTCCCTCGCCGCAGGGCTCCAACATCTCCAGCGCCTGGACGTCGTCTACATTAATATCCCCTATGTGGAGCTCTTTATCGATCACCTGCTCCGCCGCGGGCATCCTGTCGTGGTGCTCCATGGCGTAGCGGTTGATCGCCCGTTGAAACTCCCCGATGTCGGAGGTTTTGACGGTCATGCCGGCGGCGGATTTGTGTCCGCCGTATTTTTGCAAAAGGTCTGAACAGGCCGAGAGGGCCTGGTACAGCGAGAAAAAGCCGATGCTGCGGGCGGAACCGGTGGCGGTGTCCCCTTCTATGGACAAAACGATGTTGGGCTTGCCGTATAAATTGATGAGCCGGGAGGAAACGATCCCTACCACCCCGTGGTTGAGCCCCTCCGACGCCACCACCAGCACCCGGTCCAGGAGCATCTCCGGTTTTGCCTCAATTTGGGCCTGGACCTTTGAGAGGATCTGTTCCTCCTCTTCCCGGCGGCCCAGATTGAGGGCATCCACCTCCCGGGCCAATTCCAGCGCCCGCTCCTCGTCCTCGCAGAGCAGCAGCTCCGCCGCCAATTTGGCGCTGCCCATCCGCCCCGCCGCGTTGATGCGGGGCACGATGCCAAAGGCGATCTTCTGGGCGTTTAGCGGCTTATCTTTGAGGCCGCTCACCTCCATCAGAGCCTGAAGCCCCAGGTTTTCGGTGTAGGGGAGCTGCTCCATCCCCTTTTTGACGAGAAGGCGGTTTTCCGACCGCAGCGGCACAATGTCCCCCACCGTGCCAACAGCCGCCAAAGCGCCAAAGGACTCCAGCACCTGCTCGTAGTCCCCGCCGTCCAAAGCGGCGCAGAGCTTTAAAGCCACGCCGGCCCCGCAGAGCTCCCGGAATTCCCCTGTGTAATCTTTGCGGTGGGGATTGACCACCGCCACAGCCGCCGGCAGGGTCTCCCCCACCTGATGGTGGTCGGTGATGACCACCGAAAGCCCGATGGAGGAGGCGTACTCCACCTCTTTCAAGGCGGAGATGCCGTTGTCCACCGTGACGACTAAGGAGGCTCCCCGCTCCTTTATTTCGTCCAAAGCGGCGGCGTTGAGGCCGTAGCCCTCGTCCAGCCGCTCCGGGATATAGTAAAACACGTCTCCTCCCATCGACTGCAAAAAGGTAACTAAAATCACCGTCGCCGTCACCCCGTCGCAGTCGTAATCGCCGTACACCGCGATCTTTTCGCCGTTTTCCACCGCTTCTTCAATGCGTAAAACCGCCTTTTCCATATCCGGCAGCAGCATCGGGTCCTCCAGCGAAAACTCGCCGTCCAAAAGCTCCGCCACCTCCAAAGGAGAAAGCTTTCTGGCCGCCAAAATGTCGGCGATCATAGGGGAAACCCCGTATTCCGCCTGGATGAGCCTGCTCTCCCGCACATCGAAGCGGGGCAGCCTCCACTTTGAAAACAGCATACCGTCCTCCCTATCTATTGCCGACATGCGCAATATTCTCACATGGAATGCGCATATTGCTCACTTTTATTTTTTTGGGAAAAAATCCTTTTCCCCCAAAAGTACACTCACTAAATAAATATTTTATCACTTTTTGGGAGATATTTCAACTTTTCTAAGCCCCTCTTGACAAGGCCTGTGCGCATTTTATAAAACGCCTTAGTTTCCAGCATTTTAGCTACAATAATTATCCATAATTGTGAGAAAATATCAGTAGAAAAAAAGAAGATTGTGTATTATAATGAATACCGGTATCATAAAACTTGCAAAATTAATGGAAGATCGTGCGGAACGGACGTTGATTGCAAAGCACTACAAAAACCCTAATATTCTACACGTCGGCATAGAGCCAAACTCCGTTTAACACGTCCGTTATGTCTTGTGAAACATCACAATCAAGGAGGTCATAAAATGAGTGAAACCAAATCCACCGGCCGCGTCACCATCCCCACTGATCTGGACGTTGTACCGGAAACGCTGGAAATCTTGAAGTATTGGGGGGCAGATGCCATCCGGGACTGCGACGGCACCGATTTTCCCGCAGAGCTCAGAAATCAAAACGCAAAGATCTATTCCACCTATTACACCACCCGGAAGGACAACGCCTGGGCGAAGGCCAACCCCGACGAAGTGCAGCAGTGCTACATCATGACCGGCTTTTACACCGCTTCCGACGGGGAGCTAAAAATCCCGCTGATGAAGGGCATCGCCCCCGAGCTGATGCAGGTCAACACCCAAGACGACATCAAGCGCTGGTGGGAAGTGGTGGACCGGACCACCGGCGAGCCCCTGGCACCCGAAAGCTGGACCTACTGCGCAGAATGCGGCTGCGTCGTCATTCCAAAGCCCCAGCCCTTCCACGAATACACCGTGTCGTTTTTGGCCTATCTCATCTGGGACCCGGTACATATGTACAACGCCGTCACCAACGACTGGAAGGATTTCGAGCATCAGATCACCTTTGACGTCCGCCAGCCCAAAACCCACGCCTATTCCATGGAGCGGCTCCGCAAATTCATCGCCGAGCACCCTTATGTCAACGTCATCCGCTACACCACCTTTTTCCATCAGTTCACCCTGATATTTGACGAGCTGAAGCGGGAAAAGTACGTGGACTGGTACGGTTATTCCGCCTCGGTATCCCCCTACATCCTGGAGCAGTTTGAACGGGAGGTGGGCTACAAATTCCGCCCTGAATTCATCATCGATCAAGGCTACTACAACAACCAGTACCGGATCCCCAGCAAGGAATTTAAGGACTTCCAGGCGTTCCAGCGCAGAGAGGTGGCAAAGCTCGCCAAGGAGATGGTGGACATCACCCACGAGCTGGGCAAGGAAGCCATGATGTTCTTAGGCGACCATTGGATCGGCACCGAGCCTTTTATGGAGGAGTTTGCATCTATCGGCCTGGACGCAGTGGTCGGCAGCGTGGGCAACGGTTCCACCCTGCGGCTGATTTCCGATATTCCCGGCGTCAAGTACACAGAGGGGCGGTTCCTGCCTTACTTTTTCCCGGACACCTTCCACGAGGGCGGCGATCCGGTGCGGGAGGCCAAGGAAAACTGGGTCACCGCCCGCCGCGCCATCCTGCGCAAGCCCATCGACCGGATCGGCTACGGCGGCTATCTGAAATTGGCCATCCAGTTCCCCGACTTTATCGATTACATCAAGTCGGTATGCGACGAATTCCGGGAACTTTACGACAACATCAAGGGCACGACCCCCTATTGCGTCAAAACGGTGGCTGTACTGAATTCCTGGGGTAAGATGCGCGCCTGGGGCTGCCACATGGTTCACCACGCCCTGTATCAGAAACAAAACTATTCCTACGCAGGCGTCATCGAAGCCCTGTCCGGCGCCCCCTTTGACGTGAAATTTATCTCCTTTGACGACATCCGCAAAAATCCCGCTATTTTGGATTCTATCGATGTCATCATCAATGTGGGCGACGGCGATACCGCCCACACCGGCGGCGCAGAGTGGGAAGACCCCATCATTTCCTCCGCAGTGAGGAAATTTGTTCATAACGGCGGCGGTTTCATCGGCGTGGGCGAGCCCTCCGGCCACCAGTATCAGGGGCGTTATCTCCAGCTGGCATCCCTGCTGGGGGTGGAGAAGGAGACCGGCTTTACCTTAAACTACGACAAGTACAACTGGAATGAGCATCCAGATCACTTCATCCTGGCCGATGTGGCCGGCCAAGTGGACTTTGGCGAAGGAAAGAAGAACATCTACGCCCTGGAGGGCACAGAAATCCTGATCCAGCGGGAAAAAGAAGTCCAGATGGCAGTGAACAGCTACGGCGGCGGCCGCAGCGTCTACATCTCCGGCCTGCCCTATTCCTTTGAGAACAGCCGGATCCTCTACCGCGCCATCCTTTGGGCATCCCACAGTGAAGATAAACTGCACAAGTGGTATTCCTCAAATTATAATGTAGAGGTTCACGCCTTTGTCAAAAACGGCAAATACTGTGTCGTCAACAACACCTATGAACCCCAGTCCACCACCGTCTACACCGATCAGGATTCCTTTGCGCTGGACCTTGCCGCCAATGAAATCCGCTGGTATGAAATCTAATGAATAAAAGCGGGCAGTGCTTGGCGTCCATCCTTCCAAGGCAGGACCGGCGCCATAAGCCCATTCGCAATTTATAAAAACAGCCTGAACGAGGTGCAACAGATGCTGATTGAAAACTACTACGAAAACCCCGCCGTCCTACACGTCGGCACGGAGCCAAACCGCGCGTACTACATCCCCTATTTTTCGGTGAATGCCGCCCTGTCGGGGGACCGGAAATCCTCCGAGCGGTTTCAGCTTTTAAACGGGGACTGGCGCTTTCGCTACTTTGAGAGCGTTTACGACCTCAAAACCCCTTTCTGGGAAGGGGAAAACGACGGCTTTTTCAAAGACACCATCCCGGTGCCGTCGGTGTGGCAGTGCCACGGCTACGACCATCACCAATACACCAATGTCAAATACCCCTTTCCCTACGACCCGCCCTATGTCCCCCTGGACAATCCCTGCGGCGCCTATGAGACAAAATTCCGGCTTGATCTAAAGCCTGTCGACGAGCGGCAGTATTTAAACTTTGAAGGGGTGGATTCCTGCTTCTACGTCTGGCTCAACGGGCAGTTTGTGGGCTACAGCCAGGTGTCCCACTGCACCAGCGAATTTGACGTCACCGATTTCATTCGCCAGGGGGAAAACACCCTGTCGGTGCTGGTGCTCAAATGGTGCGACGGAAGCTACCTGGAAGACCAGGACAAATTCCGCTCCTCCGGCATTTTCCGGGACGTCTACCTCCTAAAACGCCCCAAAGACCACATCCGGGACATCCGGGTGGACACTTCGCTGAACGATTCTTGCGATTCGGCAGAGCTCAAGGTACAAATCGACCCGTGTGGAAGCCTTTCCGGCGTGGAATACATCCTGCTGGACGAGACGTCTCAGGTTGCCGCCCAGGGGGCCTTTGACGGGAACGCCCTTTCCCTCCAAGTGGAGAACCCCAAGCTCTGGACGGCGGAGACCCCCTTCCTCTACACCCTGATCCTCAATTCCGGCGACGAATACATCCCGGTAAATGTGGGTTTCAGGGAAGTAAAAATCGAAAACCGGGTGCTCAAAATCAACGGCCGGCCGGTGAAGTTCAAAGGGGTCAACCGCCACGACAGCAGCCCTTTCGTGGGCCCCGCCGTCACCGTGGAAGACGTGATCCGGGACATGAAGCTGATGAAAGAGCACAACATTAACGCCATCCGCACCAGCCACTACCCCAACGCCCCGGAATTGATGGAACTCTGCGACCGGTTCGGCTTTTACGTCATTGACGAAGCCGATATTGAGACCCACGGCGTATGCGACATTTACAGTAAAGATAACAAGTGGGATTTCACTATCATCGCCAGTGATCCCCTGTTTGAGGAAGCCATCCTCGACCGGATTGAGCGGCTGGTCATCCGGGATCGCAACCACCCCTCGGCGGTGATCTGGAGCCTGGGGAACGAGTCCGGCTACGGCGACAATTTCGCCAAGGCCGCCGCCTGGCTGAAAGCCTACGATCCCACACGTCCCACCCATTACGAAAGCATTTACTATGACTCCGAACAGATGAATCGCATTGCCATCCCCGACAGCCTTGACTTCTACAGCCGGATGTATCCCAGCATTGAGGAAAGCGTCGAGTATCTGGAGGACGAAACCAAGACCCATCCCATGATCCTCTGTGAATATGTCCACGCCATGGGCAACGGCCCCGGGGACTTGGAGGATTATTACCGGGCCCTTTTCCCCTACGACAACTTCTGCGGCGGTTTTATCTGGGAGTGGTGCGACCACGCGGTCTATATGGGCCGTACTGCCGACGGCCGGAAAAAATACTGTTACGGCGGCGACTTCGGCGAGTTTCCCCATGACAATAACTTCTGCGTGGACGGCCTTGTTTACCCCGACCGCACCCCTCATACGGGCCTTTTGGAATACAAAAACGTCATCCGGCCAATCAGGGCAAGCTTGGAGGATCTCTCCAAAAAATGCTTCCGCTTTGCAAACCAGTTTGACTTTTTAAACTTAAAGGACGCAGTAGACGTCTTTTACGAGATCACGGTGGACGGCTCTGTCATCGAGACCGGCGAAATCACCGAGCGCTGGATGCTGGATATCGCTCCCCATCAGTCAAAACAGGTCTTTTTAGACTGCGCCTTCCCCAGCGACGGAAACGTGGCCATCCGATTCCTTTACCGGCAGAGAGAAGACGCCGCTCTGACTCAAAAAGGCCATCTCTTGGGCTTTGACCAGATCGTTTTGTCGGAAGGCACCCCGGCAGCCAACCGATTCCGCGAACTTTCGCCCGCCCGTATGGAATCCCCCCTCTCCTATCGCGAGGATGACCGGGACATCATCATTTCCGGCGGCAATTTCCGCTATGTCTACAACAAACATCATGCTGTTTTTGGCGAGATGGTCTTCGAAAACCGCACCATACTCACAAAGCCCATGGAGTATAACATCTGGCGCGCTCCCACCGACAACGACAGCAACATTGCCCGAGAGTGGAAAAAAGCGAGCTTCGACCGCGCTGTCACCCGCGCCTATGAAACCCAGGTTTCTGAAAACGACAAAGAAATCGTCATCAAAAGCATCCTTTCTATCTCCGCCGTTCACATTCAGCGGATCCTGGACATCGAAGCGCAGTGGACAGTTTCCGCAGACGGCATCGTCAAAGTGAAACTGGACGTCAAACGTGATCCGGAATTTCCGGGCCTTCCCCGCTTTGGGTTGCGGCTCTTCCTCCCAAATGGGATGGAGCAGGTGGAGTACTTCGGCTACGGCCCCAATGAAAGCTACATCGACAAGCGCCGCTCCAGCTGGCTTTCCCGCTTTGATTCCACTGTCGGGGAACTCCACGAAAATTACCTGAAACCCCAGGAAAACGGAAGCCGTTTCGGCTGCCGCTACACCTGCCTCTCCGACGGGGAGACCGCCCTGTTCGCCGCGTCCCCCGACACCTTCTCCTTTAACGCCTCCCACTACACCCAGGAGGAGCTGGGAAACAAAAAGCACGCTTATGAGCTCACAGAATCCGGCCACACCGTGCTTTGCCTCGATTACAAGCAGTGCGGCGTCGGCTCCAACTCCTGCGGGCCGGAAATGCTCAAGCAATACCGGTTCGCAGAGACGGAATTTAATTTCCGCCTTACACTCTCCCCTATCAAAATAAAATAAGATTATATGAAACGGGCCCCCGGCAAAGCGGGGGCCCGTTTCATATAAGGGGCACTCCTTGATTGCTAGTTACGTTTCACGCTACGTTAGCACAATGCGGCTTTGGGGAAGGCTGCTAAACGGGTTTCAAGAATGCGCCGCGTCAAGGACGGTATTTGAAAAATCCAGTCAAAATACTTCTTTAATCCATCCCTTAAGTAGCCTTTTATCCAAATAGGGCGCGAGAGGTACAATCGCTTTGATACCGTCTTTGGAAATTGCCTTTTTGGCCAGTTCACAGAGCTCAGCCTGACTGAGAAAAGGAGCCAGGAGTTCCATATCGCTTAAACCGCTTTTTTCGTACTCCTGATTGGCCAGCTCAGTGAGCGCTTCTTTTGACATAAAGGGAAAACAATCCCGGTCGTCCATTCCCTCCAGTCCGTAAGCCTCATAGATTTTTTTGCATAACCGGTCCACCTGTTGCTTGGAAAGAAAGGGGAAACAGGAGGTGACGTCCTTGTCGCGATAGAGATACTGCTCCGCCATTTCGGCAAGGAGCTCGTTACTGACAAATGGCAGTAATTCTTCCAAATCGTCCAAATCCGGGTAATTTTTATTCTCCACTTCTTTCCGAAACAGGTCGTCAATCAGACTTTTGCTGATAAACGGGAGTATCTCTGCAACGTCCGACAAGTCAAAGGGCGGCACAGTATTCTCAAATACCACGTCGGCATCCTTTGGAGGGAGCATGGGGGCCACCTCTTCAAAGACCTGTTGGGGCACTTTTTTTTCGCGGACAAATTCTTCCGTTTTCCCTTCCGCCGCATGCTTTAAAAGTTCTGCAGGCTCCCCGTATCCCAAAAGGCTGTCCAGGGACATGTCAAGGACCTGTGCCAATTCCGGAAGTTTCACAATATCGGGCATCGAATTACAACGCTCCCAGTTGCTGACCGCTTGAAAGCTGATGCCCATCCGCTCGGCAAGCTCCATTTGGGTCATATTTTTCTCTTTTCTGCGCTCGGAGATTCTCCGCCCGATTTGATCGATAAAAAAGGCCATGTTCCATCCACCTTTCTGTAAATTCATGAGAATTAACGGTACCGTATGATGCCAGTATAGACGAAAGGGCTCAATTTGTCCAACAAGCAGCTGTTGAATGGGCTGTTTTTTATTTCAACCAACTGTTGAGCAGGCGATTTCACAGATTCCACCCCCTGTTCTGCTTTACAACCCAGAAAAAAACGGGTAAAATAGGAACTATAAACGGCTGTATCCGCAAAGAGGAGCGTGTTTTGATGAAAAAAGCCCTAATTGTAGTCGATTACCAAAAAGATTTTGTATCAGGGAGTTTGGGATTCCCGGAGGCGGCCAAGCTGGATGAAAAAATTGTGGCCAAGATAGAGGAGACCCTTCGGTCAGGGGGAAACTTAATTTTTACCCTGGATACCCACGGGGAGGATTACCTCAGTACACAGGAGGGGAAAAATCTGCCGGTTGTCCACTGCGTCAAAGGATCGGACGGCTGGGAAGTATACGGCAAAACCGGGAATTACCTGTCCCAGGCGGCGGCTGTCGTTGAAAAGGACGCCTTTGGGAGCCTTCCACTGGGGGAATTATTAAGAAAAGGACAGTATGGACAGGTGGAGCTTGTGGGGCTGGTCTCCAGCATCTGCGTCATCTCCAACGCCGTCATCGCCAAGGCGGCACTTCCCGAGGCTCTGGTCTCGGTGGACGCGTCCTGTACGGCGGGCGCCGACCAAGTACTCCACGAAAAAGCCTTGGATGTAATGGAAGGCCTGCAAATCAAGGTCATCAACCGATAGATGGGAGAGAATAAATTTGGATCAACAGAATTTTACCATGCTCTGCGACTTTTATGAGCTCACTATGGCAAACGGGTATTTTAAAAAGGGGATGCAAAACGATATCGCCTACTTTGACGTATTTTTCCGTAAAATCCCCGACGAGGGCGGCTTCGCCATCGCCGCCGGACTGGAGCAAATCGTCCAGTACATTCAGTCCCTGCGTTTCACCGAAGAGGACATCTCCTATTTAGATGCCAAAGGGATTTTTGACAGGGATTTCCTCAATTATTTGAGGGGGTTCCGGTTTAGCGGGGACATCTATGCCGTCCCCGAAGGGACGCCGGTATTCCCAGGGGAGCCCATCCTCATCGTCCGGGCTCCGGCCATTGAAGCTCAGTTTGTCGAAACCTATCTGCTGCTGGCGGTAAACCACCAGTCCCTCATCGCCACCAAGGCAAACCGCATTGTCCGCGCTGCCGAGGGACGGGCGATCGCCGAGTTCGGCTCCCGCCGAGCCCAGGGGGCAGAGGGGGCGGTTTTGGGCGCACGGGCGGCCTACATCGGCGGCTGTGCCGGCACCGCCTGCACCATGACCGACCGGGACTACGGCGTCCCCGCAACGGGAACCATGGCCCACTCCTGGGTGCAGATGTTTGACAGCGAGTACGAAGCCTTCAAGGCGTACTGTGAACTCTATCCTAACAGCGCCACCCTGCTGGTGGACACCTACAATGTATTGGAAAGCGGCGTGCCCAACGCCATCCGGGCGTTCAAAGAGGTGTTGCTCCCCAAAGGCATCACAAACTGCGGTATCCGGCTGGATTCCGGCGACATCACCTATCTTTCCAAAAAAGCGCGGAAGATGCTGGACGAAGCGGGGCTCACAGACTGCAAAATCGTCGCCTCCAACTCGTTAGACGAGTTCATCATCCGGGACCTCATGTTGCAGGGGGCGAAGGTCGATTTATTTGGGGTGGGAGAACGGCTCATCACCGCTAAAAGCGATCCGGTATTCGGCGGGGTCTACAAGCTGGCCGCCAAGGAGGACAAGGACGGGAACATCATCCCCAAAATCAAGATCAGCGAAAATGCCGGCAAGGTGACCACCCCCCATTTTAAAAAGGTTTACCGCTTATCGGAAAGGGAGACGGGCAAAGCCATCGCCGATTTGATCTGCGTCCACGATGAGACGGTGGACGAGTCACAGCCGCTGGAGATTTTCGACCCGAACTTCACCTGGAAGCGGAAAACCCTGAAAGACTTTACCGCCCGGGAACTGTTGGTACCGATTTTCAAAGGCGGAAAACTGGTGTACGATCTGCCGGACATCCACGCTGTCAAGGTATACTGCCAAGAGCAGGTGGACGCCTTGTGGGACGAGGTGAAACGGTTTGAAAACCCTCACACCTACTATGTGGACCTTTCAAAGAAGCTTTGGCAAATCAAACAGCAGCTCCTAAATGCAGAAAAGCACAAGCTATAAATTTAACCGCCCCTTTTCGGGGCGGTTTTTACAAAATACCTAAAATTATGAAATTTTTTATTCATTTTTATTGACATAATTTATAAAATATATTATAATAAACAAAATAAAAGTTGGGAGGGATTTTATGTCAATCGCATGTAAAATAGCTTCATTTGTCGTGTTAATCGCCTCGATCATTACTGGAATTGTTTGGGGAAATATTTCCTATGATTTCAGTTGGGGCATTTTCTTTTCCATTGCGATCAGCGGCCTGCTGCTTTTCCTGATTTTCTTTACGTTGGGGGAAATCCTCGACCGGGTCGATTCTTTGGCCGGATCGGTGGAGTCCGCCGCCCACACCGTTCGGAGCGTTCAAAAAGATTTACAGAGTACCGAACCGAAAAAAACGACAAACGCTTCCTCATCCTATGCCAAAAGAAGCATGTTATCAGACTATTGGATTTGCAAAAAATGCGAGCACAGAAATCCCCAAAGCGCCCGGTTTTGTCAAAACTGTGGTGAACATCCTTAATACAGCAAAAGCGCCCGGCAGTTCCGGGCGCTTTTCCGTTTTTTCAGGGCGTCATCCATTCCACCACCCGCTGGGTAAAGACAATGCCGTCCAAGTGGTCCAACTCGTGGCAGAGGCATTGGGCGAGAAGCCCCTGCCCTTTGACACGGGTTTTCTCTCCCCGCTCGTTGAGAGCTTCCACAATCACCCATTGGGGTCTAATGGTCCTCCCCCATCTTCCGGGAAAGCTCAAACAGCCTTCGACACACCGCTGGGAACCGCCGGAGTCCAGAATGCGGGGATTGACGAGCTTGAAAAGGCCGTTCCCCACGTCGATGACCACCAAACGCTTTCGGATTCCCACCTGGCAGGCGGCCAAGCCTGCGCAGTGCCCGGCGTGATACATGGTGTCCGCCATATCCCGCAATATCGAGCGGATTTCGCCGTTTACCGCCTCTACCTCTAGACACTTTTGGCTGAGAATTTCGTCACCGGAATAGCGCAGCTTAAGGATCGCCATCGGGATGCCCTCCCCATGGTGTTCCGCCGGCTACTCCTCCACCGGTACAGGACGTATGCTGAAAAAATCCGGTTTTTCCTTTTAATCCCTTCCGGAAAGGGTGTCGCTGTCTTCTAAATGAATTGATTTTATTTTTCATCGGTATTCTCCAATGGCATCTTGCCCTACAAACCACGGGACAAAAAAGGAAGCTGCCAAAAACTGAGACAGCTTCCTTTTTTCACGCAATTTTTTTGTGGAAAAGCATATCGAAACAGGCTGGGCAGCCGGCGCGTCGAAACGCCAGAGTATCCCAAACAATTTCTCAGTTTCGACATTTTATGCCCCGACGGATCAAAATGTTCCCAAATCCCCGATCAAAGCAATTACAGGGCAAATTCTTTTATTAAGAAGTAACCCACCACGATAATGCCCAATACGATGCGATACCAGCCGAAGGCCTTAAAGTCGTGTTTTTTGATGTAGCCCATGAGGAATTTGATGGCGAGGATCGAGACGACAAAGGCGACGATCATACCGGTGAGGAGGATGGCAATTTCGCTGCCGGTAAAGTCAAAACCGAACTTGACGATTTTTAGGAGGCTCGCGCCGAACATAACAGGAATCGCCAGGAAAAAGGTAAACTCCGCGGCCACATATCGGGAGGTGCCGATGAGGATGGCGCCTAAGATGGTGGCGCCGGAACGGGAGGTGCCGGGGATCAGGGACAGCACCTGGAAAACGCCGATGAAAAGGGCCGTCTGATAGGAGAGCTCGGCCAGGGTGTTCACCTTGGGAGTACGGTTTTTGTTCCGGTTTTCGATGACAATGAAAAGGATACCGTAGAGGATAAGGGTAATGGCCACGGTGATATAGTTATAAAAGAGTTCATCGATTTTGTCGTCAAATAGCAGCCCGATGACCGCAGCCGGGATACAGGCGACGATGACTTTCCCCCAGAGGGAAAAGGTCTCTTTTTTCTCCTCAGAGGATTTTTTGGGAGAAAAGGGGTTTAGCTTGTGAAAGTAGAGCACCAACACCGCCAAAATTGCCCCCAGTTGGATGACGACGAGAAACATTTCCTTAAAAGCGTCGGAAACATTTAGGCGGATGAATTCGTCGGCCAATATCATATGGCCGGTGCTGCTGATGGGCAGCCATTCGGTAATGCCCTCGATAATCCCCAGAATCGCCGCCTTGATAATCTCCCAAATCTGCATCCTTACAGTCCTTCCTTTCCGGCATGGGACAGGGCGGGTAACAGCCGCTCTCCCAACCAATCATATCTTATAATAGCCCCATGTTCTTTTCCATTCCTATGCGTTTTTGGTGAGAAAAAGACATGGCCCGGCGTTGAACCGGCTGGCTTCCCATTCCATACAAATCAGATTCTATTATATTTCTTTTACGCGAAAGTTGCAATAAAAACTTCAAAATTTCTGAAAAATTATCCGCCTTTTCATTTTTCCCCAGAAATGGTATACTAACCTTAGTTAATCACATAGGAGGGAATTTTCATGCTCATCAGCGCCAGCCGGCGGACCGATATCCCAGCCTGCTATCCCCAGTGGTTTTTAAACCGGATGCGAGAGGGGTTCGCCCTTGTCCCCAATCCGCGCAACTTGCGGCAGCTGAGCAGGGTATCCCTCTCGGGGGAGGAGGCGGAGGGGATCGTCTTTTGGACTAAGAACCCCCTTCCCCTTTTCCCCTATTTAGACGAGCTGGAGGGGTTTGGGATTCCCTTCGGGTTTCAATTTACCATCACTCCTTACGGCAGGGACATCGAACCGAACCTGCCGGCGAAAAAAGAGCTTTTAAAGGCGTTTTGCACCCTGTCTAAGCGGCTGGGGCCTGAAAAAATGGTCTGGCGGTATGATCCGGTGATCCTGTCGGAACACTGGACAGTGAGGCGGCATTTAAAGGCGTTTACAGAGATGGCAAAGGAGCTTGCGGGGCAAACCAGGCGCTGCGTGTTCAGTTTGCTCGACTGGTATCAAAAGCTTCCGCCCGAGGGTAAGGCGCTGGCGTCCCACCTCTGGACGGAAGAGGAGATAAAGGAGATCGCCGAGGGACTTTCCGGCATTGCCCGGCAGTATGGGATGACACTTTCCGCCTGCTGTGAGGAATTTGATTTCAGCCGTTTTGGCGTTGTTCGGGAGGCCTGCATCAGCGAACCATTTGCCGAGGCAGTGGTGGGGGCCCCCATCCGCGGGAAAAAGGACGCGGGGCAGCGGAAGGGATGTAGCTGTATCCAGAGCGCCGACATAGGCATTTACGACAGTTGCCTTAACGGATGCCTCTACTGCTACGCAAACGCCTCCCGTCAAGCGGTCTTACAAAACGCCGCCAATCACCAAAGCAGTTCCCCCACTCTGGTGGGCTATCCCAATCCAGAGGCGGCAATTTTCCAAAGGAAGCTGCCCTCTATAAAGGTTACACAGATGGAATTTCCTTATCAAAGCCAAAAGTGAGGAATAAAGCGGATGTTTACCATCGAAAATTTAAAATTTAAGGATATTCTCAGAATACCAAGGCTCACCATCGACCAGCCGATCACCTGTATTGTTGGGGCCTCGGGGAGCGGCAAAACCACGCTGCTCAAAATGCTCAACCGGCTGATTGTCCCGGACGAAGGGGTCATCCGCTACAACGGGGAGGACCTGTCGGGACTCAACAGCGTAGCCCTCAGGCGGGATGTAGTCATGCTGGGGCAGAGCCCGGTCATCTACCCCGGCACCATCGGCGAAAATTTGCAGATCGGGCGGCTGTTTTCCCAGCGGATTCCCCGGCCGGAAAGCGCCTTGCGGGAAATCTTGCGGGAAGTGGGATTAGAAAAGCTCCCGGACGACGGCTGCTCTACCCTGTCCGGCGGGGAAAGGCAGCGGCTCTGCCTGGCGCGGGTGCTGTTGATGGACGCCGACACCTATCTGCTGGACGAGCCGTCCAGTGCTTTGGACAAAAAAACCGAAGAATTCATCCTCAATCTGCTGATAAAATTCGTGCTGGAACGGGGAAAAGAACTTATTGTAGTGACCCATTCCCCCCAGGTGGCCGGGCGGTTTCCAGAAGGGCGGATCCGCCTCGTCAGAGGGCAGGTGGAGGAGAACACCGCCCATCCTAAGGAGGGAAGTTCCTGGAAGGGGGAAAAGAAAGATGACTGAAAGCGCCGTCATGGATCTGTCCATCGGGCAACTTGCCATCGCTTATGTCTTTGTGCTGATTTTGCTCGTCATCTTTAAAAGCAGGGGAATCCGGAGGGAAAAGGAAATCCTCATCGCAACCACAAGGATGACGATTCAGCTGACGGTGATGGGATTTATCCTGATGCTGGTATTCCGGCACGCCCACTGGTGGCTCACTGTTCTCATGGTTGCGATTATGGTGGGTTTCGCCATCTTTAACGCCATCAAACGGGTCAAAATACCCATGTCCCGGAAGTTAAAACAGCTGGCCGCCTTTTCGATGATTTTTGGAGCGCTTATGACAGCCGCCTTTTTTATCATTGTGGTACTGCAGGTCCGCCCCTGGTTCAATCCCCAGTATTTTATCCCCATCTCCGGCATGGTGGTGGGCAACTGTATGACCGGCCTGGCCCTGGGTGCCAACAAGCTCTGCGGCGATATGGCCGACAAGCGGGATGTCATCGAGAATTCCCTCATGCTGGGCGCAACGCCCTTTACGGCGACCAAGCAGATCGTCAATGACGCTTTTGACAGCGCCATTTTGCCCACCATGAACAACATGCTCACCATGGGCATCGTCTCCCTGCCTGGCATGATGACAGGGCAGATTTTGTCGGGCACTTTTCCGCTGACCGCCATTAAGTATCAAATTGGCATCATGTTAGCCATCCTCGGGGCCACCGCTTTGGCAGTGGTGCTGTTCGTCTCGCTGGGCTATCGAACCTTTTTTTCCAAGGATGCCCGGTTGCTGCCGCCAGAGGAAAAGTAATCGCCGCAGGCTGCGCCGTTTTAATAAAGATAGCAGCAAAAAAGAGTGACCTGCCGCGTGGACATATGGCAGGTCACTGTTCTTATGTATGGAAAGATTCTGGGGCATCCCCGCAATCTTTGACTGTACCAGAAAGCGGAAGCGATTATCGGGGCGGCAGAGTGCTTTCCCGCGGATGCTCCAGATTTTCGCCGCAGCGGGGACAGTATTCCAAAAACCAGTCCCGCAGAGGCAAAAAGCCGCCGCAATGAGGACAACGGATGCTCAAGATTCCCCAGATGAGGCCGCCTAACGAGACTACGCCGCCGATGGCGGCAAAGAGCGCGATGGTCAGTTCCGACCTCCCCGCCAAAAATATCAGAATGCCGGCGAGGATGACGCCTCCTATTACAACGCTCAACATCACGATCCTTTTCCGCAGCAAATTCATAGCAGGATACCCCCTCTGTGGAACAGTATCCGCTATTTTCTGTAAAATCGGCTACCCTATTGGTGTAAAATTTGTGTATCAGTCATCCATCTATAAATTGAGCAATTCCTTTTTCTTTTTATCAAATTCTTCTTGACCGATGATCCCGTCGTCAAGCAGTTCCTTGTATTTGCGGATTGCTTGAAATTGATCCGGTTCTTTAGCCGGCTGCGGCGCTGCCGGCTTCGAGCTCACAGCGGCGACGTTGTTTGCTTTGGTGTTGCCGCAGGCGCAGGTCCCCGTATAACTGGGATTAACCCGGCCGCATTTTTTACATTTCCACCCACTGTTTTTCAAAATATCGTTATCGTGTTTTTCCATCGCCACAGAGGATAGGATTTTTGTCTCATAATAGCTGCGGTTCACCGGTTTTACAGCGGCTACGATAACAGCGATGAATCCAAAGAAAAATCCCCACCAAAACCAATTCTCGTCATAATTTTTGTGACTGATAATGAGCTGTGTGATAATCCCCCAAACGACGCCATTGATGATGAACCCGATCAAACTTCCAATAAAATACGCCATCGTAATGTCCCCCAAATGAATTAAAATTAATTTATAATATAATCATATATTATTTATGTAAAATTGTCAATCATATATAAAAAATTAAATAAAACAATAATTTTTCAATCGTAATTTAAAGGGAAATCAAAAGAACTACACCTGCCGGACGTAACCGCAAATTGGGAGTGCGTACCGGGAAATGTTGTATGCGAACGAACTCCGGAAACGCAGGTTACGGCGTTTCCGGAGTTCTAATCGGGCATATTTCATCAATTTTCTGACGGATACACTTTAAATCCTCATAAGCGGGGCGCTTTTTCACAGGATCCCGCAGCAGAGCGGAGGGGTGATAGGTGGCAATCAACCAAAATCCCTTCCGCTCAAACCAGATTCCGTGCTCTTTGGTGATTTTAAAATCCGGGGCAATGAGGGATTGGGCGGCAATTCTCCCCAAACAAACGATAATCTTCGGCTGCACGAGTAAGGTCTGGTACCGCAGAAAAGGCATACAGGCCTCTTTTTCGTCAGCAGCAGGATCTCGGTTACCGGGCGGGCGGCATTTGACGATGTTACAAACGTAGACGTCCGCCCGCTTTAAGCCAATGGACAAAAGCATCTTGTCCAGCAGTTGCCCCGCCGGACCCACAAAGGGAATCCCCTGCCGGTCCTCCTGCTCGCCGGGGCCCTCCCCCACCAGCATCACGTCGGCATTTAAGTTGCCGTTTCCGATGACCACATGGGTACGGGTGTTTCCAAGCTTACAGCGGGTACAGTGAAGGCAGGCTTGTTCTAACGTTTCCCAACTGCGCAACGGCGCCATCTCCTTTCTCCAGGTAACATGCAATCTTTTGCTGCCAACGAGTATCTGCGGCATAGGTAAGGGCGCCACATTTCCGTTAAGGTTTGCCATTTGGGCACTTTGGAGGCAATAGCGGCACCATCTGCCCACAACTTTATTATGACATAAAGAAAGCCCTTTTACAAGGGCCTCCCCATTCTCAAAAATCCCCTTAAGCGCATATGATGAAACACAAAGCGTAGAGTTCGGCCGCTATGGCCACGCCACGGACAACAATCAGCCGAATACATTGGAATGGGAGATTTTTTATGATTACCATCAGCCTGTGCATGATCGTGAAAAATGAAGAGGCTGTTTTAGAAAGATGCCTCAACAGCGTCGGTGACATCGCTGACGAAATTATCATCGTGGACACCGGTTCCACTGACAATACCAAAGAGATTGCCGGACGGTACGCCGACCTGGTCTGCGATTTTACCTGGAAGGACGACTTCGCCGCTGCGCGGAACTACTCATTTTCCAAGGCGACTAAAGAGTACATCTTATGGCTGGACGCCGACGACATTTTCACTGATAAAGACCGGGAGTCCTTTTTAAAACTGAAAGAATCCCTGCCTTCCGCCACCGATATCGTCATGATGAGATACCACACCGCCTTTCACGAGGACGGCACCCCTTCTTTCAGCTACTACCGGGAACGGCTCATCAAAAACAACAAAGGATTTTTCTGGGAAGGGGCCATTCATGAGGTGATCGCCCCCAGGGGGAACATCGTCTACTCCGAAACCGCGGTGACTCATCAAAAAATTGGGCCTGGGGATCCGGACCGAAATCTCCGCATTTTTGAGTCGATGCTGGCGGGAGGCGCCGTGTTAGAGCCGCGGCAACAGTTCTACTATGGCCGGGAGCTGTACTATCACGGGCGATACGAGGACGCCATCGCCGTATTCCGGGAATTCTTGGACGGCGGCCGGGGCTGGGTTGAAAACTGTATCGACGCCTGCCGCATTGCGGCCGCGTGCTACGACGCTTTAAACGACCCGGACAGCGCCCTTTTTATGCTGCTGCGCAGTTTTAGCTATGATTCGCCGAGGGCAGAAACCTGCTGCGACTTGGGGAAACACTTTATGGACAAAGGACAGCTACAGATAGCGATATTCTGGTACGAAACCGCCGCTTCCCGCCCCCGCAACGACCAATCCGGCGGATTTGTCCTGACGGATTGCTACGATTATATCCCTTACCTTCAACTCTGCGTCTGCTACGACCGGTTAGGGGAACATAAAACCGCCTTCCGTTACAACGAAAAGGCGGCAAAAATCAAACCCCAGTCGGAAGCGGTCAAATTAAACCGGGATTATTTTTCCAAACTGCTGCCGGGCGCGGACTGAATCACCTCTTCTTCCGAATGTCCCCTTTCACGTTGCTCCCTCATCACCCGGCGATAAAGCCGGTCAAAATAAAGCGAAAGATTCTTGATCGTCTGCGGGTCGATGGAGTAAAATACTTTTCTGCCCGAGGTACGGGTGGTGAGCAGCTTTGCTTCACACAGCATGTTCATGTGGTAAAACAGGGTATTGTTGGAGACGTGTAGCTCATTGGCGATTTCGGTGGCGTACAGTTCCTGCCCGCGGATGACAGAGAGGATATCCAACCTTCGCTGTTCGCTCAAGGCATTGCCAATGAGCCGGAGGTCGGCCATGTCGGCTCCGTTTTTGTCCAATGGGGAACAAGCGTTACAACCGATGATGATTTCCAGTTCTCCCGACCGGTCTAATACCCGCATCAAGCCGTCTGGAAGTGTACAAATTGAGTAATAAACGGCTTCTTTTTCTTCCACCGGCCTGTCCAAAAGGCCAAAAAGCCTTTTCTCATCCACATTCTTGGCGGTGTTCAGGCTCTTCGTCCCGGAATTCCAGAATTTGAGCTGCTCCAGCAACTGAATGCATTGGGTAAAGCTTTGATGCAGTTCCCGCAGATACCGCTCCTTGTCTAAACAGAGGCTCAACAGATAGAACTGGTGTTTCTCCTCCAGTTCGAAAGAGCGGATCAGCGAAAGCAGCATACTATTGTTTCTCAGCCGGTTTTGATATTCAGCCAACGGAGCGGAACGGCGGTCGAATACCCGCAGGACACGCCCGAAAAAATCAGCGGGCTCCATCCGGCGAAGCCAATCTAAGAATGCCTGCACCGACTTAAACCGGAAAAGAGACTTCGAGGAGCTAATCAACCGGTTCATGCAGCTATCCCCTCTGTATATCGTAAATAAAACGCTGAGTGCGGAATGAGGGGATAGTTGAGTCTCAAGGAACCCTTGATGCACTATCCGATTGCGGTCTTCGACAAAAAGATTCCGTTCGTTGGCCATCCTGAGACACCCGGAATAATCGTAACGGAGCATTTGCGCATAAATAAGGTCGATAATTCTTCCGGGAATCGGATTGTAGGCAATCATATTTCACCCCTTTCCTTCAGGTGGGCCGGCCCTGAAACCGCAAAATCAGACAAACCTTTTCTCCATTTCAGTATACCATACTTTCAATGTACCCTGCGCAATGGGTGGCGCAGCCACAGGGACGATAATCCAAATTAAGATAAAATAATTCCCACTTATCCTGGGTAGGCGGGATAATATCCGTCATTTGGTACTTTGCAAACAACTTTTGTTTGCTGATAAGAGCATTATACCATAAACCCGCTCGCTTTAGCAGATATAAAAACAAAAACCGGTCTTTTCAGCTGAGGGTTTCACAGAAAGCTCTCGATACTATGTTTATTATACCTCATTTTCCAATAATTTCAAGTTTATTAGAAAATAATATTCTAAATTCATTCAACTATTCCCTTTTGAAAAACACAGGCCCGGGATTTCCCAGGCCTGTGTTTTTTTGCATAATAGGTATTCGAATTTTTGATTGATTTGAGATTATGTTGCATAAAAATCATAACACAAATCAAATACGAAAATTGTCGAATCTTAGTTTTACTGTTTTTTCAACAATTTTTTCCCTCTACAAACCATTTTGTCAAATTTTAGCAAGGTAATCGCCCTTTATAACCTCTCAACATAGCTAGCTTTTTCAATAGGAAGTCAAAGCGTCGGCGTCATATAATTTCTAAAAATCCAGAAAATAAAAGGCGCTCTTTGGATGGCGCGCTCCCATAAAGAAGTAATTTGATTGTCGCAGGGCGGCATGGCTGAAAGGTCATGCCGTCCTGCCTTTTCTTTGCCGTTCCACGGTCTGATCGTCGCCCGGCAGGTTGA
>CAJFOJ010000047.1 GCA_904396495.1 uncultured Oscillospiraceae bacterium
ACCTATCCGACACAATGGCCAAGTGTCGGATAGGAACGGCAAAATTTTTTGCACTTCTATTGCTTCTTTATCACACATAAGCAAATTAAGAGGGCTTCTTTCCAATATGCCCGGTATTCACCCAACATCCGTTTTAAGGACGAGGCATTTGTAAGACAGTTAGGGCAGATATTGCGTTCCTGGCTGGGGTAAAGTCTTTTACAGACAGGGCAGCATTTGAACTCGTCTTTTAGTCCGCTGTCGTCTATGGGGAGGTGATCTCTCGTGTGGAGAATGCGTTCTTTGAATTTTTCAAAAACCCCCACAGACGAAAGAGACAGCCTGCATACCGTTTTTTCTCCTGCTTCCAATTTTAAAATGAAAGTCGAAACGGTGTACAGCCTGTCTATCTGAACGTCTTTAATTGTTTGGAGGGGAAAGGCGCAGTAGTCGGACACGTCGTATAGGATTTCATTTTCGCCCTTGCGTCCCCGTTTGTTGGGCACAAGCTTTTCATGCCCATAAAGAATACATAGTTCTTCTGGGGTCAACGCAAAGTAAATTTCTTGGTAGCGATTCTGTTTTGAAACATCTGCTTTTGCCGTATAGAGGATATTCTCTTTTGAAACGCCGCGTCTTTCAAAAGCATCTTCTACAGCTTTGGGTAAATGTAAGAAAAACACTCTGCCACCTCCTTTTAGATAAAATGTCATCATTCTGTCAAAGAAACTGTGCAACTGGTATGCAACTCCTTACCATTTTTGTCATCTTCAACAGAATAAAAACAGTTTATCAGATTTTTTTGTTAATGTAAAGAGTTATATTAAATTTTATAAACAATATAAAATTTGCAAAAAACTTACCGATTGAAAATTGATTTTCAATCGGTAAGTATAAAATATATTTATTTATACCAAATGTTTTTAATATAATCCATAATACTGCGGTCAGCGGAGAAAATCCCGGAATTTGCGATATTGTGAAGGGACATCTGGTTCCAATGGCGAGCATCTTTGTAAGCGTCGTTTACCGTTTGATGAATTTGGCGGTAGCTTTCGAAGTCGGCGAGCGACATATAGCTGTCGTTATTCAACAGATAATTTACAATCGTCTCGAAGTTTTTGCCCTCAATGCCGCCCTTCTGCACAAAGTCCAGCACTTCCTTAACGGAAGGGTTTGACTCGTAAATTTTGCGGGGATGGTAGCCCTCTGCAGCGAGGCGGTTGACCTCTTCTGTATCCATTCCAAAAATAAAGATGTTGTCCTTGCCCACCTGCTCGTAGATTTCAATGTTGGCGCCGTCCATCGTCCCCAGGGTCAAGGCGCCGTTTAACATCATCTTCATATTACCGGTGCCGGAAGCTTCTTTTCCCGCTTGTGATATCTGTTCGCTGATTTCGGCGGCGGGGTAGATCATTTCGGCCAGGGAAACTCGATAGTCCGCTAAGAAAATCACCTTGAGCATACCGTTTAAGCTGCTGTCCTTGTTAATCATATCGCCTAAGCCACAGATAAACCGGATGATTTCCTTGGCCATAAAGTACCCGGGAGAGGCTTTTGCCCCGAAAATAAAGGTACGGGGCTCCATCTGATAGCCGTGATTCTTGATTTGTAGATAGAGGTAGAGGATGTGCAGCGCGTTCATTAGTTGCCGCTTATACTCGTGGAGTCGCTTCACCTGTACGTCAAACATGGAATGGGGATCTACGTTGATACCGTTTTCCTTGGAAATATACCGGGCTAAGTTTTCTTTGTTTCGCTTTTTAATATCCCCTAAACAGGAGAGAACGGTATCATCGTTTTGGTATTGCTCCAGCTTTTTGAGCTCCATCAGGTCCTTTTCAAAGCCGTCACCGATCAGCTCTTTGATCATGCTGGTCAGCAGAGGATTCCCCTGGCAGAGCCAGCGCCTTGCGGCGATTCCGTTTGTCACATTTGTGAGCTTATTGGGATAGATGTCGTTAAAGTCCTTAAAGAGGTCCTCTTTGAGGATGTCGGAGTGAAGTTTTGAAACGCCGTTTACCGAGAAGCAGGCGATGACGCAGAGGTTAGCCATTCTGACGCAGCCGTCTCCAATGGCCGCCATGGAGGGGATTGCCCCTCTCTTTTCGGGGAAGCGTTCAAAAACCTCATTACAGAAACGGCGGTTGATTTCCTCTACGATAGTGGTGATGCGGGGCAGGTGCTTGCGGAAGAGGTTCAAATCCCATTTTTCCAGTGCCTCGCTCATAACGGTGTGATTGGTGTAGGCAAGGGTACGGCAGGTGATGTCCCAGGCCTTTTCCCAATGGTAGCCGTAGTCATCCAGGAGAAGCCGCATCAGCTCCGGTACACAGAGGGCGGGATGAGTGTCGTTGATGTGGATGACCACTTTGTCTGGAAGGTTGTCGAGGGTTGGATTCTGGCGCAGATGCACCTGAATGATATTTTGCAGGGAGGCGCTGACAAAGAAATACTGCTGTTTTAGCCGAAGTTCTTTTCCCTCTATATGATCGTCCGCAGGGTATAAAACCTTAGAAATAGCGGCAGCTTTGGCGTCGTTTTCCATGGATTTTACATATTCCCCACGGGAAAATTCGTTCATATCAAAGGTGTCGGCCGACTCTGCCCGCCATAGGCGTAAGCAGTTGACCGCGTCGCTTTTGTGGCCGGAGATGAGCAGGTCGTACGGGACGGCCCGGACGGAGTAGTAATCTTTGTGGATGGTTTTGAGGCCCTGCTCACTCCACTGCTCGGTGACGCTGCCGTCAAAGTGGACTTCCACTGCTTCGTCCACCCGAGGGGTGAGCCAATAGGAGCCCATTTCCAGCCAGTTGTCGGGAAATTCCAACTGCCATCCGTCTACAATCTTCTGTTTAAAGATACCGAACTCATAGCGGATGGAAAATCCGGTGACGGGGTAGCCCAAAGTGGTAGCTCCGTCCATATAGCAACTGGCGAGACGACCCAAGCCGCCGTTTCCCAGGCCGGCGTCCGGTTCCATCTCGTAGATGCGCTCCAGGTCGAAGCCCAGCTCTGCCACAGCCCGTTTCATCTCCGGTTCCAGGCAGAGGTTATAGAGGTTGTTTTTCAACGAGCGCCCCACCAAAAATTCCATCGACATGTAGTAAATCCGCTTGGGGTCCTTTTGCTTTAGTTGATCTAAGTATTCCCCCCGTTTATCCAAAAGCATCTCCTGAACCACTGTGAGCACAGTGCCGTACATCTGACGGTCGGTGGCTTCTTCCGGTACGTATCCATATTCGCTTTTCAGCGTTTTGACAAGTTTTTGTTTCAACTCCTGTACAGATAAATTCATCTTACATTACCCCACTTGTTTTGTGAATTTTCCCGCCCGAACAGGCGAGAATAAGCTGCTTTTCAATTTTTCCCCAATATTGCCGGTTTTATCATCAAATGAACAGTCCGGCTTTTTCTCTCTTTGTCCATTTCAAAAGCAAAGGAACCCGGAGCACCGCCTCAGACTGGGGAAATGCACATCGGTTCCTTTGCAGAAAGCCTTTTCTTTACATAGTGAAGCCGTTACAGAACTGACTCATAGACTCTGATATATTCATCCGCCGGATGGTTCCAGGAATAATCCCCTGTCATGCCGTTTCTGAGGATGGTGCTAAGCTGGTCTTTATCATACCATATGGTCATAGCTCTGTAAATAGCGTCTAACATATCATATGCGTTGAAGGATTGGAAGGTAACCCCATTGCCGGTTCCGTTGCCCGCCTCAAAGGGCTGGACGGTGTCGCGAAGCCCGCCCACCGCGTGTACAATGGGAATAGTGCCGTATCGCAGGGCGATTAACTGGGCCAAGCCACAGGGCTCGGATCGGGAGGGCATCAAAAACATGTCGGCACCAGCGTAAATCTTTTGTGCCAGCGACGAGGAAAACATAATGCAGGAGCGCACTTTGTCGTGGTGGGCGTATTCGCAGTACCGCATGAAGTTTTCGTAGTCGGGATAGCCCGTCCCCAAAACGATCAGCTGGATGTCGCACTCCATCAGCTTGTCCATGACCTGCTCTAGAAGGTCGACTCCCTTTTGCGGTGTCAGGCGGGTGACCATTCCGATCATGGGAATGTCGTTTCGCTCTGGCAACCCCATTTCCCGCTGTAATTCCCGCTTATTGAACCGTTTGTTGTCAGGGGTGTTGGCAGTGTAGTTGGTGTGGATATAAACATCGGTAGCGGGGTTAAACAGATCAGTATCAATGCCGTTGACAATACCGGAGAGCTTATACTGCCGCTCCCGCAGAATGGAATCGAGCCCATAGGAAAAATAGGGACTTAAAATTTCTTCAGCGTAGCTACGGGAAACCGTTGTCACTGCATTGGAACACTCGATGGCACCTTTCATTAGGTTGATACAGCCGTCGTGCTCCAAAAGGCTCGCCTGCCCCTTGTAAATGCCGAAGACACTTTCGAGAATTTCCATGCCGTATTTACCCTGGAACTCAATATTGTGAATGGAAAAGACAGTTTTGATGTTGCCATAGCCTTCGATGAGCCGGTATTGGGTGTCCAGGTAGACGGGAACCAGAGCAGTATGCCAGTCGTTTGTGTGGATAATATCGGGGAAGAAGCCCACCTGGGGCAGAATTTCCAATACTGCTTTAGAGAAGTAGGCAAACCGTTCGCCGTCGTCGTATTCTCCATAGGGGGCAGGACGTTTAAAATATTGCTCATTGTCGATGAGGTAATAAGTGACACCGTCAACCAAAGCGGTAAAAATGCCGCAATAGCTGTTGCGCCAACCAAAATTAAAATAGAAGTATTTCATGTATTGGCACTGATCCCGCATTTCCTGTTTCATAGAGGAGTAGAGGGGGATCACCACCCGCACATCGTGGCCTTTTTGCACCAGCGCCTTAGGGAGTGCGCCCGCTACGTCGCCCAAGCCTCCGACTTTGATGAAGGGGAGCGCCTCGCTTGCGGCAAATAGTATTTTCAAAAGCAATCATTCCTTTCGCCGGAATTTGTGCTGGTTTTAGATCAGTTCAACTTGACGCCTGATCGACCAAGCCACAGAAACACAGCTTTTATCAGAAAATTAAACGGTTTGCCCTTTGGCAATAACAAAGGGATAGGTGGAGTAGCCTGACAGTACGTGGTTGTCCTCTACTTTCACGTCTTTGTCCGTGATGACGCAATTTAGTCTCGCTCCGCTGCCGATGACCGACCGCTGCATAATGATGCAGTTGTTGAGCACAGCGCCCTTTTCAATTTTGACGCCGCGGAAAATAATACAGTTATTGAGTTCTCCGTCAATTTCACATTCATCGGCAATCAAGCTGTTGCGGACTTTTCCGTCAAATCCGTAGATGGTAGGGACACTGTTCTTCACCCGGGTGAGAACCGGGGTATCGGAGTAAAACAGTTCTCTGCGGACCTCTTTTTTGATGAGGTCCATACTGGCTTGGTAATAGTCTGAAACCGTGTTGATAACCGCACAATAACCTTTGTGTTCAAAGCCGTAAATATTGAGCTTATTGATGTTTTTGGTAATAAAGTCCCTGGCCAAATTGGTCCAGCCAAAGGTGAAAGCGCGGTCTAGCAGAGAGAGCAACAGCTTTTTATTAAAGATCGCCACATTGAGCATGGCGCTCTGGGTCTCATTTTCCCGACCGACGGTAAAATAGGCGTCTACAATTTTCCCTGAGGTGTCGCAATCCAAAACAACACCGTTGTAGATGGCCTCGTCGTGGTTTTGGTAGAGCAGGGTGATATCCGCCTCCCGTTCGATGTGGTATTTGATCATACCGGAAAAATCGATGTTCATCACCTGGTTGGCATCGGAAAGGATGATGTAATCTTCGTCGCACATTTCGATGTAACCACGGGCGGACAACAGCGCGTCGACGGCGCTCCGGTTGCGGGTGTTTGCGGTTTCCGCCTTGGCGAAGGGGGTGAGGATTTTAAGGCCGTCCGTCTTCCGGTCTAAATCCCAGTCCTTCCCCCAGCCCAGATGGTCCTGCAAAGAACCGTAGTGTTCTTTTGTGAGGATTCCGATGTTTGATACCTTCGCTTTTACTAAAGACGAAAGGACAAAATCAATCAGCCGGTATCGCCCGGCGAAGGGAACGGTGGCCAGTGTGCGCTCCGCCGCCAGTTCGTTGGGGGAGACGCCATAGCTTTCCGAAAACAGGATACACATTGTCTGTGATGCCATAACTAGTACCTCCATCTGTATAAAGTGGAATCAACCTTGTCGGTTGGCGTCGGGTTCAATCATCTCTTTTGGCTTGACCACCTGGCCCTTTTTGACGATTGCCCCCCGTCCGACTACAGCGATGCCCCATTCCGAAGGATCGGAGTAGTTACAGGGATCGTCGCCCACCACGGCGCCTTCCTCGATAATGGCATCCTCGGCGATGATGGCGTATTTGACCGATGCCCCTCTTTGTATGACAGTATTGCTCATAACCACGGCGGAATTGAGCTCTGCCCCCTCCTCGACGGTGACGCCGGAGAACAAAACACTGTACCAGAGTTTTCCGTCGATGTCGCATCCCTCGGTGACGATGGATTCCACCACGTCAGCGTGCTCGCCGACAAAATGGGGCGGATGGGGTTCGTTGCGGGCGTAGATCCTCCACTGGTTACTGTTTAGATTAATGTTGCTCTTAGGGTTTAAAAGATCCATATTGGCTTCCCAAAGGCTCTCGATGGTCCCGACGTCTTTCCAGTACCCGTCGAACTGGTAAGCCATCATCTTTTCACCGTTTTGCAGCATGGCGGGGATGATATTTTTGCCGAAGTCGTTGTCGCTTTGAGGATTCGCCTCGTCTTCAATAAGGTACTTTTTGAGCTTTGGCCAGTTAAAGATATAAATCCCCATAGATGCCTTTGTGGATTTGGGGTGTTTGGGCTTTTCTTCAAATTCGTAAATACTGCCGTCCTCGTTGGTGTTCATGATGCCGAAGCGGCTGGCTTCTTCCAGGGAGACCTCCAACACCGCGATGGTAGCAGTGGCCTCGTGCTGGTTGTGGAAGTCCAGCATCTTGGAGTAATCCATTTTGTAGATGTGGTCACCTGAGAGGACTAAGACGTTGTCCGGGTCGTATTTTTCAATGAAGTTTATGTTTTGATAGATGGCGTCCGCAGTGCCCTTGTACCATTTCCCCTCCTTGCCGCTCACATAGGGGGGAAGGATGTAAACGCCGCCGTTCATCCGATCCAAATCCCAAGGCTGGCCGTTACCGATGTATGAGTTTAATTCCAACGGACGGTACTGGGTCAAAACCCCCACCGTGTCTATGCCGGAGTTGACGCAGTTGGAGAGGGGAAAGTCGATAATGCGGTATTTTCCTCCAAAGGGGACGGCCGGTTTGGCCACTTCCTTTGTCAGGACATAGAGCCGGGTGCCCTGTCCACCTGCCAATAGCATGGTGACAATGTCTTTTTTCTGTTTCATGCCGTAACACCTCGTTTATTTTACTGATAATCGCAATGGGAAAGCGCTCCGTTAGCGGGAGCGTTAAGGTGGCTTTCTAGTTACCCGCTCATTTTTTGCCCTTCTTTGGCGCCTTTTGAATTGCCCGAGGCGGGTTCTCCACTGTTTGCAGGACGGTGTTTCCCCTATCCACCTTTTGGATCGCAGCTTTCTGTTCCACTTTTTTCGCGATAGCTTTGGGAGAGTCCGGGACAGCCTTGATGGCAGTTTCCCCTTTGTCCACTTTCCGGATAGCCTTTTTGGAAGAAGGTTGGATAGAAGTAGTCTGGCACATAGGCTCCTTTACCGGCTTTTTGCCTTTTTTGCTTTCAACTGCCTGCTTTTTGGGGGCAGTGGCCTTCTTATAAAGGTAAATCGCTGAAAAAGGAGGCAGGGTGAGACTCACAGAATAGTCTTTTCCGTGCATGGGTTTCAGTTTTGCATATACTTCCCCATTGCGGATGCCAGAGCCTCCAAAGCGGGTGTCGTCGGTGGTGAAAATCTCGGTGTATTTTCCCCGACGGGGGACGCCGATAAAGTAATTTTCCAAGGTGAGGGAAGAAAAGTTGCAGACGACAACCACTTCGTTCCCAGCCATGTCCCGCCGGAGGAAGGAAATGATATTCTGGTCGGCGTTATCGCAGGAAATCCAATCAAAGCCCTCCCAGCCGGTATCCCATTCCCACATTGCGGGAGTCCGGCGGTAAAAATCGTTGAGGGCTTTGGAAAAGGCGTGATATTTCCGGTGCATTTCATAATCGAGTAGCAGCCAGTCCAGCTCTTTTTCCTCATTCCACTCGGCAAACTGGGCGAACTCCTGCCCCATAAAGGTGAGTTTTTTGCCGGGATGGGCAAACATATAGGAAATGTACGCCCGCAGGTTGGCAAATTTTTGGTTGTACTCGCCGGGCATCTTATTAATGAGAGAACCTTTGCCGTGAACCACCTCGTCGTGGGAGAGGGGAAGCACATAATGCTCAGAAAAGGCATAAGTCATGCTAAAGGTTAAGTTGTTGTGGATGCCTTTTCGGAAAAAGGGATCAGTCTGCATATAGCGGATGGTGTCGTTCATCCAGCCCATGTTCCATTTAAAGGTAAAGCCCAACCCGTCGTACTCCACAGGGGCAGTGACCTTGGGAAAGGCGGTGGATTCCTCTGCGATCATGACAGCTCCCTCAAAGTTTTCCGACACAAACTTGTTGAGAAGTCTCAAAAATTCGATGGCCTCCAGGTTTTCTTTGCCGCCGTCTTTATTTGGGAGCCATTCACCATCCTGCCTGCCGTAGTCCAGATAGAGCATAGACGCCACCGCATCCACCCGCAGTCCATCAATATGGTAGTTTTCCAGCCAGTTACAGGCGCTGGAGATGAGAAAGCTTCTGACTTCTGTGCGGCCGTAGTCAAAGACCATGGTGCCCCAATGAGGGTGTTCCCCTTTTCGAGGATCTTGATATTCGTAACAGGGCTCTCCATCGAATTGGTAAAGGCCACATTCATCCTTTGGAAAGTGAGCGGGAACCCAGTCCAGCAGAACACCGATGTTTTGCTGATGGCAGGCGTCTACAAAATACATAAAGTCCTTGGGGGTGCCATATCTTGAGGTAGGCGCAAAATAGCCGGTGACTTGATATCCCCAGGATTTGTCGTAGGGGTATTCGCCCAGCGGCATCAGTTCGATATGGGTGTAGCCCATCTCCTTGATATAGGGGATCAGCTCTTGAGCCAATTTCCGATAGGAAAAGGGCTGGCCGTCCGGATACATCCGCCAGGAACCGGCATGAAGCTCATAGATGTTCACCGGCTTGTGATACAGCAACGTGTTTTTCCGGTTATCCATCCATTTTTGATCGCCCCAGGCATACCCGCTGATGTCGTAAACCTTAGAGGCGGTACCCGGGCGGGTTTCCGCGTGGACGGCGTAGGGGTCTGCCTTGTAAATCAACCTGCCGTCCCGCGCTTGCAACACAAATTTATAGGAGTCGTATTCGGAAAGGCCGGCAATCCGGCACTCCCAAAGCCCCCCCTGGGTGAGCTTTTCCGCCTCATACTCACGGGGATTCCAATTGTTGAAGCTTCCGGCGACATACACCTTTTCGGCATGGGGCGCCCATACGCGGAAGATATTCATTTCCCCCTCCCGGTGACATCCCAGATAGTCGTATGTCCGATAGTTGGTTCCCTCATGAAATAGATAGGCAGCCGGGTTCTCTTCTTTGTTCTTTTCTATTTTACTCACGTGCTTACCACCTTAAACAATTTATTACATTGTGTACAAGATAATTGTAACACAATTATTTGTTTTTGTAAATATTCACCTATAAATAATTTTTGTCTTTGATGTAAAAACCTAAGAATATTTTTTGTGAATTCCGTTAAACATTATGTAAAAATTTTTATGGGCGCTCTCCACTGTACAGTTTGAAGAAGATTCGGTATAATAAAGGAAAAGATCTTGGTTGGGATGAAAAAGATATCATTGAGAAAGGGGGCATTAGTTTGCAGCCAGCTGTTTACTATGATTCCTGGAATTTATCCTGTAAAGAGCCCTTTGGCGCGGTGCAAGAGCATGAAGAAATCACCCTCCGGCTGACGGTGGATACTTCACTTCGGCCTAAGGGTGTCGCGCTGGTGCTCCGCAGAGACGGAGAGGAGGTGGGAAAGCGCCTCCTGTTTGTCCAAAACGTTGCCGGTAATCATTCTATCACATATGGAATTGCCTTTTCTGTCGAAGAAGAGGGGCTTTATTTCTACCGTTTTGAGATAGAAACGGGAAACGGCATCCTATTTGTCGGAAGAGGGGAGAAGGCATGCGCTACTGTGGGGGATTTTTTGCCGGAGTGGCAGCTCACCGTGTACCAGAAGGATTTTTTCACTCCGTCTTGGCCGGAAAGCGGCGTGATGTACCAGATTTTTCCCGACCGGTTTTATAGTAGCGGCGACGTTCCTCTGCCCCAGACGAAAAACAAACGCATTGTCCATAGAGATTGGTATGAGCGGCCGTTGTTTACCCAGGACGATCCCCAATATGAGGCCACCGATTTTTTTTGCGGAAACCTGTTGGGAATTATTGAAAAACTCCCCTATATTCATTCCCTGGGAGTGACGGCATTGTATCTAAACCCTATTTTTGAGGCTGCTGCCAACCATCGGTACAACACTGGAGATTACCTCAAAATCGATCCGTATTTGGGCACCGAGGAGGATTTTTCGCTGCTCTGCCGGGAGGCCCAGAAGCTTGGGATGTCCATCATTCTGGACGGCGTTTTTTCCCACACCGGCTCCGACAGTATTTATTTTAATAAAGAAGGGCATTACGAATCGGTGGGGGCCTATCAATCATCCGAATCGTCCTATGCCTCCTGGTATCAGTTTTCCGAAGACCGGACGCGGTATGAAAGCTGGTGGGGCTTTCCCACCCTACCCAATGTGGATGAAACCGACCCCAATTACCTCCGGTTTATCTGTGGGGAGGACGGCGTACTCGCCCACTGGATGAAAGCAGGGGCCAGAGGCTGGCGGCTGGATGTGGCGGATGAGCTGCCCGACGCTTTTTTAAAGGAGCTGCGCCGCAGGGTAAAGGCGGAGAATCGAGATGCTTATATCGTCGGTGAAGTGTGGGAAGACGCTTCCAATAAAAGTAGTTACGGGCATAGGCGCCCCTACCTTTTGGGTAACCAATTGGACAGTGTGATGAACTATCCTTGGCGGTCTGCCATCTTAAATTTTATACGGGACGGAAATGCAGACGTATTCTATGAATCTATCATGGAACTTCTGGACCATTATCCGGAGCCCACCATCCACACTCTGATGAATTCCCTGTCCACCCATGATACCGTCCGGGCAATCACCTGTTTGGGGGTAGAGCACCCGGTGCCCAGCGATCAGCAGGGAACCTACCAGCTATCTCCCCAGGAATATGAGCGGGGGAAAGCCCTCTTTCAGATGGCGGCCCTTCTCCAGTATTCCCTTCCGGGCTTTCCCTGCCTTTATTACGGGGATGAAGCCGGGCTCGACGGCTTTGCCGATCCCTGGAACCGGCGATGTTACCCTTGGGGCAGGGAGGACGAAGAACTTATCGGCTTTTTCCAACGGTTGGGAACTATTCGACGGGAGTTTTCCGAAGCTTTCTGTGGAGAATTCCATTTTGTGGCGGCATCGGACGGATTTATCGCATTGGTACGCGGGAAAAAAGTGCTCACTGCCGTTAATCAGGGGACGCAGGACGGATATGTAGCTCTTCGGGCTCAAAGAGTGCTGATCTCGCTTGGAAACTGCTCTTTAGAAGGAGAGGGCATTCGATTGGAACCGGACAGCGGGGCGGTTATTGAAATTTCAGAGTAGAAACCGGTATAGCTTTTCACAGATGAAGATAAAAAACAGGGATGCTCCATCCCTGTTTTTTACATTTTGGTGATGATTTGGTTGATTTCCCGGATAGAAGCAGCGTCTATAAAAGGCCGACCGGTCGTCCGACTAGGTTTTAGCCAGCCCCCGCAGTTCAATCTGACGCTGCTGATTTAAAAAATAGCAGATGGCTTTTTGTGTTCGGTATACCCAAATTGGATCATATCCGTGTCGGTATTATCGAAAAATGCTGTGAAAAGATAATCTCCTTTACCTGGCTAGGCCCGAGTTAGACACTGTTCTAAAAATTATTTTAAAATCCAAATTTCAGATAATAAAATTCAGTTGGAAGTTTGCTCCAAAATCCGGGATACTGTCGTTCTATCCAATGAATTGTTACCCGTGGGCAGGGGGCTCTATCTTCCTTACGGCGTCGCGGGACCGTTAACCCGGGATCAGGATATTGCAACTTCCCGGAAGGTGCTGAGGTAATTGAACATTGAATTTGTGGATCATTATGTCGTTGCGGGGAATATGGCGGTTTCGATGATGGAGTTGGGCTATTTGCATGTTAAAAATATTGTAGAGTTCGACTTTCCAAAAAGAGATGACTATGGGAAATTTTAGAAAGAGATATAAATAAGCGTAAACAAGAAGGAACCTTCTGTCTCCCTCCTCAGGTGGCAGAAGGTTCCTTCTTGTCTATCATGCAATTGTTGTAGGAGGTCTTAGAAAACGATCAAACCGGATTAAAAGGTTTGCGGCTTACTATTATCGTCAAAAAACAGCTTGGATTGCGGGTTTTGCTGGCGGTATTTTTCCAAATAATCTTCCCGCCTCGGGACAAATATGTCGATCGCGTGGCAGTCTACCTCTCGAATAAAGGCTCCGTGAGGAATGTTTTCAGGCAGGTAAATGACGTCGCCTTTTTCCACCCGATAAATTTTGCCATCGATAATTTCGTCACAGTAACCATCGACGACGATCATCAATTGGGCGTGAGAGTGGGTATGTACCTCAAAAATTGACCCGGCTTCCATAGTCAAAAAGCTAGCGGTAAGATTTCCTGTAGCGATCAGATGACTAAGTGATCCATCTACCAGAGTGGTCAGCGGGACCTGCTCAAAGGGACGTACTACATGCGCTTTGCGATCTTCTGGAGTTGCCTTTTTAAAGTTGGATTCATTCATACCGTTACCTCCGTTTCTATTTGGTCGGCGCAGCAGGTTCTGCGCGACTTTGAGATTCTAACAATTCACCGGTATAGTTTAAAAACCAATGGGAAAATATTTGCTGTTTTGTCAACGTTTGATAGATTCCCCGAGCTGACTCTTCTGGCTCTATTTGAGCGGTGGTTTGACCCATGTCAGTATTAACTCTTCCTGGGTGGATGGCGATGACCTGTACCTCCGAAACAGTGTGGTACAGAAACTGAACAATTTTGTTGGCGGCCGTTTTGCTGACCGTATAGGCAGGGAACAAAGGACTGTATTCCGAAAGACTTCCACCCTGCGCTGTGAGGACGGCAAATACGCCTCCGCGTCTCATGAAAGGGGAAAAACAGCGCAGAGCGGTGAGAATGCCGACGGCGTTTACTTCAAACATCTGTCGAAGCTCGTTGAGATCGGTATGTAATAGATCGTTTACCCGGTCTCCTGCAAGCAAGAGGCCGGCAGATACCACAACGATGTCAATTTTTCCCCAGTGATATACAGCCTCTGTGGCTGCGTTGCGAAGGGAGCTTTCGTCTAGTAAATCTGCTTTCAGGGTCATCGCTTGAGATGAAAACGTCTTTTCTGCTGAGAGGTTTGCAGAAGTAATACTTCGCATGCCGAGCATCACTTTATGCCCTTGCTGTAAGAATTGTAGCGCGAGGGCTTTGCCTACGCCACGACTGGCGCCAATAATAGCGGCAACCAAATCTATCTCCTCCTTTAAATTAATAAAAATCTCCAAAAAGAAATAAACGAAACCTTCCTTTTATTATTTTAGCTGTTATATAATTTCTAATTCAATGGGCAAAATGACGGTATTTTTAAAATAAATATGTAAAAATAAACAAAAATAATAAAAAATATTGAAATATAATAAAAAATATGTATAATATGAAATATAATAAAATAAACAAAGACTCAAAATGAAACAAAACAACATTTTCAAAATTAGGCAAAAATTAAATTAAAACGAAAGAAAACAAAAACCCTTTTATATAGGAGGTGGATGAACAATACCCTGATCCAATTCATTCTTGGGCTCAATTGGCAGACGGTTTTGATATCCAACTGCCAAATACAACAGGAGGGAGTATTTTTTATGAAAAATAAGGTGTTACTGAAAAAATTGTTGTCTCTATTATTGGCAGCGGTGATGTCTCTCGGACTTATTTCTGGTTGTGGTTCCGACAATGACAGCTCGGCACCCACTTCTCCGAATTCTGTGGGGGATAAAACTCCCGATGAAGAAAAAACCAAACTTACCGTCTGGATGGCAGGTGACGACGCCCAGTTTATGATGGACTCTGGGTTGCCGGAGAAGTTTATGGAAGAAAATCCTCAATATGATCTGGAGATTGTACAGCTCCCCTGGGATACCCTGCACGATAAATTGATGGCCGGCTTTACCGGCGGAGAACTTCCGGCGGTAGCTCAGGGTTCCGACCATTGGGTTGGCGAGTTCGCAGGATTGGGCGGTCTGATGCCAATGGAAGACTTTCGTGAGCGGTACGAATACACCGACGACAAGTTCCTGCCCAATTCCTGGGATCATTTCCGCTACACTGACGGAAAGGTGTATGCTGCTCCCTTTGTATGGGAGAGCCGTGTCCTCTTTTATCGCAAAGACCTCCTGGAAGAGGCTGGATACACAGAACCTCCTAAAACCTGGGATGAGATGCTGGAATACGGCGAAAAGTTGGGCAATGGAGAGGATCGTTTTGCATTAGCGCATCAGGATGGCTGGCTGGACTTCCATTTCTTCTCCTCTATTCTCTACTCGATGGGAGGAGATATGTTTAACTCTGACGCCAATGCCTGCATTCTGAACGATGAAAAAGGTCAACGGGCTCTCAATTACTATCAAAGTTTATACAATAATAATGTCATTCCCAAAGACCCTGAAAAGCGGGTAGAGGCATTTAAGGGATTTAAGGAAGGTTATTACGCTATGGCTCACAGCGGTGCCTGGTGGTTCGGACTTTTAAATTCTCAGGCTCCTGAGTTAGAGGGTAAATGGGGTGTTGCCCTACTTCCCACAGATGAGACCGAAACCGGCTACGGCCATCCCAATCCGTGGTTAATTCCGGTCAATGCAAAGAATCCTGATGGTGTCAACAAAGAAGGGGCAGAAGCTTGGATCAGCTTTATGATGGATAAGGAAAACTCCATTGTGTACGCCGACACCTTTGGCTCTCTGCCTCCCACCAAAGACGCTTATGAAGATCCGATCATTAAAGAAAACGAAAATCTCATGATTATGTACGATGCAATCATGCGAGGCACTAATTCCATCCACAATGTGCCTAATGCCGAGACCATCAGCGAAGTAATCTGGAACGCTCTAGCCGACATCCGCGACAACGTAAAACCGGTGGCAGATGTGACAAATGATATGGTCGCCACAGTAGACGGCTATCTGTCCTAACGAAGTTTCTTCCGGCTCAAGCGGCCCCGTCTGAGCCGGAAAGAGATTTTTTGCAGGTAAATCTCAATGGAAGGGGAGAAAAATGCACCATGAAAGATATCGCAAAAACACCCAAACGAAAGTTAGGAAACCGTGGCTTTATTCCATTGACCATGGCGCCGGCCGTGCTTGTGTTGGGAGCTTTTACCTTTTATCCATCCATCTACTCGTTTATACTGAGCATGTTTAAAACCCGACTGTTTTCGCCAATAGAGTTTACGGGGTTTACCCATTACATATCGGTACTGACAAGCCCACTTTTCTGGCAGGGAGTGTGGAATACCATTGTTTACTCCCTGTTTTCCATTGTGGGCGGACTGGCGCTGGGCCTTTTGTTAGCCATTCTTTTGAATACCAAGCTGCGGGGGAAGGCTTTTTTTCGAACGGTCTTCTTCGCTCCTTATATTATCCCTATGGCTGCTCACACTGTCTTGTGGTACTGGCTATTAGACCCTCGTTACGGACTGATTAATCTGATGCTGAGTTGGATTGGTATTTCGGCAGTGCCATGGCTTACATCACGAACGTGGGTCATTCCAGCGTTTATCCTCATGGATATTTGGAAACGGGCTGGCTTTAACATGGTGCTATTTTCCTCCGGGCTTTCTACAGTGCCAGAAGATTTGCAGGACGCGGCGCGGGTGGATGGTGCAAACGCTTGGCAGCGTTTCTTGCATGTGACTTTTCCGCTGCTGAGGCCTATCACTCTGTTTTCAGTTATTATGGCTTTTCTGCACACCTCCCAGCTATTCGTCGAACCTTTTGTCATGACAAAAGGGGGACCCGGAAATGCTTCTACCTCAGTGGTGTATCAGATATACCAGGAAGGCTTCCGAACGATGAATGCGGGTAAAGCGTCAGCCATGGCAGTGGTGCTGTTTTTGCTGGTAGTTCTATTTACATTTATCGTTATGCGCAAATTCGATATTAAGGAGATGTGAGCCCTATGTCGAATCGAAAACATTCCAATTTGCTGGGCTGGCACACGAGACAATATTTGACTCAGGCGGCAAAATACCTGGTGTTGTTGGCATTCACATTTGTAATCGTTATGCCGCTTTTGTGGATGGTACTCACTTCTTTGAAACCGGAGCAGGACGTTCAGGCTTGGCCGCCCAAATGGATTCCCAATCCTGTGACTTTTACTTCCTATGAACGGGCATTTGATATGTTGCCCATCGGACGGTTTTTCTTAAACTCCATTGTTCTGGCCGCGCTGGTCGTAGTGAGCAACGTGATTTTTTGCTCGCTGGCTGCTTACTCCCTATCGAGAAAGCGGTTCCGCGGAGCGGATATTATCTTCAGTCTCATCCTCATGTCAATGATGATTCCCGTACATGTACGGATTATCCCCATGTATCAGATGAGCCTTAATATGGGTTTGCAGGACACCTACCTCGGCATGGCTCTGCCAATTGCAGTGACAGGCTTTGGAATCTTTTTGATGCGGCAGTTTTTCGTGACGCTGCCCAAAGAGGTAGAGGACGCAGCTGCTATCGACGGGTGCGGCGATTGGGGAATTCTATTCCGTATCGTTATTCCTATGGCGAGGCCCGCCATCATCAGCTTGGCAATTTTTGCTTTTGTCTGGTCCTTTGAGGATTTTTTGTGGCCGATGCTCATTACTTCCAGCGTGGATATGCGGCCCATCCAGGTGGGAATCACCCTCTTCCAGGGACTCGTCATCTACGAGTGGGGGCCGGTTATGGCGACGACAACGCTAACGATAATTCCAATGCTCATCTTCTACATCTGTCTGCAAAAATACTTTGTGCAGGGAATGACAACCGGTGCGGTAAAAGGCTAAGAGGCTAAGAAACATCACAACAAACGAGGAGGAATTGATTTGGAACTGAAAGATAAAGTAGCACTGGTGACAGGAGCCGCTTCTGGTATCGGGGCGGCAGTGGCGGCGGCGTTTGCCCGTGAGGGAGCTCACGTATTTATGGTAGACGTGGACAAAAAAGGTGGCCGGGCCTTGGAAGAAAAGCTAAAAGCCGCCGGTTATGACGTCTATTTCATTAAAGGAGACGTCTCCAAGGCGGCGGATACCGACACTGTTTTTGAAGCGGTGTCTAGGCGGCACGGCCGTTTGGATGTTCTGGTCAACAACGCGGGGATGGCTTACCGGGGCACTCTGGAGGAACTCACTGAGCAACAATGGGATCGGCAGATCGACATCAACCTCAAGTCGGTTTATCTCTACTGCCACCGGGCTATTCCGATGATGAAAAGAAATGGCGGCGGCGTAATTCTAAATACCGGCTCCTGTACCAGTTTGGTGGGAGTACCGGATTATGCTGCCTATGTGGGCTCCAAGAGCGGGATGTTGGGCTTGACGCGGGCCATGGCGCTGGATCACGCGGCAGATGGAATCCGAGTCAATATCATTTGCCCCAGCGGCATCGTTACTCCGCTGATGGATCGGCAGTTCGCCGTAGATCCCGGCGAAAAAGAACGGGTTTTATCCCTGCATCCGATAGCTCGGATGGCTACGCCTGAGGAAGTGGCGGAACTGTATGTTTTCCTCGCTTCGGACAAAGGAAGCTTCTATACCGGCACTGCTTTTCCGGTGGATGGGGGCTACACCGCAAGATAAACTTAAAAAAATATGTTGTCAGAGGGCATAAAACGCCCCTAACACCCGCGGAGCGGACAAATATGGGTTTGCAAAGCAAATTAATAAGAATTTTTAACAATCTACTTTTTTAAAATACGGGTGCCTTTTGAAACCATCTTTAGTGGATTTTACGGCATAGAATACGATAAAAAGAATTGTTATCATAAAAATATTTTGTAAAGGTGGCATTAATATGTACGCAAGAAAAAATCTCGTAAAAGAAAAACTGGAGCAGGGCCAAATCGTTCTGGGGATGGAAAACTGGCTCCGGGATCCGAGAATCATCGAACTAATGGGGAATGCCGGCTACGATTTTCTCCACATCGAACACGAGCACGTGGCCCGCACCTGGACCGATGTTGAAAACGATATCCGCACAGCGGAGTTGATGGGGCTCACCCCGCTGTACCGCACCGAGCAGTGCTTCGACGGAGAGCCGCCCGTCAATGAAATCATCAAGGCCATAAAGGTCGGCGCCCAAATTATCATGGTACCTCAGGTGAACACCCCTGAGGCCGCCCGGAAGATCGTTGCAGCTGGGAAATTTCCGCCATTGGGCCGGAGAGGTATCGCCACCTGTGACCGTAGCATGAAGGCCATCTTCCCCAGCCGGACCGTCCCGTTGGACATCGACGTCTACACTCAGGAAGCCAATGACGAGATCATGCTATGGGCGATTATTGAAACCCCTGAAGGAGTGGAAAATATCGACGCGATTCTCGACGTGGAAGGTATTGACGCCGTGGGATTCGGCCATCAGGATTACGCCATGGCGGCGGGCCTGACCAAGGAAACCGGAAACCAGGTGGATATGGCTCGGGAAAAAGTCTTTGAAGCCGCCAAACGCCACGGTAAATACATGTGGTGGAACACTGATTCTGTCGAGGAAGTTCGGGAACAGGCTGCCCGAGGCTTGCAGCTAATGCTTTATGGCTGCGACATCATTCACTTAAACAATATGCTGCAAAATTCTGCGGCGGAAATCAAAGGGCTTTAGTGTTATGGATATTCGTGTTTTGGAAAAAAACGTCAAAAACCCGGAAGGTCCTGTGAGCCTCCCTGACGGTACCTGGGTTTTTACCGAAATGGATATAGGGGCCATCACTCATATGACCGCTGACGGCCATCGCCGCTGCATCGCCGCGACTGGTCTGCCCAACGGCCTTGCCGTAAGTGCTGACGGCCGCATTTGGGTGACAGAGGCAAAGCAGCGGGCGTTGTTGGCGGTATCGTTGGACGGTACGGTAGAAACTATTTCTACCGGTGGAGAGGAACCTTTTCTCCTGCCTAACGACTTGTGTTTCGGACCGGATGGAATGATCTATATGACTGATTCTGGTATTCTCCATTCCGAAATGCAGAAAGCGAAGGGGCCTATGGAGGCTTATGATCTTCCCTATGACGGCAGATTATATGTCATTAATCCAAAAACGGGTGAAAGCCGCATTCTGGATCGGGGATTCCGGCTGACCAACGGGATTGCCTTCAGTCCAGACGGACAGTATCTCTATTTGGCGGAAACTCTGTCGGGTGAGATTTTTCGTTACCGCATTGGAGTGTGGGAACGGGAGCCTTTTGGCAATGTGCTGAAAAACTCCCCGCGTAGTTACGGACGGGTGGCCGGGCCAGACGGCATGGCCTGCGACGTGGAAGGAGACCTCTACGTGGCGGTCATTGCCCAGGATTTGACGGTGCTGGCTCCTGATGGAAAGGTTTTACGGCACATTGAGCTGCCGGGGGACAATCCCACAAATTTGGCCTTTGACGTGAACGAGCCCACCCGGCTGCTGGTCACCGAATCCTCCCGAGGGGAACTGTTGATGCTGGACGTGCCGACAGCGGGGGCCCCGCTGTTCACCGATCAAATTCAATGAAACGAGGCGAAAAAATGGGAGAAAAAGTTGTACTGCTGGGGCTGGGCTTCTGGGGAAGCCGATGGCTCAAAATCATTTTGGATTCTCCCCGTTGCGAACTCTGCGGAGTTGCCGGAAGCCGAAAGGAACTGGATCGCGCAGCCACGGAATTCGGACTTTGTAAGGAAATCCTGTACGACGATTTCCGAAAAGCGATCCGTCAAAGCGGCGCAAATATCGCCGTGGTAGTTTTACCGGGCGCACTCCATTTTGAGGCGGACTGTATGGCTCTTCAACAGGGGATGCATGTCATTACCGAAAAGCCGCTGGCCATGAGCCTTGAGGAGGTGGAAAAACTCCTTGCAGTCAAAAAAGAGCATCCCGGCCAAAAGTTTATGGCTTCCCAGAATTACCGCTGGCGTCCTCACAACCGCACCATAAAAAGGACATTAGAAAGCGGAATGGTGGGAAGGGTGGAATCGGTTCTCATTGAATTTCGGCGCAACGAGGATTTACAGGGATATCGGGGCGGCCTTGCCTGTCCCATTTTGGAGGATATGTCCATCCATCACTTTGATCTGCTTCGTTTTTTTACCAGAAGCGATTGTGAGGAGGTATTCTGCCGAACCTGGCGACCCTCTTGGTCTCTTTATCCCGGAAAGCCAAACGCCGAGGCAATATTTACCATAAAAAACGGCATTAGAGCCTTTTATACCGCTACTTGGGCCGCTCGGGGCAGAGAAACCTCCTGGGACGGGGACATCACTATTACCGGAGAAAAGGGCTGTATCAGGCTGGATGCCGATAACACGGTACGCTTCTTCGAACATTGCCCTACCGGTGCCGTATTGGATACCGGGATACAGCCGGGCGTTGTGTTGCCTCATGAGGCCATGAAGCAGACGGAAATGGCCTATGGGCTGGAACAATTTCTTGACTGTATTGAACAGAATTTGACGCCGGAGACAACGCTGGAGGACAACGTAAAAAGTTATGTCATGGTGGCCAAATGCTTGGAGTCGGCCAAGCGAGAAACACCGCTAAATTGGGGTTAATTTTCAAAAAGTCAGATAAAAATCGCTCTCCATCTTATATGGAGAGCGAAATTTGTATCAATATATGGCTACACCAAATCCAGATTCAGCCCCGGCGCACAGTACCGGATGTCAGCGGCAATCGCTTCCGGTAAGCCTTTGTCGGTTATCAGCCTGTCGGCATCCTCCAAAGCGGAAAAATGGACGAAAGCTGCTTTCCCTGCTTTGCTGGAATCGGCCATAATAATGGTTTCACGGGCTAGCTCCATCATCATTCGTTTGACCTCGGTGCGTTCCAGACAGGAAGTAGTGAATCCGCTTTCCACCGAATAGCCGCCTGCTCCGATAAACGCTTTGTTGACATTAAGGCCGTGGAGGCTTTTCAGGGCAATAGGCCCCGCTGTATAATGCTGCCCATTGCGCATGACGCCCCCTACCAGCACAATTTTTGCATCTGGCATAGTCGCTTCCAACTGAAGCGCCACCCGTAAATCGTTGGTGACGATAGACAGCTCCTTTTTTTTGATAAGGCAGCGGGCAAATTCCAAAACGGTGGTTCCAAAATCCATGGCAATGACGTCTCCGTCGCGTACCAACTCTGCCGCTTTTTGAGCGATACGCCGTTTAGCCTCCAAATTTGGGATAGAAAAGCTCGAAAGGCTCATTTCCCCCGTTTCCCGTTCAATGGAGATAGCTCCGCCATGGGTTCTGCGCAACCGGCCGGCAGCTTCCAACTCTCGCAAATCATTTCGTATCGTTACAGGGGATACATTAAAGCGTTCGCAGAGGTCGGGGACAAATATTTTTGTCTGTTCTTTCAGCAACTGAAGTATCTGCTCCTTACGTTCCGCTACAAACAACGGTTCCGACGGACGTGCCATAAATATTCTCCTAACTTTACATTGTTTCATTATATATCATTATATATCATTTTCTTTCGAATTGCAATTGCTTTTTTATTTTTATAGGAAATTTTTTCCAATACTAATTATAAATATTTCGCTACTACAGGAGGTGTTTTGATTGAAGTTGAGTATTACCGCATGGTGTGTACAGAAAAAACTCTTTGGCAGGAGTATGACGCTGAAAGATTTTATTGACTTTGCAGCAAAAAATGGTGTAAAGGCGGTGGAGCTGCTGGATTGTTTCTGGCAGGATTTTACCCCCGAGGAAATCCGCCGGTATCTGGATGAAAAGCAGATGCGTTGTGTATGCTATTCTGTCATCAACAATTTTCTGCGGGCGGACAGCACCATTGAGCAGGAGATTGCAAAGGTCAAGGCAGGCGTGGATTTAGCGCCCGTTTTGGGAACCAATATGGTTCGGGTGTTTTCCTCCCGGCCTAATCCCGCATATACTAAGGAAGAAACTATGAAGGTAATTGTAAATTCGCTCAAAGAGTGCGCTGATTATGCCAAGGCTCATGGCGTAACTCTGGTGCTGGAAAACCACGGAGCTTTTGCCGGCTCTAGCAAACAGGCCATGCAGATCATCAGCGATGTAGGCAGCGACGCACTTTTTATCAATGCCGATACCGGCAATTTCCTTGTCGGCCTGGAAGAACCGCTGCACGGTGTCTGTGCTGTTTATGATAAGCTGAGGTATCTGCATATCAAAGATGTGGTCTATGCTCAAGCTGGCGAACCAACCATGGACGGCCGATTTCTGGAAGGTGTCGTCGTCGGAGAGGGAATCGCCAACATCCCCGGCATCGTCAGTGCCTTAAAAGAACGAGGATATACCGGTTATCTGTCTGTGGAATACGAGGGTATCGACCGGGACTGCTGTGAGGGTACCATCCAGTGCATTGACAAGATGAAACAGCTATTACATAATTAACAAACAAGAAAGGTCCTCTATTTTTATAATCCCCTGGCAGAAATCTCCGAGTCCCGGCCACCGCCGCGTTTCGGGGATTTCTGCTGTCTGTCAGGGCACTATTTCCAACCCAAGCGTAGAAATGAATAGAGGTAAATAATACACCTTTTTCATCGTAAATTTGCTCAATTCATCGGATCTTCTTAGACCGTTGTTGTAGGATATTTCAATTGTAAAAAACAGGGTTGTGTGGTATACTAAACCATTGACAATTGGGGTATTTCAGAGTAGAATAAAAAACAGATGTTCTAAAATTGGCCTAATTTTGAAAAATATGAAAAAGCCGGGCGGATAGGCAGGCTGTGGATGTATCAACAGGAGAAATATCTATGAGCGAGCAAAAATTTAAACTGGTGTCCTCGTATCAGCCCACCGGCGACCAGCCGGAGGCCATTGACAGCCTGGTAAAAGGTGTCATAAACGGCGACAGGGAGCAAACTCTTTTGGGCGTCACCGGTTCCGGCAAGACTTTTACCATGGCCAACGTGATTGCAAGGGTCAATAAACCCACGTTGGTGCTTGCTCACAACAAAACCCTGGCGGCCCAGCTTTGCACCGAGTTTCGGGAGTTTTTCCCGGAAAACGCCGTCGAGTATTTTGTCTCCTACTACGATTATTACCAGCCGGAAGCATACATTCCCGGTACCGACACTTATATCGAAAAAGACAGCGCCATCAACGACGAAATCGACAAGCTTCGCCACTCGGCCACCTGCGCTTTGGCAGAGCGCAAAGATGTCATCATCGTCGCCAGTGTCTCCTGTATCTATTCTTTGGGAAGCCCCATCGACTACCGCAGCATGGTAATTTCCCTGCGGACGGGAATGGAGATCGAGCGGGACGCCCTTCTCCGCAAATTGGTGGACATCCAGTACGATCGCAACGACGTGAACTTCGTCCGCAACAAGTTTCGGGTACGGGGTGACACGGTGGAGATTTTTCCTGCCGGAAGCGGTGAGACCGCCATTCGGGTGGAGTTTTTCGGAGATGAAATCGACCGGATTTCCGAGATCAATCCCTTAACCGGCGAGGTGAAAAATGTCATTTCTCATATAGCCATCTTCCCGGCCTCCCATTTCATTACTCCGCCGGATAAAATGAAGGAAGCGGTGGAAGAAATCGAACGGGAGATGATGGAGCGGGTCAAGTACTTCAGGGACAATGATATGCTTTTAGAAGCCCAGCGGATTGAGCAGCGCACCAAATACGACATCGAAATGCTGGAGGAAATCGGCTTTTGCAAGGGCATCGAAAACTATTCCCGCATCCTTTCCGGGAGAAAGCCCGGCAGCACGCCATATACCCTCCTCGACCACTTCGGGGACGATTTTTTGATGTTCATCGACGAATCCCATGTGACAATCCCCCAGGTAAGGGGGATGTATTTTGGGGATCGGGCTCGGAAACAGACGCTGATCGACTACGGATTCCGACTGCCTTCGGCCTTTGACAACCGGCCGCTCAACTTCGACGAGTTTTACTCTAAAATCCACCAGGTTATCTATGTGTCGGCCACTCCCGCCGAGTTTGAACGGGAACACAGTGTAAACATCGCCGAACAGGTTATTCGTCCTACCGGCCTCGTTGACCCGGAGGTCATCGTCAAGCCGGTAGAGGGCCAGATCGACGATTTGCTTTCCGAAATCAACCTGCGGGTGGAGAAAGAAGAACGAGTGCTTGTTACCACCCTCACCAAAAAAATGGCGGAGGATTTGACCGACTATCTGGACGGCATGGGGGTCAAAGTGCGGTATATGCACCACGACGTTGATACCATTGAGCGGATGGAAATCATCCGGGATCTGCGGCTGGGAAAATTCGACGTACTGGTGGGAATCAACCTGCTGCGGGAGGGCTTGGACATCCCGGAAGTGAGCTTAGTGGCTATTTTAGACGCCGACAAGGAGGGATTTTTGCGCAGCGAGACTTCCCTCATCCAGACCATCGGCCGCGCCGCCCGTAACGCAGAGGGCAAGGTTATTATGTATGCTGATTCGGTGACCGGTTCCATGGAGCGGGCTCTTCGGGAGACCTACCGCCGCCGGGAAATTCAGCTTGCTTACAATAAGGAGCACGGAATCACCCCCGAGACCATCAAAAAGTCGGTGGCGGAGATTTTGGAGATTTCCTCCAAGGATACCATCGACAAGAAAGGAAAGCGGTTGTCCCGTGCTGAGAAGCAGCAGATGATAAAGGCGTTGACCGCAGAAATGAAGCAAGCGGCTAAGCTTTTGGAATTCGAGCAGGCGGCTTTCCTGCGGGATAAGATTAATAAACTGAAAGAAGAACTGGAACGCTGAGTTTTCCACAGATGCCTGAGAAATTTGTGGAGAGTGGCGGAAGAAATAAAGGAGTTTAGCATGGCGAGAGATAAAATCATCATCAAAGGGGCGCGGGAGCACAATCTGAAAAATGTGGACGTGGAGATTCCAAGGGACAAGCTGGTGGTTTTGACCGGGCTTTCCGGTTCCGGTAAATCCTCCCTCGCCTTTGACACTATCTACGCCGACGGCCAGCGCAGATATGTGGAAAGCCTTTCCTCGTACGCCCGGCAGTTTTTGGGGCAGATGGAAAAGCCCGACGTAGATTATATAGAGGGGCTTTCTCCCGCCATTTCTATCGACCAGAAAACTACATCAAAAAATCCACGTTCCACCGTGGGGACTGTGACCGAGATTTACGATTACCTCCGTTTGTTGTACGCCCGCATCGGTGTGCCCCACTGCCCGGTCTGCGGCAGAGAGATCAAGCAGCAAACAGTGGACCAGATCGTCGACCAGCTCATGGCCCTGCCAGAGCGGACAAAGCTCCAGATTTTAGCACCGGTGGTGCGGGGGAGAAAGGGCGAGCACGTCAAAGAGTTTGAAGCCGCCCGAAAAAGCGGTTTTGTCCGGGTACGGGCGGATGGAAACATCTACGATTTGTCGGAAGAAATCAAGCTGGAAAAGAACAAAAAACACAACATTGAAATTGTGGTCGACCGCATTGCCACCGGTGAAAATGTCAAGGCACGGCTCACCGATTCCGTCGAGACGGCCATTCATCTGTCGGGAGGGCTAGTCATTGCCGACATTATCGGCGGGGAAGAGATGATGTTTTCCCAGAATTACGCCTGCCCGGAGCACGGCGTTTCCATTGAGGAGCTGGCTCCCCGGATGTTTTCTTTCAACAATCCCATGGGCGCCTGCCCTACCTGTACCGGGTTGGGAACTTTTATGAAGGTGGATCCGGATCTGGTCATCCCCAATAAAAATCTCTCCATCCGGCAGGGGGCTGTTAAGGCCAGCGGCTGGTACATTGGGGAAAGCGGAACTATCGCCCAAATGTATTACGAAGCACTTGCAGAACACTATGGATTTTCGTTAGATACCCCAGTGAAAAAACTGACCAAAGAGCAGTTGAACGCAATTCTGTACGGCACCAAAGGCCAGCGGATCCGTATGGTGCGGAAAAACGAATACGGCACCGGCACCTACGACACCGAGTTTGAGGGCATCATCAACAACCTGGAGCGCCGGTTTAGAGAGACCCAGTCCAGTTTTGTCAGGGACGAGATTGCCGCTTGTATGAGTTCGGTGCTCTGCCCTGACTGTCATGGAGAGCGGCTGAAAAAGGAATACTTAAGTGTAACAGTGGGGGATAAAAACATCAGCGATCTTTGTAAGCTGTCTGTCACCGATGCGTTAAACTTTGTGAACGGATTGAAACTTTCGGAGCGGGATGCTATGGTCGCCGAACAGATATTGAAGGAAATCAGGGAGCGGCTGGGCTTTTTGCAGTCGGTAGGACTTGAGTACCTGACCCTCTCACGGGGTTCGGCCAGCCTTTCCGGCGGCGAGAGCCAGCGTATCCGGCTGGCTACCCAGATCGGCTCCTCATTGGTAGGTGTTTTGTACATCCTGGACGAGCCCAGCATCGGTTTGCACCAGCGGGACAACGACAAGCTGTTGGCGACGCTGAAACGGCTTCGTGACATCGGAAATACCCTGATTGTTGTCGAGCACGACGAGGACACCATGCGGGCCGCCGATTATATCGTCGACGTGGGACCAGGAGCCGGCGTCCACGGCGGGGAAATCGTATGCGCGGGCAGTTTGCAGGACGTGATGAACTGTGAACAGTCGTTGACAGGACAATATCTGACCGGAAAGAGGAAAATAGAAGTGCCCAAGGTGCGGAGAAAGGGAAACGGGGAAAAGCTCCTCATCAAAGGCGCTGCTGAAAACAACTTGAAAAATATTGATGTAGAGATTCCGTTGGGGATCTTTACCTGTGTGTCCGGCGTGTCCGGATCGGGAAAGTCCAGCCTCGTCAACGAGATTCTTTACAAGGCGTTGGCTCAGACGCTGTCCACCTCCCGTATCAAACCGGGGCGTTTTGATGAGCTCATCGGCATCGAGCACTTAGACAAGGTCATCGACATCGACCAGTCGCCCATCGGACGGACGCCCCGGTCAAACCCCGCCACCTATACCGGCGTTTTCACCGATATTCGGGAATTATTTGCACAAACTCAGGAAGCAAAGATGAAGGGCTACAACAGCGGACGTTTTTCCTTTAACGTCAAGGGTGGACGATGCGAAGCTTGCCAGGGGGACGGAATTTTGCAAATTGAGATGCACTTCCTGCCGGATATTTACGTTCCCTGTGAAGTCTGTAAAGGAAAACGGTATAATCGGGAGACTTTAGAGGTAAAATACAAGGGCAAGAATATTCACGACGTATTGGAGATGACGGTGGAAGAAGCCATGCACTTCTTCGACAGCATTCCGAAGATTCAGCGGAAGATTGCCACCTTGTACGAGGTGGGCCTCGGTTACATCAAGCTGGGGCAGCCCGCCACCACCCTTTCCGGTGGCGAGGCCCAGCGGGTGAAGCTGGCCACTGAGTTATCGAAGCGCAGTACCGGGCGTACCATCTATATTTTGGACGAACCCACAACAGGGCTTCACACCTACGATGTACACAAACTCATCGATGTGCTGCAAAAACTGGTGGAGGGCGGCAATACTGTCGTTGTCATCGAACATAATCTAGATGTCTTGAAGACAGCTGACTACGTTATCGATTTAGGCCCGGAGGGCGGAGATCGGGGCGGCACGGTAGTAGCCACCGGTACACCGGAGCAAATTGTAAAGGTTAAGGATTCCTATACCGGACAATATTTGAAACCTTTGCTTTCAAAAAAGTAAATTAATTGTGAACCGTATTAGAATCATTCTAAAACCAATTGACAAACGACAAAGGTCATGTTATATTTAAATTGCTCTCAGGAAAATGCTTCCAGAGACTGGAAAAGAAAAAAACATCTTGAAAGGATGGTATGAATAATGAAAAAGTATGTTTGCACAGTTTGCGGATGGATCTACGATGAGGCGGAGGGCGCTCCCGATATGGGAATCGCCGCCGGCACCAAGTTTGAAGACCTGCCCGAGGATTTTGCCTGCCCCATGTGTGGCGTTGGCAAGGACATGTTCGAAGCGGAATAACCACATAGCGAAAAGGGGAGGGCGGACAGAATTGTCTGCCTTTCTTTCTGCAGATTTTAAGATAAAGGAGAAGGAAGTATGTCGGCTGTAAAAGTTTTGGACGGTATTTATTCCGTCGGCGCTCTGAATCCCAGCATGAGAGTGTTCGATATTGTCATGCACACCGAGTATGGGACCACTTATAATTCTTATATTGTAAAAGGTACTGAAAAAACCGCATTAGTGGAAGGTTGCCATAAGACGTTTCACAAGCAGTTTCTCGCAAACATCGAGGAAGTTTGCCCTTTAGAGGATATCGACTACATTATTTTGAACCACAACGAACCCGACCACAGCGGCGCTGTGGGGGAAGTGCTCCGCCACAACCCACAAGCCGAGATTTTCTGCACCCAGGCAGGTTCTTTGTATATTAAAGGAATCACCAATCTGCCCGACATGAAAGTCCACGTCATCAAGGACGGCGAAGAAATTTCTTTGGGAGGAAAGACCTTCCGTTTCCTGTCCGCTCCCTTTTTGCACTGGCCAGATTCCATGTTCACCTATTTAATAGAAGACAAGGTGCTCTTTTCCTGTGATTTTCTTGGCTGCCATTATTGTGAACCCTATACCTTTGACTACAATGTAACCAAACCGGAAGCGTATGAACAATCGCTGAAAGAGTATTATGACGCGATTTTCGGGCCGTTTCCCTCCTATGTGCGGAAGGGCCTAGATAAAATCGACGGCCTTGCCATTGACTTTATCTGCACAAGCCATGGCCCCATCCTGACAAAAGACGGCCGCATGAACTACGCACTGGAAAAATACAACCAGTGGTGCGATGTAAAACCAAACCAGGTTCCTCTGATCCCGGTGTTTTACTGCTCGGCTTACGGAAACACCCGTAAGCTCGCCCAAAAAATCGCTGAGGGAATTGCGGAAGTGCTTCCAGATGCCCAGGTGGATGTTTTTGATATCATCAAACACGATATGGGCGAGTTGACTGCCAAGCTAAACCGCAGCGATGCTTTTGCCATCGGTTCCCCCACCATTAACCGGGACGCCGTTCCCCCTGTTTGGCAGCTTTTGAGCCATGTGGACGCCGTGAACAGCGGAAAGCGGCTGACCTTAGTATTTGGCTCTTATGGTTGGAGCGGAGAGGCTGCTGCAAACATCAAAGCCCGTCTGGAAGGCCTTAAGATGAAGGTGTTTAGCGACGGATTCCGGGTGGTATTCGTCCCCACCGAGGAAGATTTGGCAAATGCAAAAGCTTTGGGTAAGGAATTTGCGGAAAGCCTGAAATAATGGATCAAAGTAAAAACCGGGAGCTATCACTCCCGGTTTCTCTTTATTGATATGTAGCAAAATATTTTTTTATCAGCTTGACAGTCTGTCCTTTCAAATTTTTCAACCGATCCCGGGCCGTTTCATCTCCGGCAATATAAGCCCGCATCTGACGCCCTTCTTCGTAACAAAGCTCATCGTGGAGGGGAAAGTAGTTTCGGTTTAAGAAAATTCCATAGCTAACCATCCGAAAATTGCCGTAAAAATGGGGTTCTTCGCCTTTGTATTCCTCTACGGGGACGCTGTACCCGCCTTTAACCGCCTTAATAATGTCATCTCGGGTATTGCTGTGTGCGAGTATGATGGTTTTCTGCTCGTTAAACAAATCCCGGTTGACGGTGCCGTGGGAGTCGCTGCTGCCAACGATGGGGATATTGGCACCATTTGCGCACATGTCGTGCCAGAAGGCAGTTTGCAGGTTGTTCTCCCGCATGGTGTGGCCGTTTAACAGCTCAAAGGCATCGGCAAAACCGTTTTCCAAATAATATTTGGTGAAACCGGGCGTCACGTGGTAGACATCGGGAATCCAGTAGGGGTGACAAAAGATGGACATGCCGTTTGCCTTTTTGATTTGCTTTATCACCTCGAGGCAGCAGGCGTGGACGAAGGGATCTACCCCTTCCGGCAACTCACTTAGCTCTTTGGTGGCGGCTTCTACCTTTTTCGTCCATTCTGGAACTGGGGAAATGTTGTTATGCTCATCCACAGTACGGCAGAGATCGTTGACACTGAAGTCGCCGCCAAAATTGAGAATGTGGACATGGTTTTTGACCGGATGAATTTCCTCGCCGGGATAAATCTGAAAGTCCATGTCGACGCCTTTATAAGCGTTAATAGCGTTAATCGCAGGTGTTCTTTGGCCATGGTCGGTGATGGAAATGAAGTCGAAGCCCGCCTGCCGGTACATAGCGGCTACAAATTCCGGCGCTTCTCTTCCGTCGGAAAAATAGGTGTGGACGTGAAAGTCTCCCCGATAAGGATGCCTAAAAAAGAGGTCTTCCTCCAGTGAATAGACAGAAAGCTGGACGATCCAGCGGTCTTCACCCTTACGGAAGATGCGTACAAAATGTTCCTGTTCACCGATAAAGGTATGGGAGAAGCGAATCGCTCCATGGAGGACTTTGACAGGATATTCTACGACTGGAGGACGGGAATCAGAATAGATATCCGCTGTAATTGGGTAGATGCGGATGATATAGTCGCCGCCTTCCTCAAAGGCAACATGACTGGACAGAGCGCGGATGGTAATGAGCGTTTCCAGGCCTTTCCGGACGATTTTAGGATAGATATCGTAAAAATAAAGCTCGTCAATCATAATAAAACCTCCTATATATGAGTATAACTCAAAAAGGATATGATACGCTGATCTTTCGTTCAGTGTATCATATCCTTTTTTAAAAGGCAAGCTTTTTATCCGATTCCGTGATAGGCAATGCCCAGGATGAACACACCAACCGCCAGTAGGATATAGACGTATTTTGCGCAAAAATCAAAAAAACGCCCCAGCGGTTTTTTGCGCCCCAGGTTCAGTTCGGCGTCAATTTTTTTGATGCCCAGTACCCAGTAAATCATAATAGCGCCAAGCATGGCCCCAAAGGGCACGACGTAAATAGTGATGACATCCATCCAGCTGCCCAAAAAGGGTTCGTATTCGATGAAGATGCCCACCAGCAGAACAGCGGCACCCACCAGTAAAATAGAGGGAATGCGCTCCATTTTCAGTTCCCGCCGAGCCGCTTCTGCGCAGACTTCAAACATATTGACCAGAGAAGTGATGCCCGCAAAGAGGACGGAAATGAAAAACAGCGCCGCAAACAGCCTGCCCAATGGCATTTGGGCAAATACTTTCGGCAGGGTGATAAACATAAGGGGCGGTCCCGATGTGGGATCGAGTCCGAAGGCAAAGACGGCGGGGATAATGGCAAAACCCGCAATCAGCGCGGCGCAGGTGTCTAAAAGGGCCGTCATCCCGGCAGAGTGGACGATATTTTCCTTTTTGTTCAGATAACTTCCATAGATAATCATGCCGGAACCAGTGATGGAAAGGGAGAAAAAAGCCTGCCCCATGGCCATGACCCAGGTTTCCGGTTTTAGGAGATACTCCCATTTGGGCATTAAAAGATAGCGGTAGCCTTCTCCAGCGCCTTCCAAAAACGCTACGCGAAGAGCGATAATGACAAATAGGATAAAGAATGCCGGCATCATAATTTTGTTGACTTTTTCAATGCCCTTGAACACCCCGCCGATGAGGATAACCACTGTCAATGCTACTACAATGATATGCCAGGGAATGCTGCCAAAGGGCCCCGTCGCCCCGGCGAAGTACTCCTCCGATGGGGTGTTGATGAGTTCTCCCGTGACAGAGCCCCACACTGAGCGGAGAACCCATCCTACAATGACCGCATAGCCGATGGCGATACCTAGAGAACCCAAAAGTGGAATGGCCCCTAGGAATTTGCCTCCTTTTTTACCTCGGGATCTCATAGCGTAGTCGTAAGAACCGATGGGGCCGGTGCCAGCGAGCCTTCCCAGTCCGAACTCGCCGGACAATCCGACCACGCCAAACAGAATGACAAATAAAAAATAGGGGATCAAAAAGGCCGCGCCGCCGTAGGAACCCAGCCGGTAGGGGAACATCCAGATGTTTCCCATGCCGACAGCCGAACCGACGGATGCGAGGATAAAACCGATTTTACTGGTAAAACCACTGTTTTTATTTTGCATTGGGGAGCTGTCCTCAGACTTCATATCAATTAACATTCCTTTCTGGATACCGGATCCGGCATTATACAAAAGATGACCGCAGTTGTTTTGCAGAAAAGACACAAAATCCATGTCTGAAAAGGTGCTTCAAACGTTTGCTTTCAGTTTTTCAAATCGGTAATAGTCTACCACATTTTTATAAATTTGAACAGTATCCATGTTTTTTAGCAAAATGAATCCTTTTGCCATGCCCACACTGTCATTTTTCCATATAAACTGGTTTTCTTTTGCTCTGTCTTGGAAAAAGGGCTTTTCATTTTCTCCTGATTTTGGTATACTGAAAAAGAGCCGAAGAAAATCGGCCTCCAATTTTTTATGGAAGGAAAGGAATGAGCGCCAGTATGGATAAACTACTGCAAATTTTAAACGGAAATGCCAGAATCGAGGCCGAAAAAATCGCGGTCATGCTGAATACGACAAAGGAGCAGGTAGAAGCCGCCATCGCGGAATACGAGAGAAAAGGCGTCATTCGCGGATATAAGCCGCTTCTCGACTACGACAAGATAGACACCCAGTTTGTCGAAGCGGTTATTGAACTGAAAGTCACCCCCAAACGGGATTTTGGATTTGAGGAAATCGCTCGGAAAATCAGCAGCTATCACGAGGTGGACAGCGTGTACCTCATGAGCGGCGGCTATGACCTCCACGTACAGGTGGTGGGTAAGACCTTTAAAGACATCGCCCTCTTCGTCGCACAGCGTCTTGCGGTTTTGGACGGGGTCGTTTCGACGGCCACCCATTTTGTGCTCTCCCGGTATAAAGACCGGGGTGTGCTCATGGGGCAGGACGGCATTGACGAGAGGAGGAACGTTTCCCTGTGATGAACATCGAAAATTTGATATCCGACCGGACGGCCTCTTTAAAGCCGTCCGGTATCCGGCGTTTTTTTGACATCGCCAACGAAATGGAAGGGGTCATCTCCCTTGGAGTGGGCGAACCGGACTTTAAAACCCCTTATTCTGTCCGCCGGGCGGGCATCGAAAACCTCCAGATGGGTAAGACTGCCTACACGGCTAATGCCGGTCTGGCGGAACTGCGCAACGCCATTAGCCGCTACATGGAGCGGAAATTTAATCTGCGCTATGACCCCAAAACCGAGGTGTTGGTCACAGTGGGCGGTTCGGAGGCCATCGACCTTTGTATCCGCGCTTTTGTCAATCCCGGCGAGGAGGTTCTGATCCCTGAGCCCTGTTTTGTGGCATATGCGCCTATCGTCACTATGACCTGCGGCGTACCGGTGCCCATCAAGATGACGGCGGAGGACAATTTTCGGCTGACAGCCAAGCAGTTGGAGGATGCCATCACCGAAAAGACCAAGGTTTTGGTACTTCCCTTCCCCAATAACCCAACCGGCGCCGTCATGCGGCGGGAGCATTTAGAAGAAATTGCAAAGGTGCTCCGCAAGCACGATATCATCGTCCTGTCCGACGAGATTTACGCCGAACTCACCTACAACGGCCGCCACGTCTCCATCGCGGAGATAGATGGTATGTGGGAGCGAACCATTGTTGTCAACGGATTTTCTAAGACCTTTGCCATGACTGGTTGGCGCTTGGGATTTGCCACCGGCCCGGCCCCCGCCATCAAACAGATGACAAAACTTCATCAGTACGCCATTATGTGCGCCCCTACCACCGCCCAGTACGCCGCGATTGAGGCGTTAGACCACTGCGAGGAGAACATCTGCCAAATGCGGGAAGAGTACAATCTGAGAAGGCGATTTATTGTGGACGCCTTCAACAAAATCGGCCTGCACACCTTTGAACCGGAGGGTGCGTTTTACATCTTCCCCTGTATCCAGAGCACCGGCATGACGTCGGACGAGTTCTGCGAAAAGCTCCTTTACAGCAAAAAGGTGGCCGTTGTCCCCGGCACCGCATTCGGAGACAGCGGCGAAGGGTTTATCAGGGTTTCCTACTCCTATTCCGTCAATCACTTAAACCAAGCGGTAAAGCGAATCGGCGAATTTGTGGAAGAGGTAAAGCGGGGACAACATAGGGACTAATGAAAAACGGGGCGGGCAGGATGCCCATCCCGTTTCTTTACAGAATATTAGAAAGGGTTTGATGAACTTGGTTTCCATCCAGCACACGGCTTGCTATGAACAAACTACTGTCCAGGAGAGTGTTGACGCCCATTTTGCTGAGCTCTGCCTGGATAAAATTTGCAAGCCCGGCATGAAGGTGGCCATCAAGCCCAACCTTTTAATGAAGCGGAAGCCGGAGGAAGGAACCACTACCCATCCCTCATTGGTGGAGGCGGTGGTGAGGCATTTGCAAAGCTTAGGCGTCACCGACATAACCATTGTCGATAGCCCCGGAGGAGTTTATTCCAAGCCCCTTTTGACGGGCATCTACCGAGCGACCGGCATGGAGGATGTTGCACGGAGGCTTTCTGTCAAGCTCAATGAGGACGTGGGTTCTACCTATGTATCCAACCCAAACGGTGTCGTCTGTAAGGGATTTGAGCTTATTAACCCTATTGTGGAGGCGGATTTTGTCATCTCCATTGCCAAACTGAAAACCCACTGTATGGCGGGATTGAGCGGTGCGGTGAAAAATCTGTTCGGCTGTGTGCCGGGGCTGATGAAGCCGGAATTTCACTGGCGGTACCCCGCAGAAAAGGATTTCTGCAACATGCTCATCGACCTGTGCGAGACGGTTAAGCCGGACATCACTTTTGTAGACGCGGTGGTTTCCATGGAGGGGGACGGTCCTTCTTCCGGGAAACTGCGGGAGACGGGGATGACTCTATGTTCCACTTCTCCCTACGAGATAGATCTGGTGCTGTCAAAGGTAATCCATCGACCGCCGGAACAGATTTACACCATCGTCAATGGGGTGGAGCGGGGCCTTTGCCCTCGGTCGCCAGAGGAGATAGACGTCTGCGGCGATCCTCTGCTCACATACGAGGACTTTAAGCAGCCAAAATCTAAGGGAATTGATTTTATGGCTTTTGTACCGGCCCCTCTGCGACCAGTGGTGAAGCCGGCGGTCAACCGTTTTTTTACCCCGCGTCCCCAGGTAAAGAAAAGCGTCTGTATTGGCTGCGGCAAATGCGCTGAGAGTTGCCCTGCAAAAACCATTCATATCGAGAACCGAAAGGCCCATATTAACCATGAAAATTGCATTAAATGCTACTGCTGCCACGAGATGTGTCCGGTGAAGGCGATCCATGTACGGCGTAACCCCATTTTAAATCTCTGAAAGGGGGAAGCGTTATGAAGGATGTAACGGTTGTCTGGGACTGGAACGGTACTTTACTTGACGACGTGGCGCTAAACTGTGCCATTATGAACCGGATGCTTCGCAGAAGGGGGAAACCCCCGATTCCCAGCTTAGAGGTTTATCGCCAAATTTTCGGTTTTCCCATCGTCGGCTATTATCAACGTGCGGGATTTGACTTTGCAACAGAGGATTACGAAACAGTGGCCGATGAGTACATGGCCCTCTACCGGCGGGACAGCATGGAATGCCGGTTATTTCCCGGTGTGCGGGAGGCACTATTTAAACTCAGACGCAGAGGGGTAAGGCAGGTGATCCTGTCGGCGTCTCAACAGGACTGCCTTATGGAGCAACTCTCTTATCTGGACATTGGGGCTTCCTTTGACGAAGTGCTTGCCTTGCATCATTGCCTTGCTCACAGTAAGGCTGAGCTGGCAGAAGAATGGATGAAGGCAAGTCACCTGTCTGGGGACAAGCTTCTATTTGTCGGGGATACTCTCCACGACTTTGAGGTATCGAAGCGTCTTGGCGCTTCCTGTATCCTGGTGGCGGCGGGACATCAGAATAAGGAGCGGCTACTGACCTGCGGCTGCCCGGTTGTGGACAGTATCGGGGACGTCGTTCAGTTAATCGAAAAAATGATCGCCCGTTGATGGGCAAAGACAGGAGGGAATTTCCTTTATGAATAAGATTGTGTTAGAGGCGGCGGCAAAGCTCAATTTGTCGCTGGATATCACCGGTGTACGGGAAGATGGATACCATCTTTTGGACTCGGTGATGCAAAGCGTGAGTCTTTACGACAGGGTGGCGCTTATCAAACGGGAGGAGGGGATTTCTCTCGCTGTCGACCGACCTAAGATTCCAAATGGCCCTGAAAATACTGCTTATCGAGCGGCAGTAGCCTTTTTCAAGGAAACGAAGATAAGAGGCGGTGTGGAAATTTTTCTCGAAAAGCACATCCCTTCCCAAGCTGGGATGGGAGGCGGCAGTGCCGACGCTGCCGCTGTGCTTGTAGGCCTTAATCAGATGTACCAGACGGGGTTATCCAAAGAAAAACTTCAGGAAATCGGGCTTACGGTTGGAGCCGATGTCCCCTTCTGCATCGTGGGAGGTACTGCCCGGGTCCGGGGAATTGGCGAAGTGGTCCAATCCATTGCCCCCTTAAACATGGCCCAGTTTGTGGTAGTCAAACCTCGGGGGATTGGGGTGGATACCAAAGAGGCTTATCAGCGCTATGACGAAATGGGATCCAGTAAACGGCCCGATACCGAAGGGTTGCTTCATGCGATCTTAAGCGGCCGTATTTCTTCTTTTTCCAAGTATATGTACAATGTGCTGGAGGAATCGGCGCCGCTCGATGAAATCCGGGAAATCAAGAAGGACATGATGGATTACGGCGCCAATGCCGCCATGATGACCGGCAGCGGAGCCGCTGTATTTGGGGTGTTTGGCTCACTGATTATCGCTATGGCCACTAGGGGAAGGTTTACCAGTCGGTATCATGCTTACTTGGTGGAGCCAGTGTCGAGAGGCGTCCGGGTTATTTTGGAGCAATAGTTTTTGGGTTGCTGTATAATTTATAAAATGCCGTCCAAACTTTGAGCGTAATCTCAAAGCGAAAGGACGATTCAAAAAATGAGACAGCATGGAAGCCCCTTAAATCAGACTGCTAAATTTTTACTCTTTTTTATTTTTTCCTTTTTGTTTATCCTGGTTTTGGATAGTTTTTCCACCTTTTCTGCCCAGTGCGCTGATATTCGGGAAAACGTGCTCCGGCTCCATATTATCGCGAACTCCGATTCGACCGAGGACCAGGAAATAAAACTCCGGGTGCGTGACAGGATTTTGCAGGAGACGGACAGCCTTTTTTACCTCTCCGACAGCCTAGAGGCGGCTGAGGCGAAGGCACGGGAAAGCCTCCCCCGCATCGAGGAAATCGCCCGGGACGAGCTTGATAAGCTGGGCTGTGACGACGAGATCCACGCCGAACTCACTCACATGTTTTTCGACACCCGGGTCTACGAGGACTTTACCATGCCTGCCGGGTATTACGACGCGGTGCGGATCACCATCGGCGAGGCGAAGGGCCATAACTGGTGGTGCGTGCTCTACCCCGCCCTTTGTGTCCCCGCGGCGTCGGAGGACAGCGAAGCTGCGTTGGCGCGTACCCTTACGGAAGGGGAGCGGGAAATCGTCGAGTCCAAACCGGAATACGAGGTGCGGTTTTACGCGGTAGAGTTCTTCGAAAAGATTAAGGATTTTTTTAAATAAAGGATCAAACGCTTTCCTATGGGGATTTCCCTGCAGGAAGGCGTTTGTTGATTCTATGTGGGAGAAGTAGCTTTAACTTGCTATCAGGACGATAAAATTGTATAATAATATCGAATAAATTGGGAAAGGGGGAAGAGTATGCTCCGTTTTGTTAAGGGCGCAGCCGGTACCGGCAAATCCTCTTTTATCCGTCTGGAAATCGCAAAAATCTGTGCAGAGGACGGGGCAAATGTCATCCTCCTGGTCCCTGAGCAGTTTTCCTTTGAAACTGAGCGGGAATACTACGAATTTTTGGGGGCTGAGCAGGCAGGAAGGGTCAAGGTTTTAAGCTTTATGCGCCTTAGCGACGATGTTTTTCGCCAATACGGCGGTATGGCAGGTGATTACGCCACCGACACTGCCAAAATACTCACCATGCGGCTCAGCTTGAAAGAATGTCGGGATCAGCTCCGCCTTTACGGCAAAGCGGCTGGAAAACCGGATTTCGTCCCGGCTATGTTGGAGACGGTGGAAGAACTCAAAAACGCGGGAATTTCTCCCGATATGCTAATTGAGCAGGCCCTCCGGTCGGAAGACGGCCTGTTAAAAGACAAGCTCTTTGACTTGGGGCTTATCTACAGTGGATATGACGCCCTGCTGGCCCAGCGGTTTCTCGACCCATCTGACACCCTGAGCCGGGCCAAGGACTATATCCTGGAGCAAAATTATTTTTTGGGCTGTACTTTGTACGTGGATGAGTTTAAAAGTTTTACAGTAGTGCAGAAGGAAATTTTAAAGGCGGCTCTGCAGCAGGCCAACGAGGTGACAGTGTCCCTTTGCCTGCCGGAAGGGGAATGGGAATACGGCCTGTTTGATGGGCTTAAAGAGACGGAAAAGGGACTCAAGTCGTTGGCGTATAAGGCAGGTTGCGGCTTAAGGCCACCTGTCCTGCTTCAACAGCCGTTGCGGTTTACAACAAAGGCCCTTTCTCACTTTGTGACAGAGGCGCTTAAAAATAATCCGCTGCCCTTTGAGGGGGATAACGAAGCGGTGGATTGTGTCGGGCTTTTAAACGAATTCAGCGAGGTGGAATTTGCGGCGGCCCAAATCTGGGAGCTTGTTCAGAAACAGGGCTATCGCTTCGAAGACATCGTCGTGATCGGGCGGGATTTGGATACCTACGGGCCCATCCTGGAAGCGGCCTTCGACCGCTACCAAATTCCCTATTTTTTGGATCGACCCCAAAGTGTTGAAACCATGCCGCTTATGCGGTTCGTGACTCACCTTTTGGGCGCAGTTATCACCAGGATGAGCCGCAAGGAGCTCCTGCCCATGCTCAAATGCGGCCTATTGCCGGTAACTCTCGCTGAGATCGACGATTTTGAGCGCTACCTTTATGTCTGGAACGTGGATAAGGACAGCTTTAACCGGGAATTTAGGCAAAACCCCATGGGATTTTACGACCGTCCCTTGAAAAAAAAGGAGCAACACCGACTGAAAAATGCTGAAAAGGTACGGGCGCTTTGCGACGATTGTGTGAGCATTCTCCGCCATCTGACAGAGGATACCCAATCGGTGAGCCGGGCAATCTACGGAATTTTGCAGCGGTTTCATGTGCCTCAGGTGATTTCGGAACGGATAGGCCGCCTCAAAGAAGAAAAGAGGCTGGAAGAAGCAGAGAGTGAGAAGCGGGCATGGGATGTGCTGATGGAGATTCTAGACACGCTGGAAGGTTCACTGAAAGGACAATCCCCAAATTTCCGGGAATACAAGGAACTATTTCAATTAAGCGCTGCCACCTACGACTTAGGGCAACGGCCACAGACATTGGACAGCGTGCTGGTAGGCAGCGCCGAACGGATAAGGGTACAGGACAAGAAAGCAGCTATCCTCATTGGGGCAAACGACAAGGTGTTTCCCTTTGTGCCGCCTTCCGGGGGGCTTTTCAGCGATCGGGAGCGGCAGGAACTGGCCTTAAGTGGGATTGAGCTTACAAATTTTACAAACCAAAAGCTCATCGACGAGCGTTTTGTGGCCTATAAAGCCCTCTCTTCACCGTCGGAACGGCTTGTCATCACCTTTTCCCAGGGGGACATCAGTGGACGGGAAAAATATCCGTCCGCCTTGGTTACCGGCTTTGCGACCGCCTTTCCTCGCACTTCTGTCCGATATGAGAAGGACTTGGGGCGGGACTTTTTCTGCCGTAACCTTTCCACTGCTTTTCAGCAAGCGGCCAAAGCGGGAAACGGCCGGAAAAAGGGTGCTGCTTCCTACGAGGACGCTGTTTTTGAGGCCACGGTGGGGGAAATCCTTCTAAAGGATACCCTCTACCGGGACAAGCTAAAAAAAATCCAGCAGGTGTCCCGCAAAAAGTCGATGAATCTCACCAATTTGTCCCTTTGCGGGGAGATGTTTAGCCGCCCCTTTACGGCAAAGCGGCAACTGCCTGCAAAGGTAACGCTTTCAGCCAACAGGCCGAGACAGCGTTTTGCAGTGCAGGAACAGGAAAAGCTTTCCCGATTATTCCATCGGGTAGCGGCGGTGTCCCCGTCTCAGGTCGAGCGGTATTACACCTGCCAATTTCAGTATTTTTGTCGGTATGGGTTGAGACTATCGATGCCTCAGAAAGCGGAATTAAACCCACTAAACCGCGGAAACGTCATCCACTATCTGCTAAATCGGATTTTGGAGCGCTACGACGTCGTCCATATGAGCGACGAAGAACTGAGGCGGCAAATCGACCGTTACTTAAATGAATACCTCAATCGGGTCATGGGCGGTGAAGGGGAAAAGCCCCAGAAATTTTTGTATTTTTATCGGCGGCTTCAAAATACCCTCTACCGGATATTTTCTTCCCTCCGGGAGGAATTTGCCCAGACGGAATTTAAGGTGGTGGGGCTGGAAGAACCCATCCGGGAAAACGGCAAGGTTTTCCCCCTCCGTGTGCCGGTGGATGAATTCCACACTGTGACAGTTTCCGGCAAGGTGGATCGGGTGGATTTGTACGCCGCCGGGGCGGAAAACTTTGTCCGCATCATCGACTACAAATCAGGCGGCAAGGAATTTGACGTGAGCCAAATGGCCGAGGGCCTCAACCTCCAAATGCTTTTGTACCTTTTTGCCATTTGGCGCACCCAAAACGAAAAGTACAAAAACGTCCGCCCCGCCGGTATCCTCTACATGCCGGCGGGAAATCCCAAACCCACTTTGGAACGGGGAGCATCTGAGGAGGAGCAAAAGCGGATGGAACAGAAAACTTATGCCATGAGCGGGCTGTTGCTAAATGACGAGCAGATTCTCTGCGCCATGGAAAAGGAACTAAACGGCAGATTTATCCCTGTGTCCCAGGGAAAGACCGGACTCAAGGGTAAGTATTTGGCCACCCTTGAGGAGTTTGCGGCGCTGGAAGCATATACTGAAAGCTTGGTGGTAAAGATGGGAGAAGGGCTCTATCGGGGGGAGATCGCCCCCAATCCTATTCAGACGGGAATGAGCCCGCCATGCGCCTACTGCGATTTTCGGGCGGTTTGCGGCCACGAGCCGTCGGATGGATACCGCTCGGTTTTGAAAAGAACGATGGAAGACGTGATTGGAACACCCGAGAACTCATAAAATATTGATGAAAGGGGGACTCCGATGGGCAGAAAATGGACCGAGGATCAGCTTCACGCCATCGAGGCACGGGGAGGCTCGGTTTTGGTGTCGGCCGCGGCGGGAAGCGGCAAGACGGCAGTACTGGTGGAACGGCTCATCCGCCGGATTACCGACCGGGAAGAACCGGTGGATGCCGACCGATTTCTCGTCGTCACCTTCACCAAGGCGGCTGCGGCGGAGATGCGTGACCGGGTGGCGGCCCGTTTGCGGGAATTGCTATGTGAGAATCCCGCCGATGGATTTTTGCAGCATCAGATGCTGCTGCTAGAAAGGGCGCAAATCTGCACCATCGACTCTTTTTTTGGCTCCGTCGTCCGGGAAAATTTTGAGCGGTTAGGGGTTTCTCCCTCTCTACGTGTAGCGGACGAGACCTTGCTGGATCGGCTGAAAGATGAAGTGCTAGAAGAGCTCTTGGAACGGCAGTACACGGAAAAAGAAGAAGGCTTTTTAAGGCTTGTACGATACTTTGGTGAGGAAAATGACAATCGCCTTAAAGCGGAGGTACTGCGGCTTTATGATAAGATTCGATCGCTTCCTTTCCCCCTCCGATGGTTGGACGAACAGCTGATCCGATATCAAAGCGATGTTCCAGTGGAGACAACACCTTGGGGCAGGCAACTCATCCAAAAGGTCTCCCAGGGGGTCAGTTACTGCAAGCAGGTATCAGAACGGGCTCTGTCTGTCTTGGAAGAGAATGAGGGGCTCATGTCTGCTTATGCCCCCGCCTGCCGTGGGGATTTAGAGCAATTGGATAGACTGTCCGGTGTTATTTCGTCCGGTTCATGGGACAAAATATACAAGGCCTTGCAGGATTTCTCCTTTGCAAAGCTCTCCCCGGCACCTAAGGGCAGCGACCCGGCCTTAAAAGAGCGTTTTACCGCTTTAAGAAACACGGTGAAGGAGGAAGTAAAGGGCTTTTGCAAGCTCATTCCCTGCACCGAGGCTGATTATTTTGCTGATCTACAGGCACAGGCTCCGCTGGTAAAGGCCCTCTTTGATTTGACGAAAAAGTTTTATAAGGCGCTGGACGCTGAAAAGCGAGAATTGAACATAGGGGATTTTAACGATTTTGCTTACCTGACCTTGCAGCTTGTCTCTGATGAGGAAGGAAATCCTACCCCTTTTGCGATGGAATTATCTACTCAGTTTGAAGAAATCATGTTAGATGAGTACCAGGACACCAACAGACTCCAGGATTTGATTTTTCGCTGCATTTCCCGAAACGGGGAGAATCTTTTTTTTGTGGGGGATTTAAAGCAGAGCATCTACCGCTTTCGAAATGCCGATCCAGCAGTATTTATGGAGAAAAAGGAGTCATTTTTTCCCTATGACGGAGTGCATTATCCCGCTTCGATCTCCTTGTCTAAAAACTTCCGGAGCCGGCAAGAAGTGACAGAGGGCATTAACGCTGTGTTTGAGAAGTTGATGACCCGTGAGCTGGGAAACGTAGCTTACGATGTGCATGAACGGTTGTACTGTGGGGCGATCTACCCTGATTTACCGGATTTTTTCCCGCAGACAGCCCTCCAACTCGTCCATGTGAAGAAGGAGGAAACCGACGAACACCGGTTGGTCGTAGAGGCGCGCGAAACTGCCCGCCAGATTGGGAAAATGATAAGGGAGGGGATGCCGGTCACGGAAAACGGTGCCCTTCGTCCCTGTAGGGGTGGGGATTTTGTCATACTTCTGCGGAGTGCCCGAGACACCGATGCCATTTTTGCTGCCGCCCTAAAGGAAGAAGGGGTGGATGCAGTGCTGGGGGCTTCATCGGGATACTTCAGCTCCCGGGAGGTGTCGGTGATGGTGAGCCTTTTAAAAGTGCTGGACAATCCCATGCTGGACATCCCCATGGCAGCGGTCTTGCTGTCGCCTATGTTCGGCTTTAGCTGTGATGAACTGGGGGCGCTTTTTGTCTACCATCCGGGAAAAAACCTTTATACCTCGCTGTTGTTGGAGGCGGATCGGGGAAAGCGAAAGGCTAGGGACTTTGTTCGCACTTTCCACAAGCTGCGGGAAAAAAGTGCAGTGCTCAGCCTTCAAAGGCTTATCCAGTATATCTACGATACCACCGATTTTGTCGAGGTCATGTCCAGCTTTTCCGGGCCCTCCGAGCGGGAGGCCAATTTAAAGCTGCTGCTAAAATATGCCTTGGACTTTCAGGAGGGCGGCAGCGGGGAATTGAGCGGCTTTGTCTCCTATATCGACTATCTCATGGAAAACGGCAAAGACTTTGAGGTGGCAAACCCACTCAATGAAGCGGCTCAGTCGGTGAGGATCATGACCATCCACAAATCCAAAGGGTTGGAGTTCCCCATCGTCATTGTGGCCAACTGCTCTAAAAAGCACAACGCCATGGACTTGCATGGGGATGCCGTCATGGACACTCAGCTGGGGTTGGGGTTAAAGTTTATCGACCGAGACAAGCTTTTGCGATACGATACAATTCCCTATCTCGCTGTAAAAAGCTACGAACAGCAGAACCTGTTGTCCGAGGAGATGCGCCTTTTATATGTGGCGATGACTAGGGCTAAGGAGAGGCTGATTTTAAATATCACTGAAGAAACCCTGGACAAAAAACTGCGGAAAACCGAGGCAGATTTAGATCAAGGGGGGAATATTCACCCCTATGCGGCGTCTAAGGCCGCAAGTTATTCCGATTGGCTACTGGCTGCCTTCTTGCCCCATCCAGCCATGCGAGGTATCCGGGAGCGGTACCAAATTTCCGTGACGGAAGGAGAAAGTTTCCCCCTTGCGCTTTTAGAACCGGTAAACCTGGAAGTAAAGGAAGACGGTTCCGATGAAATTTCTGCAAAACCAGATTCCAAAATGTTGGAAAAGCTTCAAGAGCGGATATACTATGTCTATCCTTATTTTTTGGACACTGTAACTCCTGCCAAGCTGTCAGTCACCGAGATCACCCATCCGGACAGTGAGGAATCCCGCCTTTCCGCTCCAAAATTTCTGGCGGACCAGGGCTTTACCCCCGCTCAAAAAGGAAGCATTTTCCATAGGGTACTGCAATTCATCGATTTTGAGGCAGGGAGAAAGGACGTCCGAACAGAACTGGATCGGTTGACTGAATTGAAATATCTTACCCCGGCCGAGAGAAATGTGGTGAACGTTGAAAAACTCAAAACCTTTTTGCAATCCTCGTTGATGAATCGTATCCTCAAAGCTGACCGGGTGTTGCGGGAATATAAATTTTTTGATTCTGTGGCGGCGGATGAGGCGGGATACGAAGGATGCGCCCCCATCCTAATTCAGGGCATTGCCGACTGCGTGCTGGAGGAGGATGGAAAAGGCGTCATTATCGACTTTAAAACTGATGAGGTTTCCGGTCCGGAAGTTTTAGTCAAACGCTATCAGGGGCAACTGGATCTTTACAGGCGGGCGCTTCGGCGCGTGTTCCCCAAAGGAATCGACGAGTGCATCCTATACTCGGTGCATTTGGGACGGGAAATCCTTGTCAAAATGCTAAAATAATTGGAAAATCCTTTAAAAAATGCCAAAATTGTGCTATGATATAGACAAATAATTCTGTATAATCGCTTTGTGGGCCTGAGACCCAATTAATTTAGAAATCGGAATATTTTGGAGGGGAAACCATGTCGAAGGATCAGAACTTGCTACTGGTGACGGAGCACTACCCTTGCGGCGCGCAGGAGAGCTATCTGGAAACCGAAATCGAGTACCTGACGCGGTATTACAACGTCCACGTTATCACCACCGACACCGACCGTCTGATGACCCGAGCGCTCCCAAAAGAGGTGACCTTTTCCCGTCCAGCTGAGAAAACCGGCGGTTTTAGACGGCTTTTTTACAAAATACAGTGCCTTTTAAGCCACGGATACGCCCAGGAAAAAGCTCAGGCGAAAGAACGTGGGGCCTGGAATAAAAAATATCGGAAACACACCCTCGGTGCCCTGGTGCAAAGCAAGCTGATGTACGACTATGTCCGCACGTTGGAATTTTTCGAGCAGGAAAAACCGCTGACCATCTACAGTGCAAACCTCAACAATTATGTCTACGGTCTCTGCTGCCTCAAGGAATATTGCGAAAACGGCATTAAGGTGGTAACACGCTGCCACAACGCCAACATGTATAATCCTCAAACCCATCGCCGCCGGGACACCCTCAATTACATCGTGAACCATTCCATCGATGGCATTTTCTTTACAAGCGAACGATGCCGGGAGCGGTATCTGCAAAAATTTACCACCCCTGACTGCGACCCAAATCTGTTTCAACTGGCACCAATGGGCGTTCATGGACAGGAGCGGGGCTATCTGGAGCCACTGGAGGAATACTATATCCGTATCGTGAGCTGTAGCCAGATTGAAGATGACAAGCGTCTCCCTCTCTTAGTTGACGCTTTAAGCCAGATCGAACACGGCTGTATCGAATGGGATCACATTGGGAGCGGCCCCAAGAAAAACGAATTAATCCAGTATGCCAAAGAAAAACTGGGCGATAAAACCGGAATTCGCTATAAATTTTTTGGTAAGCTGAGCCACGATGAAATCTACGAATTCTACCGGGACACCTATATTGACGCTTTTATCAGTGTCAGTGTTTCGGAAAGCGTCCCTACTGCTATGATGGAGGCTATGGCCAATCGGATATTTGTCGTCGCCACTGAGGTGGACGGGGTCAGAGACGTAGTCAACAACCAAAATGGCATGCTGATGCCGCCGGATATCACGGTAGAACAGCTGACAACGGTGCTGGAGGGCTTGTGCCGTATTAGTAAAGAGAATATCAGAAAGAAGAGCGAAGTGGCTTTTCGGTACTGGCAGGAACATCTTAATGCCGATGTGAACTGTGACACCTTCGCGCGACAGATCGCTTTGGAACCGCTGGAAACGCCAGAAGAAACCGATTCCATAAAGAAACGCTTTGCGGATACAAGATTTCCCAAATAAAATGGTAGATAGTATAAGAGCCTTACGGTCTATTTGTGGAGATAGACAGATATAAAGCGCCTCTTTGGCGCTTTTATCATGTTTGGCGATTGCAAAAAGATTGCATATCCTGCGGAAAAATGGTATAATGTCCACAATTGACGTAATTCATCAGCGTTCGTCATAGTGGTAAAACTCGATAAAGATAATAATTGCCGCCATTGTTGAGTCCGGTTGATACCGTCGTGAATCCGGATGGACTGTGGGACTGGTGCCATTTGCGCAAACGGCCAGTTGAGTTTTATCAGATGTTCCGATACAGAATGTTCATTGAGGAGCTTCTGAAAACAAGGGGGACTAATTTCATGGTAAAGCATTTTGTCAAAAAGCTGGAGCGCACTTTTTTGCTGGGGTTTAAGGCGTTGCTGTTCGTTGTGCTGTTTGTCATATTTTTCGGGTTGTTCGGCCTTGTGGAGCCGGAGTTGTTCCGGTTTTCCCGAACAGCCGGTATCTCCATGTCCACCTTTGTTATCGCAGGGCTCTGCCTGATTAAAATTTACGGCGGGTTTGCCATTGGCATCAAAAAAACCAAAGAAATCGTTTACTCTATCTTTCTCGCCACCTTTATCACCGATCTTATCTCCTATTTTGAACTGAGTATCATGCGCATAAACTTCCCCAACCAGAACTTTTGGCATGACTTATTTGCGCTTATTGGTATTGTGATTCTGCAGATTATCATGATAAACATCTTTGCCTCTTTAGGTAATTACTGGTACTTTGAAATCAATCCGCCCTCTAAGGCATTGGTGGTCTACGGCGACAAGGAAGGACTTGTGAATTTCGTCGCAAAAATCAACAAATATAAAAAGCAGTACGAAATTACTTCTTTGGTCAGCGTACAAGATGAGACATTGGAACAGATGATCCTTGAAAACCAGATGGTCTTTTTATATTCCATTGCTGACGTGGACAAGAGACGTCTGTTAGAATTTTGCTACCAACACGACAAAGTGACCTTTATCACCCCAGACCTGGCCGACATCATCACCAAACACTCCATTCACACCCTGGTGGACGACGTGACGGTGCTGGAATCCCGCGTTACCGGCCTGACTTTTGAGCAGAGCGTGGTTAAACGCGCCTGTGACATCCTAATATCTGGCATCGGCCTCATTGTCGCGAGCCCTATTATGCTGTTGGAGGCGTTGGCCATTAAGCTGGAAGACGGCGGTCCGGTGTTTTTCAAACAGCCCCGTGTCACCAAAGGCGGGAAGGCTTTTAATGTGCTAAAATTCCGTACTATGATCGTGGATGCGGACAAAAATAAGAAGCGTCTGGCTTCGGAGGGCGACGATCGCATCACCAAAGTGGGAAAGGTGCTTCGTAAGCTCCGTATCGACGAGCTGCCTCAGTTTTTGAACATTCTCAAAGGGGAAATGAGTATTGTGGGACCTCGACCGGAGCAGGTGGAAATCACCGAGAAGTATGTGGAAATTTTGCCGGAGTTCAAATACAGGCTCAAGGTCAAAGCTGGCCTTACCGGTTTGGCGCAGATTTTGGGAAAATACAACACCACCCCCAAGGACAAGCTGATATTGGATTTAATGTACATCGAGCAGTACAGCATCTGGGTGGATTTGAAGCTCATGCTGCAAACGGCGAAGGTGTTGTTTAAATCGGACAGCACCGAAGGTGTGCAGGGGGAATTTCCCATTGAACTGGTCAAGCACTCTGAGGATTTTGAGGGACGAGAGGAGCCGGAGGGATAGCATCCTGTTTTAGAAAAACTTGGGAGGTGCGGTATGCTGAATTTTTACAAGACGATGGAGAACAAACTGGTTCAGCTGCCCAAAGAGGAGGAGGGTTGCTGGGTCCGTGTGACCCGGCCCACCCAGAAGGAAATTGACTATTTAGTGGATCGTTTGGGACTGGACAGCGGCTTTGTTAGCGCTTCTTTGGACGAAGAAGAGGCTTCGCGTATGGAAAAAGAGGACGATCAAACCTTTGTCGTCGTCGACGTACCCTACCGGGTGGAAGACGAGGAAACCACCATCACCTACATCACCATCCCCCTGGGTATTATCATTACACCGCAGTATTTTGTCACCATCAGCTCGTCGGAGACCGCTGTCATCGACGAATTTGTCGATGGCACCGTCCGCAATGTGGAAACCAGATTTCGCACCCGCTTTCTGCTGATTATCCTGCTGCGGATTGCCCAGCGCTTTTTGCTGTACCTCAAACAAATTGAGCGCTTATCCTCCAGGATGGAGAGCCAGTTCACCAATTCGACAAAGAATGAGGCGCTGATCCAGCTTTTGGGACTGGAAAAATCTCTCGTTTACTTTTCTACTTCGCTGAGGGCCAACGAAACCACCCTCAAGAAGCTGTCCCGTGGACGGACCTTGACCTTGTATGAGGAAGATGAGGATCTATTGCAGGACACCCTCATCGAATTTAATCAGGCCATTGAGATGTCAGGAATTTACTCCAACATTTTGTCCGGTACCATGGATGCCGTAGCCTCTATTATTAATAACAACTTGAACGCCGTTATGAAGGTGCTTACATCGGTTACCATCTTGATGACCATCCCCACCATGGTGTTCAGCTATTACGGCATGAATGTTTCCGGGCTGCAAATCCCGGTGTGGTGGTTCCCCACGTTGGTTTCAGCCGTGGTGGCACTGGTGGCATTTCTTATCCTCATCAAATTTAAGATGTTTAAATAATTTACAGCGGGTAGAAATACCCGCTTATTTTCGTTTATTCTACATATTGTTATAGGAGCTGCATATGCATTTTACTAAAGAAGTTTCCCCAATTTATCATTTTCTCAAGGAGTATGCCGCAAAATTCGGCGGCAGGCTTCACATGCCCGGTCACAAGGGCTTAGCGGATTTTTATCCGGAGCCTTACCGGTCGATTCTGCCCTATGATATCACAGAGATACAGGGCGCCGACGCATTGTACGAAGCGGAAGGGATTATCGGCCAGTCGGAGGAGGTTGCGGCACGGTGTTATGGTGTAAAGGTGACCTGTTTTTCAGCGGGGGGGTCCACTCTGTCCATCCAGGCGATGGTAGCAATGGCTTCCGGCATCACCAAAAGGATCCTAGCCGTCCGTAACAGTCACATCGCCTTTGTCAATGCCTGCGCTCTCACCGGTGTGGAACCGGTATGGCTATTCCCGCCTTATGATCGGGAGACGGGATTGTGCCTGCCAGCCACGGCCGGAGAAATATCGGCCGCTTTAGATCAAAATCCCGACATCAAAGCGGTATATCTCACCAGCCCCGACTACTATGGTGTGACCTGTGACATACAGAAAATCGCCGAGGCAGTCCACTGCCACGGAGCGATTTTACTCGTCGATAACGCCCATGGCGCCCATCTTCGCTTTGGGAAAACGGATACCCATCCCATGACCCTGGGGGCGGACATCTGCTGCGACAGTTCTCATAAGACCCTGCCGGTGTTGACGGGAGGAGGGTATCTCCACTCCAATCTGGACATTCCGAAAGAGGATTTGAAAGCGAAAATGGCGCTGTTTGGCTCAACAAGCCCGTCTTATCTGATTTTAGCTTCCTTAGACCTCTGCAACCAGTATTTGGTTGAGCGGGCAACGGAGGATTTTTCTGCTCTGGCTGCCCTTGTCCATGAGACAGAAATCCTTTTGAGAAACCGTGGCGTCACTTTGCTGAAGCGGAAAACCGATGTGTCGAAGATCACCATTGACTGCCATGGCTTCGGCTACCAGGACGTTTCAGTGGCTGCGGCGCTGCGGGCAAACGGCGTGGAGCCAGAGTATGTGGGGGGAGGGAAGATCGTGCTGATGCCGTCTCCCTTCAATGGGAAAAATGATTTTTCGCGCGTCCTGTCCGCTTTCGATTCTCTTTTGCCCCTGCCCCCTATCCCGTATCCCGATTGCGCTTTTGCGCCCAGGCGGGTTATGGGCATCCGGGAAGCTATTTTTGCCCCGTCAGAGCAAGTAGCGGTGGAGTCTTCCGTAGGCCGTATCGCGGCGGAAAGCAAGGTGACCTGCCCCCCCGCCATCCCCATTGTGACGGCGGGGGAATTCATCAGGGAGACGGAAAAAAATCTTCTCAAAAACAGTGGAATTTTATCGGTGAAAGTGGTAAAATAAGGTCAGGAAAACAAGATTTTATGCAACAGTGGCACGGACTGTAGAGATTACCCGTGCGTTGAAAATACAAAAGGAGGCATCTATATGAAACTCATTTACGCAATCGTCAGCAGTGACGACAGTTCCGCCGTTTCCGCAGCGTTGACCCAGAACGGCTTTTTTGCCACCAAACTGGCGTCTACCGGCGGCTTTTTGAAAGCGGGAAACACCACCTTTCTCATCTGTACGGAGCCGGAAAATGTAGATCGTGCCATCAGTATTATTGCCGAGCATTCTAAGAAACGCAAACAGATGGTTTCCTCCACTGCGGGCTACGGCGGGATGGGCGGATACACCCCTTTTCCGGTTGAAGTGACCGTCGGCGGTGCCACCATCATCGTTACCGACGTGGAACGTTTTGAAAAAATCTGATGGAATTTAACCGGATCATCGGCAATGGGAACGCCGTCCGAACATTGCAAAACGCTGCAAACGGCGGCCCTTTGAACCATGCCTATCTGCTTCACGGCACAAAGGGAACAGGAAAAAAGACACTCGCCCGGATTTTTGCCCAGGCTATTCTCTGCCGTGGGGAGAGCTGTCCCTGTGGAAGCTGTTCTGCCTGCTTTAAGGTGGAAAAAGGAATTCACCCCGACCTATTGGTGGTACGGCAGGCGGATGGCAAGGCCAATATTTTGGTAGAGCAGGTGCGCTCTCTCCGAGAACAAGTCTACATTCGCCCTAATGAAGCAGAGCATAAGGTCGTTATCATCGAAGAAAGCGAGTCCATGAACCTGCCGGCGGCCAATGCCCTTTTAAAGGTGTTGGAGGAGCCGCCCAGTTATGTGGTGTTTATTTTGACTGCCAACAACATTGACGGCTTGCCGGAGACCATTGCTTCCCGTTGCCTCTGCCTTGAGATGCAGGAGGTTTCCCCTCAAGAGGCGGAAAAATGGCTGCTTTCCCATTACCCAGATGGGGATGCCGAGATGTTGGAGAAAGCCCTTTGCTACGGAAATGGCAATTTGGGAAGGTCAGTGGCCTACATGGAAGAGGAATCCTGCCGGGAAGGTTTTGAACGGGCTCTGTTGGTGGCGAGAAGCCTTACTACGGAACGGGAATACGATATTTTGGAAGCCTTAAGTCCCTTTGACGGCGATAAAGACGGCTTTTTGCGGCTGCTCACCGATTTGGACGCAGTGATAGCTCAGGTGGCTATCTCTAGCACAGGCGGCGCCAATCTGCGGGAAGCGACAGCGCTGGCACAGAAAATCAGGCCAATGCAGGCGGTACATATCCATGAATTGGTGGATGAAATCCGCCTAAAAATACTGTATAATGGAAATTGCGGCCTTATGCAAAATCTGTTTTGTGCAAGGCTGAAAACGATAATGGAACGATAAATATCAAGGCTTTTTATAAAGCCGGAAAGGCAAATATACCTATGACCGAAATTATTGGCGTTCGTTTTAAAAACGCCGGAAAGACTTATTATTTTTCCCCAAAAGGGCAAAAGATCACTCGGGAGGATAAGGTGATCGTGGAAACTGCCCGCGGTGTGGAGTGCGGAGATGTGGTCATCCCCAATCGGCAGGTCGAGGATGGTAAAATCATTGCGCCTTTAAAACCCGTGATCCGCATCGCCACTGAAAAGGATTTGGCCCAGTTGGAGACGAATCGCCAAAAGGAGCGAGAGGCTTTTAAAATCTGCCAAGAAAAGATTGGAAAGCACAAACTGGAGATGAACTTGGTGGATGTGGAGTACACTTTTGACGGAAACAAAATCCTCTTTTATTTCACTGCCGATGGAAGGATCGACTTCCGGGAACTGGTGAAAGACTTGGCTGGCGTTTTCCGTACCCGTATTGAACTGCGCCAGATCGGTGTCCGAGATGAGTCCAAGATGCTGGGGGGATTGGGGGTCTGTGGAAGACCGTTTTGTTGTAATACCTTTTTAGGCGATTTCCAGCCGGTGTCCATCAAAATGGCCAAGGAGCAGAACTTATCCCTCAACCCAACTAAAATTTCCGGCACTTGTGGAAGGCTTATGTGCTGCCTCAAATACGAGCAGGACGCATACGAATCTCTGCTCAAAATCACTCCCAAAAATGGTGCGCTGGTTCAGACCGATGAGGGCCTCGGTACGGTGGTAGAGGTAAATCTTTTAACTGGTGTGCTGACGGTGTCCTTACATGACCGCCCCGATGCGGTTCCCAAGATCTGTAAGCGGAATGAAGTAAAGCTTATTAAGGACTCGTCCATACGGGTCAATAAATCCGAACTGAAAGAGTTGGGAAATCTGGAAAAAGAATAACCTCTTCATCGTAAATTTTCAGAAATTTACTTGCATTTTGATAAAAATGTGATAGAATAAGTACAGTTAAATGAAGGAGGTGTAATCCCCATGGCATATCAAATTAACGACGAATGCATCTCATGCGGTGCTTGCGAGGCAGAGTGCCCAGTTTCCTGCATTTCCGCGGGCGATGACAAATACGTGATCGATGCGGAAAAGTGCATCGAATGCGGCGCATGCGCAGGCGTTTGCCCTGTTGGCGCTCCCAATCCTGCTGAATAATTGTCGATTGGATAAAAATCCGCCGTCCGGTTTCCCGGATTGGCGGATTTCTCTTTATTCACTCGTTTTATTCTTTGCCAGAGGTTATTTTGGCAAAAGAGGAACCTGGTACACTATATATTCTGGGAATATCCCGCCAGGACCTATATGGAAAGGGAGAATGCTAGATGAAAAAGAATATTCATATGTTGTTATGGGGAATTGTCCTTCTGATTTTTGGAGGTACCTTTTTAATCGGCAGCCTAATGGGAAAAAACGTGTCCTTTTTCTTTGATGGATGGTGGACGGTGTTTTTGATTGTCCCCGCTATTGCCAGCATGGTGCAAAACCGAGTAGACATCGGAAATACCATTATTCTGTTACTGGGAGTAATACTCCTAGCCCGAGCCCAAGGGTGGATACCAGCTATCAGTTGGACACTGGTGATCGCCATTGCGCTTGTGGCGTTGGGAATTTATTTTGTCATCCGTGCATTGGCGGACGGGCGCAGCTCCCGTTCTCACTCCTGGACGCAGGATGCGGAATCCAATCCTTCCCATACGGCGGTGCTGTCTAGTCGGAGAATCAAAAGTTCTCCTGTTCGCCTCTCTGGAGCGACTTGCACGGCTGCGCTGGGCGGGATCATCGTTGACCTGTCTGACTGCCGGGTGGAGGAGGATATCACTGTTTTCTGCAATGCCATTTTGGGGAGCGTTCAGGTGATCGCCCCGAAAAACGTAAAAGTAGCCTATCGGAATTTGCCTATTTTGGGTAATGTATCTGGAAAAACGACAGGGAACTCTTTGGAGAATAACATCCCCACTGTAACTTTTGACTGCACTGCTGTATTGGGGGCTGTGACAGTATCATAAAGTATAAAAGCCTCTGAAATTATTTACCGAACCACTGGTAAAAGAAATTTCGTAAGACAAAAAGAGTAGGCAATCAATACAATATTTGGGTCGTTTTTTGTCTAAAATCAGAATTTCTATCGATTCAGCCCTTATCACGAAATGACTTAAATTCTGGCAAAAGGAGCACAAAGAAAATTTTTCAGAGTTGAGTCTTTATGGGTTACGCCACCCTGGGATTACATCTTTTGTAGCCAAAAGCAACGGCGATTACAAATCAGTTCAGGGAATTACAGGCCATTCAAACAATGGAAATGATCGAACATTACACCCACGGACAAGACAGTGCCCGGAAACGGCTTGTAGATAGGTTTGAGGAGAGTTTTTTCAAAAATCATAATACCTTTCAAAAAAATACGAATCCTCTTTTAGCGGCATTAGTTGCAAGAGCAAAAGAGGGTGTTACAACCCGCACCCTCTTACTGGAGTTATCAAATGATAACCCCGATATGCAAAAAGCACTTCTTACCGCCATTCTTAACGGAAGTTAACTC
>CAJFOJ010000048.1 GCA_904396495.1 uncultured Oscillospiraceae bacterium
GAGTTAACTTCCGTTAAGAATGGCGGTAAGAAGTGCTTTTTGCATATCGGGGTTATCATTTGATAACTCCAGTAAGAGGGTGCGGGTAGTGGCATCCTCTTTTGCTTTTTCAACTAGTGCCGCCAGAAGAGGATTCATATTTTTTTGAAAGGTATTATGATTTTGGTTATAAAAACTCTCCTCAAACCTATCTACAAGCCGTTTCCGTGCACTGTCTTGTCCGTGGGTGTAATGTTCGATCATTTCCATTGTTGAATGGCCCGTAATTCCCTGAACTGATTTGTAATCGCCGTGGCTTTTGGCTACAAAAGATGTAGTCCCAGAGTGGCGTAAACCGTGAAAGTCCAACTCTGGAAAATTTTCTTTGCGCTCCTTTTGCCAGGCCTCAAACCACTTCGTGATAAGGGCTGGCTCGATGGGATTTCCATTTTCCAGACAAAAAAGCAGACCATAATCGTTGTATTGATTACCTAATCTCTTTTTATCTTGCTGAATCTGATCTAATCTTTGCTGAATTTCTTTTACCAGTGGCGCGGTAAGAAACATATCCCGGACGCTTTTTTTCGTTTTAGGAACTTTTAATACTAAACAGGATTTTACCTTTTTGTCCTCAACTACATTGGGAAATACAAAAGAAATAGCCTCTCTTCGGGTCTTCTTTAGAGCTTCCTTGGTGATACGCTGTAAGATAGTGCGAATAGCCACTCGACTGTTTTTCAGATCAACACAGTTAATCAAAATACCCGTCACTTCTCCCCCGCGTAATGCCCCTACAAAGGCCATGTGAATTGCGAGATGAAGCAATTGCTTATTATCTTCTTCCAACAAGGAAAGGGCATATGCCATTGTCTCATCATCCCAGATTGCCTTCTCCACCTTTTCATATTGAGGCTTATCCTTGGGCATAGGAGATTCTGCCAGTAGCTTTTCATCCACAGCATCGTTGAAAAAAGTTCTTAATGCCGTATCAACCCCGCGAATGGTGTATTGAGACAGGTATTTTTTCTTTTCCGGTGGAATAGAGTTATCACTTTCCAGCGGTCGAACTCGTACACCTCCGATATAGGTAGATTTTAGCGTTCTGCTAAGAATTTCAAAAAGCTTTTCAATGTCTTTTGTCCGAATCTTCTGCATCTGCATATATCCCAAATAGGGTATAATGTGATTTGCAAAATGAGACTGATAAGTAGAATAGTTTTTAGGACTCCATTTTGGAGCTTTTTTCTCCAGCCATAGGGGATAGTATTGTTCTAATGTCACATTGTTGGGAATGACGACTTTTCCCTGCTTCAGCAATACCTTTAAATTATCGATCCGATCTTGAGCAGCTTCTTTACTTTCAAAGCCAGACTCCCACACTTGTTTAGAGTTTCCAAAATTGTCTTTTAATTTATAAACGACATAGATGTTACCGTTACGATTTACGATACTTGCCATATACATGCCTCCGTTTGTTAACTGTTCAGCCAACTGTCGAAGGAAGCTTTATTGATTCTAAGTAGCCGGGGACCGCAGCGCTTCACAATAAATTCTTTGGTTTTACTACAAAAATCATAAGCGGTACGCTCTGACATTCTCAGAATTTTGGCTACGTCGGATACGCAGTAAACTTCTTCACTATCAGTTAATGGCTGAATATTATCTTTTTTCATTGGCACCTATCCTTTCGAAAACGGGCAACTCGATTTTTTCTTTCCTCCTTACCGACAAATTGTGCATCCATATTATACCAGAAAGAAGAACGGTTGACCACGGTATTTAGAGATTTTGGTTATCGACATTAAAATATATTAAGCCTACACTAACAGCAAGCGCGTAATCTACTTGTTTCATCAGAATGTCGTTTAACGAACCAATAAACTCTCCAAGCCTTTCACGGTCGATAGTACGGATCTGCTCTAATAAGATGATAGAATCTTTTTTGAGCGGAGGTACTCGCAATAACCGCACATGAGTTGGGAGATGACTTTTATGGATTATTTGGCTGTTAATTGGAGCGACAATCATAGTAGGACTATACTGATTGCCAATATCATTTTGAATCACTAACACTGGGCGATAGCCCCCTTGCTCAGAGCCAATTACCGGATTGAGGTCTGCATAGTAGAGATCCCCCCTTTTGATAATCTGATTCACGTTTACCTCCCATTTAAGTAGACAAAAGCGGGATCAGTCCTACTGATCCCGCTTTTGTTATATAATTTCAATATGTGTTCTATTTGTCCTCAACGTCCCGAACACAGGGAATCATCAGACTGCCGTCAGCATACCGGCATCACGGGAGTTCCACCCCTCCGAGGTTCGCCCGGAGCTGCCCCCATTGCGTGATCCCGCTTTCCGGCGGGGCTGTGGCTGGACAGGAGTATCATTGTCCCTTTTGCTGGTTATGGCCATATTGGAATGCTATTTTCCAAGAATTTAGAAAATTCCAATACTGGTAGCCTGTTGTTTGTCGCTTCCCGTATCATACTGATACAGATCATGGCGCAACTGCCGTCTGGGCTCGCAGCAAAAGGAAAGTATCTGATGATTGACTATTCTGTTGTCAAGATACCATGTTGTTTAGGTTAAGTGAAAGCAAAATTTACTTTCACTTATCGTCCTAAAAACAGGGTAGTGTTACCCCAACTCTTCAAACAATTTTTTTAGTTTTTGGATAGCTAAATTTACTGATTTTGCTACATTTTTATGGCTTACCTTTTCCATCTGAGCAATTTGCCTGCAAGACAGACCTTTGAAAATATGTAAAACGAATCTTCTCTGCTGCACTTCGGTCAATATACCACTTTCTAATAACCCTTGTACTGCTTGTCCTGCATATCGGAGGTCGTTCGTTTCTATCCACTCGTCCTCCAGAGGAAGGGTAGAGCATTGCTCTGTTGTTTCTACGCTATGCAGGGAAATATTGCGGCGAGTTTTTGCACTGTCCTCCCGGTCCTGCTTATAATATATTGCATCAGAGAGAGCTTTTAGTTCGGCAAAGTCGGCCTCGGTTTTTTCTGGGTTATCCCGAAGATAATCAGTCAACGTCACTTCCACAATACCATCGGAAAATTTGTATACGATACCCTCACTGAATTTATTAAGGGCATAATCACTGTTTTTATAATTTTTCAATTGTAGTTCCTCCATTTCAGTTGATTTTTGGGAATCAAGCTGAAACGGAGGAGATCGGCAGCCGATACTGCCCAATAATATCCTGTAAAAATCAGAAAAGCCAAACCTATCTCCATAAAAATCTGGGATAAGTTTGGCTGTATATTTATAATGACATTTTAAGCCCGCAGGCGGTGCGTCATCGTTATTTGGCCTTTCAGCAGTCCTTTTTTTTTGACGTTTTTGCCTTTTCCTGTTGGTCCAACGACACTTTAAAAATCCAAATATTATCACTCCAACCACGTGGCAACACGGCAAAAAGCGGTTGGGGACTGACTGTAAAGGCCATATTACCAGATAATCTGTGACCTATTAACCAGTTGGGTAACGTTCTTGATTTTTTTACATAATTGCATTATTCTATAAATGGAAGTATAAACACCAGTTGACAGGGAGGAATGTATGAAAAAGGTACTGCCGGTGGAATATCCGATTGTAACAGGTTATCCTGTAATTGCCAATGCTTTGTCCATTTTGCAAACCCAGGAAAAAACAATGAACTGGATTTTGCTGAATCTGATAGTACCAATTGTTTTGTACGATGCTGAAAGTGATAAAGTGTTAATTGATTTAGGGGGAGATCACACCCCTTGGAATACCCGGTATCTTTATGATGACTGCCCATATCTAACCGTTTACCGGTATGATAGAACATGGTTTCATGAGCAAAATCAGGATATTATCACCTTTATAAAATGGAACATCGATAACAACAAATACATATATACTGATGTGTGCAGAAAATTTATTTCTGAGTACCAGTCTAGTAACCCCGAAAGAATGCACGACTTATTTATTTACGGATATGATGATGAAGCGCAAGCACTCTTTGGTTCCGACTTTTTTCATGGGGAAAAGTACCAAAATATTACCATCTCATTTGATAACTATAGAAAAGCTTTTGAAGCAGTAGAAGAACAGCAACTTCCTCATCGCATTGAACAAACTACCGATATCATGGCAATTACAAACAGGGAATTATTTAATACCTGGCTGGCTGTCGATTATGAAGATCCAGAATCTGTTTTGGAAATCTTAAAAGAACGACTTTTGGAATGTCTGGGGAAGGCAAACGCGAGCTATATGCGGCTTGGAGATGAGAAAGTTGTTTACGGGATCAACAGCTATGGCCTATTGCAAAAATATTTTGAGGATAAAGATTTCTATGAATCAGAATATTCTTATTACAACTGCATGCTTATCCAATTTTTAGTAGAGCATAAAGGAATTTTATTAAAAATTTGTACGGATTTATTAAAAAGTGATGAGTTAGCTGTACAAGCAGAGGAACTGATTAATTTAGCCAATATGGTAAAAGGTTTTGTATTGAAATCTATGATAAGACGAACCTGTTCTTCTGCTGAACGAGAAAAGCTTATAGATTATCTTAAAAAATTAAAGGAACAGGAAACCGGTTTACTCCAAAATATGCTCACTCATATTGATGCACTAATATCACATTAAGCGTTCATTTAAAGCAATCTTTCCCCGGTCTGCATCGTCCAGTATTTCATTCATTAACGCGGACATATCTTCTATAAAAAGCCGTTCAGGGAAAGAGACAGGCCAGATTTTTCGCTCCGCCTCTGTCAATCCAAAACTGTCCAGCAAACGCTCGTCCCGATAAACCTCCAAAATTTTTAAAATATTTGTCAAGCTGGGATCATCAAATACTTTGTTGGTGTAGTAAAGGCAATAGTATAAATATGGCCCAACTGATAGGGCTTCGCTGTGCTGACGCAGAAGCTCCCAGTCAAGATGTACATTCCGAACCGCATAGTAAATATCGCAAAAAAGGGAGAGCTGAAGGCTGCCTTCATACAGAAGGTAAATAGAATTCATATCCTTATAGGGTAGTGTCAAGAAAATTTCGCAAATTAGTTTGCAGACTTTGGAGTAAATGAAGTCAGCCAGCAATGGAGGTGTCCTGGGGAGCAGC
>CAJFOJ010000049.1 GCA_904396495.1 uncultured Oscillospiraceae bacterium
CTTTTGTATCACCGCCTCAACAACCTGTTTCTTGCATTCTGGTGTATAGCCTTTATTCAGTATTCCTTTCGGCATAGTAAAGCCCCCCACTTGTTATTCAGTATATCATACTGTCTAACAAATGGGGGCGGTTCATTGTCGGAACCTGCTTGCGTTTCAAAGCGATTTTCTCATGAAAGAAGCGCCCTCTGGAATTCAGAAGGCGCTTCTTACTACGGCTCTTAGTGGGGCCTCTCCATATCAAAACGGTTGCTTTATAACCTTGCTAAACTCAGTTTCCCGCTTTTTAAGCAACTCGGCGCTTTTGCATCCGCATAATGACAGTAAGGATAATGACCAAAGCCACAACGCCGAACAATAGCCCCAACCAACCGTTTTCGGTGAGGCCGGAGATGAGATATCCCACAAAGCAAATCACCGCTACCAGCAAGGCATAGGGTATCTGAGTAGAGACATGGTCCAAGTGGTTGCATCGAGCGCCCGCAGACGACAGGATGGTGGTGTCGGAGATTGGAGAAATGTGGTCGCCGCAGACCGCCCCAGCCAAAATAGCCGCCACCGAGATGACCAGAATTTCGCTGTCCTGTCCGCCGAAAACCGCCATGGCTATAGGAACCAAAATACTAAAGGTACCCCAGGAGGTCCCGGTGGCAAAAGCGAGGCCTAAGGCTACCAAAAAGAGGATGGCAGGCATCAAACCGTAAGCCGTGGTGCTTCCGCCAAACAAATTTCCCACAAATCCGCCTGCGTCCAGATACTCTCCGCGGCAGAGACCGCTGAGCGTCCAAGCCAGGGTCAGGATGAGGATAGCGGGAACCATCGCTTTAAAGCCCTCTGCCAAGCTCTCGGCAAATTCCGTGAAAGTGACAATTTTACGGGGCAGGTATAAAAGCCCGATGAGGACAATGCTGATAAAGCCGCCCATAGCGAGGGATACACCTGCATCGCATCCAGAAAAGGCGGCGATGAGCCCCTTGCCCTCCAAAATGCCGCCAGTGTACAACATACAGAGGACACAGGACATGATGAGGACAAGAATAGGAATCGCCAAATCACAGATTTTTCCCTTTTTGCCGTCGTCCTCCTCTGCTTCAAGCAGAGGGGCGTCTTTTTCGTGATCGGACTGGTACTTCTTCATTTTGGAGAAGTCAAACTGAAAGAAGATGATAAACGCCACCATAAGCAGTGTGAGCAAAGCGTAAAGGTTAAAAGGAATGGTCCTCAAAAATAGGCTGAAGCCGTCGATGTTGCTCCCCTCTGGAAGGGAGGATGTCACAGCGGCTGCCCAACTGGAAATCGGGGCGATGATGCAAACCGGCGCCGCAGTGGCATCGATGATATAGGCGAGCTTTGCGCGAGAAACCTTGTGCCGGTCGGTGACAGGGCCCATGACGGCGCCGACAGTGAGGCAATTAAAATAATCGTCCACAAAAATCAAAACGCCGAGGCCTGCCGTGGCAAACAAAGCGCCTCTCTGGGTCTTGATCGCCTTGACAGCCCATTTCCCGTAAGCTCGCGAAGCTCCAGATTTGGTAACAAGGGCGACAACCATTCCTAACAGAACGAGGAAAATCAGAATCGGCACGTTTTCCCCCACCTTTTCTGACATGACGCTAATGCAGGTTTCCATCGTCTCACCGATGTGGAAGTTGGTGTAAAACAGTCCGCCCGCCAAGATTCCCAAAAGCAGAGAAAAATAGACTTCCTTGGTAATCAGGGCCAGTCCGATTGCGATAATCGGCGGGACTAGTGCCCAAAAAGTTCCTACCATTTGCAACATCCCTTCCTATTCCAGCAAAATCCCTGTTAGCATGGATGAGTAGCGGAAAAATATCTCCTCCGCAAAAGTCGTCCTATCCCGTTATGCCGGGGAAAAACGACAATTTATGTATCTTTACTGCTTAAATGCAACCATGCATTCGGGTCATCCTCCTCATATAATCAATATCATAACATATTGTAAATGAATATACAATAATTTATACATAATTTGTCGATTATTCTCCCTTTTTTTCAGACAGCATTACTCTCTGCAATTTTTTATTTTTGACAAGAATTTTGAAACCAAAATGGCATAACTAAAGTATTCCTTTTAGATTAACAAAAGGAGGAATTCTCGTGAAAAAGAAAATCGGTGTCCTTTTAACGGCTGTGCTTTTGATCTTTTCTTCTATTACTGTAACCGCCCCTTGTTCCGTGGAGGCTACCTATCATCAGGAAGTTAAACAATCTGGATTCATAGAAAGGTTGGGAGAGGTGTTCACCGTTGATCTTGGCGATGGATTCTCTTGGTCTTATAATTTTACGAGTAAAACATTGACCTTTAAGGGAAATGGGGCTTTTCCAATCAGGCCTGAAAGTTGCCGAATAACAGAAGAAAATTCAGGTGGTCGATATGACTCTACTTATTTTTTATGTGACCGCGGGGATGTTGAAACGCTTGTCGTTGAAGACGGCATTACTGATTTGCCAGATTTACAAGGAGATGTCAGGCCCTATTATAGGGTTGACAATATAATTGTCGGTAAGGACTGCAAAAGTGTTCCAAAGGTTTGGCTTTCCTACGAGATTGACCCTCAAAATCCATACTTTGCGTCTTATGACGGAGCGTTGTATAACAAGGAATTGACAAAGCTTCTGTTCCTTCCCGATCAAATAACCTCGATTGATTTTCCGCCCAATTTACAAGTTATTGGAGACAATGCAATTATATATTCACATGTGAATCCTTTAGTCATTCCATGGGGTGTGACCAAAATAGAAGGGGAAAACTTTTCCGACCAAA
>CAJFOJ010000050.1 GCA_904396495.1 uncultured Oscillospiraceae bacterium
GCAAAAATTAGGTTAGGTGAATCAGATGATGCAAAATAAAACAAACGCGCCCAGTCGAGCGGCAACTCGAACTAGGCGCACAGAAAACAACTATGGATATAGGATAACAGAAAGCGAGGGAAATGTCAAATGGTAAAAATCAACGAGCTGCAAATAGAAAATTTAAAACGAATTCGCGCTGTTAAAATTGAACCTACTCAAAATGGATTGACCGTTATCGGTGGTAATAACGGTCAAGGCAAAACCTCAGTCCTGGATAGTATTGCCTGGGCGTTGGGCGGCGAAAAATATCGACCTTCATCTCCACAGCGGGAAGGGTCTGTAATCCCTCCCAATTTACATATCACCTTATCTAACGGATTGGTTGTAGAGCGGAAGGGAAAAAACAGTTCCCTTGTTGTCACAGATCCAAATGGGCACAAGGGAGGACAGCAACTTCTCAATGAATTTGTTGAGCAGCTTGCCCTGGATCTGCCGAAGTTTATGGCCGCATCAGGTAAGGGAAAAGCGGAAACCCTGCTAAAGATTATCGGTGTTGGAGACCAGCTTGCAAATCTGGACCAGGAAGAGCAACGGATATATCAGGAGCGCCTTACCATAGGCCGTATTGCCGATCAAAAAGCCAAGTTTGCCAAAGAAATGCCGACTTATCCTGACGCCCCAAAAGACTTGATTTCTGCTTCTGAATTAATCCGGCAGCAACAGGAGATTTTGGCTCGTAATGGCGAAAATCAGAGAAAGCGCCAAAATGCCGCCCGGTTGGAAGAACAGGCTGGGCAGTTGCAAACAGAAATCGACCGTTTACACCGGGAACTTACCAAAGTGTTAGCAGATCTCGAAACAGCCAAAAAAAGCATTGCCTTTCTGCACGATGAATCGACAGCAGAGTTGGAAGCTAATATCCAGAATATAGAGCAGATTAACATTCAAGTACGGGCAAATTTAGATCGAGAAAAAGCAGAAGAAGACGCGCAGCGTTATTCTGACCAATATAATGAATTAACCGGAAAAATTGAAGATGTCCGACAGTCCAGAAAATCGCTTTTGGATGGCGCGGCTATGCCTCTTCCCGGGCTCTCTATTGATAACGGCGAACTAACATATAAAGGAAAATGCTGGGATTGTATGTCCAGTGCTGAACAATTAAAAGCAAGTACAGCGATTATTCGCCAATTGAATCCAGAGTGTGGATTTGTACTGATAGACAAATTGGAACAAATGGATTTGGATACGCTCCGGGAGTTTGGCCAGTGGCTGGAATCTGAAGGACTACAGGCAATCGCCACGAGAGTCAGCACGGGAGATGAATGTAGCCTCATAATTGAAGATGGGGAAATCAAAGAATCCCCCGAGCAGGATGTATCTAAAACAACATGGAAGGCAGGAGAATTCTAATGAAAGAAAAAAGTTTTGTGATTCAATGCGAACCTAAAATGAATCTGGCCGCGGGGTATACCAAGGTGAAAATTATGCCGGGAAACCATGCAAAGTTGGTGGTAATTGCCGGAATCACTGGTAAACCTATTCAACATCTGGTAGACGAGCTGCTGGAAAAAGCTTTAGAGAATGTGAGTATTCGCCAATACGACGGATCCATTATCGATTTGGGAGGAATACTGGAATGAACATTACAAGCGGTAAAATTGCATCAGCGCAAAAAGTGGTGCTGTACGGCCCGGAAGGGATTGGCAAATCGACCTTTGCGGCCTGCTTCCCAGATCCGGTTTTCATTGATACCGAAGGCAGCACCAAACGAATGGATGTCCGACGCATGGATAAACCCACCAGTTGGGCAATGCTGCTGGAACAGGTAAAATACATCGGGCAGAATCCGTCTATTTGTAAAACACTGGTTATCGATACAGCCGATTGGGCAGAACAGCTTTGCATAAACTCTCTATGCGCCAAATACCAGAAAAACGGTATCGAAGATTTTGGATATGGAAAAGGCTATGTTTTTTTAGCGGAGGAATTTGGCCGGTTGCTGAATCTTCTGGAAGACATCGTAAACACCGGTGTGAACATCGTTTTGACCGCCCATGCCATGATGCGCAAATTTGAGCAACCAGACGAAATGGGGGCTTACGACCGATGGGAAATGAAACTGGGAAAAAAGACCGCACCTCTTGTAAAAGAATGGGCCGACATGGTGCTTTTTGCCAATTACAAAACGCTTACCGTCCGTACCAGCGACAATAAGGTTAAGGCTCAGGGTGGAAGCAGAGTAATGTATACTACCCATCATCCATGCTGGGACGCAAAAAATCGTCACGGCTTGCCGGATGAACTCCCTCTGGATTACAGCAAGGTTGCAGAAGCCATTGAAGGCTCGTCTCCACAAAGTGACAGTAATATTCCAGATGTTAAAGTTTTGCCAAATACTCCTACTGTTGAACCGGATAAACCGGCAGACGCACTTGAAGATATTGTACAGAAAGCAAAGAATCAAGGTGTTCCGGTCAATGAAAATGCAAGAGAATTCAAGGTGGACCCACGTATTCCACCAAAGCTTCGTGATTTGATGGAAGCTAATATGGTTTCCGAAGGAGATATCGCATGGGCAGTATCTTCCAAGGGATATTTCCCGGCAGACATGAAAATTTGGGATTACCCGCCGGACTTTGTAGAAGGCGTTTTGGTAGGAGCCTGGCAACAAGTATTTCAGATGATTTTAGAAGAAAGACCATTTGTAGAAAATTAGGAGGATATTATGAGCGACATGATTGAAAGAGAATTGAGTTGGGATGACGAAATCGAAAACGATAGAGGGGACTGGGTATTGCTTCCAGAAGGGGAATACCCCTTTACAGTCAAATCCTATGAACGCAAGCGGTTTGCGGGCTCGGCCAAGCTGCCGCCCTGTAATCAGGCGGAGCTGACTGTAGAAATCGACGGTGGGGAAGCTGGCGTTACAACCGTTCGGCATAGCCTGTATTTACATACCAAAACAGAAGGGCTTCTATGTGCTTTCTTCACAGCTATTGGGCAGCGCAAACATGGAGAGAAGCTACGGATGAACTGGCAAAGTGTGCCGGGTTCAAAAGGCCGCTGTAAAGTGGTAATAGAAGACTGGGTAGGCAAGGATGGAGAACCCCATCAAAGCAACCGTATCAAAAGCTTTATGGAACCCGAAGAAATTTCTGCTGTTCAAGAAGGGACATGGAAAGCGGGGAGTTTCTAATGATACAGCTTCGTCCCTATCAGGAACAGGCCAAAGACGCTGTATTAGGAGAGTGGGATAACGGCATTCAAAAAACCTTGCTGGTTTTGCCGACTGGATGTGGTAAGACGGTAGTATTTGCGAAAATCATCGAAGAGCAAGTCCGAAAAGGAAACAGAGTATTGATTTTGGCCCATAGGGGAGAGTTGTTGGAACAAGCGGCAGATAAATTGGAAATTGTAACAGGCTTACGCTGTGCCACCGAAAAAGCGGAACATAGCTGTTTGGGGAGCTGGTATCGGGTAGCTGTAGGGTCTGTCCAAAGTTTGATGCGGAAACAGCGCCTTTCTCAATTTCCAACAGAATATTTTAATACGATTGTAGTGGATGAAGCCCATCATGTCCTATCTGATGGATACCAACGGGTGTTGAATCATTTTGGCTCCGCTCAGGTACTTGGAGTAACGGCTACTCCAGACCGGGGTGATATGCGCAATCTTGGCAGCTATTTTGAGTCTTTGGCCTACGAATACAGCCTCCCACAGGCAATCAAAGACGGATATTTATCTCCTATCAAAGCGGTAACTATTCCATTGAAGCTTGACCTTACCGGAGTGGGGACACAGAATGGAGATTTCAAAGCGGGGGATCTGGGGAATGCTTTGGATCCTTATCTATACAGCATTGCCGATGAGATGCAGTCATATTGTCACGATCGAAAAACTGTTGTATTTCTGCCGCTTGTCAAGACCAGCCAGAAATTTTGTGAAATCTTGCGAGAACGCGGTTTTCGCGCTGCAGAAGTTAACGGAAGCAGCGATAACCGGACAGAAATTCTGGAAGCATTTAATCGCGGAGAATACAACGTGTTATGTAATTCCATGCTGCTAACGGAAGGCTGGGACTGCCCTTCTGTAGATTGTGTAATCGTACTTCGGCCCACAAAGGTTCGAAGCTTGTATTGCCAAATGGTAGGACGTGGAACCCGATTGTCCCCTGGAAAAGAGCACTTGCTTTTGCTGGATTTTCTTTGGCATACCGAGCGCCATGAGCTCTGCCGCCCTGCCCACCTTATCTGTGAATCAGAAGAAGTGGCTCAAAAGATGACAGAACAACTGGAAGCTGCCGGATGTCCTGTCGATATTGAAGAAGCAGAAAAACAGGCCGCGGAAGATGTCGTTGTACAACGGGAAGAGGCTTTGGCAAAACAGCTTTCGGAAATGAAGGCTCGTAAACGCAAACTGGTTGATCCTCTGCAATTTGAAATGTCCATTCAGGCTGAAGATTTGGCAAACTACGTCCCAGCTTTCGGTTGGGAGATGGCTCCACCTTCTTCCAAACAATTGCAGACTCTAGAAAAACTGGGCATTTTCCCGGACAGCATTGACAATGCCGGGAAAGCGACAAAAATACTGGATCGGCTGAACAAACGCAGGGAAGCAGGACTGACTACTCCGAAACAGATTCGTTTTTTAGAGGGGAAAGGGTTTCAACATGTTGGCACCTGGCAATTTGAAACGGCCAAGAAACTGATCGATCGTATAGCGGCCAATGGCTGGAGAGTCCCTCGTGATATTGATCCCACAAACTACAGAGAGGTAGTATGATGGAAAGAAAATTAGACTTGATACCGCTTTTGGATTACATAGATCCTGTAACACTGGACTATAGCGGGTGGACCGCAGTAGGAATGGCGTTAAAACTGGAAGGATATGATTGCAGCATTTGGGACAGTTGGAGCAGCCGGGATTCCCGGCGCTACCATTCAGGAGAATGCGCCCGCAAATGGGAAACATTCAATGGGATTTCAAGTGGAATTCCTGTTACCGGCGGAACTATTGTACAAATGGCAAAAGATGGAGGCTGGCGGCCGGAAGCAGAAAGCAGAGAACTGGAATGGGATGATGAAATCGGGCGCAGGGATGACTTGCAGATAGTCAATGCCGGGTGGATAGAAGACCGGGAGGTGCATATACCCGATCAATGGAACCCGGTACAGCAACTTATTTCTTATCTGGAAACTGTTTTTGAAGCTTCGGAAAATGTGGGGTATGTTACCGAAAGCTGGGAAAAAGAAGGACGTTATCTTCCTACCAAGGGGTGTTGGGATCGGACAGCTGGTGAGTTGATCGAGGCCCTATCCAAATGCCAAGGGGATATAGGAGCCGTATTGGGAGACTACAATCCGGAGGCAGGAGCATGGATCCGATTTAATCCACTTGACGGAAAAGGCTGTAAAAATGAAAATGTTACCGAATATCGCTATGCCCTAGTAGAATCGGACGACATGGAGATCGACCGGCAAAATGCCATTATCAGGGAGTTGGAACTTCCAGTAGCTTGCCTCGTATATTCCGGCGGGAAAAGCCTTCATGCCATTGTCCACATTGATGCGAAAGATTATACAGAATACCGGCAACGGGTGGATTACCTTTACCATGTATGCCAGAAAAATGGGTTGAAAATTGATATTCAGAACAAAAATCCGTCCCGCTTATCACGAATGCCCGGCGTTACACGGAAGGGACAAAAACAATACCTTTTAGAAACCAATCTGGGACATGAAAGCTGGGACAGCTGGAAAGAATGGATAGAAGGCGTCAACGACGATCTGCCAGATTTGGAAACCATGGCTGATACCTGGGACAATTTGCCGGAACTGGCTCCGCCGCTGATTGACGGTGTATTACGTCAGGGCCATAAAATGTTAATGGCCGGGCCGTCTAAAGCAGGTAAATCCTTTGCTTTAATTGAGCTTTGTATTGCAATCGCCGAAGGACGTAACTGGTTTGGCTGGAAATGCGCTCAGGGAAGAGTTCTATATGTAAATCTGGAACTGGATAGGGCAAGCTGCCTTCATCGGTTTCACGATGTGTATACCGCATTAGGCTGGGAACACAATAGCCTGAAAAATATCGATATATGGAATCTGCGCGGCAATTCCGTTCCCATGGATAAGCTGGCGCCAAAACTAATACGCAGGGCAGCTAAAAAAGGATATATTGCCGTCATTATTGACCCTATTTACAAAGTAATTACCGGAGACGAGAATAGTGCAGATCAGATGGCGCATTTTTGCAATCAATTTGATAAAGTATGCAATGAGTTGGGATGTGCCGTTATCTATTGTCACCACCACAGCAAAGGGGCACAGGGCGGTAAGCGGTCTATGGATAGGGCTTCTGGTTCCGGTGTATTCGCCCGCGACCCTGATGCTCTTATTGACCTGATTGAGTTACCTGTTTCCGATTCTTTGCGTAAACAGCAAATCAATAAAGCTACTGCGGATGTCTGCGCACGATATATCTCTCAGCACGATATGGAAGACGAAGTAAGCCAGGACGATTTATGCAGTGGTAAGGCGATGATAGACGCTTGTAAGCGCCTTCTTCCACATTATTTATCCAATATAGAGAAAGATATTGGACAAATGGAAAAGGCAGTACAAAGCCGTACAGCGTGGCGAATAGGCGGTACACTCAGAGAATTCCCGTCATTTCCCGATCTAAATCTCTGGTTCGATTATCCGATACATCGTATAGATGATTCTGGTGCTTTGGCAGACATCAATCCGGATGCAGAATTGCCCCCCTGGAAACGAAATTTTGATAGAAAAAAGTCTCCGGAGGAACGAAAAAAAGAACGTTCTGAGTCATTGGAAACAGCATTTGAAGCATGCAAAATTGATGGGGAAGTAACGTTGTCCGCTATGGCTGAATACCTCGGGGTAACCGAAAAAACAGTTCGGAACCGGTTAAAAGAGCATAAAGGATTCTGGATTGACGAAGGATTAGTCGGCACAAAGTAAGGGAAAATCTCGATATATTTCCCTTTCCGTGACAGGGAAAAAGTCGGTAATTTTCCTTTCCTTCACAGGGAAAATATCGAGTAATTTTCCCTTTCCCTAACGGAAAAAGTCGGTGATTTTCATTCGGGCAAAATGACGGAAAAAGTCGAGCAGTTCTCGAGATTTTCCCGAGGGAAGAAAAAAGCAGTATATATATTCTATATATACTGACATTTTCCTTTCCCTGACAGTCAAGGGGGAAGTAGTTGTGCGATAGCTCACGCACAACAACTCCTTCCCCTGCTCTTGACAAAAAAATATTTTCAATTTGTCAATTTAAAGGAGTGAAACAAATGGCAAAAAACAAATCAAAAGACAAACGCCTTTTTGTGGCAAAAGATATGCCCCCACTTTATCGTACCTTACCTGGAAATATGTACTCTTATAAAAACGACGAGGTATTGAAGTGGATTTCCCAACGCCCTGGACTATTGAATTATTTGTTTGATAAGCTAAGCGCAAGTAAATATATTTTGTACAATAGCGAAACAGGGAAGTGGCAAGGAGAAAATTATGAGCCGAACGACGACTGAATTCTTCCTGCCCATAATCCCGCCGACAGTGACCCATCAGGAAAAAAAGGTATCCATCAAAAACGGGAAACCTATTTTTTATGAACCTCCAGAATTAGTACAGGCTAGAGAAAAATTATCCGCTTATCTCGTAAAGTACATACCTGTAGAAAAATATACGTCCGGAGTTAGACTTGTTACCAAATGGTGTTTTCCGCGCGGGAAACACCGGGACGGGGAATATCGTATTACAAAGCCGGACACCGATAATCTACAAAAGCTTTTGAAAGACGTCATGACAAAATTAGGCTTCTGGATGGATGACGCGCTGGTTGCTTCTGAAATCATAGAAAAATTTTGGGCAGAAATCCCCGGAATTTATATTTGCATTGAGAAATTGGAGGGATAAACTTGCCCCAGATGCGAAAATGCCAAAATAGCAAATGCGGCCAGTATTTTGAATACAATCCGGCTAAGAAACAAAAATATTGCTGTTCAAAGTGCAGGCAAGAAGCAAATAATCGAAAACGCAATCGGAAAAGGTCGTATCATAAACACCAACCAGAATTAAA
>CAJFOJ010000051.1 GCA_904396495.1 uncultured Oscillospiraceae bacterium
GGCATTGCGGATAGTAATTTCAGCCGCAAACTCCGCAAAGAATTATCCGTGGAAGAAAAAACCAAAATTCGTGCTATCATTTCCGAGTTGTCCAATACAAAGGAAGTGTGAGTATGGGAATTCCAGTTCTCATCCTAGGTGATTCTGGCTCTGGAAAATCCACCTCCATGCGGAATTTTTCTGAAGATGAGGTTGGTATTTTCAATGTAGCTAGTAAACCGCTTCCGTTTCGGAAAAAGCTGAAAAAGGTAGACGGAGCCACTTATCAGAAAATTATCAAGAGCCTTTCTGCTCCAAAGCTGAAAGTTTATGTGATCGACGATAGCCAGTATCTTATGGCTTTTGAAATGTTCTCTAAAGCCAAAGAAACTGGGTATGGGAAATTCACCGATATGGCATTGAATTTTTACAGTCTGGTACAATTTGTAATCCAACAGACACCGCCTGATGTGATTGTGTACTTTTTGCACCATGTCCAAAAAAGTGACTTGGGCATTAAGGCAAAGACTGTCGGTAAGATGTTGGACGACCAGCTCACGTTAGAGGGGCTTTTTTCTATCGTGCTGATGGCCAGATGCGAGAGCGGACGGTACTATTTTCAAACCCATAACGGAGGAAACGATACGGTGAAATCGCCTATGGGCATGTTTAAAACAGACGAAATCGACAACGATTTGAAACTTGTTGACCAGACAATCAGAGAGTATTGGGAGCTTGGCTCAAAAGAATGAAAGTGAGGAAAAATAAATGATTAACAAACCAAATAACTGGGACAGCGTACAAGCGGCGCAGGAAAGGGTAAAACTTCCCGCCGGGGGATATGTAGTCAAAATTATGGGGGCTAAAGTTGCTCAATACAGCAACAACGAAGGGCAGCCATTTGAAAAACTGGAAATGGCTCTGGATATTATCGAAGGTGAGTACAAAGATTTTTATGACAAAGATTTCAAATTGCAGAACATGGAAGATAAAAAATGGAAGGGTGTTCTGAGGCAATATATTTTTAAGGACGATGGAACCGAAAAAGACGAGTGGACAAAATCTTTGTTTAAAGCTATGACAGATGCCATTGAGGACAGCAACAGCGGGTATCATTGGGACTGGGATGAGTCGAAGCTTAAAGGTAAAATCGTCGGATGTTTGTTTCGCTTAGAAGAATGGGAAGTTAATGGAAAAACCGGTTGGAAAACACAGCCATTCAAATTCATTCCCGTTGATGATGTGAGAAATGGAAAATATAAGATGCCAAAGTTTAAACCCCACAAAAATCATCCAAACGATACACCAGACGATGAGGTAAAAACGCAGGGACAGGCAGTGCAGTTTGAACCGATTGAGGAGGACGACGGGGATCTCCCATTTTAGCGTGGCGGTGACATATGCACCCAATTGAAGTAAAAGAGTCTCTAAGCAGTATGGTGGTGCTTGTAGACACCAGAGAGCAGGACACGCCAGCCTTACATAAGCGTTTATCGGCGCTGTCCTGCCCGTGGAGACGGGAAAAACTGGATTCCGGGGACTACAGCTGCGAGTGTACTTTACCGGATGGAACGATTTTCAGCCTTGCCGATAAGGTGGTTATTGAGCGGAAAATGTCAGCAGACGAAATCTGCCAGAACTTTACCCGGGGACGGAAGCGGTTTGTGCGTGAATTTGACCGTTTCCGGGAATGTGGTGGAAAACCTTATCTGCTCATTGAAAATACCACTTGGGAAGACATCTTTGCCGGAAACTATCGCAGCCAATTAAATCCAGATGCCCTTGTGGCAAGCTTAAAGGCATGGGAAGCCCGGTACGGAACCCACGTGACTTTCTGCACCGCAGCACTCACCGGCCAGATGATCTACAAAACCCTATATTACGAACTGAAAGAACGGCTGGAAAGGGGCGACGTAGATGACCATTGCGGATGAAATCAAGCAATCCATTAAGATGGACGACCTGTTCAGGACCTATGGGCTGGAACCAAATAGAGCCGGATTTGTCATCTGCCCCTTTCACAGCGAAAAAACTGCCAGCCTGAAAGCCTATGCCGATAATACCAGATTCAAATGCTTTGGCTGCGGGGCGCAGGGGGATGTAATCAGTTTTGTGATGCTGATGCACAATATCACTTATTCACAGGCAATCCTGCGGCTAAAAGACGATTTTTTTCTGCATCCATATGAGCCTGATACTCCTGGATTAAGAGAGTATAGGCAAATGTCAGCTGAAAAACTTCGGGACGAAACAAGAAAGACAGAAACGGAGCATGAATTAACAGAGCTATGTGAACTTCACCGCCAACTGTGGAAAATCTATCTGCACCGCCGCCCAAAAACCATGGATGAACCACCGGACAAATACTTTATTCTCGCCCTTCAAAATCTGGACTGGTTGGAATATGAAATCATGTGCCGGATGAGCAAAATGAGGTGATAACATCGAACAGATACCAGAATTTACAAGGGATGATTTTCTAAGCACAACAACACCTTATGAGTTCGTTTACAAATACAAAAACGATTCTTTCACTATGGAACGGATACTAATTAAAATTTCTGAACAAGCCAATGCTCTTAAAATCAGGAATTTTAAAAAACTCTTTGCCGAATATGTAAAGGCTCAACAAAAAGCAGCTGGAATTGTCATCGCAGATAGTGTGACCCAATTTGAGGGACAGGAATTAGAGTTAAACTGCGGACAATGGCAGGCAGACGACAGCGGAATCACTGGCATCGGTTCCTACGGTGCAGAGGTGGAAGCCTGCAATCACCCTTTATTGCCGGTTCTCCGCCTCGTCAATATCGATACCGGTGTTGAAAAGCTGAAACTTGCCTATCGAAAAGGTAAGCAATGGAGGTATACCATTGCCGAAAAGAAAACCCTTGCCAGCAATAACAGTATTTTGGATCTCGCTAACGTAGGAATTGCTGTGAACAGCGAGAATTCCAGAAATATGGTTAAATACCTCCATGACGTAGAATCCTTAAATTATGACCTGATACCAGAAAAAAACAGCGTAGCACGATTGGGATGGATAGGGGACAACGGATTTTCTCCTTATGTGGAAAACCTGGTCTTTGATGGGGAAGCCAATTTCAAGGGATTTTTTGAAAGCGTATCCAGTTGCGGAAACTATAATAAGTGGCTGGAGCATGTCAGGCGTGTCCGCCAGGGAAGCGTTCCAACAAGGATGATTCTTGCTAGCGCCTTTGCCAGCGTGTTGGTGCCTATCACCGAATCCCTTTCGTTTTTCGTCCATCTTTGGGGAAGCGAAAGTGGAACTGGTAAAACGGTGGCATTGATGTTTGCCGCTAGTGTATGGGCAAACCCGGAAGCTGGTAAGTATATCCACACCTTTAATGGAACTGCTGTAAGCCTGGAACTATCAGCCGGATTTGTAAATAATCTGCCCTTGATCTTAGACGAGTTCCAGATGCTCAAAAACAAAAAGGATTTTGAATCGGTGGTATACATGCTTGCGGAAGGAATTGGGCGTGGACGCGGTGCAAAGTCTGGAGGACTGCAAAAAGCACAGACATGGAGAAATTGTATCCTTACAAGTGGAGAAATGCCTATTACGAATTTTATGACTGGTGCCGGAGCATTCAACAGAATTATCGAAATTGAGTGCACTGAAAAACTCTTTGAAAATCCTCTGGAGACCCTTGCAATTATTCGAAACAATTATGGATTTGCCGGAAAATTTTTTGTAGAACGGCTCCAAGAGAATGAAAACTTTGAAAGGGTAAAAGACCTGTATTTACAGTTTTACAAGCAGATTACCCAGTCCGATGCCACCGAAAAACAGGCAATGGCCGGTGCTGTGCTACTGACCGCTGATACCTTGGCAACTGAATGGATATTTCAGGACGGGAAAGCACTCACAATAGAGGATATTAGCGACTATTTGCAGACAAAAACTGAGGTTGACATCAACGAACGAGCTTATAACTACATATGCGAGACAATAGCCGCCAATAGCAATCGATTCAATCCAGCTAATGAAAACGGGGAGATTTGGGGGAAAATCGTAGATGACCAAGCCTATATTATCCGTTCGGTGTTTGAACGAATCTGTTCAGACGGTGGATATAGCAGCCGGGCCGTTCTCAGTTGGTTAATACGGAAGAATCTGGTGGAGACTTCGCAGCAAAACGGGAAAGTCATACCAACTAAGCAAGTAAAAATCAACGGTGGAAATGTCCGATGCGTTATTCTTCAGATGGCACAAAGTGAAGAAGAATACGACTATATCAACGAAATCATTTAAAAGGTAACACAAGGTAACAGAGAAAAAATGATTTGTGTTACCTAAAAAATCCCATAACGGCGGGCTTTATCGGCAAAGGTAGCACAGTAGCACAAATTTTTATACACACACTGACTTTTAAAATATATTTGTGTATGTGAATAAATTATTAATACTATATATTCTCTCGCGCGTAGGGCAAAAAGTTGGTGATTTTGTGTTACTTGTGTTACCGTACCTTCTAAACCCGCATGGTTGACGCATTTGTGAGGTAACACAAAATTTTAGATTAGTGTTACCTTGTGTTACTCGGAAAAATAGAAAGTATATATAATCTCTGTTATTTATTATTTTCTACATTAATAAAGTATCCTATTTGCGAATCTATCCGCAGGAGAAAAATATGACATTTGAAGAAATTGAAAAACTGGTCATCCAAAAACAGGATATGCCTAAGCACTGTCCATTGGAAGAACTCTTTTGCTTCAATATGCTTTATCAACTTTACCGGGACTTTTATGGAAAAAGACTAAGTCGGGAAGAAGCAAAAGCAAAGAAAAGAGAAATTCAAGGTGCTTTCGACCAGGCAGTTTACAATCATGCTCTCTATTGTGCTGCATACGCCCAGTATCAGGAATCAATCCGTCAGGCGGGTCATTTAAGGGCTGAAATCTTAAAGGGCTTAGAGAGCGGTACAGGGGCGGACAAGCTACTGTTATTAGCCATGGAGTGTATCGGACGGATGACCGGAGAAATGAGAACTTATGAGATTGTGAGGGATAAACTTGCCCCAGATGCGAAAATGCAAGAATAGCAAATGCGGCCAGTATTTTGAGTACAATCCGGCAAGGAAACAACTATATTGCTGTTCAAAGTGCAGGCAAGAAGCAAATAATCGAAAACGCAATCGGAAAAGGTCGTATCATAAACACCAACCAGAATTAAA
>CAJFOJ010000052.1 GCA_904396495.1 uncultured Oscillospiraceae bacterium
AGCCTGTCATCATGTGGCCGTTGCCTCTGAAGTAGTACCAGGTGTTTCCTACCTTCACCCAACTGGTGTTGGCCATGCCGCCCCAGTTGTAGAGGTAGTACCACGCGCCGCCGTCCTTGAGCCACCCGGTCTGCATCTCGCCATCGGCGTTTAGGTAGTACCAGGTGTTTTTGAGCTTGAGCCAGCCGGTGGCCCTGGTGCCGTCTGCATTGAGATAATACCAGGTGCCGTCTACTTGCAGCCATCCGACGGTGCGGTAGCCGTTGTCATTGAGGTAATACCACTTACCTGCCACTTGTGCCCATCCGGTGACGACTTCGCCGTCTGCGTCGGTGAGCTGATAGTCGCCGTCCACTTCTTCCCAGGTGTAGTTGTCGTCTCCGCTGGGTGCGGCGGGCTCTTCGGGAGTACTGGGTTCATCCGGTTCGTCGGGGTCGTTCGGGTAGTACCCGCCGCCTCCGCCTCCACCGGAGCTACCGCCAGAGCCGCCACCCGTGGAGCCGCCGCTGGAGGGCAGTCCGGTATCAATCGAGGGTCCATAATGGAATTCAGTCACATAGGGTATCTTTTCGGTCAGCGTGCCCTTCATCAGCTTGTAAATGGAATCGTAAAGATTTCTGACCTCCACTTTATCAGAGTCCGCCACCTGGTTGAGGCCATATCCGCCCACATACCAATTGCGGTACACATCGGGCCCGTCGTAGCCATACTCGATAGCGCCGTTTAAATAATCGATAAATTTATTGGCCCAAGTCATGCTGCCGTTGGCCACCCGATCGTCTAACTCCATTTCGATACCCGTCTGGCCATAACTGGCAAGTCCTGCGGCAGCCTCAATTCGCTTGTTGCCAATCACGCCCTGGCTCCCGGGAACCCAGGGGTCATCAAAGTAGTGGTTTGGCTGGATTGCGGTGGCGTCAAAGCCAAACTCATCCGCCCAAAGATTGCCGCTGGCATCGTAGTAGGGAATCCAGAAGTAGTGGAGTCCCAACTCATGAACCCTTTGACCAGCATAGATTGGAGACTCCTGGTTGTACACAATGTTTTCCTCCAGCCAGTAATAGCCGGAAAAGTCGATATATTGGTAATTCCCGGCCTGGACTTTTTCAAAGACGGTGTCAATGTACCAATCGAGCAGGTATTCCCGATCCTCTTGTTTGCTCAGATCCAGTTCCCTGCCATTGAGGGTGCCAAATTTGGTAACGCTCCAGGGCATGCCGGGGATCGCGATGACCATCTTCACCTTATAGTCGGGATCGTTTAGCTCCTGGGAGGCAATTTGAGCCGCCTTGTTCAGGTTATCGACATCTCCGCCCTCTTTGAACATCTTTTCGATATACCACTCCCAGTCTTTGAGGCTTGGCGGCGAATCACCGTCCTCGCTAATATCAGGCAGGGAGTTGCCGTACTGGGTGGAGAGCGCCAAGAACAGCACCGCATCAAACATCCTGTCAACCGCTTTGTTTTCGGAATTGATATACGTGAGATGGGGCCTGAACTTCTCCACCGACCAGTCCCCAATCAAGCGACCCGCTTCAGCATCGAATCCATAATTTCCGTTGTACACCAAAAGCATATCGTGGATGCCGTCGGTCCTTTCGCCGGGCTTCAAATACTCCTGCCCTTTTTCCAATTTACGGGTGCCGTTTGCCGCTAGAGCGCCTTCCTTTTGGCCGTCGTAGCCCATCACTTCGATTTCGTCGATACAGCACCAGTTGACCGGCTCGTAATCCACTCGGATATACCGGGCGGCGACCATCTCTGTATCAGCGGTGATAAAGTCCTCGGATGCCACGACGTTTTGACCGGTTGCACGCCAGCCGTAAGAGACGATCCCGTTTCCATTTTCGCCGTAATACCAAACGTCGTTATTTACTTTAGAGGATAAGGGCAGCCAGGAATCGCCATCTATAGACGCATAGGTCTGGACTGCAAATGGTTGATTGATATATCCCTGCCCGCGCAGGTAGCCGCTCATACAGTTGGTTTGAACGCTGGTGACGGATTTTACATCCTGCAAATCAATGACAACGCTCTTTAACGGCCAGGATTCATCCTGATCCCCTGTGGGAAGGTATCTCCAAATAAACCCAAACCAGGCGTCGTCCTTTTGGTCGTTAATAGTTGCCCGAATGCCGTCGGTCAGTTCCCTGCCGCCGGTGTCCGGAACGTCGGAGGGAGAATCCGCGGGGGTAATGGTGTACGGCTTTTCCAACGCCACGTTGTAATGGTCTCCATGAGGTTCCATGGGACGGCCCGCTGTGGAGGTTTTGCCGCGTTTGCCAATAACCTGTACCTCGTCGAGCCAAGTGGCGGCGCCCTCAGTCAGATCGAATGCAATACGGATATAGCGGGTGTAGGCCATGTCAGCATTTTCGATGGAAGCACCAAATTCGTCGACGGTACCATCCCAAATCACGTCGCTTGCAGGAACGCCTCCGCCAAAATCCTTAAGGGTATACCAATCGGAGCTGTTGTAAGAAACTTGAATGGTCAGATTCTTTGGAAGAGCAGTGTCTTCCCCGGAGCGCTTCATTCCCATGACAATTTGAGAAACCGAGTTCATATCCGTCAAATCGAAGTTTAAGGTCACATGGTTTTCCGGTTCATAGCCTCCATTGTAATCCAGCCTTGCAAAATGTCCCTCTCCCCGCAGCGTATCGGTCAGGGCAGTGGAGATGTCCGCCTCGGAAGAACCGCGGGAAACCGTGTAATCGTAGTTTTCAATTAAGTTTACCACATCGCCGTTGTCGGGATTTTCATCTGCGTCTTGCTTGTGATCGTCCACCTTCAAAACTTCAATTTCATCCATATAAAGGCCGTCTTGCAACCCGTAATAGACAAATTTTAGATATTGAGCTGAAACTGCCTCTTCCAGCGCATAGTCCAGCCGTTTGCGCCCTTCCGCCGTGTCTCCGTCGGCAACGTGTACATTGACAAGGAAACTCCAGTTTTCTTTGTTGTTGGAATAGAAAATGCTGACGGATTGTGGATACCTGGCAGAAACCTTATTTTCTACCAAATAAGCGCCAATCCCGTCTGCTGTAGTGTACCCCACCCATTCTTTGGAAAGGTAGCTGCTACTTCCCCGCCGCCCGTCCGTCAACTGATTGCCATTGTCGGGGCGGACACTATTAGCAGGCCATGTCGTCTCATAACTGGCACCATAGGCTACATTATTGAAGTCGGGAGAGACCGGCTCTTCTTCCCATGAATTTGTTCCCACTGGGCGCTGAGTTTCCGGCACTTGGAATACCTGAATTTCATCGATAAACGCCCAGGTATTGAAGGTCAGGCTCACCTTGACGTAACGGGCGGTAATCTGCTCAGGCGCCTGGTAGCAATAGTTGTAAATACCGGCGGCATCTGATTTCCCCTGTGCCTGTAAAAATCCAGTTTTAATCCGTTCAAAGCTCTGTTCGGAGCCCAAATCAAGAATCAGCTCCGCCTCAGAAGCGCCCACGTCCATACGGGTCCAGGTCTCCTTGTCGTCGGAGGTGTACACCTCGATCACATCCGGATAATAGATGCCGTATGGAGAATCCTGCAACAGGTTGAAGGCCACTTCTTGAAAGGATTGCGTCTGACCCAAATCCACTGTGATTTCCTGTACAGTGGCATCGGCAGGGGCATGATATCCCACCCAGGCAAGGTCTTGATAAGTCAGCCGCCCTTTTGCGCCGTCGGTGAGAGAAGCGTTTCCCTCATCTGGATAGGCAGTATCCGCTTCTAAAGTAGTTTCATAGGGACGCCCTTTGGCGATGTTGTTGCTGTCATCCGGTGGGGGCAACTCTTTGATAACGTATTGAGGCGTTTCACCGGTGTAATCTGCAAAAACTTCCAGCTCATCTAAAAAGGTCCAGGTGTTGCCGCCCTCTATTCCAAAACGGATTTCCTTGGCAGTCAAGGATTCTCCCTCAGTCGCAAAAACCAAGTTGACCTTAGAGCCCTCCCCCTCCGGGGCGCCGGTGTAGAGCGTCGTCCAATCGCTCTCCCCTTCCTTTCGGGTCTGTATCACCACTTGGGAGGGAATAGAAATGCCGCTACTCGACTCATTGAGGACACCGATATTGATCTGTTTAAACGCTACCGTCTCATCCAGCGTAAAAGTCATCTCAAAATAGAGGTTGGCGCCGTTGGAGTAAATTCCCACAGAATTTTCATTTCCCCAATCATCCGATTTCATTCCGTCGGTGAGTTTCCTGTGGCCTGGATCGGTGTAGGTTTCATGATAAGCGCTATCCGGCAAAGTCGTGGTATAAGGGACGCCGAAAATGAGGCTTTCCGATTCCACCGGAGGTTCCGGCGGATCGACAGCAGCATCGCCGCCCCACACTCGGATTTCAGAAAGGAAAACCCAACCGCCAGTGGGAGCCGTTAATTTGACGTATCGCCCTGTAACTGCCTCCGGCAATTCATATTGATAGGTGTACACTGAGTCAGCGGGAGCGGTATCCTGAAAAGATTCCTGAGGCAAATCGATCCAATTCTGTTTATCGTCGGAATAGGAAAACTGTACCCACTCCGGATAGGGAATCCCGCCGCTGCTCATCGAATTTAAGAAAACGCCTTCTAATTTGGAAAACTCCTTTTTGGCTCCCAAATCAACAGTGATTTCAATATTGTTGACCCAAAGATAACCTGACCAAGCCGGATCGCTATACAGCTCAGAGCCCTCGATACCGTCAGTCAATTCCCCGCCGTTATCCGGATAACCCTCGTTGGCAGCCGAGGAGGTCTCATAGGTCTGATGGAGAGCCAAATTTTGAAGTTCCTCTTCTGTTGGAGGTTCAGGGGGGAGATCGCTGCTTTCTGGGCTCCACACCCGGATTTCGGACAGAAATACCCACCCCGCTGTGGGTACGGTGAGCTTGATGTAACGTGCATTCACCGTCTCGGGCAGTTCATAGGAATAGGTGTAAACAGAATCTTCAGGAGCCGTTTCGGCAAAGGATTCCTCTACTATCTCGGTCCAGGTTTGCTTGTCATTAGAATAGGAAAAACGCACCCACTCGGGATACGGGATTCCGCCGCTGCTCATAGAATTTAGGAAAACGCCTTCCACTTTAGAAAAGTCTTTGGTTTCCCCCAAGTCAAGTGTAATCTCCAAATCTGCCACATACAGATAAGCGGACCAGGCGTTGTCACTATAACTGCCGGTGCCTTCGATGCCGTCGGTCAACTCTCCACCGCTGTCCGGATAGCTTGCATCTGCCGCCCCGGACGTCTCATAGGAACAATGAAGCGCCAAATTTTCCGCAGATTCTGGGGTTGAAGCGCTCACCGGAATACTTCCCAACACACAGGTAAGCGACAATATGCAGCACATTAGAGAGGCAAATTTCTTTTTGAAAGCTGTTCGTTTCATACGATTCTCCTTCTCGCCTTGCTCATAGTTGAATTTATAAAAATCACAAATGATAGAATCGAATTATTTTTTCTCCCCCTCCCTGTTTCTTCATTTCTGATTGATTTTATCTAAATTCTTATTTAAATTATGATTCTTTTCTGTTATAATAGATAGTAGGAATTGTGTGGCATTTTTATAAATTTGTTGTTTATGGAAGAAAGGATGAAGAATAGATGGGAAAATATGTCGGCAAAAGCTGTGTAGGAGACACCTGCTATATTCATCACAAACCGAGCACAGTAATTGCGGTATATCAATGCGGGTGGCAAGTTTCTGACAAATTGCATTCCTATGGTCCGGCTGTATGGGATCATTTTTTAATTCACTATGTAGTCAAGGGAAAGGGAGAGTTTATTTCCCAAGGGAAAACTTATCCTATATGTGCAGGACAAGGTTTTCTCATCACACCAAATCAATTTGCTTCTTATCGCGCGGACGCAAACGACCCTTGGGAATACTACTGGGTTGGTTTCAATGGGATTGAGGCGCGTAAAATGCTTGAAAAAGCAAATTTAACTGAACAAAATCCAGTTTTCACCTACCAAAAGGACGGTAAGGTCAGAGAGCATTTGGAAAATTTATATCAATCCTTTCGCTCGGTAGGTTATAAAGAATACGCTATGATCGGCTACCTTTATTTATTCTTTTCCTGCATTGCCACCACGAAATCTGAAAGGTCAGAAACGACTGAGGAATATATCAAAAATGCAACAGAGTACATTGAAAACAATTGTTTTCACCGCCTCACCGTACAGGATGTCGCAAGGCAGGTGGGGGTAGAGCGATCCTATCTGTACCGCATTTTTAAAGCAAAAATGGGATGTTCCATTTCCACCTATATTCTAAATCGAAAAATTGATAAAGCAAAATATCTGCTTACGGAAACCAATATGCAAATCACCGAAATCGCCTGTTCCCTCAGTTTTGACAGTGTATCCCATTTTTCTATGGCCTTTAAAAAATTGACCACGATTCCACCGATGGCCTATCGGAAAACATACCAAAAATAATATCAAGATAAAGCAAAACCCCCGATCAGTTGATCGGGGGTTTTGTCTGCTAAGGTAATGAAGCCACCACCAGAGCAATGATATGGAGATTAATAAGAAGGAGAGCTAGTAAAATCTTGCAATGAGTATACAATTATTGTACCCAAGCACCGCTGGCGTCTACCCGATAGCCACCTACAGTAGTGTTAGCAGCCATGGCGCCACTAGCGTTAAAGTAGTAGCACTTACCTCCTATCCAGTTCCAGCCCGTCGCCATTGCGCCGTTGGA
>CAJFOJ010000053.1 GCA_904396495.1 uncultured Oscillospiraceae bacterium
AAACCCTCAGTACCCCTTCCAGGGGTCAGCAAGTTCTGACCCCTCCGGGGTCTGTGCAAACCACTAGTTTACTAGTGGTTTTGATTTGTAAATTCTTCACAAAAAGTTTCTTGCCAGACAGTTTTCGACATGGTACAATAATACCATATGATTTTTTACACGAATTTTGCCAGTAAATTTTAGCAGTTTTGTCATAAAACCGCAACCGGCCTCGTTTAATAGATTGTGTGAAAAATACGGTTTCATTTTGGAGGCGGCATGAACAAGCGATTTTTGTTTCCTGTGATGATTTCGGTTCTTTTTTCCCTGCTTTTATTTTCTTGCGGGAAAGAATCGGTTCCTTTATATTACGACATTGAGACGGCGCCAGTCAACCTGGACCCCCAATCGGCGGCCGATTATTCCTCCCAGCTTATCATCAACAGCCTGTTTGAAGGGCTGCTGCGCAGCGGGGAAAATGGGGAGCTGGAGCCTGCGGCGGCGGAGAGCTACACCGTCAGCGACGATGGGCTCACTTACCGGTTTATCCTGCGGGAAGACGGCAGGTGGTCGGACGGCGAGAGGGTGACGGCTCAGGATTTTGTCTTTGCCTTTCAGCGGCTGTTTAACCCGGACACCAATTCCAAAAACGCCGGGGATTTTTTCTGCATCCAAAACAGTGAAGAAATCTATAAGGGGGAGCTTCCCGCTTCCCAGCTGGGTGTCAAGGCGATTTCAGATCGGGAGCTGGAGATCGTCCTTAAGGAGTACAACTCCCGGTTTCTCTCTTTGCTCACCACTACTCCCGCCATGCCCTGCAATGAGAATTTTTTCCTGGAAACCAGGGGAAAATATGGGTTGAGCGGCGATATGGTGCTGGGCAACGGCCCCTTCTACCTCTCTTCTTGGGAAGAGGACGCCATCAGGCTGCGGCAAAACGGGGAATACAGCCTATCAAGCGGGATGGGAGCCGAATCGGTGACCTTTAACATCCTCAGTGCCATGGACACCGAAGCGGCCAAGGAGGAGCGGTTTGCAGATGGGAAGACCTCGGCTGTGGCAACCGACGGCACTCATGTGGAGGCGCTTTCCCAAAGGGGAAACCGGGTGACTCACAACGAGAACACCGTGTGGGGACTTGTATTCCGCACGGAGGATTCCCCCTTTGCCAGCGAAAACATCCGCCGGGCCCTCTGCTACGACAGCGACTACACGGCAATGGAGGAGGCACTGCCGTCCTATCTTACCAAAGCGTCGGCCATTGTGCCCCAAAATATCCGCATCGGCGAACAGTCCTACCGGGAACTTGTGGGGAGCGATCTCACCACTGGCTACGACCCGGAGCGGGCCAAGGAGCTGTATAAACAGGGCCTTGCCGAAGAAGGCCTGGAGGAGATCACCCAAGCGGTGCTCCTCGTCCCCGCCGGTATGGGGCACGAGGATTATTTTGCCTACCTCTCCCAGATTTGGCAGAGGGATTTGGGGCTCTATCTGACGGTGGAGGTGCTGGAGGCTCAGGAGTACCAGCAACGGCTTGCGAGCGGGGACTTCGACTGCGCCATCCTCTCCCTAAACGGCGACTACAACAGTCCTTACGCCATTTTGTCCCAGTTTTCCTCCAACTCCGGTAAAAATGTGTCGGGGTTTGCGAGCGTTGCGTTTGACCGGTTGCTCCAATCGGCGGTGCAGCAGCCAGACGAAGAAAAAGCGGCCCAAAGCTACAAACAAGCGGAGCAGATGCTCCTTGACAGCGGGGTGTTTTTGCCCCTTTACTATCAATCGGAGTATTTCGTCACCAGCAAGGATGGAAGCTTAGTGCGCTATGACTTTGACAGCAAGATGGTGGATTTCAGGATGTTAGAGGCCAAGGAGTAGGACGGCATAAAGGTGGGGGCACGGCTATGATAGCCGCGGGGCGGAGGTTTCGGGCCTTTATTCTCCCTCCGACACCCGAAACGGACAGGGCAATGCGGGACAGTATGGCCGGCGTCATTTTGCCGCCCTTTTCCCTCAAATTGAATCAAATCCCGCCAGATTGGAAAAATTTTGCGGTTTTTGCAAAATTTCCTTTACAAATCCTGTGATTCGTGGTATACTAACTTCTGTTACCGCATAGATGGTCTTGTGGTTTAAGCCCGTGTCGGGATGTTGCCTGCCCTTGACTATTGTGCCGGTGAATATTTTAAAAGAGGTGACTCACTATGCTGAGAAAAGAAGAAAAAACCAAGGTAATTGAAGAGAACAAGCTGCACGACGGCGACACCGGTTCCCCGGAAGTCCAGATCGCTATCCTCACCAAGAGGATCAACGATTTGACCGAACACCTGAAAAACAACAAGAACGACCACCACAGCCGCCGGGGCCTTCTCAAGATGGTCGGACGCCGCCGCAACCTCTTGAATTACCTCATTAAAACCGATATCGAGCGTTACCGCGCCGTGATTGCCAAACTCGGTATCCGTAAGTAATTTTGGGCTTTTAGGGCAGATGGGAAACCGTCTGCCTTTTGGCGTATTTGGACGGCAGTTTGCCCGATCGGGTGTCCGTCCGTCAACCTTATTTTATTATGATGACGCGCAGGCGGTACAGGGGTTAGCATTAAATCGTACGCCCGGGAACCTGGGGGCAGGATTTATTGCTAAGGCCTGCCGCTGCGCCAAAAGGAGGATTTATCCATGGCACATGAAGTCAGAACCTTTGAGACCACCTTCGCAGGCCGCAAGCTGGTCGTCGAAACCGGCAAAACCAGTGAGCTGACAAACGGCTCCTGCTGGGTTCATTACGGCGAAACCGTCGTGATGGCCAACGTCACCGCTTCCGCCAAACCCCGCGAGGGCGTGGACTTTTTCCCGCTGTCCGTCGATTACGAGGAAAAGCTCTACTCGGTGGGCAAAATCCCCGGCTCTTTCCTCAAACGGGAAGGCCGCCCCAGTGAAAAGGCGATCCTCACCTCCCGGATGATCGACCGCCCCATCCGCCCGCTGTTTCCAAAAGACATGCGCAACGATGTTTCGGTTGTCGTCACCGTTTTGTCCAGCGATGTGGACAACTCGCCTGAAATCGCCGGCTTTATTGCCGCTTCCATCGCCATCAACATCTCCGACATCCCCTTTGCCGGACCCATCGCTGCCATCAGCGTCGGCTTGGTGGACGGGGAGATCGTCTTGAACCCCATCACTTCCCAGCGGGCCGTTTCCGATTTAAACTTGACGGTAGCCGGTTCCGCTGACAAAATCGTCATGATCGAGGCGGGGGCAAACGAAGTCCCCAACGATGTGATGCTCAAAGCCATCGCAGCAGGTCACGAAGAAATCAAAAAAATGGTGGCCTTTATCGGCGACATCCAGAAGGAAATTGGCAAGCCCAAATTCCCATTTGAGTCGATGGAAGTCCCCACCGATATGTTTGACGCCATCTATGATTTCGCCGCAGACCGGGTCAAAGTGGCGCTGGACACCAACGACAAAAACGTCCGTGACGAGCGGCTCCAGCCCATTATCGACGACATTCACGCCAAATTCGATGAGGTTTATCCCGAGCAGGAGGCCGTCATCGATGAATGTATCTACAAATTGCAGAAGAAGATCGTCCGCCGCTGGCTTTTGGACGAGCAAAAACGTGTGGACGGCCGCGGCATGGACGAAATCCGCCCCTTGTCCGCTGAAGTTGATCTGTTGCCCCGAGTTCACGGCTCTGGCATGTTCACCCGCGGACAGACCCAGGTGCTCACCGTTGCCACTCTGGGCCCTGTCAGTGATGCCCAGTTCTTGGACGGCATTGACGAGGATGTGGAAAAGCGCTACATGCACCAGTACAACTTCCCGTCTTATTCCGTCGGCGAGACCCGCCCCTCCAGAGGTCCCGGACGCCGGGAAATTGGCCACGGTGCCTTGGCGGAAAAGGCTTTGGTTCCGGTGCTCCCTTCTGTGGAAGAATTCCCCTACGCCATGCGCCTGGTCTCCGAGGTGCTCTCCTCCAACGGTTCCACCTCCCAGGCTTCCATCTGCGGTTCCACTTTGGCCCTGATGGCGGCGGGCGTCCCCATCAAAGCCCCTGTGGCTGGTATCTCCTGCGGCCTCATCACCGAGGGTGACCGCTGGATGACCATGGTGGACATCCAGGGCCTCGAGGACTTCTTCGGAGACATGGACTTTAAGGTGGGCGGCACCCACAAGGGCATCACCGCCATCCAGGTGGACATCAAAATCGACGGTTTGACCATGGACATCATCGCCGAGGCCTTTGAGAAGACCGAAAAGGCGAGAAAATATATTCTGGACGAAGTGATGCTCAAGGCGATCCCTGCGCCTCGCGATCATGTTTCCAAGTACGCGCCTAAGATGAAGTCCACCACCATCGCCGTTGACAAGATCCGTGAGGTCATCGGTACCGGTGGCAAGGTCATCCAGAAAATCTGCGCTGAGTGCGACGTCAAGATCGACATCACCGAGGACGGAAAGGTCTTTATTCTGGGCATCGATCAGGACAACGTCGATCGGGCGATGTACATCGTCGAGACCATCGCCAAGGACCCCGAGGTGGGCGCCATCTACAAGGGCCGCGTCACCCGTTTGATGAACTTTGGCGCTTTCGTCGAAATCGCCCCCGGCAAAGAGGGCTTGGTTCACATCTCGAAGCTTGAGAACCACCGGGTCGAGAAGGTGGAAGACGTGGTGCAGCCCGGCGACGAGGTTTACGTCAAGGTCACCGAGATCGACGACCAGGGACGCATTAACCTGTCCCGGAAGGACGCCATGAACGACCTGGCCAAAAAACAGGCCAAGGCGTAACTAGTAAAAAATTGCTTCCCCGGAACGTTTCGTCGTTTCCGGGGATTTCTTTGCCGGAAACAGATTGTCAAATCATGGTGTTTTCGCGCAACATCATCGGGAGTGAAGATTGATGCACTTTTCTGACCGCAGGGTTTTGCTGTTCGATCTGGACGGAACCCTCACAGACCCCAAAGAGGGGATCACCACCTGCGTCCAGGTGGCCCTGCAGCATTGCGGCGTTACCGTCGAGGATCGGGACGCCCTCTGTCCCTTTATCGGGCCACCCTTACGAGAGGCGTTTGTTCGGTTTTACGGCTTTGACGATGAAAAAGCTGACGAGGCGGTGAAAGCCTACCGGGAGCGGTTTTCCACGGTGGGCAAGTTCGAGAACAGGGTCTACGAGGGGATGGAGGATTTTTTGAAGGGCCTTTGCAGCCACGGAAGGCGCCTGATGGTGGCCACCTCCAAGCCCGAGGTCTTTGCTCGGGAAATCCTGGAATACTTTGGCCTTGACCGGTATTTTTCCTTTATCGGCGGGGCACTGTTGGACGATAGTCGGGTACTGAAAGAGGACGTTGTAGCTTACGTGCTCCAGGAAAACGACATTTCCCCAGAGGAGGCGGTGATGATCGGCGACCGGGAGCACGACGTCATAGGCGCCCACAAAAACGGCGTCCCCTGTATTGGGGTGCTCTACGGCTACGGCAGCCGCGAGGAACTGCTGGGAGCGGGGGCGGAAGCGGTTGTGGAAGACCTCCGGGGACTCAAAATGCTTTTGTTGAATCAATAAAAAATCGGTGTTTCTCAACAGAAACATCGATTTTTTATTGGCTATTTTTTACAAATACCCCATTGACAATAAAATTTAAGTTTGTTATAATGTTGAAGATCGAACAGTTTGATGGTGAACAATTTATTTTCGGGAGGGAATATGTGCAACAGTATTGGCATTGAACTTCGTTATCTCAACAATTTGATTCGCCGCTATGTGAATAACAATCTCAACAAAAGGCTTATCGACAGCGTGACCGGTACCAACGGCTGGATCATCGGGTATATCGCTGAGCACGGGGACGTCTACCAAAAGGATTTGGAGGCGGAGTTCGGCATCACCCGATCCACTGCCTCCAAGGTGGTGAGCTTGATGGTGCAGAAGGGCCTCATCGAGCACAAAAGCGTCCCACAGGACGCCCGGCTCAAAAAGTTGGTGCTCACCGATAAGGCGATAGAGCTGTCAAAGCTGATGCAGCAAGACCACGAGGCAATTGAAAGAACCCTTAAAAAGGGCTTTACCGAGGAAGAACTGGATCAGCTGCACACCTATATGGAGCGGATGAAGCAAAATATCCTGGAGCAAACCGGCTGAGCGCCGTTTTGCAGGCATTGTTTGAGACATCGCTAGAGTTTCCTTTGGAAACAATCACACTAAGAAACAATGACGGAGGTTTTTATGGTAAAGAAATTACTGAAAAGTGTGAGGGAGTATAAAAAAGACTCCATACTCGCCCCAGTATACGTCATGGGGGAGGTTATTTTAGAGGTCGTTATCCCTTTGCTAATGGCTAATTTGATCGACTACGGCATCGACGGCGGTGATATGGGCTATGTGGTAAAAATGGGGCTTGTGCTGCTATTGTCGGCGTTTGCGTCCCTGTTTTTTGGCGTGATTGCCGGTAGAAAGGCGGCCGTGGCCTCCAACGGTTTTGCAAAAAACTTGCGGAAGGACATGTATTACAACGTGCAAAACTACTCTTTTTCAAATATCGACAAATTCTCTACCGCCAGTATCGTCACCAGGCTGACCACTGACGTCACAAACGTCCAGATGGCCTATCAAATGATTATCCGAATGGTCATTAGGGCGCCCGCTATGCTGATTTTTGCGTTGATTATGTCCTTTCAGATCGATGCCCAGCTGTCTTTAATTTTTGTCGCCTGTATCCCGATTTTGGCAGCGGGCTTGCTTTTGATCGTCAAAAAGGCCCATCCGCTCTTCAGCCGGGTGTTTAAAATCTACGATAAATTAAACAACGTGGTGCAGGAAAACCTGCGGGGCATCCGGGTGGTCAAATCCTTTGTCCGGGAGGATTTTGAAAAGGAGAAGTTCGGGAAAATTTCCGATGAGATTTACCGTGTGTTCTCTAAAGCGGAAAAAACCGTATCCTTCAACATGCCGCTGATGCAGTTTTGTATGTACGGCTGTATGCTCTTGATTTCCTGGTTTGGCGCAAGGGCGATTGTCGCCTGCGGCGGTGATCCGACTTTGGGACTGAGCACTGGCGAACTTATGAGTTTGTTTACCTACGCCATGCAGATTTTAGGCAGCTTGATGGTGGTTTCGATGGTATTCGTCATGATTACAATGGCGAGGGCTTCCGGCGAGCGTATTGTCGAGATTTTGGATGAAAAAAGCGATCTGCACAACCCCGAGACCCCTGTCTATGAGGTAAAAAACGGCGATATCCGGTTTGAAGATGTGACCTTTAGCTACGGGAAAAAAGGCGGAAAGCCGGTGCTTTCCCATATTGACCTTGACATAAAGTCCGGGCAGACTATCGGCATTCTGGGCGGCACAGGGTCGTCTAAATCGAGCTTGGTGCAGCTCATCCCCCGCCTCTACGACGTATCAAGCGGTAAAGTGACGGTAGGCGGTATAGACGTCCGGGATTACGACATCGAATCCCTGCGTGAATCAGTGGCGATGGTGTTGCAGAAAAACGTCCTCTTTTCCGGCACCATCAAGGAAAACCTCCGTTGGGGCAACGAAAACGCCACCGACGAAGAGATGATCCACGCCTGCGAGCTTTCCCAGGCTGACGGGTTTATCAAGGGTTTCCCCAACGGTTACGACACCTATATCGAACAAGGGGGCACCAACGTGTCCGGTGGCCAGAAGCAACGCCTCTGTATTGCAAGGGCACTACTCAAAAAGCCGAAGATCCTCATTTTGGACGACTCCACCAGCGCGGTGGACACCAAGACCGACGCTTTGATCCGCAAGGCGTTTAAAGAGGAAATCCCCGACACAACCAAAATCATCATCGCTCAGCGGGTCTCCTCGGTGCAGGAGGCTGACCAAATCATCGTCATGGACGACGGGAAGATCGCGGCTATCGGCACCCACGAAGAGCTGATGAAATCCAGCCCCATCTACCGTGAGGTCTATGAGTCCCAGGTGAAAGGAGGAAGCCAAGATGAATAAAAAACCCAAACAGAAAAACACCATGAAAACCATTAAACGGCTTCTCGCCCATCTTAAGGAATACAAAATCCAGTTTATCTTCGTTTTGGTCTGTATCGTCATCAGTGCAGTGGCGGGCGTTGTGTCCTCCCTGTTTTTACAGACGCTTATCGACGATTATATCGAGCCCTTGTTGGTAGAAGCGGTCCCCGATTTTTCAGGGCTTTTACGGGTCATTCTCATTATGGCGGGCATCTATCTCATCGGCGTGTTGGCGACCCTTTTCTACAACCGGGTTATGGTAGTCATCGCCCAGGGGATGCTGAAAAAAATCAGGGATGATATGTTCGATCACATGCAGACTTTGCCCATTAAATATTTTGACACCCATACCCACGGTGACGTCATGAGCCATTATACCAACGACACCGATACCCTGCGGCAGATGCTCACTCAGAGCATTCCCCAGACTTTTGCTTCCTTGATTACCATCGCAGCGGTTTTTTTCGCTATGCTGTCCATCAGTGTCTGGCTGACTTTGTTCGTAGTGGTGTTGGCCATTATCATGCTCAAGGTCATCGCCAAGGTGGCCGGTCAAAGCGGCCGGTACTTTGTCAAGCAGCAGCAGTCTTTGGGCGATGTCAACGGCTATATTGAGGAGATGATTAACGGCCAGAAGGTGGTCAAAGTCTTTAACCACGAGGAAAAGGCCAAAGAGGAGTTCGACCGTAAAAATGAAATACTTTTTGAAAACGCCTCTACGGCAAATAAATTCGCAAACGTACTGGGTCCCATCATCAACAACTTGGGATATGTCTTATATGTCCTGTTAGCTGTAGTAGGCGGCTCGTTGGCCCTTGCAGGGGTGACGAATATCAGCTTAAGCGGCGTCAACGTGCTGAGTTTGGGCATGATCGCCTCATTTTTGCAGCTTTCCAGAAGCTTTATCAACCCCATCAGCCAGATTTCCCAGCAGTTCTCGGCCATGGTCATGGCTTTGGCCGGTGCTGAGCGGATTTTCGATCTGATCGACGAGGAGTCGGAGCAGGACGACGGGTACGTCACTTTAGTCAACGCCAAATATGTGGGGGACACCCTCACCGAAACCGAGGAGCGCACCGGCCTTTGGGCCTGGAAGCACCCCCATTCCGACGGATCTGTCACCTATACCGAACTTAAAGGGGAAGTACGGTTTTTCGACGTGGACTTTGGATACGAGGAAGATAAAATTGTCCTCCACAACATCACCCTCTATGCCGAGCCGGGGCAGAAGGTGGCCTTTGTGGGCGCTACCGGAGCGGGAAAAACCACCATTACAAACCTCATCAACCGGTTTTACGACATCGCCGACGGCAAGATCCGCTACGACGGCATCAATATCAACAAAATCAAAAAATCTGATCTACGCCGGTCCTTGGGCGTTGTGCTGCAGGATGTAAACCTCTTTACCGGCACCGTCATGGAGAATATCCGCTACGGGCGGCTTGACGCCACCGACGAGGAGTGTATCGCCGCGGCGCAGCTCGCCAACGCCGACAGTTTTATCCGGATGCTGCCCGACGGGTACAACACTATGCTCTCCGGCGACGGAAGCGGACTCTCCCAGGGACAACGGCAGCTCATCTCTATCGCCCGGGCGGCAGTGGCCGATCCGCCGGTAATGATTTTGGACGAGGCGACTTCCTCCATTGACACCCGCACCGAGGCCATCGTCCAGAGAGGCATGGACGCCTTGATGTACGGTAGGACGGTTTTCGTCATCGCCCACCGTCTCTCCACCGTCCAGAATTCCGACGTCATCATGGTGCTGGAGCTGGGGCGGATCATCGAGCGGGGCGACCATCAGAAGCTCATTGCCGAGAAGGGCAAATACTACCAGCTCTACACCGGTGCGTTCGAACTGGAATAAAAGGTACAATTGATATTAAAAGGCCTTTTAAGGCCGCAAAAAGCCAGCGTCTAAAATAAAGCGCTGGCTTTTTCTGTGGATATGAGAACGGGGAAAAGCAGGAGGCACGGCCGCAATTAGTCGATGTTGACTAAGGTTCATTTGATCCTTGTGCGGCTGTTTAGGGGAATTTTGTGGGTGAAACCCAGGAATTTGGCAGAGAGGGGTGAGTGCCCCTTATCACATCCCATTAAAACTGACTGAAAAGGCTTTATTTTGTATTGACAGACCTTGTTCTCATAGGTTATTCTGTAAGGAGTGGCAATTTCATCCAAAGCGGAGAGAAGGATTTGGAGATTTCTGGATGAATTAAGATGAACCCGGCGGGGCCACCACCCGATGCGCCGGGTACGATCTGCAAACTGGAATTGTGAGGCGAAAACGATGGTAAAACTCAAACTCATAGGGGACATCGGTGCATTTGCCCCCGGTATTGAGGCGCTAAAACCGGACCTCCCCCTCTGCTTTGGGGAAGACGGCATCCCCGTCACGGTGGAAAAAGGCGACAAAATGGTCGCTTGTCTCTCAAACAAAGAAGGAAAAATCGTCTACGGCGAGAAGGTGCAGTTTTTTAGGGCCCTTTCCTATTTTGCCCAGTGCGGCACCCTCTGCTCGGTGGAGGAAACCCCTTGTTTTAAAAAGAACGGCATCATGTTCGACATGTCCAGAAACGCCGTCATGAAGCCGGAAACGGTGAAATTTTTTCTCCGCAAAATGGCTCTGATGGGCCTCAATTTGGGGATGATGTACACTGAGGAGACCTATCAGGTGGAAGGCTATCCCTATTTTGGGTATCTCCGGGGCGCTTACTCTCAGGAGGAGCTGCGGGACTTAGACGATTACGCATACATGTTGGGCATTGAGCTGGTGCCCTGCATCCAGACATTGGGCCATCTGGAGCGGGCCCTCCACTGGGAGGCCATGGCCCCCTTGGCCGACACCGCCAGCGTGCTGATGGTCGGGGAAGAGGAGACCTACCGCTTTATTGAAACCCTCATCAAAACAGCCTCCGCCCCTTACCGCTCTAACCGCATCCACATTGGCATGGACGAGGCTTTCGACCTGGGACTGGGAAAGTACCTCCAGAAAAATGGCTACGCCACCAAAACCGAGCTGATGGTCAAGCACCTGGCTCGGGTCAGCGAGATTTTAAGGGCCCAGGGCCTCACTGCCATGATGTGGAGCGACATGTTTTTCAGCATGTGTTCCCCCACTCACACTTACCGGGATTTAAACGCTCCCATCCCCCAGGAGGTGCTCCAGTCGGTGCCTGACAACATCTCGCTGGTCTACTGGCACTATTCGGGAATTGACGAAAACACCTACCGCATCATGATCGAGCGGCATAAATGGTTTCCCAACAAGACGGTATTTGCCGGCGGCCTCAGCACCTGGATCGGCCCGGTCATCAAATACGACGCCGCTATCATCAGCTCTCAGCTTGCCCTGCGCCAGTGCAAACTTCAGGGCATCGAAGAGGTGTTCGCCACCGCCTGGGGAGACAATGGCGCCGAGTGCAACCTGCTTTCGGCCCTCTACGGCCTGCAGGTCTGGGCGGAGATGGGCTACCACGACGCCCTCTACGACGAGCAGCACACCAAAGGGAGGTTTTTATCCTGCGTTGGCGCCGACGCCCAGGCCTTTCTCGACATTGCAAAGCTGGACGCGGTGGAAGGGGTTGTGCCTTCTCCAAACGTGGACTGCAAAGACCCCTGCAAGTACATATTGTATCAAGACCCCATGTTTGAGATTTTCCAGACCGACAGCGAGGACTTTGTTTTGTCCCCCTACTACGCCAAAATGGCCGCTTTAATGGAAAAACACCGGGACCAAAACCCTGATTTTTCCCTTCTTTTCGACTTTTACGCCAAGCTCGCCGCCGTCATGGAGAAAAAGTGCCTCTGGCACGAAAACGCCACCCGTTGTGTGCGGGAAAAAGACCAGGTTACCGCCCAGATGCTCTGCGGCCAGGTTCCCGAGATCATCGCTCGGTATCGTAACCTTCTCGCCGCCTGGGAAGCTTTGTGGTTTTCAACCAGCAAACTCTACGGCTTTGACGTCATCGAGCAGCGTTTGGGCGGCGTCATCGCCCGTTTCGAGACGGCCGCCATCCATATGGCCAAGTTTGCCGCCGGTGAAACGGACAGCATTTCCGGCCTCTGCGAAGAAAAGCTCCCCTACGAGTCCTACTATCCCCAGGGCCACCTAAACTGGCACGTTTATTGGGACTGGATCGTCTCCAACAACTATGTGGGAATCCGGGACTAGGCGCTTTTCAGGAAAGGGGAGGGTTCAAAGCCCCTCCATTTCCCGGGAAATGAGCTGGAGATGAAACAACCGCCAGATAAGCGGTTGGTGCGATGAAAGGATATGATGGAATGTTACAGCTGAAACTCACCGGCGACATCGCCGGTTTTGCGGAAGGGCTGAAGCTTACCCTTCCACTTTTGTCCATCCGCCTCGCCGACGACGGCATCCCCGTCAAGGTGGAGAGGGGAGACCGCCTCATAGCAACCCTCACCGAAAAAGAGGGCCTCATCCGCTGGAGCAAAAAAACGGAGTTTTTCAGGGCCCTGTCCCTGATCGCCCAAAACGGCGTGGGCTGTGATGTGGAAGAAACCCGCTCCTTTGACCACAGCGGCGTGCTCTTAGACCTGACAAACAACAACGTGCAGAAACCCGAGAGCCTGGGGATGTTCTTCGCCCGGATGGCGCTGATGGGGCTGGACACAGTGTTTATCCAGCAGATTGTGCGGGTGAAGGATTACCCCCGCCACGGCTATCTGCGGGACGCCTACTCTTACGACGAATTAAAGGCCATCGATGACATGGCCTACTCCCTGGGCATCGAGGCCGTCCCATTTGTCAACACCTTAAACGAGCTGATGCGGGATCTGTGGTGGGACAACTGGTGCCCTCTTCTGGACGTGACCGGCGTGGCCTACGTGGGGAACGAAAAGACCAATGAATATCTGGAGGCCGTTATCAAAGCGGCCGCCGCCCCTTACCGTACCAATCGGATCCACCTGGGCATCTATCCCGCCCAGGGAGTCGGTCTGGGCCGTTACCTGATCTTTAAAGGCTACCACACCGTCCCTGACATCATCCGGGAGCATGTGGGGTATATGGGGGAGATTCTTAAAAAGTTGGGCCTTCAGGGCGTCATGTGGGCCGACGTCTATCTCATGCCCGAGACTTCCGAGGAAGTAAAACAGTCTGCCCCCGCCTCCATTGAGCTCATCTACCGGGCCCCAAATGCCTGCCCCGGCGACATAGCGGCGCTGCAACAGTTCCCCGCCCACATGATGTACGCCGCAGAGGGCTGTACAAACTTCGGCCCCGCCCCCCGGTACGACCTGACGGTTGCCCCAATGGTCGAGTCGCTGAAAACCTGCCGGGAAAACGGCGTGAAAGACGCTTTCATCTACTTTAAAGGGGACGACGGCGCCGAGTGCAGCCTCTTTACCGCACTTTATCAGATGCAGGTCCTGGCCGAGGTGGATTACACCGGCAGCTATGATAAAAAAGCAGTTAAAGCCCGCTTTACCGTCTGCGCTTCCGGGGATGCCGACGCCTTTTTGGGCCTGGACGGCTTTAACGTCATCGGCGATTGTACCGGCTCCCCTTGCAAATTCCTCCTCTACGAGGATCCGCTCACCCTCCTGTTCGAAAAGGACTGCGAAGGGCGGGAATTTTCCAAAGCCTACGCCGCTTTGGAGGAAAAATGCATAGCTTGGCGGGAACAAAACCCCGTCTACGCCCAACTGTTTGATTTTTACGCTAAACTGGCCGCCGCCCTTCAAAGAAAGTGCGCCTGGCAGGAGCAGGCGGGAAAAATCGTCCGCAATAAAGACCGGGCCGCCGCCAAAGCGCTGGCCGCCTCGGCGCCCTCTGCGGTGTACGCCCTCCGCGCATTAAAAGACGCCTGGAGGGAGCTGTGGTATGCCACCCGCAAAACCTCCGGCTTTGAGGTCATCGACCTGCGTTTGGGCGCTCTTGTCCAGCGGATGGAATCTGCTGGGCGGAGGATGAATCTCTTTGCCGACGGCAAGGTGGACAACATCGAGGAACTGAGCGCAGAAAAGCTGCCCCTCGCCACCTACAAAGACGGCAAAATCGGCATGGTGCTCCGCTGGAAGGACATTACTACTCCCAGTGCTATGTAAAGGAAACTTCTTTACATAGTTTACATCCAAGCAGAGAAGGGCCTTTGAGGCGGTTTGCTTCAAAGGTCGCCCGCCTCGCCGGAACCCCTCTGTTTTTCTGCCGCAATCAAAGGCATCCTACTTTTTCGGCTCAGATGTCTTTGTCCGGTAGGGGAATTCCGTCTCATTTTGCTGCAAACGCCTTGAGCGTTTCGATAAAAATAGGATACACCGGCTTTGGAAAACCAAGGCCCAAAGAAAGGAAAGAACATCTCTATGAAACCAGTATTTTCCCCCGAAGGGAAGGAGTGGGGCCGCTTTCAGCCTGACTGCGCCGGCTTCACCATCAAATCCTTAAACGTTCCCGCCTCCTGGGAGTACATCTACCAAAACCGCGACGTGCTGTTAAAAGTCGACCAGTTCGGCCCCGTCTACGTCCAGGCCCATCCCCCCGGCGACATTATGCTCTTCAAGCGGGAGAACGGCCAGAAGTTTAGTAGCTGGATGGTCTGGCTCACCTCCGACGAGTTTTCGGAGCCTTTTACAAACTTCTACCGCCCGGTAGTCGACGGCAAAAACCCCGCTAAAGAGCCGGAAAACTTAGAAATCAGCTTCCGCCCTGAGTGCGCCTCCTACTCCTTTGAAAACGAGGGGCTTAGGCTCTGCACCGAGTTTATCATCCCGGCCCACGGCACCGAAATCGCCATGAAATTCAAGGTGAAAAATGTGGGGGACAGGGCAAAGAAATTCTCCGTCCACCCGTCTTTGGTCCCTTACGTCAACCCTGCCCAGATGGCACCCTGGGACAAATTTGAGTGGTATCTCCAGACAGGTTACGGAAAAACGACTCAAAACGTTTTTTGGAGCCAGCTTTTAGACGCAAACTCCGACGCCTCCAAGCGGCGCACCGCCGTTTTCTGGACTGACGCCGAGGGCGCTTCCGGCGTAGAGCTGAGCCTTGAGAAATTCGTCGGCAACGGCGATTTGTCCTGCCCTGAAACGGTCATGACTGGAAATTACCGCCTGCCCGGCGATTCCGGGTGCGATTTTGCCCAGTACGGCGAAAACAACATGCTCATCGCCTATCCGCCGGTCTACGCCACAAAGTACGACTGGACGCTAGCCCCCGGCGAGGAAAAAGAGCTGACCCAGGTGCTCTCCATGCCGCAAAACGACGAAAACGGCTGGTTCCCGTCCCCTGCCGACGCTCAAAAAACCCTCTGCTACTTTGACGACGCCCAGTATGCCGCCAAAAAAGCGGAAGCCAAAGCCTATTTTGACGTCCTCTGCTCCAAAAACTCGGTTCACACCGGAGACGAGGACTTCGACTACTACGCAAACTACTGGATTCCCCTCCAGATGGACTGGGTGGCGTCGTTGGACCGCGGCTGGCCCACCGGCATGCGGGGCAGCCGGGACAGCGCTCAGGATTACGCGGCGCTTCTGTTTACCGATCAAAAGAGCTGCAAGGAAGTTATGCTCACTATGCTGGAATGCCAGCGGTCCGACGGCTGGTTCCCCCGGCAGTACTCCGCAAAGGGAAGGAAGGGCAACCACGACCTCCGCGGCCACGTGGACGGCGGCGCTTTTGCGGTGGAATTCTTCTACAACTACCTGGCCCACACAAACGACTATGCTATTTTGGACAAAAAGCTTCCCTGGCTGGACTCCGACGAGGAGAGCACCGTCTTTGAGCACATGGTGAGAGCCATGGAGTACTACATCCTCCCTGAAAACATCGGCGAACACGGCATCTGCAAAATCCGGGAGGGCGACTGGCTCGATTCGGTCAACCGGGCCGGCGTCAAGGGCCGGGGCGAATCGGTCACCGTCTCCTGCCAGACCGTTATGAATTTGCAGCTCATGGCCGATATTTACGAGAAAACCGGCCGGAACCTCGATAAAGTAGACGCTTACCGGAAAAAATCCCAGGAGCTCAAAGAAAACGTCCTGAAATGCGCATTAAACAGCAAAGGCTTCTTTAACGGAACCTTTACCGACAACGGCCAGTGGATTTTTTCCGATCACGACCCCGACGGCGAGTGCCGCCCCTACGGCCCCGTCAACTGGTACGCCGTCATCACCGGCGTGGCCAAAGAGCGGCAGAAAGAGACAATCTCGGTCATGGAACAGCTCAAAAGCGAGTTCGGCTACCGCCTCTACTGGCCGCCTATGGGCAAGGTCAAGATGGAGAACGTGGGCCGTGCCGCCAGCGGCGACGCCCCCATCTGCTTTGCCGAAAACGGAAACGTCTATAACCACGGCTCCCAGGGATTTCTGGCAAGGGCGCTTGGCGTAGCCGGGGAGGGCGACAAGCTCCTTAACGTGCTCAAATGGCTCACCCCCTACGACCAGACGAAGCATCCCACCGCCCTCGCCATGACAGCGCCTTACGCCATCGTCAACTGCTGGCAGGAAATTCCCGTGTTCCGCCACAGGGGCCTCATGTGCTTCCTCACCGGAAGCGTCGCTATGGCCATGCGGGGCGTCTACGAGTGGATGATGGGCGTGAAGCCCACCCTGGACGGGTTGGAGCTTTGCCCCTGCCTGCCCGAGAGCTTCCAAGCTCCCGAGGTGCAATTCACCTATCTTGGAAAAGACGTAACCCTCCGGTATCTGCGCACCCCCGGCAAGGTGCTGTTAAACGGTGCACCGGTTGAGACCACCGTTTTAGACCGGTTCTCTGGACGGGAAAACGTCCTCATTGCCCCGGAACTCTTTAAAGATGGCGAAAACATCATCGAGTACCATCTGGCGTAATGGGATTTCTTTAAAACACCGGTCAACTTGACACTTAAAACTCAATATTGCAACAGAACGCCCCCGGATGTAGCTGATCCTACATCCGGGGGCGTTGGCATAGGGCTAAATAACTGGAAATGGACATCTCACCACTCCGTTTTTGGTTCTCCGCTTTGGTGCGCTGATGGATTGGCCTAATTTGCCGTTTTTTGCTGTTATCAGCTTTTAGGGAACTACCGGCACAAGGCGAAAGCTACAAATGGAGCGGAGGGTGCGTGGCCAACAGAACGCCCCGATTAGGAGACGGAGAACGACACGTCGTCCAGATCCATACTTTGCCCGCCGCTGGCGGTAATGGTAAATTCGATTTTGGCTTTTACCGTGTCCGCCGGTGCGGCAGCCGTAATTCCCTCATAGAAAGTGAAGCTCCGGTTGCTTGTCACCAAATCCTGCTGACGGACTTGGATCAAAAGACCTTGGGTGGGCTGATTCTGGGCATTGAGATAGATTACTTTTGCGATAAAACCGACTTGGCTGCCCTCTCCGTGTGCAAAGAAGGACAGACGATGGAAGCATCCGGCTTCTACAGCAATTTCCTGTGATAAAATAGCCTCGTTCGATAAATTGACCGCTTTGTTTCCAGAATGGACGCGGCCTTGCTGATCGACCATGGATACAAGCTTGCTGTCATTTGCCGTCCATCCGGTGGGGACGCTGCCGGTAAAAGCTTCCATACTGCCGTTTACAGCCATTTCTCCCTTAGAGCGGCAAGAACAGTTGCAGGTTCCCGTTGCGCCGGTAGCACCAGTGGCTCCGGTTGGGCCGGTGGGGCCGGTAACTCCCGTCGCACCGGTAGCGCCAGTGGGGCCAGTAGGGCCAATATCCCCATCATTTCCATCCGCACCTCTGGGAATTACAAATTCCAGGACATGATTGGGAGAACCAGTCGTATCCGTTACTGATGCATTGGTTCCCGGTTCACCTGTAGTCGTTGTACCGACTGATACCGTATCGGCTATGCCATCTTCGCCTGTCGGGCCAGTGGGGCCGGTAGCCCCGGTAACTCCTGTTGCTCCGGTGGGGCCAGTAGGGCCTGTTGGACCGGTAACTCCCGTTACGCCAGTGGGACCGGTGGCCCCGGTAACTCCTGTTGCTCCGGTGGGGCCAGTAAGGCCTGTTGGACCGGTAACTCCCGTTACGCCAGTGGGACCGGTGGCCCCAGTAACTCCTGTTGCTCCGGTCGGGCCGGTAGCGCCTCTGGGACAGCAACAGCAGCAGCGTTCCTGGCAAGAATAAATGTTCAATTCAAATCCTCCTAACAAGACAGAATATTGTTTACGGCAACAAAGGCTGCCGCACTTCCATTTTATGAGACTGGATTCGACCCTGTGCGTCATAATATTTGGCCCTTTTTATTGATTTGGCGACTTTGTCTGACTTTCATATTGAAAAAAAATGATAATACAGTATAATGAAAAGAAAGGCGACGATTGAAAATTTTTATTTTTTGAAAACAGCGAAAATAGAATACAGGGGGAAGAACAATGAACACCAGATACCAGTTTACATATTGCGCTGACGTAGTGATTTGCGGAGGGGGCGTGGCGGGCTGCATGGCCGCTATGGCCGCTGCCGATGAAGGAAAGAGCGTGGCGCTTATCGAACAGTTTGGACAGGTGGGCGGCTCGGCGACGGCAGGGCTCGTCACCCCCTTGATGCCCATGTTTATGAAGGCGAAAGAGATGGAGAAGGGGGATCCCTGTTGTTCCTATCTCAGCGAGGAACTGAACGCCCGGATGATGGAAGAGGGCGGTGCCACCGGCAATGGCCGTTTTTTCGATCCAATGACCATGAGGTTGATTTTAGAGCAGATGGTGGTAGAGCGGGGTGTCAAGCTCTTTTACCACACCTTCCTCTGCGATGCTGACGTCAAAGACGGCACGGTGAAGGCAGTAATTGTCCAAAATAAGTCAGGACGTGGGTACATACAGGGTAATATGTTCATCGACTGCACCGGGGACGGCGATTTAGGCGTCTTAGCGGGGGCAGGGTACCGCAAGGGCGACGAGGAGACAGGCAAAAACCAGCCGGTGTCGTTGCGGTATCTCGTCAGCGGCGTGGACATTCCGGCCTTTGACACTTTTGTTAGGGAGTATTTTGTCCCCGGAAAGCACAACTATTGGTATGAACCGGAAACAGGGGGATTGGAAGTATCCATTACAAGCAGCACCTACGACAAATGTCCGCTGACGCCGGTTTTCCTCAAGGGGATTGAAAACGGCGACCTTATTGAGGATGACTTGGCTTACTGGCAGATGTTTTTCATCTCGGGCAGGCGGGACAGTCTGGCCCTCAATAACCCGGAGTTTTTCGACCACACCGACGCCTCTAACGCCGACAACATGACCTATATCCAGGTGGAGGGGAAGAAAGCCGTCCTGAGGCAGCTTCGGTTTTATAAAAAGTATTTTAAAGGTTTTGAAAACGCCTATCTGTCGGAAATTGCCGATATGGTAGGGGTGCGGGAATCTCGCCGGCTGGAGACTGACCTGGTTTTGACGGCTGAGGACATGGTATCCTACCGAAAGTTCCCCGACGCCATCTGCCGCAACAACTACCATGTGGATATCCACGGCAAAAACCTTAAACTCGTCCAACGGGAGAAAAAAGCGGGCACTGCGCCCTATTATGAGATTCCATACCGCTGCCTGACGGTGCGAGGATTTGAGAATCTCTTGGTGGCAGGCCGCTGCGTGGGAAGCGATTTCATCGCCCAGAGCAGCCTGCGGATTCAGCCGGTCTGCCGCGCTTTGGGAGAGGCCGCCGGAATCGGCGCTGCCATGGCCTGCGAGGCGGGGAAGGCCGCCCGGGAAATCGACGGAGCCGAAATCCGGCAAAAGATGATCGGCAGAGGCGCCCGTTTTGAGTAAGACATAAAAAACGGCGGAGGACGCTTTTCATAGCGCCTTCGCCGTTTAGCTGCTGGTAAACAGGAAAAATTTTCCTCACATGAAAGTGAGAAAGGGGAAGAGAAATCCCTTATAGAAACCGTAACAGCTTGTCAATCCTGTTTCTAGTTTGGGCTGTACTCCATGATGATGCGGCTTTGACGGCAAAGGGCCGTCTTCCGAAAGCCCGCCCGTTCATAAAGTTGCAGGGCCTTGCTATTTTTTGAGAAGACCATCAGTCGGAGAGAGAGTTTAGCCCTTTCCTCCTCCCTTGTGCAGTATTGCAACACTTGGGAGCCGATACCCTGTTCCCGAAAGGGCGGGAAAATCCAAAAATTATCCAGTTCCAGGTAATCCGGGCGACGGTGCAGAGAAAAATACCCCACTTTTTGCCCATTTCGAAAGACGGCCCGGCAGTCGGGCAACTCCAGCCGGAGCTTTTCGTCCAGCATTTTCTCCACCTGCCGCCAATCGAGCCTAGCCGTTTCATAGGCTTTGGCGTGGTCAAGGCTCCACCGGAGCAGCATAGGAATATCCTCAAAAAAGGCAGGACAAAAGGAAAGTTTATCGGGCATGGGACGTTCCTTTCAAAACAGGGATCATTCTGTAAAGTAAGTTTCCTTTACAGAATGATCCCGATATTATTCATTTAAATTAGCCGGGAAAGGCACGTTGTCAGGCGGCTTTTACCCCTTCGATGGCCTGTTCGATAATATTACTCGTTGTGTCCAGATCGGTTCTGCTATAGGAATCATATTGCTGAGGATTGCCGGCGTCTTCCAGTAACGCCTTGGCATCCTCAGTACCATCGGCGATCTGTTCCGCTGCCTGGCGGATGGTGTCGAAGTTTGCGGCAAAGTTTTCCAGCTGGGTATCGTCCAGGGCGTTTAAGTAGTGGTAGGTCTGTTCCTCCATCTCCTGGGTGGGCAATGTCCCCACGTCGTGAAGCCAGTTGAGAAGCCCTGCTGCCACTGTGTAGGACTTGAGGGAGGAACCCGCCGTACCCTGCTCAAAGTTACCGATACCACTTAAAGCCTCGTTAAAGCCAGCCATGTCCACCGTGTCAGAGGAGGGTTCCTCCATTTCCTCGGAGGACGTGTCCATTTCTGCCAGGGTGTTGTTTAATACCTGGGTCTGGGCCAGCAAAACGTTCATTTCCTCTTCCAGAGTATGCACCCGTTCGTGGAGGGAGATAAACTGCCAGGCGGCCACCCCGATTACCATCACTGTCGCCACACCGGCTATCCCGTGCCAAAAGCCCTTGTTCATCTGTTTTTGTCTCCTTTCGAGAGGGGGAGAACATGGTTTCCCACCGCTTTTGCCGCTGCAGAGGCGGCTTTTCTTTTTCTCATTATACCGCTTTTTTTCCGCAAAATCCAGCTCTTTTTTGCCCTGCGATTCTAATGGAATCCCTTTCTTCATAAATTATCTTATATCAGTACGAACAAGGAGAATCATGTAATGGCATTGAGCTCAAAAACAAAGCAGATGCTTTTTACCGTTGTGGCACTGGTGCTGTCGGCGGCTATTTTGTGGAATGTTTGCAGCCTGTTTATCAAAATCGACCCGGTGGAGGCGAAGAAACCCATCCAGTGGGTGGAGTTCAACGTGACGGCCTCCGCCATGGAAAAGGCCCTCTCTATGCAGAAGGAATCGCGGGGGACCGATTGCGAGTTGGACTGGATAGAGCTGCTCTCCTATCTGGGGGCCAAATACGGCGGCAACTTCAAAAAATACAAGGCGAAGGACATGGACGCTGTGGCGGAAAAGCTCCGGGAGGGGCGGACTATGGAGGAACTCACCAAGGACATGGAATACTACGATTACTACCACGAGGCCTACAGTGCGGTGCTGGACGGCATGGTAGGGGAGTATGCAATCCAGACCGAGGATTCCTACAATAATGGCACCATCGAGATGGAAACCCGGTACGGACTGAAGGCTTACAGTCCCATTGCCTACGGTTACAGCTTTTCCCATTATGACGACTTCGGCGCCTCCCGCAGCTATGGCTTTTCGAGAAACCACTTGGGAAACGATCTGATGGGCAACGTGGGGACGCCCATCGTGGCGGTGGAATCCGGCGTCGTGGAGATGATGGGCTGGAACAAGTACGGCGGCTGGCGGGTGGGCATCCGCAGTTTTGACGGTAGAAGATACTACTATTACGCCCATCTACGCAAGGACCGCCCCTATTCGGTGAGCCTGAAGGAGGGCTCCATCGTCGAGGCAGGGGATGTCATCGGCTATTTGGGCATGACGGGCTACTCCGACAAGGAAAACGTCAACGGCATGAACGTGCCCCATCTGCATTTCGGGATGCAACTTGTCTTCGACGAGTCCCAGAAGGAGAGTAACAACGAAATCTGGATCGATGTCTACGAAATCGTCAAATTTTTGGAGCATCACAAATCCCCGGTGGTCCGGGACGAGGAATCCAAAGAGTATTTCAGAAAGTACGAGTTTATCGATCCGGCCGTCGAGGCGCTGGATGGAAAAATCCCACAATTCCCAAAGCACGAGCCGGATTAAAGCACAAATCCCGCAGAAAATTTTTCCGCGGGATTTGTGTTTTGTGTATATTCTGTGTAAGGGTAAACCGTGTTCACCCGTAGTGTTTCCATCATCGCTCGGAGCGTTTCGAAAGACCGTAGGAGAGGGGATCCTGCCCATCCTGTTGATAACCAAAATAGATGGGGAATGTGTGATGATGTGAGTCCTACCTCCCCCAATTGATTGGAAAAATTCACAAAATATTCATTATTTTAAGACTATCTGGTGTCTATCTGACACCAGATTTTTTGGATTTTATTTGTTATGCTTTATGCATAAGGAGGGTCAAAAATGCTGATGATTCAAAAACAATTGTCCATACGGCTCACCGATAAAGAATGGGAAAAGTTGGGGGCCTTGGCTAAAAAAGAGGGACGCTACCTTAACCGGCAGGCCAGCTGGCTCATTCGGGAAGCCCTGGAAGCCGACGAAAAAAGAGCGGATGATATTTTGGGGGAAGTGGATTAGCAACGGGCTTATTCCGCTGTGATGTTTCGCCGCTCAGGCAGGCGGCCTGGATTTACCACCCGCGCTCAGGCAGCCCCCCTCGCCTCCTAACAACGGAACTGCGCCGCAATTGCAGTAGATGAGGGACATGCCGCGGTTTTCAGGTCTCCTGCCCGGGCGGCGAAGCCCCCTCAAAACAAAGGAGGATACGGAATTTCCGTATCCTCTTTTGCTATCCAAACCGCCGCTTCAGTTCCTTTTCCACCATCAGATAGGGCGCTACTAAAATAATGACTCCGATGGCCAGATTTACAAAATTCACCGCAGCCCGCGCTTCTGTGCCAAAGGCCACGTTTAACAAAATCGAGACCGCCAGGGCAATGATCCCCAGGAGGAGGTTTTTCTTGCCGTAGCTTTTCTGGGCGTATTGCCAGGCTTCCTTGGAGGCCGTAGAGCGGGCGCTATAGTGTCCAAACCAGCCGCTTCCCGGCTTTGGAGGTTTTATGAGCAGCCAAAAACCAATGAGGATGACGGTGATGGGGATGAGGTAGTTCATAAAAAAGATAACCCAGTTTTGATCCATGGAAAACTCCTTTCTGACGGCAGCTTATAATTTCTATTTCCAGTATATCATGCTGATGTGAAAAAAAATAGCAAATCCTTTAAATTCTAATAAATTATTTTCTCCCGACCTCATTGGTAAAATTCATAACCTAGAATCTTTCTATTTGGCTGTCAGTATCAGCGGATTCAATTTTTCAAAGTTTTCATTGTTGGGGAATACTTTGTCTTTGTTCTGCAAACAAAATGAATTTGTTGAACGAAGTGACTAAATTATTCTATTTCTATTCATTATTTTAAACAAAGATTTAAAAAATAGAAAAGAACAGTTGTGCAATTGTCAAATATTTGATATAATTATTTCAAAGGGGTGACATTTGATGAAAAGGACAGCGTATTTTTTGTTGGGTTTTGTCGTGCTTTTAGGGCTTTCTGGATGCACCATCGGTATGCCCAGAAGCGAATACGAAAAGGTCGTTTCGGAGCGGGACGATCTCCAATCTCAGATCGAATTGCTGGAAGCTGGCTGGGGAACCGGCTTTTCCGAGGATTACGGTGACCGGGAGGATGTTGACGGCGCTTCCAGCATCCTGTCAAACCACCAGTGGGATTATGAAGTCGTCGAGCCTGCGGGAGATTATCTTTTTGTCAAGGTGGTAAACGACACCGGCGTGACCTGCGGGGAAATTAAGGCCACGGCTGTATTTTACGACGGTGCGGACATGCTGAGCACCGACTACAATTACTATCTGGCCGTGCCGGATGGGAGGACGATCTTTTTCCCGATCTGGAAGCCCTACGACTCAGACAACTATGAACTGATCCCCTACGACCGGGTGGAGGTGACGGTCACCGCCCAGCCGGACGACGGGTATGTGACCGACTGCTCAGAACAGCTTGAGACCACCCACAACCCCGGGACGGACAGCATCATGATTAAATGCCAGAACAACGGGGATGAGGCGGTGGACACCGTCCGGTACCAGGTGGTATTCTATAACAACAAAGGGGAGGTCATCACCGTCGAAGAGACTTATAACGGCGATCCGATCCCCGCTGGTTCCTCCCAGGTGATGAGCGCCTACACCCCCTATGACTGGAATTTGGGGAGCCTGCCATACGACCATTACGAGGTCTATCTGGTGGAATCTTACCGATAAGGCAAAAAACGAAATACCCACAAAAGGCCCTTTCCGAAAACAGCGAAAATCAAATAAGGACGGAAATCCCCCGGCGTAGCCGGGGGATTTTTCTAATAGGTAACAAAAGGGGATAAGCAGCTTTGGCTACTCATCCCTTTGCCATTTTAGGGTACTACAGCACATTTTCCAGAGTTGGGAGCTCCTTTTTATAAATATCCGTCACGGTGCCCACGGCCTGTTCGATTTTCACCTGAAACTCGTCGGAGTACTCCTGCCGCAACAGGGCCTTACACTCTTCCAGGCATTCAGAAAAGGTGTTGAGCGGGTCCTCGTGAACGAACACGCCGATGTAGCTTTTGGTCTTATCCCATTCCCGCTGGAGCTTTTCCAGCTCCTCTGTGGCCTTTTTAGGGTCGGATTTAGCGTTATCGGCGATGACGGACAGCTGGGCCGCCGTTTCCTCGCTGTAGCTTTTAAGCCAGAAAAGGGAGTAGACGCTCCCGGCGAGAATGGCGCCCAAAAGGCAGATAATGGTGATGAGGCGTTTCAAAATAATCCTTCCTTTCCGCTGGGAACCGAATGGTTAATTCTCGATGGGGCCCTTTACCTTGGCGCCTTCCTTTGGGATGATGTAGTAGTTGGCGTTGTGGTCGGCTGTCATGAGGAAGACGTCCTTGGCGTTCATGTGGTTTTGCTCCAGGGTTTTGTGGAGCCACTGCTCGCGGAGGTCGTAGGACCGGAGGGCATTTTGCAAGATGACGCCGTCGCTGATAATGACGGTGGGAGGGTCCGGATCCTTGCCCTTGAGCTGAAGCATCTCGGCAGTGGCGCTTTGGTACTGGAATTTTTGCAGGATGCTCACCTTGCCGGTGGTTTCCACAATGGCGTAGGACACCTCCCGCACGTCGAAAACCCCGCTGCCTCGGAGGGTCTCCATCAAGTCGTCCACCGAAAAGCGGAGCTGCTTCATGGTCTTCTGGTCGATGACGCCGTTGTAAATGATAATCATGGGCTTGCCGGACAGGACAGAGCGGAACTTTTTGGAGTGGAGGGAGATGGTGGAAATGATGAGCTCAAACCCCACCAGCACGATGATGGGAACAGCGCCCATTGCCATGGGGATGGAGGTGTCCTCGATGGGGAGGGAGGCGATGTTGGAGATGAGGATGGTGATGACCAGCTCCGACGGCTGGAGCTCCCCTAACTGCCGTTTTCCCATGAGGCGCAGGGAAAAAATAATGAGGATGTAGAGCAAAATAGCGCGGATGAATACAATCATCAGCTAATCCCTTCCTTTCCGATTGGTTCAAAGGATGCCGTTTTGATGAGAAAAAGGCGCATAAAACCTTCCAAATTCGAACATACTGATAGTTAGATAACGGCTTTGGTTAGTATCCCTAAAAGAAGTGAGTTTTATGCGAAAGGCTTTTGATAGAAGGGTTTGGAAGGGTGAATACACCGATGGAAGAGAAAAAAACAGAGGAAAAAATCCATTTGAGCACCGATTTAAACGAAAACCTCATTGAGATGCGGGCGCGGCTTGACAATACAGCGGACTTTATGGTGCGGGATTTGTACATCAACGACATCCGGGTGAGTTTGGTGATGATCGAGGGGATGGTCAGCTTGGCGGTGCTGGCAAACTTAGTCGTCCGACCGCTTTTAAACGAGGAGTTCCCCAAAAACACCGCGCCGGAAGATATTTACGACTTTATCGAAAAGCAGACCATCATGGCGGCGGACATGAAGGACGTGTTCCTCTTCGACGAGGTCTTTAAAATGGCCATGTCCGGCTTTGTAGTCATCATCATCGACGGCATCGCCAGGGGAATCGCCTTGGGGGCGCAGGGATTTAATTTCCGCTCCATCTCGGAGCCGTCCAGTGAGGTAAACGAGCGAGGCTCTCGGGAGGGATTTACAGAACCCATCAAAATTAACCTCACCATGGTGCGGCGGAGGATCAAGTCCGACAAGCTGAAATTCGAGAGCCTCCAGCTGGGGGAGCAGAGCAAAACCGACGCCTGCCTCATCTACAAGACCGACGCGGTTTCCCAGGAGCTGCTGCGGGAGGTCAGGCGGCGACTAAACGAAATCAAGCTGGACGTGGTGCTAGACACCGGGTACCTCCAGCCCTTTTTGGAGGGGAAGGCCCTGTCGCTGTTCAGCGAGGTGGGGGTGACCGAGCGGCCGGACACCCTGGTGGCGAAAATCCTCGAGGGCCGGGTGGCCATCATGCTGGACGGGACGCCCTACGCCCTCATCGTCCCCTATCTCTTCAGCGAGAATTTCCAAAGCTTTGACGACTACGCCCACCGGCCCTATTTCGCCACCTTTATCCGGCTTCTCAAGTATTTTTCCTTCCTCTTTACCATCTACCTGCCGGGGCTTTATGTGGCGTTGGCCACCTTCCATCCGGAGGCGCTGCCCCACGCGCTGCTCTTTAACATCGCCTCCGCCGAGGAGACGACACCTTTCCCGCTGATGCTGTCGGCCCTCATCATTCACTTTATTTATGAGATCATGCGGGAGGCGGGGTTGCGGCTGCCGCGGCCGGTGGGACACGCCGTCGGCATTGTGGGAGCCTTAGTCATCGGCGACGCGGCGGTGACGGCGGGGATCATCGGTTCGCCCATGGTCATGGTGGTGGCCCTCACCGCCATCAGCTCCTTTGTGGTGCCGTCCCTTTACGAGCCGGTGTCGGTGCTGCGGTTTTTATTTATCATCATCGGGGGCCTCACCGGGCTCTACGGCATGACCATCGCCAGCGCCGCCCTTTTGTGCAACGCCTGCCGCCTCAACAATTTAGGGGTGCCGTTCACCTCTCCCATCACCCCGTTTTCCCCGAAAGCCATGCGGGATGTTTTTGTCCGCTCCAGCTGGAAGGTGCTGCAAAAGGGTACCCACACGGTACAGAAACTCAGAGGTAGCCGGCTGGGGAAATAGGGGATACTCTTTTCCTGCCGGTGTTCGGGGGATTTTCCATCCTAGGTTCAATATCCGCCCCAGGGCGGAAAGGGGGATTTTTGCTTTGCTCAAACCGAAAATATCCATGCCGCAGATTGTCATGCTGCTCACCCTGAGCCGGATGTTCTACACCTTAAACGGCATCCTCTTGGGGACGGGGGACGGCTACGGCATGGCCTACCTGTGGGCGATCCCGCTGTCGGCGCTTTTGCAGTTTATAGTGGTTTTGCCCGCTTTATTCCTCTCCCGCAGGCAGGGGACGAGCTTCATTACTGCTGGCTATTCCCTTTGGGGGAAGGGGGGGAAAGTCATGGCGCTCATCTGCGGCGTCTATTTTTTGCTGTCCGCCGTGCTGACGGTGTTTTCTACCGAACAGTTTATGGTCAACGCCGCCTACCCGGAGGCATCGCCCATCTTTTTTGTCCTGACCCTCACCCTGGCCGCGGCCTACGCCGCCCACCTGGGATTAGAGAGCATCGCGCGGAGCGGGTTTATCATCTTTATCATCTTTGTTTGCGGGGTGTTGTTCGCCTTCCTCGGGAATTTGGAGCAGATCAACCTGATCTTCATCCGGCCGTTGGGGACGGGGGGATTCGGGGAAGTGCTCCGCATCGCTGTCAACCTGACCGCCCGATCGCCGGAAATTTTGCTCTTTGCCATTTTGCTCCCCAACCTGGGGAAAAACAGGGGAGTCAAGCGGGGAGCTATCTATTATCTGCTGTTATCTTCCCTGATTTTAGAGGTCATCGTCTTTTTGATCTCCGCCGTGCTGGGGCAGCTGGCTCAAGAGGAAGCCTTTCCCTTTTATACGGTGGGGACGCTGGCAAAAATCTCCATCTTCCAGCGGCTGGATGCGGTACACATGAGCGTCTGGGTACTGACGGCATTTATCCGGACGGGACTTTATTTATGGGCGGCGGTGGAGTTGTTCCAAAGCCTGATACCGGTGAAAAAGCACCGTTTCGTGCTGCCCTTTCTCGGAATTTTGGCTCTTGTGGGCGGCATGCTCTGCGGCATGGACAAGGGGGCAGCCAATGGACTATATAGCGTTATGTTCAGCGCGATCCCCATCTTTATTTTGCTGCCGTTCATTTCCATTGCATTGCTAATCACCGAAAAAGCCAAGGAACCTCAAGGGAAGGGAGGTGCCGGCGATGAAGGGTAAAATGGCGGCCAGGCTTTTGCTGTTGCCGGCATGCTGTATGCTGTTGTCGGGCTGTATTAAAATCGTAAACCTCCAGGACCGGGCCATCGTCCAGGGGGTGGGAGTGGATTATGAGGACGGGCAGTACCTTATCACCATGCAGATATTCAGCCCGGACGGTTCCGGCGGGCAGACCATCGTCGATCCATCCAAGCAAAACGCCAAGGTCATCACCTGTCGGGGCAAAACCATTTCGGAGGCGGTAGAGGACACTTCCATCAGCCAGGGGAAGGACTTCTTTTTTGGACATAACCGGCTGGTGATTTTAGGGGAGGGGGCACGGAAGCTCCCTTTAAGCGAATCCCTTTCCTACTTTATCAACACCATGGACTCCCGGGCGGACGTAAATGTCCTGCTGGCGGAGGATACTGCCTCCGAGGTGCTGAACGCCGACATCAACCAGGGGATTTTGCCGGCCCTCACCATCGAAAAGACCGTCCAGAACGCCGCTGACAGCGGCAAGATCAGCGAGGTGCTGCTCATCGACATTCTGCGCTCTCTCGCCGCGGAACACCAGTCGGCCCTCATCCCGATGATCGCGGTGGCGGAGGAAGATGCCGCCCATGGGACGGAGGAGAGTAAAAAACTCAAAAACATCGAGTTGACCGGCATGGCAGTCTTTGCGGACGGGTTCTACCAAGGGGCACTCAACGAGCAGGAGACCCGGGGAATGATGTTTTTGCGGGACGAGATCAAAAGAACGGTGTATCCGGTGTTCAACGAGGATTTTCGGGAGATCTCCATCGAGCTCTACCGCAGTGACACCAAAATCATCCCTCACCTAGAGGGCGGCGACTTGCGTTTCACTGTCCAGATCAACGCCGACGGCATGGTGCAGGAAAAGGTGTTAAAGGAGGGAAAAACCTTCGACAATGAGAGCCTAAGCCGGGCGGAGAAGGCCTTAGAGGATACTATCCGTTCCGACTGCGAGGCGGCCTTCCAAAAAGCGGTTTTGGAGTACCAAAGTGACGTGTTCTATTTAGGCGACATGGTGTGGCGGGATCAGCCGGAGTTGTGGGAGAAGCTCCAGGACAACTGGAAGGAAAATGCTGGGAAAGTTGAATTAAACTATGAAGTTGAGGTAGACATCGACCGCACTGGCTTGCAGGAAAATTTTAATGGGGTGTTGTAGCCCAAAAATCTGGGAGGACGGAAAAAAGCCGTCCTCCCGGATTTTTATGCTGTTTTAGCAAATGTGGCCGTGCCCTTGTGGTATTTTTGAGCTTGTGGGGCTAAAACGTATAAAATAAAACTCAAAAATAAAATTTAAAATTCAATTTCTATTGAAAATAACGGAGTTATTTTGTATAATTATAATAATAAAACTATCACAAAATTCCGTCAAAAAAGGAGGAAACACTATGGCGCAGATCGCTGAAGTCATCCAGTATGAAGGCGATAACAGCACCTTTATATGGAAGCACCCATGTGAGGATTTCAATTCCCTGACCCAGCTCATCGTCCACGAGTCCCAAGAGGCCCTTTTCTTTTTAAACGGTCAGGCCCTTGACCTGTTCGGCCCGGGGCGCTACACGCTGGAAACCCAGAACATCCCGAAGATTGGGAAAATCCTCAACCGCATTACCGGTGACCAAACTCCCTTCCACTGCGAGGTCTATTTTATCAACAAGACCGAGCAGATGTCCATCAAATGGGGTACCGACAGCAAGGTGCAGTACATAGAGCCTACCTATGGTTTTCCTCTGTCCATCGGGGCCAGCGGAGAGATGAGCTTAAGGGCCTCAGATTCCCGAAAGCTCCTTTTAAAGCTGGTGGGCACCGAGGACTTTCTCTCCCAGCAGAAGCTGGTGGGATTTTTTAGATCCTTTTTGATGACCCGGGTAAAGACCTATATCGCCCAGGTAATGAAGGCAAACGCCATTAATATTTTCGAGATTGACGAACACCTCACCGACTTTTCCGACGCTATCAAAAACCTCTTAACGGCGGATTTTGAGGATTACGGCATCAGTTTGGAGCGGTTTTTCGTCACTGCTATCGTGAAACCAGACGGGGAGCGGCAGTACGAGAAGTTCAAAGAGCTCCATTTCCGTCAATATGCGGATATCGCCGAGGCCAAGCTCCGCCAGCAGACCGACCTTATCTACGCTCAGACCGAGGCCCAGAAGACCGTCATCGCCTCCCAGGCCATGGCCACTAAACGGGCCCAGGAAGGGTATACCTATCAGCAGGAGCGGGGCTTCGACGTGGCGGAACAAGTCGCCGGAAACGAGGCGGTAGGCCAGTTCACCAACATGGGAATCGGTTTGGGCACCATGGCGGGTGTGGGCGGCGCAGTGGGCGGCTTGGTCGGCGGTGCAGTCAACAACGCCATGGACGCGGCCGCCGAGCCGGCGACAAACCGCTGCGCAAGCTGTGGTGCATCCTTGCCTTTAAATGCCAAGTTTTGTTTAAACTGTGGGGAAAAGGTGGCGCCCCCGGCGGATGATACCGTCGTCTGTCCCAAATGCGGCAAAACCGTTCTCAAAGGGAATTTCTGCCCCGAGTGCGGCGAAAAATTGACAGCAGCCTGTCCCAAATGCGGAGCGGGCGTTCCCACCGGCGCCAAATTCTGTCCGGAATGCGGCGAAACACTGCAATAGGGGGTATCTAAGATGAAACGGAATTTTGCGCTTTACGCTATTTGCTGGGCCGCTCTTCTGGTCCTGTTTAATGTGATTGTATTTGTCACCCCGGCCGAGGCCATGGGTATGTCCAAATTCGGAGGCGCCTTTTGGTCGGGGTATGGCGGGATTACCCTCGCCTTTATCGGGCAGCTTGTCTGCGCTTATTTTGCCTTCAGGGCAGACAGCGCCAAAAAGTTTTTCTACCGCGTTTCCCTCATCACCATCAGCTATGCCGCGTTGATCCTGACGGTCATAGCAGGAGTGGTTTGCATGGTGGTTCCGGGGCTGCCCAACTGGGCAGGGATTGTAATCTGCCTTGTGATCCTCGTTTTCAGCGCCGTTGTTGTGGTCGGGGCCAAGGCTGCCGGCGATACCGTTTCAAGCGTGGATGAACAGGTCAAGGCAAAGACTGCGTTTATCAAATCCCTCACGGTGGAAGCCGAGGGCCTTGCCTCCCGGGCAAAATCGGGCCCGGTGCGGGAAGAGGCCCAAAGGGTTTACGAAGGGGTACGCTATTCCGATCCCATGTCCAACGGGGAATTGGCCGGCATAGAAGGGCAAATCACCTTAAAATTTGCGGCGTTTTCCGACGCTGTTGCGGCTGACGACGGCGAAAAGGTGAAAAGTATCGCCGGAGAGCTGTTGGCACTGTTATCCGACCGGAACAACAGGTGCAAGCTGCTGAAATGACGGTCCTGTTGCCGTTTTGCGAGCCGGAACTAGAGGCTTGCAGGACGGCAAGATTACCCGCGCAGTTTTCATCCATCCCATAAAGCGAGGAGTTTTTTACCATGTCTATATTTAAATGCAAAATGTGCGGCGGCACGTTGGAAATCAACAATGAAACGGTGGCAGTCTGCGAATACTGCGGCACCAAACAGACCCTTCCCAGGCTGGACGACGATAAGAAAACCAATATGTACGACCGGGCCAACCACTTCCGCCGGAATAACGAGTTTGACAAGGCCATGTCCATTTACGAGCAGATTCTCAACGAGGACAACACCGACGCCGAGGCCTATTGGTCGCTGGTCCTCTGCCGTTACGGTATCGAATACGTGGAGGACCCCTCCACCCACAAGCGGATTCCCACTGTCAACCGGGCCCAGTTCACTCCCATTTTTGCCGACCCCGACTACAAATCCGCCTTGCAGTACGCCGACAGCTACCAGAAGGAGGTGTACGAGGCGGAGGCACAGGCCATCGACGAAATCCAGAAGGGAATCCTCGCCATCTCCCAGAAAGAGGAGCCCTTTGATGTATTTATCTGCTACAAAGAAACCGATCAAAGCGGCCGCAGGACACCGGACAGTGTTTTGGCCAATGAGCTGTACCACGAGCTGACCGAAGAAGGCTACAAGGTCTTTTTCTCGCGTATCACCCTGGAAGACAAACTGGGCTCCGCCTACGAGCCTTACATATTCGCCGCATTAAACAGCGCAAAGGTCATGGTGGTGCTGGGGACCAAGCCGGAGTATTTCAACGCCGTCTGGGTCAAAAATGAGTGGAGCCGGTATCTTGCCCTCATCAAGGGCGGCGCCAAAAAAATGCTCATCCCTGCCTACAAGGACATGGACCCCTACGATCTGCCGGAGGAATTTTCCCATTTGCAGGCCCAGGATATGTCGAAGCTTGGATTTATGCAGGATTTGATCCGGGGAATCAAAAAGATCGTCTCCGCCGAGGAGGCCGATAGAGCGGAAGCAGCGGGTTCCTCATCCGACGACGGCCTGGGGAACATTTCGCCTTTGCTCAAGCGGGCCTTTATGTTTTTAGAGGATGGGGACTGGGACAGCGCCGACGCTTACTGCGAAAAGGTGCTGGACTCCGACCCGGAGAACGCCGTTGCCTATCTGGGAAAGCTGATGGCGGAGTTGCGTGTGAGAAAACAGGAGGATCTTTCCAAGTGCGCCCAGCCCTTTGACGAAAATAACAGCTATAAAAAGGCCATCCGGTTTGGAGATGAAAAGCTGGTGGCTTCTCTCGAAAATTACGTCACCCACATCAAAGAACGCAACGAGAACGCTCGGTTGGATGAAATCTATAAAAGGGGCTATGACACCATGGTATTTGCAAAGACGGAGAGCGCTTATAAGGCTGCTGCAGATTATTTCAAGAAAATACCTGGACATAAAGATGCAGATTCTATGGTAGTTAAGTGTCTGGAAAAAGCCGAAAATGCCAAAAAAGATGCCATTTACAATTATGCTGTCAGTTATCAAGATTCTAAAGACTCGAGGGAACTGGAAGGGGCAATCCAACGTTTCGAGTCTATCTCCGGATGGAAAGATGCCGATGAGCAGGCGGCGGCGTTCCGGCAAAAACTCGAAAAAGTCAAGGCCGACGAGGAAGCGGATCGCCTCGAATGGGAGCGGAAGGAGAAAGAACTGCGCATTGCACAGCAACGACGGGAGGAACTCGCCCGTATCGAAGCGGCAAAACGGGCCAAACGTTTGAAAAGGGCGCTTATTGTGACGGTTATCGTTGTGATTATCGCAGTTATCATCGGCGTGTTACTGAAACTGGTGATTATCCCAAACGTTCAGTATAACGAAGCAGTGAAGGCAATGGAAGGGGGAGATTATAAGACTGCATATGGTATCTTTATAGAGTTGGATGATTATAGGGACAGTAGTAAAAGATCAATACAGAGCCAACAACTCTTATGGGCAAATGCGGAGGTAGGAGATCACGTCTATTTTGGTTCTTATAAACAGAATAGTGGACAAGAAATGATTGAATGGCTTGTTCTGGACAAACAGAAAGATAAAGTTTTGGTGATCAGCAATAAGTGTCTGGATTGTCAGCCATATCACACCGAACGTGAAGGAGTGACCTGGGAGACTTGCTCTCTTAGGGCGTGGTTGAACAGTACTTTTATCAATGAAGCTTTTACCGCTGATGAACAAACGCTGATTGTTCCGACCACAGTGAAAACGACGAGTGACCAAAAAGATGTTGACGGTGGCAATGACACGACCGACCAAATTTTCCTTCTCAGTTCAGAAGAAGCTGAACAATATTTCCCTTCCAATGAGGAAAGGCAAAGTGAAGCGACTTTATACGCTATGGAGCAAGGGGCGTATGTGAACGATAAAAATCAATATAATTGGTGGTGGTTAAGATCCCCTGGTTTCAGTAATAGCAGTGCTAAAAGCGTAGATTACAACGGAGAGATTAGTCAGTTAGGTAGTACAATAACGAGAGCTTACACTGTCCGCCCCGTCATGTGGCTTGACATCTCCAGCGCAGCGCCGCAAAGCCCGGCGGAAACCGAGTAAACAGGCGATTTATTTGCCATCTGCAAAAAGGAGCGGCGGGAATTTTCCCGCCGCTCCTTTGCGCGTCGATCGAAGTGATGTTCACTAGCCGCGTCAGCCGGTGATGTGGTGCGGCTGGCCGTTGATGTAAAGGGTGTACTCATCTGCCCAAGAGAGTGTGATGCTGCCCGATTTCCCCCATTCGCCCAGATAGATCCGGGTGGGCTTTTTGGAAAAGTAGCCGGCAAAGGAAAATAAATCCCGATCCCGGTGGATGACCTGAACCAAGGTATTTCCACCAAGGGCGCCCTGATCGTTGCTGACGACCTGTGCCAGATGATAGCCTCGGGGTGAGGAAAGATTTTTTACCACTGAATTTCTTCCAAATCCAGAAAATAGGGAGATGATTACAAGCAAAAATACGATGAGCACCACTAAAAAACCGCTTAAAAACGCTGACGCCGTCACAAGGCTCTTAAGGCGGGCAAATCGGAGAAAAAGAATCAGGCAGCAGAGGCAGGTTAAAACAGCAAGAAATAGGATCAAAGAATTGCTGCCAGTCAGAATAAAGCAAAGGATATCTACAACGCTAATAGGAAGACATAGCGCCGCAAAAATATCGACGTTTGGGGATAAAACAGCTTGACACCATAGAGACCCAACCATTAAGGTACAGCTACAAAAGGCCAAAAACACCGCGAAAGCCAAATCGCTGTAGAGGATGAAGTCATAGCCGGCCAAACAGCCAATCACCTTTCCCATGGGGAAAAGCGTCAGCAGAAAAAAGAGCAAAACAGGTGCGACGGGCAGAATTTTTTTCATGGCAAAGCCTCACTAAGGCGTTATTTTCCCTCCTCGCCGCTATAATGGGCGTTATAATACTGGTTTCTAAATTTGGTGGGACTTAGGCCGGTGTGGTATTTAAAGTAGTTGATAAACTGGTTTTCATTGTCGTAGCCCAGTATGTCCGCCAGCCGTTTGACCGGGTAGTTAGAGGCGAGGAGCAAGTTTTTGATATGGGCGATCTTTTGCTCGTTAATATACTCTTTGAGGCCCTTACCGTAAGCGTCGCCAAACAGTCCGGAGAGGTAGTCACTGCTGTAACCGAAGAGCTTGGCCACCAAATCCACCGTCAGCTTTTTGTCGCTGTTGACCCGCACCCATTCCGCCACGTCTCGGATGAGCTGGGGCGGCTTTTTTGCGCGGTTTTGCCGGTGTAGCTCGATGTCGCTTAAGATGAGGAGCAACAGGGCGTCCGCGGTATAGGAGGCCTGCTCAGGAGTGTGGGCCGCCCGGAGGAGCTTGTCAAAATCCGGGGCCGCGTCCTTTTCGTCGCTGGGGAAAAAGCTGTCCCGCAGGCCCAACGCTTGATAAGAATCGCAACTGAACTGAGCCCAGTAGAAGCTGGTTCTGCCAAAGCTTCCCTGAGTGCCTTCCCATTTTTGTCCGGGGTGGAGGATGAGGATGTCTCCTTTTTGCAGCTCGTATTCCTCGTCGCCCTCCCGGATGAAAATTTTGCCGCTGAGGGGATAGAGGAGTTCAAAACAGTCCCCGATCCGCTCGGGGTAAATCCACTGTCCATCGGTGGAAAAAAGCCCGCAATCAAGGCAGGCCAAGGAAAAAGAATGATCGCCTTGGATGGTTATCATGTGCATTCCTTTCTAGTCGGTGGGGCGGCAATGTCAAACCCACATTTGAAACGGCTCTCCATTTTACCCACTTTTTACCTGTTTTTAGTGATTGATTTTGTATATTATTATGATAATATACCTCGTCCTAAAAATCAAGGGAAAATACGGCATTATCTGTAAAAAAAGTGACAAAATCCGCTGTTAAAAATTGGCAAGGGGAAATTCAGGGATAAAAACCGGCGAAAGTGAGCGATATGATAACCAAGGGAAGGGGATCGCTAAAAAATCACCGAACAGCCAAGGCTGTAATAGGATAAGGGTGAATAACAGCGGCTATCTGGGGACTATCCCAGAAACCACTGGCAGGAAAGGAGGGAAATCTATGGCGGATTCCATCAGAGGCATCGACGTTTCCGCCTGGCAAGGGGTCATCGACTGGGGTAAAGTCAAGGCGTCAGGCATCAAATTTGTTATGATCCGCGCAGCCTATGGGATGACGGCGGACACCAAGTTTAAAGTGAATATTGAAGGTGCCCAAAAGGCGGGGCTTGACACTGGCGTCTATCTGTACACCTTGGCGACCACGACCGCTGAAGCCCGGGAGGAAGCCCAATTTTTGTTGAGCCTGATCAAGCCTTATCGCCTCACCTATCCGGTCGCCTTCGACGCCGAGGACAACGCCACCATCGGAAAACTCACAAACGAGGCGCGGACCAGCGTCGTCGAGGCGTTTTTTGACGTCATTGAAGGGGCGGGATATTACGGTATCCTTTATGCCTCGCTTAACTGGATGAACAACTATTTTGTCCAAAGCAGGATCGCCCGCTACGACAAATGGGTGGCTCAGTGGAGCAGCGAGCTCAGCTACAAAAACGCTGGCATGTGGCAGTATTCTGCCACCGGTAGGGTCTCAGGAATCAATGGCGACGTGGACTTGGATCAGGCGTTTCAGGATTATCCGTCTCTGACACATCCGCAGGAGAATATGCAGGGTAAATGGATTCAAAACGACTTAGGCTGGTGGTACGAATATTCCGACGGCAGCTACCCCAAGCTCAAGTGGCTTGAAATCGGCGGCCGCTGGTACTATTTCGGAAGCAACGGCTATGCCTACAAAGGCTACCACATCATAAACGGCGAGCCGTACTATTTTGCGGAGCACAATGACGGCGTATTGAAGGAATGCCAATGCGTCATCACCAATGATAAAGGCGTGGTTCAGTAGCCAATCAGCGCGCTTCATCCACAGTAAATTTCGACCGGAAAAGATTCCCGATGTTCGTTTGTCCCGCACTTGGCAGTCACAGACAGATTTTCATCAGGTTTGGAGTTTCGCCGGCGGACTTAGTTTGAGCAACCAATGAAGGGAACACTCTTTTGTGTGGCTCGCCAACCGGTAAAACCGACAGATATAGCCTTAATTGATAAAAAAAAACAGGATACCTGACGGAGGGTACCCTGTTTTTTTATCACACTACATTTTGCGGGTGGCCGTTGAGATAAGCGTAGAAGTTTTCGATGGTGATGTCGATGAGCCGCTGCCTCGTCTCCAAGGGCGACCAGGCCACATGAGGGGTGACCACAGACCGGGGATGGAGGACAAGTGGATGGTCGGGGGAGGGGGGCTCTTTGGCGAGAACGTCTAATCCTACCATGTAAAGTTTTTTGCTTTCCAGGGCTTCCAGCACGTCTTTTTCGTTCAAAATGGGGCCTCTGGCAGTGTTGAGAAGGATGGTTCCGTCTTTCATCTGGGAGAGGGCGGACCTGTTGATCATACCGCGGGTTTTATCGGTCAAAGGACAGTGGATGGAGATGACGTCGGAATTTCGGTAGAGGGTAGGAAGGTCCACGTAACGGAAGGATTCCGTTTCATCGGATGGGTTGGGGGTGCGGCGGTGGGCCAGCACCTTCATCCCCATTGCCTGCGCCATTTTGGCGAAAGCCATGCCAATGCTGCCGCAGCCGATGATGCCCACCGTCTTGCCAAAAAGCTCAGTCAGGGGCACAGAGATGATATTTTGGTCGTTCCAGCCGCCCTGTTTTACCATAGGAGAGTAAACTGACACCCGGTTGACGATCTCCAAAAGCAGGGCCATGGTGTGCTGAGCCACGGCGTAGGAGGAATATTCCGGCACGTTGCAGACAGTGATGCCACGTTCCTTGGCAGCTTTGATGTCCACGCCGTTGTAGCCTGTGGCGAAAAGGCCGATGTATTTGAGCTTTGGGCACTGCTCCATGACCTGCCGTGGGATGGCGACACGGTTGATGAACACCGCGTCGGCGTCGTGGATGCGGGGAATCAGTTCCTCTTTAGAGGTGAAATTGTAGATTTTGCAGTCGGGGAAGTCGTCCAATAGCTTCAGACGGATGGTTTGATGGGTGATGAGGGTTTCGTCGGTGACGACTAACTTCATAATGGGACTCCTTTTTATTTTGTATATTTGCGCTGTAATTTTTTGGAGAGCTTTTGCGGCTTTTTCTCTTTTTGGGGGAACGGTTTTTTGGCGTTTTTCCGCAATAAACACATAATACCCGTCTATTGTAAACACCTTCACGCCGCCAAATGTCGAGTTCAGTTTATTTTTGTACCAGTCAAGCCGCTTGGTAACCATTTGAATTTTTTGAGACATAAATTGCAAGGGACTCAGAAAAATTCTGCAATTTATTGGAAAAATCGTCACAAATTGTGGTTGAGGATACGGATATTTTGCCGAAAATGGATATTGTGCCAAAGGACAAAATATATTATAATAAGGCTGTCGGGAATCCCCACTTTTTGGATAGTTTATTCCATCGCAGATTTCAACCGCTTTGGCGTCTGGATGTATCCCGGGCGTGGACCTAGGTTACCAAGAGCTTTCCTCTGCTTTTTTCGCCTGAAATGGGTTGTGTTCGGTAAAGCGGCGGACGGTGGCTAAAAAAGCACGCTCTTCATCGGTGAAGTGATGGCCCTTGCGGGTGATGAAAAAATCTTTGCTCCAGGCACCTACTGCGCATTCTTTGAGCACGAGGTTGTTTTCCGTTAAGATGGCGGGAGGAATGGGAGAAACCCACATATACGTTCCCGGCAATCTTTTGAGTAAATCGTATTGGCTTCCCCGTTCGTATATGCAGATTCTCCTTCGGTTTCCGGTGTTTTTGGCGCTTTCCGAAAGGTCGGCCGCTGTCAGAGAGGGCACCTGGAAATCCCCATGGGCGATTTCTGTGTACCCGTCCAGCATGTGATAGACAATTTCGTTACAGCTGGCCAAGGGATGGTTTTTACTCATGAGAAGGCACATCTGAAATTCCCAGATGAGCTTGTATTCTAGATGCAGATTAGCTAAAAAATTCAGAAAGTATTGTTCGTGGATATTTTCGCTGCGAATGATGCCGACCTGGGAACTGCCTGTGGCCACGTCCTGGATGGCGGTCATGCTGGAGGCCTCCCGGAAGTGGACGTCTATTGGGCCGGTACCGGCGTATTCTTTTAAAAAGTCGGTAAAGGCGGCAGTCAGATAGGTGGCTCGAGGCACTGATATACTGAAGGAGAAATCTTTTTCACTTTGTGGCTTGTAGAGGGACTCCAGTTCATCAACCTGATTTAAGATGTTGTGGGCATAAGAGAGGAATTCCAAGCCCATCCGGGTGGGTTTGACCCCTTTGGTGGTACGCTCAAAGATGGTGATACCCAGCTCTTGTTCCAGATCCTTGATGGATTTCGAAAGATTGGGTTGCCCCATGTAAAGTCCCTTTGCGGCTTTGGTGATAGAACCTGTCTTTTCGATCTCGGTTGCATAACGAAGCTGTTGTAAATTCATTTTTTTACTCCTATGTATCATTTTAGATGACGCTATATTAATTATACATTACCCGCCTCCAAAAAACAATGTTAAAATATTATCAGTAGAAAAAATTCGACAATTTGTCCGATTTTTGAAACGATTACATTAGTCATTGTTATGGGGAGGAATTACAAATGCGTTTTACACTGCCGAGAGATTTATACCATGGAAAAGGTTCTTTGGAAGAACTGAAAAATTTGAAAGGGAAAAAAGCGATGATCGTCGTAGGCGGCGGCTCGATGAAACGGTTTGGCTTTTTGGACAAAGCGGAAAGCTATCTGAAAGAGGCTGGCATGGAAGTCAAGCTTTTTGAAGGCGTTGAGCCCGATCCCTCTGTGGAAACCGTCATGAAAGGCGCCGAGGCTATGCGGGAGTTTGGACCTGACTGGATCGTCGCAATGGGCGGTGGTTCTCCCATCGACGCTGCAAAAGCTATGTGGGCTTTCTACGAGTACCCCAACATCACCTTTGAAGACTTGATTACCCCCTTCAACTTCCCGGAACTGAGACAGAAAGCGAAATTCTGCGCAATTCCGTCTACCTCCGGCACTGCGACCGAAGTGACCGCATTTTCCGTTATCACCGATTATCATAAAGGGATCAAATACCCCTTGGCCGACTTCAACATTACCCCTGATGTGGCCATCGTCGATCCCGAATTGGCGGAAACCATGCCCGCAAAGCTGACCGCCCACACTGGTATGGACGCTATGACCCACGCCATCGAGGCGTATGTTTCCACTTTAAATTGCGATTACACCGATCCATTGGCACTGTATGCCATCAAAATGATTCATACATACCTGAAGAAATCCTATGACGGCGATATGGAAGCCCGCGACCGGATGCACAACGCACAGTGCCTGGCCGGTATGGCTTTCTCCAACGCGCTACTGGGCATTGTGCACTCTATGGCCCACAAGACCGGTGCCGCCTTCAGCGGTGGACACATTATCCACGGCTGTGCAAATGCCATGTACCTGCCCAAAGTCATCAAGTTCAATTCCAAGAACGAAGTGGCCGCTGAGCGGTATGCCAACATCGCCCGTTACTTGGGCCTGAAGGGCAATAGCACCACTGAACTGGTCGACGCGTTGATCGCCGAGCTCCGTCACATGAATGACGAGCTCAACATCCCTCAGGGAATCAAAAACTACGGCGAGGGCGGCGTAAAGGCTGATCAGAGCATCATCGACGAGAAGGAATTCTTAGAGAAGCTCCCCGAAGTGGCCAAAAATGCCATTGGCGACGCCTGCACCGGCTCCAACCCCCGCATCCCCACTCAGGAAGAGATGGAGAAGCTGCTGAAAGCCTGCTACTACGACTTGGAAATCGACTTCTAAGACTTTTTGCGACAGTGTAAGAGGGGAACGGCGGCCTTGCCGCGGCAAATGCCGTTGCAATTGAGGTGGTTTGCTGCCCGCGACATACATTCCGTTGGATGAACAGGATAGAAGGGTCGATAGGGTGCCTCTTTTGGGGCGTCCCACTTGTCCCTTCTATTGTTCGTATAGATGGATTTTTGGCAAGAAAAAATTTAAAGCTTGGAGTAGTGATTATGTACCGTATTTTGAAAAAGAAAAGCTTAAACCCCACCGTCACCCTCATGGAGATTGAAGCGCCCCTCGTCGCCAAAAAGGCGGAGCCCGGCCAGTTCATCATTCTCCGGGTGGACGAGAACGGGGAACGGATTCCCTTGACAGTGGCCGATTACGACCGGGAAAAGGGCACCATCACCATTATTTTCCAGATTGTCGGCGCAACCACCGAGAAATTAAACCATTTGAATGAGGGCGACTGCCTTCACGACTTTGTCGGCCCGCTGGGAGTCGCTTCCCATGTAGAAGGGCTCAAAAAAGTGGCTGTGGTAGGCGGGGGCGTCGGCTGCGCCATCGCATACCCCATCGCCAAAAAGCTCCACCAGCTGGGTGCAACTGTCCATTCCATCGTCGGGTTCCGCAACAAGGACCTGGTGATTTTAGAGGATGAGTTCAACGCCGTCAGCGACAAGCTCTGCATCCGTACCGACGACGGCTCCTACGGCGATAAGGGTGTTGTCACTGACGCTTTGAAAGCCCTCATCGACGCGGGCGAGCAGTACGACGAAGTCATCGCTATCGGTCCGCTCATCATGATGAAATTCGTCTGCAAGCTCACAAAAGAGTACGGCATCAAAACCGTCGTCAGCATGAACCCAATTATGATCGACGGCACCGGTATGTGCGGCGGCTGCCGCCTGACTGTTGGCGGCGAGACCAAGTTCGCCTGTGTGGACGGCCCCGACTTCGACGGGCACTTGGTGGATTTCGACGAGGCGATGGAGCGCGCTTCCATGTACAGGGATTTTGAGCGCCATCAGTATGAAGATACCTGCAATCTCTTCAAAAAAGAGGTCAAATAGGCTTCTTCCCATGAGATAGAGCTCCTGTAAAGGAAATGGACTTTACAATCAGAAAGGTTTGGATAAAATATGGCAAACATGTCGCTCAAGAAAAACGAAATGCCGGTTCAGGACCCCAGCGTCCGCAGAAGGAATTTTGAGGAAGTCGCTTTGGGCTATACTCCGGAGCAGGCGGTGGACGAGGCAAATCGGTGCTTAAATTGCAAAAACAAACCCTGCGTCGGGGGCTGCCCCGTCGCCATTGATATCCCTGCGTTTATCGCGAAAATCAAGGAACAGGACTTTGAAGGCGCTTACCAGATCATCCACAAGTCCAGCTCTTTGCCCGCTGTCTGCGGCCGTGTCTGCCCTCAGGAGACCCAGTGCGAAAGCAAATGTGTCCGGGGCATCAAGGGCGAGCCGGTGGCCATCGGACGGTTGGAACGCTTTGTTGCCGACTGGCACATGGAGCACAACAAAGAAGAAGTCAAAGTCCCTGAGCAGAACGGACACAGGGTCGCTGTCATCGGCGCAGGCCCAGCAGGACTGACCTGTGCAGGCGATTTGGCAAAGCGTGGTTACAAGGTCTCGGTTTTTGAGGCGTTACACACCGCAGGCGGCGTTTTGGTGTACGGGATTCCCCAGTTCAGACTGCCCAAGGAGATCGTTGGCAAGGAAATCGACAATTTGAAGGCCATGGGTGTGGATATCGAGACCAATATGGTTATCGGCCGTATCGAGTCCATCGACGAACTGTTCGATCAGGGCTTTGAGGCGGTGTTTATTGGCACCGGCGCAGGACTTCCCCGGTTTATGAACATCCCGGGCGAAAACCTCAAGGGCGTTTACTCGGCAAACGAGTTTTTAACCCGCGTCAACCTGATGAAAGCTTACAAAGAGGGGAGCGATACCCCCATCCAGCATGCGCGCCACGTGGCAGTGGTCGGCGGCGGAAACGTGGCCATGGACGCGGCCCGCTGTGCTATGAGACTGGGAGCGGAGAAGGTGAGCATCGTCTACCGCCGCTCTGAGAAGGAGATGCCCGCCCGTTTAGAAGAAGTGGAGCATGCCAAGGAAGAGGGCATCGATTTCCACGTGCTGACAAACCCCGTCGAAATTTTGGGCGACGACAAAGGATTCGTCGCGGGGATGAAATGCGTCAAAATGGAGCTGGGCGAGCCGGATGAGTCGGGCAGAAGACGTCCAGTCGAAGTTCCCGGTTCGGAGTTTACCCTGGACTGCGACTGCGTGGTCATGTCCATTGGAACCTCCCCCAACCCCCTCATTAAAAACACGACGAAGAACCTGGAAGTGAACCGCCACGGTTGTATCGTCACAAAAGATGACAGCGGCCTCACTTCCCGCGAGGGCGTTTACGCCGGCGGAGACGCGGTGACGGGTGCAGCTACGGTCATTTTGGCGATGGGCGCTGGTAAATCTGCTGCTCAGGCCATTGATGAGTATTTGCAAAGTAAATAGCAGCAGAATTACCTCAAAGTCCGCCGCTCAAGCAATTGATGAATACCTGCAAGGGAAGTAGACGGCGGAATTTCCCCGAAATCTGCTGCTCGGGCGATTGATGCGTATTTGCAAAGTAAATAGTGGCGGGATTTCCACAAAATCCGCCGCGGGTGCAGTGTAGGGGCAGCTGTCAGCCATCCTTCAACATCCGAATCAACCCCATAAAAATCAAGAAGAGAAATAGAAACGATAAGTAAAAAGGAACAGTCCATTCGACTGTTCCTTTTTTGGTTATTCGGACAGGATTTCCAACATCAGCGTGCCGCCGAGACGGAAGCCAATAGTAAAATTCGATTTGGCTTCCAGCTCGTCTAACTCGTAGATGGCATTGTCCCAAACGCCGAACAGCCTTTTCTGTTCTTTGGAAAGAGTTTTGTATAAGGCATTCTCCGCTTTGGCGACGTTGTCACTGATGTCTCAGTAATCAGGGAAGAAAGTTACCTTATGGCTAATGGAATCAATTAGTTCGTCCTATAAAGCTCCGATTGCTTCGTACATAGTTGTCACCTCGTTATTAATATATTGTGGGCAGTATAGCACACAAGATAAAACTTCTCAATAGAGGGAAAACCGCCATGACTAGTGGAAGAAACGATATATTGATGAGTTGTGAGTATGTTGATGTTCAGTTCTAAATAAAAAGATGTTCAGAACTGAACAAGTATGAATAATTTGTAAAATTTAAAACTCATATTTATCCGGTATTTTTATAAAAAGTCAATACATTTTTGTTTGGTGTAACCGGCATTTTTGGGGTTTCCCAAAACGCATTTTCGGTCGATTGGAGGCGGCAAAAATTAGATTCTATCGATCCCTCTTGCCAAATGAACCCAAAAGTTTTATAATCTAATGAGAATTTTTAAATAGCAGGGAAGTTCCCTGCTTGCCTCCACTAAGCCGCCAGTGGCGGATTGCAAGAAGGTATTCCCACATCTTTAAGGGCAGGGAAGAGAAAGGCGTATTGGAATGAGATTATTTACCAGGGATAAATATTTTTATAAGCGCTTTTTTGCGCTCACCTTTACCATCGCACTGCAAAATGTAATCGTTTTTGCTGTCAATCTGGCCGACAACGTCATGCTGGGGGCGTACAGTGAGCCCTCTCTTTCCGGGGTGGCGCTGGTCAACCAGATTCAGTTTTTCCTCCAGATGCTGGTCATGGGCGTAGGGGAGGGAATCGTCGTCCTCGCTTCCCGGTGCTGGGGGAGAAAGGAGATTGACCCCATCCGAAGGATTGTCAACATCGGGTTGAAATTTGGCGTTCTGTTTTCCATGATCCTTTGGGCAGTGGTGTTTTTCTTTCCACATGAGACGCTGGGGCTTTTGACCAATGAAGAGGATGTCATCGCCGAAGGGGTCAAATACCTGCAAATTATCTGCTTTTCCTATGTGTTTTTCGCTATGACCAATGTCTTTCTCTGCGCACTGCGCAGCGTCGAAACGGTGAAGATCGGCTTTGTGGTGTCCACCTCGACGCTGATTATTAACTGCTGTCTCAACTACTGCCTGATTTACGGCAACTTTGGCGCCCCGGAGCTGGGGGCACGCGGCGCCGCCATCGCCACCCTCACCGCCCGGGTCATTGAATTTGTCATCGTGGTGTGTTACCTGAAATTTGGGGACAAAAAGATCGGCCTGCGGATGCGGGATTTCGGCAAAATGGACAGGGAGCTCCTGCGCCAGTACATCCGGGTGGGCTTCCCGGTCGTCGCCTCCAACGCCATGTGGGGTATCGCCCAGGCAATTCAGACTGGAATTTTAGGCCATTTGGGGGCCTCCGCTATCGCTGCCAACAGCATCGCCACCACTGTGTTCCAGATTTTGTCGGTGGTTTCCTATGGTGCGGCCAGCGCGTCCGGGGTTTTGGTGGGCAAGACCATCGGGGAGGGGAGAATCCACCTGGTCAAGGAGTACGCCAAGACGTTGCAAATCCTTTATCTCATTATTGGAGTGGCGACGGGAGCTCTACTTTTCTGCTCCAAGGGTTTTATTTTGAGTTTCTATCAGATTTCGGAAGCTTCCAAAGCTCTGGCTATCCAGTTTATGGACGTGCTTTCTGTGACAGTGATAGGGACGTCCTATCAGGTGGCGGTGCTCACCGGCATCGTCCGCGGCGGCGGGGACACGAGATTTGTCCTCTACAACGACAGCATTTTTATTTGGTTGGTGGTTATCCCGCTGTCTGCGGTCACAGCCTTTTGGCTTAAACTGCCGCCTCTCGTGGTATTCTGCTGCCTCAAGTGTGACCAGATTCTCAAGTGCTTTGTGGCAGTGGTTAAGGTGAATTTCTGCAAATGGGTCAAATCGGTGGATGAGGGGCAGCTAGAGCTGACTGAGGGGTAATGGCAAATAGCCATTATTTGTAGGAGATGTTTAAATGCCGATAGAACAGTATATTTTGATAATTGCCCTGATGATTTTGGCGGTGGCCCTTATATGGGCGGCCTGGCGGTACCGTCGGTTTTATCAATCGGAGCATTTTGTCTGCCCAAAATGCGGCCACTGTTTCAAGCCGCCTCTGTTAAAGCTGCTCTTTTCCGCCAATGCGGTGGAGGGAAAAATCATCCGCTGCCCCCAATGCGGCGAAAAGGAGTATATGGAACCAGTAAAGGATTCCATCTAATTTGGACGAAAAGTCAGCATCATCAAATAAAAAGCTCCCGCTGAAAGTGCCTCATCCTCATCCGCTTGGGCGGCGTTGCCGCCCGCAAACGCATTGTCGGATGGGAAGGGACTTTCGGTGGGAGCTTTTGTGCTTTCATTTACAGGGTTTCGACGAAGTCGCGGACGCTTTCCAGCTCTTTACAGAGGGGTTCACCGATGGTTTTGGAAAGAGCCTGGTTTAGGACGTCGTAGTTGTTGTCCGCTTGTACAATGGGATCGTCGGCGTGTTTTTTCAAGCGGTCGATCCGGCTGTTTAGTTCGTCAAGCACCTGTTGTTTTAAGTTTTTGCTCATCTAAAATTCCTCTCTTTCAGGGAAAGCATGGCTGTGCGGGCAAACGCATTTCCGCAAAGCCGGTTGCCATACTAGTATCCGCTGAATCTGAGGAGTTATCCAAAAAAATTTATTTTGGCTATAAAAGCGGTTCCATCAAAGCTTCAATTTGGTCTTCAATGAGGCGAAACCGCCCTTCGACGGTGGAAACAACCTGTCCATTATGACACATCAGGTCAAATTCGTTTAATGAAACGAGTTTTGCGCCCATCACCTCCGATGGCTGCAACGTCAGTTTTGACAAATCCACCTTTTTTCGGATGGCATACACGTCGGTAAAGCCGGCGGGCCGCCTGTATTGGAGCAGGAGAAGGGGCGTCTCCTTTGAGATGTCAAGGCCGGTTTCCTCTAAAAGTTCCCGTTTGATACAGGCGAGGGAATCCTCTCCTGCCTGGGCCAGGCCGCCGGTACCCTCCCATTGATAGGGATGAGTTTTCTGAGGGGAACGCTGGGTCAAAAGGAGCTTCTGTCCGCTGATAACCCAAATTTCCGCCCCCAAAAGGCAGGTACTCTCCGGCAGCGGATCGCCCCGCCGGTGAAATTTCCCCAATCGGCACCGGTTTTGGTCGTATAGGTCGAGAATTTCGTCCTGCCGGCGACACTGATATCGCACAATCCCGGGGTATTTTTCCCCCAGGGAACGCACCACAAAGCCGCAGCGACTGTAAAATTCCACTGCGTCGTCGTCCGTCTCGGCAAAGAGTTCCTTGCGAAAGCGGATGCTGGCCTCTCCGAGAAGTTTCCGCCCCAAGCCCTGCCTTTGATGGGATTTGCGTACAGCCAAGTCTAAAATTTCCACTAGGTCGGGTTGCTCCCGGCAGATGAGAAGCCCTAATAGTACGCTGTCTTCCATTAGGCAAAGAGCGGAGATGCTGCCATCTTGCCGGTATCCCTCAGCCCGGGCTGAGAGCTTTTCCGGCGTGGGAGCGTAAACACTTTCCTGAAGCAGGCTTAGGATTTCCGGCAAAGAGAGAATTTCCTTTGTGTCGAGGATGATTTGCATCTGTGCATACTACCTTTCCGTCCGAGGTTTTAACAAGGCATCTTCCGTTTTTTGGAAGATGCCTTTTTAGATATGGGGATCAACTATCCCACCAAGTACTGTTCAATGCCCCGTTCCCGGAGGGAGGCAATCTGATCCTCCGAGTCGATGGTGGGGATCAGGTCCTCTGCGGGGGCCGTGACCGCGTCGAGCACGGTCAGGTCGCTTCCCACGACGGGGGAGGCAGGGTAGAAGGTAAACTCATTGGGGTTCACGGTGTATACCTGAGGCCGCTCCCCTTTGTAGCACTCTCCACGATAGGCCGGGATGACGGGAACGTCAAAGGCTTTGGCGGCATTGGACATGCCGGTGTAAATCTGTTCCAAAGCCTCTTGGGTTGTCATGGAATCGGCGTTGGGCCCTAAGCCCATACCCCGCTGATTGGCGGTGTTGGGGTACTGGATACCGTTGACGACAATGGCCTTGTATCCCGACTCCGCGATCTCGGTTACGATGGCGTTTAGATAGTTGGCGGCGTTTTCCATATAGGGGTTGAGCCAGGATTTTCCGCCCGCGTCGGCGGAGTTGTCAAGCCAGGTGACGCTGGACTGATTTTCATAGAGGTAGGAGGTGGAATAGGAGGCGTGGGAGGCGTAATCGTCCTGCAAAGCGTAGATCCGGGCGACGGGGGTAAACCCGTACTGCTCGATGAGCTCTGCCAAAGCCTTCTGGTCGATCTGAGTCTCACTCAGGGCACCACAGGTCTGGGCCAGTTCCACCTGGGAGGGATAGAAAATCCGTCCCGCTTCATTTTTCAGCTCGACGGTGACGCTGTTGTACAGCGTTTTGTCCACCGTTTGGAGGAAGGCTTCAGCTGCATCCAGGCTCGTCATGCTGTCGAAGGGCAGAAGGATGGAGCGGATATCGGAGGCGGTGTTTTGAGGCTCCGGCTCAGAGCTTGGATCCTCCGGTTCGCTTGCGCTGCCGTCTGGATTCTCCCCTGATAGCCCATTGTCTTCCGAAGGGAGCGGCGCATTTTCCGAAGAAGAGCTCTCCGGCCTGTAGTTGGGGTCATTGAGCCTGCTGATGGATTGGGCGACGCTGTATCCCACAAAGATCAGCGCGGCCAAAACTAGGATAAAGACTACTGTTTTGAGAATCTTCATCCGTTTGCGCTTGCGGCTCATAAACCCGCTGCGGTAATGTTTGATTTTGCGTTGTCTAGCCATACCGGTTCCAATCCTTTCGGGAGAGTATTACATGGACAGCTCGTGTCCGATGAGGCCGTGAAAAGCCAACGAGAGGATGCCAATGTAAATCAGGGTAATGGGAAAGCCCCTAAAAACTCGGGGGATTTTGTCGCTATTTAATCGTTCAAAACCCAGGGCAATCAAATAAGAGGCCAAAATAAATCCAACTCCGGTGCCAATGCCGAAAGCCAAATACCCCCAAAAGTCCATCGTGGCGGTGGCGTTTAAAAGCAGCGCGCCCAAAACTGCACCGTTGAAGGCGGCAAGGTGGATCATGGGGCGGATTTTGTCGATGTATTTTTTGAGAAATTTGCTGCAAATCAGCAGTACCGCCACATACACCACCCCGACGATGAGGACGTAGAAAAAGGGCCTGAAGTAAACGGCGTATGGGAGATTGTTGATGGGCCTTCTGAAAAAGTATATGAGGCAGGACGACAAAGTTGTAATCACCGCCATAATCAGCCCAAAAATGCCGATGTTATACTTTTTGCGGACGACGAACAGCGAAGCGCTGATGCCCAAAGCCCTGGTAAAGATGATATTCTGAGCGAAAATGGCCAAAAGGGCGATCTGCCCGGATGTCATTGCGATATTTTTGACATCCATCCAGAAATTATTCATCTGTGGCACCTCCTGTCACATCAACTGTGGTCTCATCGGCCGGTTCAGTCCAAAATTTTCTGCGGCGGCGTCTCTCTTTGGGTTTACTGTTTAAGAAGAAGACCAGCTTTTTGACCCCTGCCGCGAAAAATCCCACCAGCATAAACCCCATACAGGGAAGGAGGAAAATGGGGGCTTTAAAGGGGAATCCCTCGATGGATACGCCAAAGATAGAGCCGTTGCCCAATATTTCCCGAATACTTCCTACGACAGTGACAACGAGGAAAAAGCCCGCGGTATTACAGAGAAGTTGTAAAAGCATACTGGGATACTTCATTTTATGAAACCGGGATTCGCTTTTCTGGATGATAAGGGAATTGGTGACGAGAAGAGGAAGGTAAATCCCAAGGTTTTGCGTAGAACCGGGGAGCATCCGCTCCACCAGCATTGTGCTGGGGATAAAGAGGAGAGATGCGATGATGGCGTTGCCGATGACCCGAATGGTGTAGGGGATGCCCTTGGGAATGAAATAGGAGATGGCGATGGTGAAAAAGGTGATGACGGCAAAGGCTACTCCCAGGCTCAGGGCATTTTTTAACGAATTCGCCGCCACGATGACCGGTGCGATGACCAGCCCCCGTTCCAGTACCGGGTTATTGAGCAGCACAGCGTCAAATTTATTCACGGTGGAACGGTGTTCTTGATAAAATTTTCGCAGCATTTCGTCGCCCTCCTTATTTGTCGATGACCTTCTGGAATAAAGCAAAGAGCTTGTTCCAGAGGAAAACGAAGAATCGACCGATCTTTTGGCCCAGCCACTTTAGGAAAAGCCAGGCATCTTCTAAGAAAGCGCCACCGTATCGGATTATGTTTTGGGCGTAGGTGTCGCATTTGTGGTCGATGGCGCTCATAATGATGAGGGCGAAGGGACAGACCAGCTCAATTTTGCTGATATGCCGGAATAGGACAACGAAAAGCCCCAATATAATACCATAGACCCATTTTCCGGCGGTGGTTTGGAGTTCCCCATTGTCCATGGCAGCCACAAACAGCACTGAAAAAATCAGCACACCGGAAATGAGCTCCAAAATCAACGAGGTAAAGAGACTGGCGCTGACCCGAGGCGTAATCAGCGAAAACAAGGCAACAATGCCAAGAGTTGCCACTGGAATCTGCCAGATGATGGTTTTCCGGACAATGAGGAATACCCCACAGCACAAAAGCACTAAAATACTGGTGGCGCCCAAGGGACCGTAGAAGTTACCCAAAAAGGCATTTAACAGGTCGATATTCTCGGCGCCGCCGTGCATGAGCCGATAGGCGGGAGAAGTACTCAAAGCGGTGCTGTCCACCGTGGCCGACAGGGGCAACACAGTGCGGGGGGCGGGATAACTGGTAACAATGTCGGTCCAACAGACAGTGACAAAGGCAAAGGCGGTCATAGCCGGGTTAAACATGGTGTTATAGTGGCCGCCAAAGGGGTGACGCACCACCGCCATGGCGAAGGCTGAACCCACGATGACGAGCCAGTAGGGAGCGGAGGCAGGTAGCAGCATGGCAAATAGGTACCCCGTGACCAAAGCAGAATAATCGCCTTTACGGAACCGGCGTTCCCCCTGCATCAACAGGCACAGGTAATCGGTCACAACTGCCGCTAAAATGCTGATGAGGGTGAGGATCAGCACCCTTGGGCCGTAGTAGAAAATACCCATGATGAGCAGTGGGGTCAAGGCGAGGCAGATGTCCAGCGCCTGCCTTCGAAATCGTGCTTCAGAATTCACCGGTTAACACATCCTTCTAAAAAATAATGCGGTAAAAAGAAAGTAAAATACAAAAATCACATGGTGAAGAAACAAAGTAAGGCATTTTACGCCTTCCATATAGCGGGGAAAGGAGAGATTGGCTACATATCACCAATCGCGTAGAGATTATGAGAATCGAACCGGAAAAAACCGGAAACGTCCTTGTATTTTTAACGGGGGAAGACCTCTTCCAGTACGGACTCAGCTACCGTCTGCTGGACGCCAAGGGGATCGCCACTCGGCGGATGGCGGCGGAGCTTTTAAGCCGCATCCACGAACAGACAGGTATTGATTTTACAAACACCCGCATCCTCATCGAAGCGTACCCAAATGGAGAGGGTTGTATTCTGCGGATCGGTCCGGCGGTACATAAACCGAAGCGGAAGAAAAAACTCTATCGGGAGACCTTTCGGAATCCTGTGGCCTTCGATTTCAGGGACAAAGAGACCCTTATCGAGGCAGCGAAGCTGTTTTACAATCGTTTTGCCGGAGAAATCCGCCGCAGCGCCCTCTACCGGATGCCCGATGGCTTCCGGCTGCTTTTATACTTTGTTTTTTCCAATCACCAGCCCACTTTTCTCAAAAGCGAATGCGTCTATTACGGTGGACAGGGAATCTTACAAGAAGCCTATGCCATCGAATACGGAAAACCCATCGCCTTCTCCAATGCCCTGGAATTGCTGTCTGGGGTGTTGTAAAGGAAATCTCCTTCACATTTTGCCGGCTGCTAAAACCCTCCTGGTTTCAGGCGGCCGGCACCTTTTTTCCACGGATGGAAATATAGATTTTGTGGCAAGCAGATGGGGATAGAATGGGCAATCGATCGAAAAAAGGCAGCCTTTGAACCGAGACGTAAGAGGGAAAAACAGGAAAATGCCGCTGTTTAGGCCTTTTATCCACGCAGAGCCTTAACTACCTCTTTGGGATCCGAGGCCCCAAAAAAGGACGAGCCTGCCACCAAAATATCAGCTCCCGCTTCCCGGCAGCGTTTGGCGGTTTCAGCATTGATGCCACCGTCCACACTAATGGAAAGGCGGGGCGCTTTTTCCCGCAATGCCTTTATTTTGGGCAGGGCGGAATCGAGGAATGCCTGTCCGCCAAATCCGGGCTCCACGCTCATAATCAACGCCAAGTCAAGCTTGTGAAGGAGAGGAAAGAGCGCTTTTACAGAGGTCTTCGGTTTGATGGAGACGCCGGCTCTTTTGCCCAAGGCGTGAATCTTGTCGATGGTCTCATTGGGGTCAGACCGGCTCTCGTAATGAAAGGTGATGGCGTCAGCTCCGGCCTCGGCAAAAGCCCCGACGTAGTCGAAAGGACGCTCAATCATCAGGTGGACGTCGAAAAACAGATCGGTGTGTTTGCGGATGGAAGAGATCACCGGTACGCCGAAGGAAATATTGGGTACGAAGGCGCCGTCCATCACATCCAGATGGATCCACTTGGCGCCGGAAGAAGATACCTTTTGCAGTTCGCCGCGCAAGTTTGAAAAATCGGCAGCCAACAGGGAAGGGGCAATGGTTACCATAAATACCTCCAAAAAGCTGGGCCTATTATGGCCACACCTATAGATACTATCTATTGTAGCCGATTTTGTCAAAAAGGTCAATCACAGAGAGAAAATTAGAGGAAATCTGTTTTCAAAAAGGGCGTTTTATGGTAAAATATCCTCGAATCGCACGCTTTTGTGGGGGAGCGCCTATGGAGGAAAGTCTTGCAAAGCAAAGCTTTTTAGGGATGATTACCATAGTCAAAACAGCTTTTACTGTTTTTGCTGTTTTATACGGTCGCAAATTGCGAATATGGTAAAATGATATAAAATCGCGTATAACTTGCTGGGAACCGCAAAGAGGCGGGAGGTATCTGATGAAAGATTACTTAAAACGTAGGGGATATGGAATATTAATGGGCGTCATCTTGCTCTTAGCGGCAGCTCTTATCGTAGCTTTTTGCCTGCCGTGGGGAGAAGAACAAAGTGAGGGAAGCGTCCCGACCTTGGAGAGCATGTCTCTCCCCGAATCATCAACAGAGCCTCAAAAACCGCCCTTTGAGCCCATCACTGTCCGGCTGCGGGCGGCGGGGGACAACCTGATTCACAGCTCCATCTACAACCAGGCCCGTCAACGGGCTGGAGGAAATGGCTACGACTTTGGCTACGCTTACGAGAACATCGCTGGGCTCATCAAAGGCTGCGACGTGGCGACGATCAACCAGGAAACGGTCATCGCCCCCATCTACGAACCCTCGGACTACCCCCTCTTCAACTCGCCGGTGGAGTTGCAGCAGGAGATGCTGGATTTGGGCTTCACCGTCTTTAATCAGGCCAACAACCACGTGCTGGACAAAGGGGAAAAGGGCCTTCTTTCGGCGCTTAAACAGTGGAAAACCCACCCGGAGGCGCTCATTACAGGTGTTTATGAAAACGAGGCTGATTATGAGAACATCCGAGTCAAGGAGGTTCAGGGCCTCAAATTCGCCTTTGTCGGCATGACCGAGATGACAAATGGATTGAGCCTGCCGGAAGGGTCGAAGGTGGTGATCCTTTACACCGGCGAGGAAGAAAAGATCAAGGCCCGCATCGAGAAGGCGCGAAGTTTGGCTGATGTTGTGGTGGTCAACGTCCACTGGGGGCAGGAGTATATCCACACCCCCAACAGCGGACAGTTAGAGCTGGCTCAGAAGATGGCCGACTGGGGGGCGGACCTGATCGTCGGGCACCACCCCCACGTGCTCCAGCCCATCCGGTGGCTCGACGCTTCCGACGGGAGGAGGGTGCTTTGCGCCTACTCCTTGGGGAATTTTATTTCCGCCCAGGACAAGGGTGCGAGGATGATCGGCGGTATTTTGGACGTGACGTTTACGAAGGAAACAGCCGAATCCCGGCCGGTGATTTCGTCGGCGGGGCTCATTCCTGTTATCACCCAGTACGAAGGCGGATTTCGCAACATCCGGCTCTATCCCTGGAGCGATTATACCCCGGAGCTTGCCGCAACCCACGGTGTGCGTAGGTACGATGCGGGTTTCAGTTACGATTTCATTCAAAACACGTTGGATTCCGTCGTAGGGGAAGAATTTTTGGAGGCGTAGACGGTGCGCAAAGATATGGAAAGGAGAAGCCTGTGAAAAAGGTCATTTATGTATATGGCGCGTCGGGTTCCGGCACCTCCACATTGGGCAAAGCTATCGCCGAAAATTACGGCTACCGCCGGCTGGACACCGACGATTATTTCTGGCTCCCCACCGATCCGCCCTTTGTGATGAGCCGGGAACGCCCCGAACGGTTGCGGCTTCTGCGGGAAGATTTGGACGCTGCCGACAAGGCGGTCATATCCGGCTCCCTCTACGACTGGGGAGACGACATTTTGCCGGAAGTGACGCTGGGGGTCGGGTTATTACCCCCACTGAAGTGCGGATTGAGCGGCTTCGGGCAAGGGAATACGCCCGGTTCAGGGAGCGGATACGGGAAGGCGGCGACATGTATAAAGACCATCTGGAATTTGTCGAATGGGCCAAGGGCTATGACTTCGACGGGCCGGAAGTCCGCAGCAAGCGGGGCCACGACCGGGAGGAACAGGGCCTTTGCTGTCCCATCATACGGGTGGACGGCACAAGGCCGGTTGAGGAAACGCTGGCGGTGATTGCCGCCTTTTCACCTTTTTAAAAGGAGACGAATATGAAAAATATTGACGTTTGGATGGACGAACTAAAGGACAAGCTGCTGGCCCTTTTCGGTGAGCGGCTTGTTTATTTGGGATTGCAAGGCAGCTTCCGGCGGGGGGAGGCCACTAAAACCAGCGACATCGACGTGATGACGGTGGTAAAAGACCTCTCAATAGCCGATTTGGACAGCTATCGGGACATTGTTGAGACGATGGAGCAAAGCGGGCGGGCCTGCGGTTTCATCTGCGGGCTTCGGGAACTGCAAAACTGGCCCCGGTACGAGCTGTTTCAGGTCATGGCCGACACCAAAGACATCTACGGTGAGTTGCGGACGATTTTGCCGCCCTTTTCCGATAAGGACGTGCGGGATTTTGTCCGCATCAACGCCGCCAACCTCTACCATGACCTGAGTCATCGATATCTCTACGAAAGCAGAGAGCAAAATGTTGAGGCCCTACCTGCCTGCTTCAAGGGGAGCTTTTACCTCCTTATGAATCTTACCTACCTGCGGACGGGGGAGATTCTTTCTACAAAACAAGGTCTTCTTGGGCGACTCTCCGGCGACGACCGGGCGGTTTTGGAGACGGCGATGGGGAAAAGCCCAGTGACAAACTGTAATTTTCTGGAAAAGTTTTGCTTGTTGCTCGGTTGGTGCCGAGGTCTCCTGGAAGAGATGAGAGGATAGAAGGTGTCGTTCCCGATCAGAATAAGCTTTGAAAAACACGATACCGCTTTTCTCCGTTAAATTGTTGACAATTTCCCTTGATTTTTCACTTTAAAGCGTCTATAATATATAGATAAGCATTTTCCCTCAGGGAAGGATGGATTTGTATGATGGCAATCAGCAAACGCGCTTTCAAGGACGAAAAAATTTCTCTCTTGGGCCTTGGATGCATGCGTTTTCCCACAATAAAAGAAGGTTCGGAGGAAATCGACGAGGAAAAAGCCCTTGAGATCGTGGATTACGCTTACAAACACGGTATCAACTACTTTGACACCGCTCACGGCTACCACGGCGGCCTCTCGGAGCCGTTTATGGGCAAGGCTCTCAAACGCTATCCGCGGGAGAGCTTTTATTTGGCCACCAAAATGCCGCCCTGGAACCTCAAAACGCCCCAGGATGTGCAAAATATCTTTGAGTCGCAGCTCCGGCGCTGCCAGGTGGACTATTTTGACTTCTACCTCTTCCACGCCCAAAACAAAGAGATGTTCAAGCGGTGCGTCGACTTGGACGTATACGGCTACCTGCAAAAAAAGCGGGAGGAGGGAAAAATCCGGTTTTTGGGCTTTTCCTTCCACGATACCCCGGAGGTTTTGGAGCAGATCCTCGACACCTATCATTGGGATTTTGTCCAGATTCAGTTAAATTACCTCGATTGGGAGCTGCAGGACGCCAAAGGCCAGTATGAGCTTTTGGCGCAGCGGGGAATCCCCGCCATTATCATGGAGCCGGTCCGGGGCGGGGCTTTAGCCGACCTGGGAAAGCAGGCCAACGATGTTCTGAAACAAGCGGCGCCCAGTCGTTCTGTGGCCTCCTGGGCCATCCGGTACGCCGCCCAGCTTCCAAACGTCATGACGGTGTTGAGCGGTATGTCCAATTTGGAGCAGCTTTCCGACAATATCAACACCCTTTCGCCGCTGGAGCCTTTAACCGTGGCAGAGCAGAAGACGTTGGAAACCGCCCTCGACCTTTACCGGAAAAAGGACATGGTGCCCTGCACCGGCTGCCGCTACTGCATGGACTGCTCCTTCGGCGTGGATATTCCAAAGCTCTTTCAAATCTACAACCGGTACGTTTTTTCTAAAAACGCCGCCCAATTTAAAGAGGAACTGAAAGACTGCCCGGAGACCGAGCTGCCCCAGAGCTGTCAGAAATGCGGGGCTTGCATGGAGCACTGCCCCCAGCATATCGACATCCCCGGCACGTTGGAAAAAATGCGGGAGATGATGGAAAAGCTGGCCTGACGGAACTGGAATTCCACAGGCCGATAAATCCAGCGACAACTGATGTAAATTTTGGCGTTTTGCCTTCAAAAGGACGGCGGAAGGCCGTGAGAAACTGCGGTTTTCCTCACGCCCTGATGGAGAGAAAGACGTCGTTACACCGAAAGGAATGGAAATAGAAGATGAACTACAAATTTGCTGACCGGATGAGCAACCTAAAGGCGTCCGCCATCCGGGAAATCCTCAAACACACCCAGGACCCGTCCGTCATCCCCTTTGCGGCGGGAAATCCCGCGCCGGAGGCGTTTCCCACGGCGGAAATCGCCCGGATTTCAAACGAAATCCTCACCAAAAACCCCATCGCCGCTTTGCAGTACAGCATCACCGAAGGCTACACCCCTCTGCGGGAGGCGCTGAAAGCCCAATACAAAGCGAGAGATCTTTTCCATGATGGGGACGACCTGCTCATCCTCACCGGAACCCAGCAGAGCGTCGATCTGACCACTCGCGTCCTCGTCAACGAGGGCGACACCGTCATCTGCGAACAGCCCAGCTTTGTGGGTTCTCTTAACGCCATCAAGGCGGGAGGCGCAAACCTTGTAGGAGTCGAGATGGAGGACGACGGCATTTCCATCGAAAAACTGGAAAAAGCCCTGAAAGAAAACAAAAACACCAAATTTTTATACCTGATCCCCAATTTCCAAAACCCCTCCGGCATCACCATGAGCCTTCAAAAACGCAAGGCGGTTTATGAGCTGGCCTTAAAATACGGGGTGCTGATTTTTGAGGACAACCCTTACGGTGATCTGCGGTTTGCGGGAGAACCTGTCCCCAACATCAAGTCGATGGACACAGAGGGCATCGTCATCTACGCCGGCAGCTTCTCCAAAACCCTGTCTCCCGGTATGCGGGTGGCTTTTGTCATCGCAAACGCCGCCATTACGCAAAAAATCGTCGTCGTCAAACAGACAAACGACGTTCACACCAACATCTGGTCCCAGATGGTCTGCGAGCAGTTCATGCGGGAAAACGACTGGGACGCCCACATCAAAAACCTCTGCGACATCTACCGCAAAAAGGCAAAGCTCATGCTGGACGGCATGGACGCCCACTTTAACCCCGCCGTCACCCACACCGTCCCCGAAGGCGGCCTCTTTATCTGGGGCACCCTGCCTGAGGGCGTGGACATGATGAAATTCTGCACCCAGGCGGTGACAGAATACAAGGTGGCGGTCGTTCCCGGCACTGCATTTATGCCCCGTGAAACCGATGTGACCCGGTCCTTCCGCCTTAACTTCTCGACTCCCACCGACGAGCAGATCGTCAGAGGTATCGAGCTTCTGGGCAAAATGACCTACAATCTGAAATAAGGAGAACCCTGTATGAGCGAGATCAAAACCGAAACCACCGAGAGAAAAAAAGTGATTTTAAGCGGCATCCAGCCCACCGGGATTTTCACCCTGGGCAACTACCTGGGGGCGGTCAAGACCTGGGGCCAGATGCAGGACGACTATCGCTGCTGCTACATGATTGCCGATCTCCACGCCCTCACCGTCCGGCAGGAACCGGCAAAGCTTAGAAAACAGGTGCTGGAGTGCTACGCTTTGCTCTTGGCCTGCGGTGTAGACCCTCAAAAAAGCATCGTGTTTATCCAGAGCCAGGTTCCGGCCCATGCGGAACTGGGCTGGATTTTGGCCTGCAACACCCAGTTTGGAGAACTTTCCCGGATGACCCAGTTTAAGGACAAGTCGGCTAAGCACCCGGAAAACATCAACGCAGGACTCTTTACCTATCCGTCTTTGATGGCGGCGGACATCCTCGTCTACCAGGCGGATATGGTGCCGGTGGGCGAGGATCAGAAGCAGCATCTGGAGCTGACCCGCGATGTGGCGGGGCGGTTCAACAACGTCTACGGCAACACCTTCCGCATCCCCGAACCCTATATCGGCAAGCAGGGGGCGCGGATCATGTCTTTGGCCGACCCCACCAAAAAGATGTCCAAATCCGACGAGAACCAGAACGCCACCGTCTCGATTCTCGACAAACCGGAGCAGATTGTCAAGAAGTTCAAACGGGCTGTCACCGATTCCGACATGGAAGTCTGCTACAAAGAGGGCAAGGACGGCATCAACAACCTGATGAGCATCTATTCTGTCGTCACCGGCAAAACAATGGACGAAATCACGGCAGAGTTTCAGGGCAAAGGCTACGGCGATTTCAAAGCCGCTGTCGGCGAGGCTGTCGCCGAGGAGCTGCGGCCGGTGAGAGAAGAATTCGACCGGTTGATGGCCGACAAGGCGTATCTGGAGCAATGCTATAAAGAAGGGGCCGAGAAGGCGTCCCGAATCGCCAACCGCACTATGGAAAAGGTCAAACGGAAGGTGGGCCTCATCGGCTGAAAATGAGGAAAGCCATAGCTGCTGGTAGCTATGGCTATGGAAAAAGGAGCAGGATTTTCCTGCTCCTTTTTCTATGCCGTTATGATAGATTTACTACAATATAGTTTCATTTGTCTGTAAAATATAGGTTTCCCAGACCTGCGGAAATTTTTCTTTTATAAACATCGCATAGGAACAATCGGGATGTTTGGCCATATCTTTTTCCCGAAGGTATTCGATCAATCCGGAGTACCACCAATTGAGTTCCTGCTCTGTTTTGTCGGCGAAGTGCCCAATTTGCATCTTTCCCCGTTTCACAGCTTCCACAAACCAATCATATGCATTTTCTACTTTTGTACATCTTGTTACCGGAATCGGATTTATAGCTAATCTCGCACAGGGAATATTGTGCAGAGGGATGACCTGGCGTTCATCGGCCATGATTTCATAAATGTATCCACTGACACCTTCGGACACTTCTTTTAAGGCGTCTGGATAGAGTTCGTGGTAAATGGGGATTGTACTATTTTTAGAAAATCCGTATGGGAACCAATAATAGGGTTTTTCAACCGCATTGCACAAATAAAAGGCAGCCACTGCTTCTATAGTAGACATATAGACATATAGACATAGGGACGGTCATGATCTGCTTGTCTCGGCTCTAAGATGCTGATATTTCCAGTGTTGCTGCCATGAAATAGTTTCATCTATGCCTCCTGCCACTATAGCGAGTTGCCTTTCGACCAGGTTCTTAGGCAAGGTTTGTTTCCTGCCGGTGCCAGATTTCCTTTTCCCCGTAGAAGGAAAAAGCGGGGTACATGGTGATCGTTTTATGATCTTCACTGAATGAGATGCGGTATTCCTTACCTTCGATTACCACCGTCTCCGGGGAAGTAACAGTGTAAGGCTTTTGGGAAAGCACATACTCGTTGCGGTAAAAGGGGCTTTTTTGATAGATTTCCACCACGCCGTCCTCAAACCGGAGGGCAAGGGTGTAAGGAGTGCGCTCATGGACTTCGCTCCGGCTCCATCCCAGCTCTAAAGAAGCCTCTAACGCCTCTATGTCAGCCCGCCAGAGGGCAAATGGCGCCCCGCCTCCCAACAAAAGGACGATACAAAGCACCGCGAGGGCAGTTCGGCGGTTCCGTTTCCGCTCTACGGCCAGATAGACAGGGGGAGGGACGATTTTCGTCCGATGTTTGAACCACTTTAGACCTTTTTTGACGATGCTGGGCAGCCTGACGCCCGGTGACGTGTCTTTTTCAGAAGAAAGGCTGGATGGGGGACGGAGGGGGAGAAGCTTTTTAAAAAGCGCCGCCGGTTCGCGTCTTCTGTGCGATGTAACAGCTTCTGCTTCAGTAGGGGGGATTTTTTGTTCCGGTTGCTGCACCTCGTTTTCGCGTTTGACAGCCCGCTTACCCAGATAGCGTTTTAAGTGGGAAAATGCCGCCAACAGGCCATTTTTGTTTTTAGGGTCATCGTCCTGTTCCTGAGGCAGAGGCGGTTTTTCCTCTAAAGGGGGCTCGCCACTATCCGTAGGCTGCCCCTCCTCGTCTTTTGTGTCCTTCTGGATGTCTGTCTCGCCGGAAGATACCTCTTGCCGGGGAGGAGGTGTTTCAAACTCGATCTCATCCTGGGGGAGGGAATCCGCCTCCTCATTTGTGGAAGGCCCAACCTCCGATTGGTCAGGCTCTTTTACAGGCGGTATTCTGTCAGAATCCGGCGCTTTCATCGGTTCTGTCGGGGAGGAGCCGATTTCTTGAGGGAGGGGCTCTAAATCGGATTCATCCAGATAGGAAACCTCCACCGCTTCCAGGAGGTTGTCCGTCCAATCTGGCGCTTTGTCATCGGGAGGCGGCGTCAAAACGGTCACGACCGGTTCACCAGTCAAAATGTGGGCGCACTTGGGACAGAACCTCCAGTTTTTTGGGACGGAGGCTCCACAATAGGGGCAGATGACGATTTTTTCTTCCATGACGGCCTCCTCTCTGTCAGTACAGCTGGATACGATAGATGGTTCTCACTGAAATCCGCTCGAGCGGAATAAAAACGCCATCGGACGCTTTGCAAGCAAAGATACTGTTTATGAGGCTATTATAACATAAATATTTTACTAAATAAAGAGTCTTTCAAATATCCGTAAAAGAGAGCGTATGAAAAAAACAGTGTGTTTGAATAAAGCGGGGCATTTGCGGGAATTCCATAAGCGGTATTGACGGCCTCTATATCAGGGGCGTAAAACGGATGCCGCTCACAGCCTATACTTCCCCAGCGGACATATCCCATCCAGCGGAAAAACAGAAGCATGGTGACGTCTGCTTCGGGATCCGCTTTGATGACCTGTTTAATGAGTTCTCTGCCAATTCCTGTACCCTGTAAATTTCCTGCGGATAAAGAACAGCAAAAGGTGGCCGCTGCCTTTTTGATGGCTGTCACACCACTGTCACCGGACTTTACCGGTCGGCGGGCCGGAAGTAAATGCGGATGTCGGCAAAGGTGCCGTCCTTTAACCGGTATCCGCCCGGGATGGTGCCGATCCACTGGAACCCAAGCTTCTCATAGAGATGGATGGCAGCGGTGTTGGTGGCGACAACGGCGTTGAACTGAAGCCCCTCAAAGCCCAGCATACCGCACATTTTTAACGAGTGCCGCACTAAGCTTTCTCCCACGCCTTTGCCTCGAATGCCCTGCTTAACCCCGTAGGAGGCATTTGCAATGTGGCCGCAGTTGCCAACATTGTTGGGGTGCAAAATGTAAAACCCGATTACCTCGCCGTCCTCCTCGGCTACGCCAGTAAAGGACTGGGAGTCAAAGAAAGCCTTTGCTTCCTCGGGGGAAAATGGCTTGTTCTGGGGGAAGGCGTTGGACTCCATTACGACGGTATTCCAAATTTCCATCAGCGAGGGAAGGTCTTGCTCTGTATAGCTTCGAATCTGAATAGCCATTGTGCTCACCGGCCCTTTACATTGTTTATTGTCCATTATTATACAACTTTTTCATAGTTTCTTCAAGGCAAATTGACAACCTTCGATAGAATAGGCGTCGGTAATATAGTAAAATAGCCTTACAGATAGGCGGAGAGGGTAAGGCAAAATTCCGTCCCAGCAAAGGATTGGGGATGCCAAGATTTTTACTTTCGCATACAATAAAGAGAACAAATAAAAGCTCATTCCGTGGAGCTTTGTGAGATAATTACGGCAAAAGCGAGTCCCCCACAGAGGGTCCTTGCAGGAAAGGAGGCCGATATGGGAAAACGGGCAATCGTGTTGGCGGGAGGAGGTTCCCGCGGCGCATATCAGATGGGTGTGTGGAAAGCGCTCAATGAACTGGGGATTGATTATCAGATCGTCACTGGAGCTTCGGTAGGGGCCTTAAACGGCGCCATGATGGTGCAAAAAGACTTTGAAAAGGCAATGGAGATGTGGGAGAAGATCACCACACCGGACATTGTGGACATCGATTTAAAACCGGAGGATGTGGACTACCAGCAGCGCCACTGGGAAGCCGGGGTCTGGCACAGCTTCATCCACAAGGCGATGGAGGAAAACGGGGTGGATTTTGCTCCTTTGGAAAAGATTATGCGGGATGTGGTATCGGAGCAGCGGGTGCGGGAATCAGACGTGGATTTGGGGGTTGTCACGGTGGAATATCCTTCGTTGAAGCCGGTAGAGCTCACCAAAAAAGAAATTCCGGAGGGGAAGCTCATCGACTATCTGGTGGCGTCAGCAGCGTGTTTTCCCGCCTTTAAGAGCAAGCAAATCGACGACAAGCAGTACATCGACGGGGGGTATCGGGATAACCTCCCCATTAACTTGGCCATTGCCATGGGGGCCGACGAGGTATTGGCTATCAACCTGGACAGCGTGGGGGTACTCAGAAAGCCCAAAAATGAATCCGTCCCGGTGCAGTATCTCAGCAGCAGCTGGGATTTAGGGCCATTTTTGTGGTTTGAACCCAGCCTCACCGCCCGGAATATCAAGCTGGGGTACCTGGATGCCATGAAGCTCTACGGCAAAATGGAGGGGGGCGCTTACACTTTCCTGCCCCGGGAGATGGAATACAACGCCGAGCGGCTGGCCCCCTTTGCCGATGAAATTTTTTCCATGGCCCGAGAGAACGTGGGCGGCCCAGGGTATTTTCAGCAGTTGGCCCGGTTCCGGCTGGCGAAGGCCATGCGCCGCAATCCAAAGGAGGAAATTACGGTGGAGGAAGTGATCGCCTCCGCTGTGGAAATCACTGGCAGGCTTTTGGAGGTGGATCCGACAGTTGCTTACACCGCCAAAAGTTTCAACAAGGCTGTCTTGGAAAAATTTTCCGGTATCGAGGGAATTTTAAAGGACACTCTGGAGGAAATCCGCAACACCAAGGTGTTTGTCCTGAAAGATGTCCTGGAGAGGGTACAGAAGGAGGGCAAAAACCACATTGTCAGTTTCCTTTACGGAGAGCTAAAAAAAATGATGGCGGAAAAGGGCGATATGGGTGATTTTTGGAGCTTATCGGTGATGGTGCCTACTGAGCTCATCGCCGCCGTGTACCTCTACGGGCTGAAACGGATGGAAGAGGAAGTGAGGTAGCGGATAAAACCGATAAAGGGCGGCATTCCCTCAATTTGTAGGGAGCACCACAAAAAATCGCCGTGTTGCAGGCATTTTTATCGATAGGGACAATGATCTGCCAGATTTTATCCTGATTTCCGACAACCGACTCTTGTATGCCTTTTTCGAATTCCTCACTAGCAAGGAGAGCTAAACTGAAAAAATAGTGTAAAAACAGCCACCGGTCTTTCGGCGGCTGTTTTTTTGAAATCCGGGAGAAAAAATATACCTCAACAGGTGAAAAAATCCGTCTTTTATGCTATACTTATTTTATATGTAAAATTTGCGGCTCAACGGCCGACGAAGATAACGGAGCGTGCTTTTATGGTGAAACGGCAAGTCATTCCGGTCAAATTAAAGAATCTGGTGTTCGGAGGGGGAAAAATCTATATCCAGTCGATGTTAAACGTCCCCAGCACCGACATTGAGGGGAGCGTCCGGCAGGCAATGGCGCTTCAGCAGGCCGGGTGCGACATTATAAGGGCCGCCATCCCCGACAAGGAAGCGGTAAAGCTCATCCCCGCCATCAAGGAAAAGGTGGACATCCCGTTGGTGGCGGACATCCACTTTGACTATCGCCTCGCGTTGGAATCGGTGGCGGCGGGAGTGGACAAAATCCGCTTAAACCCCGGTAACATCGGCGACGACAGCAGGGTAAAGCTGGTGGCAGACGCCTGTAGAAAAGCGGGGGTGCCCATTCGGATTGGAGTCAATTCCGGCTCGGTGGAGAAGGGGATTCTCGCAAAATACGGCGGCCCTACAGCGGAGGCGCTCACTGAAAGCGGCCTCTATCACGCAAAGCTTTTGGAGCGGTGCGATTTTGACCAGATTGTCATCTCCATTAAGTCCTCCGATGTAAAAACCATGGTGGACGCTTATACCATGCTGGCGGGACAGTGCAATTACCCCCTCCACCTGGGAGTCACTGAGGCCGGGACGGAGCGGATGGGGATCATCAAGTCGGCTGTGGGCATCGGAAGCCTGCTTTTGCAAGGCATCGGCGAGACCATCCGGGTGTCTTTGACCGCCGACCCTGTAAAAGAGGTGGAAGCGGCAAAAGACATTCTCAAAAGCATCGGGATGTATGAAGGGCCCCAAGTGGTTTCCTGCCCCACCTGTGGACGGACGCGGATCGACCTCATCTCCCTGGCGAATCAGGTGGAGGAACGGCTTCAATCAGTGCAGAAACCCATCAAGGTAGCGGTTATGGGCTGTGTCGTCAACGGGCCCGGCGAGGCGAAAGAAGCTGACATCGGTATCGCGGGAGGGGTAGGCTGCGGCGTGCTCTTCAAAAAGGGAGAGATTCTCCGCAAGGTGCCGGAAGCGGAAATCCTCGACGCGCTGATGGAGGAGATCGAGAAGCTGTAGGGGGAGAGTAAGTTTTGGTAGAGTTGAAAGAAGTTACCAAAGAAAATTTTGATGAGGTTTTAAAATTAAAAGTTTCCGAAAAGCAACAAAATTTCGTTTCCTCTACCGTTTACTCGTTGGCTCAGGCATGGGTTTATAAAAATACGGCTTATCCCTTTGCCGTTTATGCAGATCATATCCCAGTCGGTTTTATCATGTTGGGGTATTACGAGTCGAAGAATCAATATACTTTGTGGAAGTTTATGATCGATGAACGGTATCAAAATCGGGGATATGGTAAACAGGCTGTAGCGCTTGCAATCAATTGGCTTGTAAATAGATTCAACGTCAAAAAAATTTATACAGGAGTTGCCTTTCAAAATGCAGCGGCAGAAAAGTTATACCATTCTTTGGGATTCAGAAAAACCGGTGTATCTGACGAGTTCCAATTTGAAATGGAATTAGTGGTTAAAGGTACGTTTTGAGCTTCGTAAAATGAGCATGATACGAATAATTATTGATAAGCATAAAGGGGACTAACCAGTGACAGGACAGAACTTTCTCGCCGTGTTCGGCGACTACATAGAAGAACCTTACACCTCAATTTTTAAAGACTGCGAGATGCTGCGTTTAGACGCTGACCCGAGCGCCCGCACCATCTCCACTGTGATGAAAAACGGGAGTATCATCAAGGTGGAGCACATCAGGGAATGCCAGCGGGCGATTGCCAAAAAGGCGGGGCTTCAAAGCGTCCGCTTTACCTTAAAATACCTGCCCACTTTGTTCGACATTTCCTATTTCCCCGAACTGATTACCGAGCTCAAGGGCGTTTGCAGCGTGGTCAACGGTTTTTTAGACGACGCAGAGGCGGAGTTTGACGGGGAAGTGCTCCACATCTCCCTCAAAAACGGCGGCAAGAACATCCTGATGCAGGCAGGGGCCGACAAGCAGATCGAGCGGCTTGTCTACGAGCGGTTCACAAAGAAAATCACCGCTTCTTTTGAAGGAATTGAGATGATCACCGAGGCTGACTTCCCGGAGCCGCCCCCCATTGTTATCAGGGAGGCTCCGCCTGCGCCCGCCCCCCGGCCCAGCAACGGAGAGCGCCCCTCCTTTGGAAACGGGGGAGGAAACGGAGGTTTTAGGCGGGATTCCGGCGTCAAGGACCCGACCCCCGTTACCATCAACTTCGCTGACATGCAGTTTCAAAACGAAGGGGCTATGCTCATAAAGGGCAAAAAAATTACCCAGAAGCCCATCCCTTTAAATGAGATCAATTCCATGAGCGGCAACGTGGTGGTCTGGGGGGACATCTTTGCCACCGATATGCGGGTGACACGAGACGGCACCAAGGTGATTTTGACTTACAATTTTACCGATTACACCTCCTCTAACACCATGAAGATCATCGACGACATCAAAAAGAAGGACAAGTATGACTGCCTTTCCAAGGGGACGACCATCCTCATCCGTGGAGACGTGGTGGACGACAAGTACGATCGGGAAATTTCCATTAAACCCTACGATATCATGACGGTGAAGAAAATCCCCAAAACCGACGACGCCGAGACAAAACGGGTGGAGCTTCACTGCCACACCAAGATGTCCGCTATGGACGCTGTCGGCGATGTGACCGACATCATCAAAACCGCCTATCGCTGGGGGCACAAGGCCATCGCCATCACTGACCACGGGGTGGTACAGGCGTTTCCAGACGCCATGAACTGCGTTGAGGGCATCCGCAAGGACGGCGGCGACTTCAAGGTGATTTACGGGGTGGAGGACTACTTTGTCAACGACTGCGTATCGGCGGTAAACGGCAGTAAAGACGAAAGCTTTACAGGGGAATTCGTCGTCTTTGACGTGGAGACCACCGGCCTTTCCGCCAAAAACGACCGGCTCACCGAAATTGGCGCGGTGCTGATCCAAAACGGGCAAATCACCGACCGGTTCGACACCTTTGTAAACCCCGAGCGGCCTATTCCGCCCAAAATTACCGAGCTTACAAGCATCACCGACGCCATGGTGGCAGACGCGCCGCTGGAGGCGGAGGCTTTAGAGCAATTTATGGCATTCGCCGGGGACCGGCCCCTCATCGCCCACAACGCCTCCTTTGACATGGGGTTCATGCGGGTGGCGGCGGAGCGCTGCGGCAAGGAATTTCCCTACACCTCCATTGACACCCTGGTGCTGGCGCGAAACCTGTATCCCGAGCTCAATAAATTCAAACTGGACATCATCGCCAAGCATCTGGAACTGCCGGAATTCCACCACCATCGGGCATGCGACGACGCCGAGGTACTGGCCAACATCTTCCTCAAAATGATGGAGAAGATGGAGGCGGAGAAGGACATCCACTCCATTTCAGGCATCAACACCGCCATGAGCGGCGGCGATCCAAAACAGCTAAAGACCTATCACCAGATTATTTTGGTCAAGAACAAAACCGGGCTCAAAAACCTCTACCGGCTTGTGTCCTTCGCCCATGTGAAATACTATTTCAGGCGGCCCCGCACTCCTAAATCGGAAATTATGAAGTACCGGGAGGGGCTGTTAATCGGCAGCGCCTGTGAGGCCGGGGAACTGTTCCGGGCCGTCGTCGAGGGAAAGAGCTTCGACGAGCTCTGCGACATCGCTTCCTTTTACGATTACCTGGAAATCCAGCCCATCGGCAACAACCAGTTTATGCTGACAAGCGGGCAGGCGTCCAGCGTCGAGCAGCTTCAGGAATTCAACAAAACCATTGTGGCAATCGGCGAAAAGCTCAATAAGCCGGTAGTCGCCACCTGTGACGTTCACTTTTTAAACCCCGGTGACGCCATTTTCCGCTCCATTTTGATGGCCGGCATGAAGTTTAAAGACGCCGACCAGCAGCCGCCGCTCTACCTGCGCACCACCGAGGAAATGCTAAAGGAATTCGAGTACCTAGGCGAACAGAAAGCCTACGAAGTGGTGGTGGAAAACCCGAATAAAATCGCCGACATGATCGACCCCGACGTGCGGCCCATACCTAAAGGGACTTTCCCGCCCAACATCGAGGGGTCGGATGAGGAATTGCAGCGGATCACCTGGGAGCGGGCCAAAAAAATTTACGGCGACCCGGTGCCGGATTTGGTTAAAGACCGGCTGGACCGGGAGCTTTCTTCCATCATCAAGCACGGTTTCGCGGTGCTTTACATGATCGCCCAGAAGCTGGTGCACTACTCCGAGGAGCACGGGTATTTGGTCGGTTCCCGTGGTTCGGTAGGGTCCTCTTTTGTCGCCAACATGGCTGGTATTTCGGAGGTAAACCCCCTGGCACCCCACTATGTCTGCCCTGAATGCAAGCACAGCGAGTTCTTTACCAAGGGCGAATACGGCTCCGGCTTTGATTTGCCGGAGAAAAACTGCCCCAACTGCGGCGCCAAGATGAATCAGGACGGCCACGACATCCCATTCGAGACTTTCTTAGGCTTCGACGGCGACAAAGAGCCGGATATCGACCTCAATTTCTCCGGCGAGTATCAAAGCCAGGTTCACCGCTACACCGAGGAGCTGTTCGGCTCCGACCACGTGTTCAAGGCCGGCACCATCTCGACAGTGGCGGAAAAAACCGCCTACGGCTTTGTGCTCAACTACATGCAGGAGCGGGGAAGAGTCATCCACAAGGCGGAAGAACTGCGTCTCGCCAAGGGCTGCGAAGGGGTCAAGCGCACCACCGGACAGCATCCCGGCGGAATGGTCGTCATCCCGTCGGAGTACGAGGTCTACGACTTCTGCCCCATCCAGCATCCGGCCGACAAGGCGGATTCCGATATTCTGACCACCCATTTCGACTTCCACTCCCTCCACGACACCATTTTAAAGCTGGACGAGCTGGGACACGATGTGCCGACCCTTTATAAGCACATCGAGGACTTGACCGGCATCAAGGTCATGGACGTCTCCATGTCCGACCAGAAGGTCATCAGCCTTTTTACCTCCACCGAGGCGCTGGGCGTCACACCCGATGAGATTTTCAGCAACACCGGCACCCTCTCCCTGCCGGAGATGGGCACCCCCTTCGTCCGCGGCATGCTGGAGGAGGCCCAGCCCAAGACCTTTGCCGACCTTTTGCAGATTTCCGGCCTGTCCCACGGCACCGACGTATGGCTCGGAAACGCCAAGGACCTGATCGACCAGAAAGTCTGCACCATCTCAGAAGTGATCGGTACTCGTGACAGCATTATGACCTACCTGCTCCACAAGGGGCTGGAACCGAAGCTGGCCTTTAAGATCATGGAGATCACCCGTAAGGGCAAGGCGCCCAAGCTATTAACCGACGAAATGGTCCAGGATATGCTCGACCACGGGGTGCCTCAGTGGTATGTGGACAGCTGCTTTAAAATCAAGTACATGTTCCCGAAAGCCCACGCCGCCGCCTACGTCATCGCGGCCATCCGGCTGGGGTGGTATAAGGTCTACTATCCTTTGGAGTACTACGCAGCGTTTTTCACCGTCCGGGGCGGCGATTTGGAGGCCGAAACGGCGGTTGCCGGAAAGGCGGCCTGCCGGGCGCGGCTGATGCAGCTAAAAGACATGGACCGCAGCGTCAAGGAAGAGGACGTCTACAACACTCTGATGATTATCAACGAGATGCTCTGCCGGGGGTATGAGTTCCTGCCGGTGGATCTGTACAAATCCCACGCGACGAAATATCTGATCGAGGATGGCAAAATCAGGCTTCCTTTTACCGCCCTCAAGGGGCTTGGGGAAGCGGCGGCTCAGGGGCTGCAACAAGCCGGGGAACAAGGAGAATACATTTCGGTGGACGAGGTGCAGACCCGTTCCGGCGTCTCCAAAGCCATTATCGAAATGCTGGAAAGCTCCGGTGCGCTGGAAGGCCTCCCCAAAACCAGCCAGATGATGTTCTTCTAAGGCGAAATGCCCAACCGGCGTTTTCTTTTGTTAAAAAAAATCAGTTGATTTTCCAAAATTGAAAAGTGGAAGCAAAATTTATTGACAGATTTGCTGTATCGTGTTACCATATTAGCATACTAAAGTGATGAACTTGGAGAGAGGGAGCGCTCATAATCGTTTATTTTGTCCAATCATTGCTTTCAAATTGCTGACAAGGAAGGTTGCTTGGCTTATGATGAAGAACAGGCTGATTACCCCCGAAGGCACGCGGGATACTCTTTTCGAGGATTGCATTGCACGCCGTAAGGCGGAGCAAAACATCAAAAAAGTGTTCCTCTCCCGGGGCTATTCCGAGGTGGTGACGCCGGGACTGGAGTTTTACGATGTCTTTAACTCGCCGGAGCACGGCATCCCACAGGAGCGGATGTATAAGCTCACCGACTTAAAGGGACGCATCCTCACCGTCCGGCCTGACCTCACTATGCCCATCGCCAGGCTGGCGGCGACCCGGCTCAAAGGCCACACCCTGCCTTTTCGGCTTTTCTACAACCAGAGCGTTTACGCCATCAACCCGGCTTTGAGCGGCCGCAGCGATGAGGTGGTGCAGGCGGGTATCGAGCTCATCGGTTCCAGCACCCGGCGCACCGACCTGGAAGTGATTGCAACCGCGGTGGAGGCATTGGAGAGCTGCGGACTTTCCGATTTTAGGCTGGAAATCGGGCACATCGGTTTTTTCAATACCCTCATTCAAAAGCTTAACCTTTCGGATTCCGACAAGGACGAAATCCGCGCCCTCATCGAGCAAAAAAACTATCCGGCGTTAAACGATAGACTGGACAAACTGGAAAACAAAGAAGTGGCCAACGCCTTGAAACAGCTTCCCGCCCTTTTTGGAGGGGAAGAGGTCTTTGACAAGGCCAAAAAGCTTTTAGATTGCCCCGAACTTTTGGAAACCACCGCCTACCTCCGCAGCCTCTACAAGGATTTGCAGAAGCTGGGGCTCAGCGGCAAAATTTCCCTCGATTTGGGCATCGTCACGAGAAACGACTACTACACCGGCATCGTCTTTAAGGGCTACGTGCAGGGCCTGGGTACCACGGCACTGGTGGGAGGCCGGTACGACAGCCTGCTGTCCGACTACGGGGTGGATTTGCCCGCCGTGGGCTTCGGTATCGACGTGGACGCGGTGGCCAGGGTGATGAAATCGCCTTCCGACAAAGCGCCCGTCCCCAATGTGTTGGTCTTCGCCGAGGAGGGGTACGAGGTAAAAGCCCTCAGCCAGGTCAAAAAACTCACCGAAATGGGCTTCCGGGCCGAGTTTTCAGTGTTCGAGACCTTTGAGGAATCCAAAAAATACGCCGCTCAGAAAGGCATTGAGACGATTTACATCGTCCGGGACGACATTGTGGAGGTGAAGGCATGAGCAATTCATTGAGATCCATCCGCGTCGCCCTCACAAAAGGAAGGCTCGAAAAAGACACCGTAGCGGTGTTTGAGAGGCTGGGCTACGACTGCAACGAGCTTATCAACAAGGGGAGAAAGCTGATTTTACAGATCCCCGACCAGAACATTGAAGTGGTGCTGGCCAAGGCCGCCGACGTCATCACCTACGTGGAACACGGCGTCTGCGATTTGGGGGTCGTGGGCAAGGATACCATCATGGAGCACGGCGGCAGCTTTTTCGAGGTGGCCGATCTGGGGTTTGGGCGCTGCAAATTTGCCCTGGCCGTCAAAAAAGGCTCCGACTTTTACAGCGGCTACAACATCAAGACCATCGCTACCAAATACCCCAATGTGGCAAGGGAGTATTTCGCCGAAAAGGGGATGGACATCGAGATCATCAAGATCGAGGGTTCGGTGGAGCTGGCCCCTCTGGTAGGGCTGTCCGACGGTATTGTAGACATCGTCGAGACCGGCACCACCTTAAAGGAAAACGGCCTGGAGGTGGTAGAGGACGTGGCGAACATTTCCGCACGGCTCATCGTCAACACCGCCTCCCTTAAGCTCCGAAAAGAGGAGTTGGAGCCGCTTATTGACGCCATCCAGAAGGGCGCAAACTGTTAACGCAATTTTTCGCTTAATATAAAGGAGGAACACAGATGCTGCCAATCGTAACCGCCAACGGCAAGGATGAAAAAGAACTCTTGCGGGCCCTCCGCTCCCGCAGCGGGGAAGTGGATCGGAAGGTGACTTCGGTCGTCTCGGAAATCATCGAAAATGTACGGGTAAACGGCGACAAGGCCGTCAACGAATACACCTTAAAATTCGACGGCAAGCTGCCCCCCGCCATCGAGGTTTCCCGGGAGGAAATTAACGACGCCTTGACAAACGCCGATGAAAATTTTGTCTCGGCGCTTTTAAACGCCCAGGAGAACATCGCCGATTTCCACAACCGGCAAAAGCATCAGAGCTTTATCGACCCCAAGGAAAACGGGGTGATTTTGGGCCAGCGCATCCGCGGCCTTGAGCGGGTGGGACTTTATGTACCCGGCGGCACGGCGGCGTATCCTTCCTCGGTTTTGATGAATGCGGTTCCGGCGAAAATCGCGGGCGTCAAGGAAATCGTCATGGTGACGCCCCCTACAAAAGAGGGCAAGGCGAACCCGGACATCCTCGTTGCGGCGGCCATCTGCGGCGTCGATCGGGTGTTCCTCTTAGGCGGCGCACAGGCGGTGGCGGCGCTGGCTTACGGCACCGAGACCGTTCCAAAAGTGGACAAAATCGTCGGCCCCGGCAACATCTATGTAGCCACCGCTAAAAAGCTTCTCTACGGCGTCGTTGACATCGACATGATCGCCGGACCCAGCGAAATCCTTGTTTTGGCCGACGAAACAGCAGAGCCGAAATTCCTGGCGGCAGATTTGATGTCCCAGGCCGAACACGACGTCTTGGCTTCCGCCATCATGGTCACCACCAGCAAAAAAATCGCCGACGAGACGGTACAGGAGCTCGCAAGACAGGTGGAAACCCTCTCCCGGAAGGAGATCATCAAAAAATCCCTCTCCGACTTTGGCGGTATCATCGTCTGTGAGACGGCGGGCGAGGCGGTAACGCTCGCCAACGAAATTGCACCGGAGCACCTGGAAGTCATGATGGAAAACCCCTTTGAATACATCGGAAAACTGGATAACGCAGGTTCCATTTTCCTCGGCAAATACGCGCCGGAGCCTTTGGGCGACTACTACGCCGGCCCCAACCACGTTCTTCCCACCAGCGGCACCGCCCGGTTTTTCTCACCCCTGTCGGTGGATGCTTTCGTGAAGAAGGTAAGCTACATCTACTACACCGAGGACGCTTTGAGAGAGGCTTCCGGCGATATCGTCACCCTGGCGGAAAAAGAGGGCCTCACCGCCCACGCCAACTCCATTAAGGTGCGGTTTTAGGAGAACGGATATGAGTTACGAGCTTTGCAAAAAGGTGAGGGATTTAACCCCTTACGACCCGTTGCAGGGGAATTACGACCTGCGGCTGGACGCCAATGAGAGCTATCTGCCTTTGTCGGCGGATTTAAAGGCCCAAGCGGCCAAAATTGCGGCGGAAGCGGCCTTGAACCGGTATCCCGACCCTTACGCCGAGGAGCTTTGTACGGCCTTTGGCGACTATTACGGCGTCGATTCGAACCTTGTCACCGCCGGGAACGGCTCCGACGAAATCATCGGGCTGATTGTCGGGGCGCTGCTCCAAAAAGGGGAGAAAATCGCCAATTTAAGCCCCGATTTTTCCATGTACCGATTTTACGGGGAGATTTACGAAAACCCCGTGATCCAAATCCCCAAGGGGGAGGATTTTCGGATCGACCCTCAAGCCGTCATCCGTGAAGTAAAGCGGCAGGACGTAAAGATGCTCATTTTCTCAAACCCCTGCAACCCCACCTCGGTGGGACTGGAGGCTGAGGAAGTGCGGAAAATCGTCCGCGGGGTGGACGCCCTTGTGGTGCTGGACGAGGCCTACATGGACTTCTGGAACCAGAGTTTGCTTTTAGAGGTCTCGGATTATGACAACCTCATCATCCTCAAAACCTGCTCCAAGGCCATTGGCATGGCGGCGCTGCGGGTAGGGTTTGCGGTGGCAAACGAGAATATTACCAAGGCATTGAAGGCGGTTAAATCCCCCTATAATGTGAATTCTATTTCCCAGGCAATCGCCGCCTGTGTTTTGCGGGACAAGGCTTTTTTGCAGCGGTGCGAAGAGGAGATCATCGCCTCGGCCAAAAATCTCAAAGAGGGGATGGACGGCCTTGCGGCCAAATATCCGGTGTTGGAGAAGGTCTTTGAAAGCTGCACTAACTTTGTCTACATCAAAACCGCAGCGGCTAAAGAAATCTACCAAAAACTGCTTAAAAAGAGCATCGCGGTGCGCTGCTTTGGTGGCTACCTGCGGATTTCCACCGATTCCATCGACAACAACCGGCGGCTGTTTACGGCGCTGAATGAGATTTTATCTGAGCCGACAGCTCAATGAAAATACCACTTTAGGTGGACAAGAAAGGACGGGCTTTTATGAGAACGGCATCCATCAAACGGCAGACCAAGGAAACCGATGTAAGCGTTACCCTGACTTTAGACGGAAAAGGGGAGGCGGACATCTGGACCGGGGTCGGATTTTTCGACCACATGCTCACCGCCCTCTGCGTCCACGGGGGATTTGATTTGAGCGTTTCGGTCAGCGGGGACTTGAACGTGGACTGCCACCACACCATTGAGGACACCGGTATCGTGCTGGGGCAGGCGTTTAAAGAAGCCCTTAAAAATTCCGGCCCCATCTGCCGCTACGGCTCCGCCTTCATCCCCATGGACGAGGCTTTGGGCTTTGCGGCGCTGGACATCTCCAACCGGCCCTACCTGGTCTTTACCTGCGATTTCAAGGCCGACAAAATCGGCGACATGGACACCCAGATGGTGGAGGAATTTATGCGGGCCTTTGCCTTCCAGGCGGGGATTACCCTTCACCTGAAGGCGGAGTACGGCGCAAACGACCACCACAAGGCGGAGGCACTTTTCAAGGCGTTGGCCCACAGCCTTAAGGCGGCGGTGGCCCTTAAAGAAGGGGAGACCCTCAGCACCAAGGGCGTGCTGTAGGGAATTTGCGCCAGGGAAATCTCCCGCAAGGCCGGAACCCTTTGTAGGCGGGCTACAACTTCAAGGGTGGCGGGCTTGCCTGAAGTGTTGTAACGGATTTTCCAGCAGGTCGCATTTTGGCCCCAGGCGGCGGGTTTACCGCAAAAATCACCACAAAAGGAGCGGCGATATGATTACCATCATCGATTACGGGGCGGGCAACCTTTTTTCGGTGCAGAACGCCTTGAATTTTCTGGGACTTCAAAACGAGGTTTCCAGCGATCCCAAAGACCTTGACCGGGCCGACGGGCTGATCCTTCCGGGTGTAGGGGCCTTTCCGCTTGCGATGGAGAAGCTCAATGAGGCGGGACTTGTGTCCTGTATCCGGGAAAACGCCAAAAAAAAGCCGCTTTTGGGCATCTGCCTTGGGATGCAGATGCTTTTCGAGGAAAGCGAGGAGTTTACCTGCACCGAGGGGCTTTCTCTCATCCCCGGCAGGATCGACAAAATCGTCTGCCCCTATAAAATCCCCCACATGGGTTGGAACAATCTGGAGTTTACCCAAAAAAGCCCTTTGCTTGAAGGATTAAGCGAAGGGGACAGCGTCTACTTCGTCCACTCCTTCATGGCCTACACCGGTGGGGAAAACATCTCTGCCCAGTGCGACTACGGGGTGAAAATCCCGGCGCTGGTGGAGCGGGGAAACGTCTTTGGCGCCCAGTTCCACCCGGAGAAAAGCGGGGAAGTGGGACTTCAGATTTTGCGGAATTTTGGCAATTTGACGAAGGGCTAAAACCGGAAAATACTAAAAGTTTCTGTTTTTATAGCTGCTCTACAAAAGCGGCGCAATTTGGTATACAGATCGGATACAACCCCGAAGAAAGGAAGCTTTTGCTTTAGGCATAAGCATGGTCTAAAAATGGTACTTTTACCTGCAATCGACATCAAGGACGGCAACTGTGTGCGGCTCTACAAAGGGGATTTCAGCACCGCCCACAAGGTGGCGGAGGACCCGCTTGAGACGGCGAAACGCTTTGAGGCGGACGGGGCTACCTTTTTACATATGGTAGACCTGGACGGGGCCAAAGACGCCCGTCCCCAGAACGCCGATATTTTTATCGAAGTGGCGAAAAACACTTCCCTCAAAGTGGAGGTGGGCGGCGGTATCCGCAGCCTCGACACGGTGGAATACTATCTGCGCCACGGCATTGACCGGGTGATTTTAGGTTCCGCCGCCGTCAAGGACCCCATTTTCGTCAAAGAGGCGGTCAAGGAGTTCGACGACCGGATCGTTGTAGGCATCGACGCCAAAAACGGCATGGTCTCGGTGGAGGGGTGGCTGGACAGCAGCTCGATCCATTATCTCGATTTGGCCAAGGAAATGGAGAAAATTGGCGTTTCTCACATCGTTTACACCGATATTTCCAAAGACGGGACGCTGGAGGGGCCAAACCTCAACCAATTGACCCGTATCAAACAGGCGGTGTCCTGCAACATCATCGCTTCCGGCGGAATTTCCGGCATCGGGGACATCCGCGCCCTCAAAGAACTGGGGGTCTACGGCGCCATCTGCGGCAAGAGCCTCTATGAGGGGACGCTTGATCTGAAAGAAGCGTTGCAGGTAGCGGCAGAATAACACCGCCAGAAAGGAAGATCGCTATGCTCAACAAACGCATCATCCCCTGCCTGGACGTCAAGGACGGCAAGGTGGTCAAAGGCATCAATTTTGTCGGTATCAAGGACGTGGGCGACCCGGTGGAATGCGCCCGGATGTACAACGAGCAGGGGGCGGACGAAATCGTCTTTCTCGACATTACCGCCACCGTCGAGGCCAGGAAAACCATCGTCGACATTGTCAGAGAGACGGCGAAGCAGGTTTTCGTCCCCCTGACAGTGGGAGGCGGTATCTCCACCATCGAGGATTTTTCTAAGCTTTTGCGGGCGGGGGCCGACAAGGTGAGCGTCAACTCCGCCGCCATCAAAAATCCCCAGCTCATCGCCGACGCGGCCGACAAATTTGGAAGTCAGTGCGTCGTGGTGGCCATCGACGCCAAACGGGCCGATGACGGGACTTTTCACGTCTATGTGGCGGGCGGCCGCATCGACACCGGGTTGGACGCGGTGGAATGGGCGAAGAAAGCCTGTGAGCTGGGGGCGGGGGAAATCCTCCTCACTTCCATGGATGCCGACGGCACCAAGCAGGGCTTCGATTTGGAGCTGTTAAACGCCGTGACAGCGGTGGTGAACATCCCGGTTATCGCTTCCGGCGGCTGCGGGAAGCTTGAGCACTTCTCTGAGGTCTTCGAAAAAACCGACGCCGACGCGGCTCTGGCGGCGTCTCTCTTCCACTACCGTGAGCTTACGGTGGGAGAGGTCAAAGCGCACCTGAAAGAGAGAAATATCCCGGTACGGCTGTGATTTTCAGTTGTAAAGAGTATTGCTTTACAGTTGAAATACCCTGTAACCGTCATATTTGTCCGGTTTGGACGATAAAATAGGGGTAGAGCCTGCCCCAACAGGAAAGGAATGTCATCAAAGTGGATTTGGACGTCTATTTTCAGAAAGGGGAGCTGATTCCCGCCGTGGTCGTGGAGGAAACAAGCGGCGCGGTTTTGATGCTCGCCTACATGAACAAGGAAAGCCTTCAAAAGACGATGGAAACCGGCTACACCTGGTTTTACAGCCGTTCGCGGCAGGAGCTCTGGAACAAGGGGGCAACAAGCGGCAACCTCCAAAAGGTCAAAAGCATCGTGGCCGACTGCGACAACGACACCCTGCTTGTCACGGTGAATCAGACAGGGGTCGCCTGCCATACCGGCAGCTACAGCTGCTTTTTCAACGAGGTTTGGAAGGCGGACGATCAGTAAATCAGTCGGGCGGAAGCGTTTTCCCCCGATGTTTTTGAGCGGTTTTGGATCAAAAAAGTGATGCCGAAACCGGCGTAAATTCCAAGAGAAAGGCATGGCGAACAAAATGAACGAAACCTTAAAGGGCCTATCGGAAGTGGTCAAACAGCGGAAGGAGCATTTTGAGGAAGGCTCCTACACCTGCTACCTCTTTGACAAGGGCTTAGACAAAATCTTAAAAAAATGCGGCGAGGAATGCTCCGAAATGATCATCGCCGCCAAAAATAACGACAACGAGGAACTGGCAAACGAGATTTCGGATCTCGTGTACCACGTGCTGGTATTGATGGCGCAGCAGAATCTGGCCATCGAGGATGTGGAGGCGATTTTAGAAGAACGCCGCAAAAAAATCGGCAACCTGAAGCAGTTTCACGTCTCCGACCACAACACCTGATTTTCAGGCCTGAAATAAACGGCGCGACTTTCTGCCCCGAAAAGGGTAGAGAAAAAGGATAAAACCCGTCCTTTTTGCGAGAGCTTCGGCCCTTTTACACGTCAAAAGTAAACGAAAGCCCAAAAACAGCGGATGTCCAGATGAAATCATCATATGGAGGTTCAGTTTTCCCTTTTTCAAGGGGCGGACTTCCCGAAAGGAACGTTGTTTGATGGGCTTTTTTGACGTTCTCAACGACTGGATTCTCTCTCTTCCCACCGGAATCATTTACTTGGTGGTGCTGATGGGGGCGGGGATTTTTCTCACCTTCCGGCTGCGGTTTGTCCAGTTTCGGCACTTTTTCCGCGCCTTTAAGGACACCTTTCAAAACATCGGCAAGGGGAGTGCAGACGGCGAAAAGGGGAGCATCTCCTCCTTTCAGGCCACGGCGACCGCCCTTGCCGGCACCTTGGGCACCGGCAACATCATCGGCGTCGCCACCGCCATCGTCAGCGGAGGGCCGGGGGCAGTATTCTGGATGTGCGTAAGCTCCTTTTTCGGAATGGCGACGAAATTCGCCGAAATCGTTTTGTCCGTCCATTACCGCACCCAGAACCGAAACGGAGAAACTGTGGGCGGCCCCATGTACTACATCCAAAACGGCATCCACAGCAGGGGACTGGCGGTGATTTTTTCCCTGGCCTGTGTGGGGGCTTCCTTTGGAGTGGGGAACCTCTCCCAGTCAAACGCCATCTCAGACGCCCTCTACAGCACATTCGGCGTGCCCAAATGGCTGGTGGGACTGATCGTCATGGCGGTCATCGGGCTCATCATCATCGGCGGCATCAAGCGGATCGGCGCGGTGACTGAGCGGTTGGTTCCCATAATGGCCCTCACTTATTTTATCGGCTCCATCGCCGCCATCGCCGTCAACTGGCAGGCGCTCCCCGGAGCCTTTGCGCTGATTTTCAGAGACGCCTTTACTACCCAGTCGGTGTCCGGTGGCGTGCTGGGGTATCTCACCAGCCGGGCCGTCCGGTTTGGTATATCGAGAGGCGTTTTTTCTAACGAAGCAGGTCTTGGCTCCGCTCCCATCGCCCACGGGGCCGCCCAGACCGACAGCGCGGTGCGGCAGGGGCTTTGGGGGATTGTAGAGGTGTTTTTGGACACCATCCTCATGTGCACCATGACGACGGTGGTGATCCTCACCTCCGGTCAATATCAGAGCGGCGCTACCGGTGCGGCCTTGACCACCTCGGCATTCGCCACAGCCCTGGGGAAGCACGCCGCCTCCTTTGTGGCCATTTCCACCATCTTTTTTGCCATAGCCAGCATCGTGGGCTGGGCCTATTACGGAGAAAAGGCCATTGAATTTCTCTCGCCTAAGCGGGTTTGGGGCAATATCTACCGGATTTGCTTCGTCCTGTCGGTTTTTCTGGGAGCCGTGGCGCAGATCGACCTCATCTGGAACTTGTCCGACCTTTTAAACCTCATCATGGCGGTGCCCAATACCATCGCGGTAGTGGCACTCAGTAAAATTGTTTCCGGTGAATCCCGAAGATACTTTGCGAAGTCCACAAAAAATAGTGCAAAATTACTAAAATAACAGTGTAAAATACTAAATATCTCTTTTAAAAGAAGATATTTAGCGTAAAAATATATTAATTGTCCAAATTGGAACTATTTAACATGATTTCGGAGAAATATCTAATTTTTCCAGAATTGTATTCCGAAAAAAGAAGTGTTATAGTTGTTTTTAGTTGATTGACAACTGTACTTGTTAGACGGAATCGGGCCCCGCCTGAAAGATGGCAGGGGCTTCTTTTTGGCCCAATCAAAGCCGGTAAAAACGTCTGGAAAGGAATGTTGATTTTCATGGAACTGGGTAACAAACCGAAACGCTTGGTCGTCAGCACCGACGTGCTGCCCGACGTGTTTTTAAAGGTCATTGAGGCAAAGCAGCTCCTCTCCAAAAACGAGGCCAAAAATTCCTCCGACGCCTGCCGGATGGTGGGCATTTCCCGGAGCGCTTTTTATAAGTACAAGGACAACGTCCAGGTGTTTGACGAACAGGGTTCCGGGCAAATCAGCACTCTGTATTTGAAGCTCTCAGACGAGCCCGGCGTCCTTTCCAAGGTGCTAAAGCTGCTCTACGAGTTGGGGGCCAACATTCTCACAGTCAACCAGAACATCCCTGTGGACGCGGTGGCTGTCGTCACGGTTGGCATTCGAATTAACAGGGACGAGCTGGCACCGGAGGATATCGTCCGCAGCCTGTCAGGGCTTTACGGCGTGGTATCAGTAAAAAAGATTTAGCAGATAAGCAGATTATTTGTTCGTATTATAAAAACATCTGTCAACAAATGACATACAGTGGAATATAGTGATGGTACTGAAACCCGGTTCATGCAACAGCAAAAAGGCCGGGGCCGCTCACATGCGAGTATAATCGAAAGGAAGGATCATAAATGGTAAAAGTTGCGGTCATGGGCCATGGCGTGGTCGGCTCCGGCGTGGTGGAGCTGCTGATGAAAAACAGCGAGAGCATCACAAAAAAAGCGGGGCAGGAGATCGAGGTTAAATATATCTTGGATCTGAAGGATTTTGATGTCCCTTATAAAGAAAAATTTACCAAGGATTTTAATATCATTTTGAACGACCCGGAGATTTCCATTGTCGCCGAGGTCATGGGCGGTCTTTCCCCGGCCTTTGATTTCGTCAAATCCCTTTTGGAGCACGGCAAGAGCGTGGTAACTTCCAACAAAGAACTGGTGGCCGCAAAGGGAGCTACCCTGCTGAAAGTCGCCAAAGAACACAATGTGAACTTCTTTTTTGAGGCCAGTGTCGGCGGTGGCATCCCCATTATCCGGCCCATGCACCTCTGTCTGGCCGCCAATGAGATCACCGAGGTAGCCGGTATTCTAAATGGGACGTCCAACTTTATTTTAACTAAGATGATCCACGATGGGATGCCTTTTAACGAGGCCCTCAAACTGGCCCAGAAGCTAGGGTATGCTGAGCGGGACCCCTCCGCCGATGTGGAAGGCCACGACGCCTGCCGCAAAATCTGCATTTTAGCCTCTTTGGCTTTTGGCCGCCATGTCTATCCTAATACCGTCTACACCGAGGGCATCCAAAACCTCACTTTAGAGGACGTGGAGTATGCAGATGCCTGGGGCGGTGTCATCAAGCTCATCGGCCGTGCCAAAAAGCTGGACGACGGCAAGCTTGTCGTCACTGTCTATCCGGCTTTTATCCCTCACCATAGCCAGCTTGCCAACATCGACGACGTCTTTAACGGCGTCCTCATTCGCGGTGACGCCACCGGCGACGTAGTCTTTTACGGCAAGGGCGCCGGCAAGTTCCCCACAGCCAGTGCGGTGGTTGCCGATATTATCGACATCGCCAAAAAACACAGCACGGTCAAGTCCCTAAGTTGGGAAGATACCGATGAAAATATCGTGGTGGACTATAAGACTTCCCCCTTACAGTTCTACGTCCGGGTGGCAACCCCAGACGAGGCTTCCTCCAAAGCGGAGATCGCCGGACTGTTTGACAACCCCGATTTCCTCTCCCGCAAAAACGAGCCTCAGGGGGAATACGCTTTTGTCACCGGCAAGATGACCGAGTACGAGCTGGAAGATAAACTGAAAAATATGAGTCCCGATTACAAGGTCCTCCAGAGAATTCGGGTGCTGGATTATTGATTTTTCGCGCTCAACCCTTGAGTCCAGGATGATTTGAAATCAATTTTGACCCCTTTGTGGGCATTCTCGTAGATATAAGGCCGTGACGAGACGCGGCTTTCTGAAAGGAATGGTACGTTTCATGAAACTCATTGTCCAAAAGTTCGGTGGAACTTCTGTCAAAGACGCGGAGCGCATCTTCAACGTGGCGAAGATCATCACCGACACATACCAGCAAGGCAACAACGTCATCGCGGTGGTCTCCGCTCAGGGGGATACCACTGATGATTTGATTGCCAAGGCTGCTGAAATCAATCCGGATGCCAGCAAACGGGAAATGGATATGCTGCTCTCCACTGGGGAACAGATTTCAGCTTCTTTGCTCGCTATGGCCATCGAGGGAATGGGATTCCCGGTTATCTCGTTAAACGGCCGCCAGGCGGGCTTTGTGACCGATTCCAATTATTCCAGGGCCCGTATTAAAAAACTGGAGACCGAGCGGATGGAGCAGGAATTGGATAAGCGCCGCATTGTCATCGTCACCGGTTTTCAGGGCATCAACAAATACGACGACGTCACCACCTTGGGGCGGGGCGGAAGCGATACCAGTGCCGTTGCCATCGCCGCGGCCATGCACGCCGACCTCTGCCAGATCTATACCGATGTGGACGGCGTCTATACCGCCGATCCCCGCATCGTGCCCTCCGCCCAGAAGCTCTCGGAGATATCCTTTGACGAGATGTTGGAACTGGCCTCCTGTGGCGCCCAGGTGCTCCACAACCGGTCAGTGGAAATGGCAAAAAAATACAACGTAAATCTTGAGGTGTGCTCGAGCTTGGAGCGCGTTCCCGGTACAAAGGTGAAAGAGGTGACCAAAATGGAAAAAATGTTGATAAAAGGTGTTGCAAAGGACGATGATGTGGTCAGAATCGCGGTGATCGGCATACCCGACCGCCCCGGAATTGCCTTCCGGCTGTTCTCCTTGTTGGCGACGAAAAAAATCAATGTGGATATTATCTTGCAGTCCATCGGCCGCGACGGCACCAAGGACATCAGCTTTACCATTCCCACTGATATGCGTCACACCGCGTTGGAACTTTTAAACGACAATATGGACGTTTTAGGAGCTCACCGCATCGAAGTGGACGACGATGTGACCAAGGTTTCCATCGTAGGAGCGGGAATGCAGACCAATGCAGGCGTCGCCGCCAAAATGTTTGAGGCGCTCTATGAAGCCGACATCAACATCCAGATGATCTCTACCTCTGAAATCAAGATTTCCGTCTTAATTGAGAAGGCCAACGGCGTCAAGGCTATGAACGCTTTATCGGAAGCTTTTATTAACTAAATGATTGAAGGCTATCTTAGGTGGAACCCTGAGATAGCCTTTTTATTTCCTTTGTCAGAGGAGATTGAAATTGGAAGAAAATTGTAGTAAAATAGAATTGTCTAAAAATTACAAGGAGGAAAAATAGAGTGCCGTACGTTCAGGGGCTTTACCCCATTGTCTGGAAGCTGAATCTGGCCAAAAATATTTTTGATTTCACCATCAAAAGCAGGGATATCGCGCGGATTGCCCACCCCGGGCAGTTTGTGCAAATCCGCGTTCCCAATATGCTGTTGAGGCGCCCGATTTCTCTCGCGGACATCAATCTGGATAAGGATTACATCCGCATTGTGTTTGAGGTCAAGGGGGAAGGGACAAAGTACTTATCCCAATATAAGGAATGGGAAAATATCGATGTTTTGGGACCTTTGGGCCGTGGCTTTACCATGCTTCCGCCTAACAAAAAGGTCTACCTTGTGGGCGGGGGAATCGGCATGCCTCCTCTGGTGCCGCTGGCAGCCTATTACGGCGGCAATGCTACTGTGATTTCAGGCTTTCGAAACGCAAAGAGCATGATTTTGGACGAGGAGTTCAAGCGGTATTATAACGAGTGCATCCTTTGCACAGACGACGGTACCGCTGGTATCAAGGGCTTCACCACCGATGTGCTGCACCAGCGGTTAAAGCAGGGTGAACGGCCCGATATGATATATGCCTGCGGCCCCAGGCCGATGCTCAAAAGGGTGGCGGAACTGGCGGATGAATTCGGCATTGAATGTGAGATTTCTATGGAGGAGCGGATGGCTTGCGGCGTCGGTGCCTGTTTGGGGTGCGCCTGCAAAACCCGTGGACATGACGGGACGTCCGGCTACGCCCATGTGTGCAAGGACGGACCTGTATTCAACAGCAAAGAGGTGATTTTCTGATGGCGGACATGCGTGTAAAGGTGGCGGGTGTGCAGTTTAATAACCCGGTGATCGCAGCCTCCGGCTGCGTGGGATTTGGAAGGGAATATGAGGAACTGTTTCCCCTTTCGAGGCTAGGGGGGATTTCCGTCAAGGGCATGACCCTTCATCCGAAGGCCGGGAACCCGCCTCCCCGTATCGCTGAGACGCCTCAGGGAATGCTTAATTCCGTCGGCTTGGAAAATCCGGGTGTTGATTGCTTTATCGAAGAGGAGTTGCCTTATTTGTCCCAAAAAGGGACTGTAGTTATCGCCAATGTGGCAGGCAGCACCTTGGAGGACTGCGTCGCCATCGCCCAGAAGCTGGAGCCCACAAACGTGGATATGATTGAGCTCAATATCTCTTGCCCCAACGTAAAGCAAGGGGGGGCGGCTTTCGGAACCAACTGTCAAAGTGCCGCCGAGGTGACAAAAGCGGTGCGCCAGGCGACTACCAAGCCGTTGATGGTCAAGCTGAGTCCCAACGTGACCAGCATCTCGGAAATCGCCAAGGCGGTGGAGGCGGCAGGAGCCGACGCTATCAGCCTTGTCAACACCTTTTTAGGAATGCGTATCGATGTGGAGAACCGACGTCCGGTGTTGCGCAACAATGTGGGCGGTTTGTCTGGGCCCGCGATTTTTCCCATTGCCTTGCGGATGGTCTGGGAAGTCTACAACGCAGTCAAGGTTCCCATCGTCGGGATGGGAGGGGTTCACGACTCTCTTTACGCCATTGAAATGATGATGGCGGGCGCATCGGCGGTACAAGTAGGGGCGGCTATCTTCACCGATCCCTTGACGCCGGTATACATCGTCGAAAGGGTCAACCAGTGGCTGGATGAACATGGTATCCACAGCGTCTCCGAGCTCATTGGAGCGGTACAGCCCTGGTGACAGGATAACAAACAGGGGAATTTCTCTAAATGAGACGGGACTTTCCTCCGGAAAAGGATTTGATCGATTGAAAATTATGGCAGTGGATTATGGTGACGCGCGGACGGGCCTTGCCGCCTGCGACCGGACGGAGTTTCTCGCTTCGCCAATCGGCGTCATCCAGGAATACAATTTTGAAGCTACGGTGAAAAAGGTGTCCTATGCGGTACAGGAATACGCAGTGCAGATGGTCGTGGTGGGACACCCCCTCAATATGGACGGCACGGCAGGGGAAAGGGCGCAAAAATGCGCTCTGTTTGCCGAGAAGCTAAAGAAACTGGTAGACGTGCCCGTAGTTTTGTGGGATGAGCGCTCCACCACCGTTAGCGCCCATCAAGTATTAAACGAGACGAACACTCGCGGTAAAAAGCGCAAAGAGGTGGTGGATGCCGTAGCGGCTACCATTATACTGGAGAGTTACCTCAATTACCGCCGCAACAGCAAAGGATAAAATTGGACGCCCCGGCTTTTGCTGTGGGCGTCTTTTTATGGACGGCAGACTGAAATGCGTACCATCTGATGGCGGCCCATTTCGGTTCGATTAGGTGGCCATCTAAATGATATATGGGATATTACAAGGAAAATTCACAAAATCCCGGTTGCGGGTTTGCCAGTTTGTGGGTATAATAGATTTTAGGAAAGATTACTGGCAAATTTTACACAGAAAGGCGGCAGGCAGGGGCAACCGGTATTATCGGATTGCCTTGTGCCGTAACCCAATGGATATCAAAAACTTTTATAAGCAATTCTGCATCGAGGAGTTTGACGAAGACGGCGTTTTGAAGCATTTTGACGTCAAAGCCCCCGAAAATTTCAATTTCGCATATGACGTGGTAGACAAGATCGCCGAGCTTGAACCCAACCGCCGCGCCATGGTCTGGACCAACGTCCGTGGCGACGAAAAAACTTTTACCTATAAGCAGATCAGCGATTATTCCACCCAGGCTGCCAACCTATTTAAAGCCCACGGCATCAAAAAAGGAGACGCAGTTTTGCTGATTCTCAAGCGGAACTACCAATTCTGGTTTGCCATCTTAGGGCTGCACAAGATCGGCGCTGTGGCCGTCCCGGCCACTAATTTGTTGACCACCAAGGACATCATCTACCGCTTGAGCGCCGCCCAGATTAAGGCGGTTGTTTGCACCTGCGAATGCGATGTTCACCAATATATCGACGAGGCGGAAAAAAATCTGGGGATTGCCCTCATCAAATTCTCCGCCATGGGCCGCTTAGACGGCTATATCGACTTCGACGGGGAGATGATAAAGCAACCCACCGTCATAGAGCGGGTAGAGGTAACCCGTACCGACGGCATGCTCATGTATTTCACCTCCGGTACCACCGGGGAGCCCAAGATGGCCCTCCACGGGTTCTTTTACCCCTTGGCCCACATCGTTACGGCGGTCCATTGGCAGCATGTAGACCCGGAAGGACTCCACCTGACGGTGGCGGAAACCGGTTGGGGCAAAGCTGTTTGGGGGAAGCTTTACGGCCAGTGGCTGGCAGGGGCAGGCATCTTTGTCTACGACTTTGACAAATTTGTTCCGGCGGAGCTGCTGCACCTCATTGAAAAATATCGGATCACTACTTTTTGCGCCCCTCCCACTATCTTCCGTTTCTTCATTAAGGAGGGGATGGACGGCTACGATCTGAGCTCTTTGCAATATGTGACCATCGCGGGAGAAGCTCTTAATGAGGAGGTATTCCGCAAATTTAAAGAGTACACCGGCCTTTCGTTGATGGAAGGCTACGGTCAGACTGAGACCACCTTGGCCATTGCCAACCTGTCCGTTGACCGGGCGCGGCCCGGCTCTATGGGGCTGCCATCCCCTCTGTACGACGTGGATCTGCTGGACGACGAAGGCCACAGCGTCCCAACCGGCGAAGTGGGGGAAATCGTCTTTCGGGCCGATCAAGCCCTCTGCTCCCAGCCGGGGCTGTTTTTGGAATACTACCGGGATCCGGAAAATACCGCCTACGCTTGGAGGAACGGCTATTACCACACCGGCGATACCGCCTATCGGGACGAGGATGGCTATTACTGGTATGTGGGGCGGAAGGATGACATCATCAAATCGAGCGGTTACCGCATCGGGCCCTTTGAGGTGGAAAGTGCCTTGATGGAGCATCCTGCCGTGCTGGAATGTGCCGTAACCGGCGTCCCAGACCCGGTCCGCGGGCAGTTAGTTAAGGCGACCATCGTTTTGACCAGCCGGTATGAAGCCTCGGAAGCGCTCAAAAAGGAAATTCAGGATTTTGTCAAAAAGCTGACGGCCCCTTATAAATACCCTCGGGCTATCGAGTTTGTCCAAGAGCTTCCCAAAACCATCAGCGGAAAAATCCGCCGGGTGGAAATTAGGCAAAAGGATCAAAATAGTTTGAAATAAGGGAAAACTCCCATGGCAGCTGGCCATGGGAGTTGTTTATACTAAATATTTGTATATTTTGCCGGGAAGGGTTCTTCCAGAATCCCTTGAATGGAATTCTCTAAATATCCCAGTCCGCTGGTCACAGCGGCTGTTTCCAAGGCGGTGTTATAGGAGGAAAAAGTCGTGAAGTAATCCCGGTCAATCTGGATATATGTCAAAATCGCCTCCAAATGATTATCTATAGACGTCACATAGGAAGCCAGAGCAGGGCTGTTTTTGGTATCCACTGCCTGAATTTTTTCCACGATATCTTCCAATTCGCTGCACAGGTTCAGATAGGAGAAAACACCGTCCGCAGAGAGGTTGTCGTATAAGTCGGAAAGCTCTCGGATCAGCCCTTTCATGGTGCGGGCCGCATCGATTTCCTCCTGAACCTTTTGGGCCTCATCGGGATGGTTTGACTCCTGGTACAGTTCTACCGCTTTTGTGAGTTCGCCACTCTGATATAGGGATTCCGCCTGTTCAAAAAGCTTATTTTGCTGAATTTTTGGGTAGGCGATAGTGAAAAATAGGGTGAGTGCCGTCAAAATTAACAGTAAAACTGCCGACAGGGCGATAATCAAACCTTTTTTTGATTTTTTCGGGGAGGGCATTTCGGTGACCTGCGTTGCCTCTCCTTGCAAGATAGGAGGTGTTTGTGATGGATCAACGTCGGGAAGCGTTTGGGACAGCTGTACGCCGCATTTGGGACACCAATTACAATCATCTGGAATCTCTGCGCCACAGTGCTGACAATTCATTAAAATCTCTCCTTATGTCATAATTTATTCAAATTATAACATATTGGAAGATGAAGTCAAGAGAAATATCAGAATATGTCGGAAATGGGGGCAGCTATTAACGTTTTGGCGTTTCGGCGCATCGCATGTCCTGGAATCCCATCCAGACGATCCAGACATAGGCCAGCGTTTTGGGGATCATCAGCATGCCGACTATGGGGAAGGCAGAGGAAAAGAGCACCACGGGAATGTAGAATAAAAAGCTGAGGGTGATGGCCAGCCACATAAAACGGAAGGCCTTATCATTGGTTTTGGAAGCCTCTCTAAAAAATAGGACGATGAGGAGGATTCCCAAAATGGCGAAGGGGATGTTCCGGGCGATCCCCCAAGAAAGGGGGGCGTCGGCGGAAAACCAATCGTTTTGCGGCATGAAACAAAGAAGAACTCTAGCGATGGCTAAGATGTATACCGCAGCCATAAACTCTTTGTTTTGCTTGTGATAACGTTGCTGCCAAATGTGGTAGAGGATAACGTAAAAGATGGTCATCGAAATAGAGGTGATAAATTTTCCAAGTCCCAGGGAAACGGCGTGAGCCGCCAGCCCATCGGTACAAAGAGCATAGGCCCTGGGAATCAGGTGAAAGGCGTCCCCACAGCCCAAAACTACCGCCATGATCCCGAATAGGCGGATTTCGTTTCGTCCTTGTGATTTGACGATCATCATGACGCCTAGGGTGATGACGGTACAGAGGTATACGATGTCAAATAAAGTCTCGAAAATAGCTTGCATCAATCAGTTCCTTCTTTCCACTGAATAACCGGCGGCATTCCAGCGCCAGACAGAATTTTTTCGGTGGCCTTAGCGGTGTGGGGTTCCCTGCCTCACCGTTTCCACCAAGGGGGCAATTTTCCTTTCGTCAAAAAAATCCACTTTTCCGCCGTAGGTGGCGAGGATGCCCTCATCCTCATCGGTCCGTTGGGAAGGGGGCTTTTTTGCGAGCATCGATTTGAGCATCCACATCATGGCGCGGTGCCGAAAACCCATTTTGCTGTAATCCATGCCGCCGCGAAAGTGATAAAACTGGATTTTTTCCCGCATTTCAGGGGAGAAAATTTTATGTAGCATGGGAGAGAAGCGGTTGGTGTCGGAGGGGTCGGCGATCCCGACGGTGAAAACGAAAAGACGTTTGTCCCGGATTCTATCAAAATGTTTGACGAGGACGGAAGCGCCACGGATTCCTCCCGCATAGATCCCGCCGCCAAAAATGATGGTTTCATAATCGGACAGCGTCCATTTTCCCTTTTTGACGTCGAGAGCGGGGCAGTGGAGTTTTGCGGCGATGGCCTCAGCGTAGCGTTTGGTGTTTCCGTAGCGGGAACTATAGAGGACAATGGTATCTTTCATAGAATGCATCCTTTCGGCAATTGGATTTCGCCTCCATCTTACCACAGTGTGAAAGTTTTGTACAGAGCTTGTCCCAATTTTGGCCAAAAGAAAAACCTATGTAGTCCGGCTGTTTCCTGAAGCGTCGGTAACTGTGAAGCCGGAACAGGTGGTTTCCGGCGGCAGTAGTATGCTTCAAAGGACCGCCCGCTGACGATCCGGGCGGTGCCGGACTTGTCGCTAAGATTACGGTATGGGGGACCATGGGGTTCCGGGAAAAAGCGTTTCCCGGAATAAAGGCCGATTTTGTGCAGAACAGTCAGTTGCATGAGGTCGCTTTCCTGTTTTGGTGTGGTGGCGGGCAACATGCTGCGTTATTTTTATTTGGCGGCATTGAGAAAAGCTCTGTCACATCGTCGGCAATACATCCTATGTGGGAAGGGTGCGCAACGCCACTTTTGTCGAAAAAGGGATGGTAGGGAGGGTTTTGCCTTAAAATTCATTTTAATATAAGAATTTGAGAAAACATAGGGCAGGGAATTTCCCTGCCCTTGTTTTACGATTGTTCGTCTATATGGCTGAGCTGCCATCGGACACCGAACTTGTCGGTGACAATGCCATAAAATTTGCTCCAAGGTGTCTCGGCGGGTTCCATCTCCACCTTGCCGCCTTGGCTCAGAGCGGTAAACCATCTGCGAAGTTTTTCTTCGTCACTTGCCGTTACGGCGAAGCTGATGCTATTTCCGGGGGTAATATTTGCGTTTTTAGCCGCGTCGGAAACCATGATACGGCTTCCGGCAATGACGATTTCGCCGTGCATCACCTGTTTTTTGTCCGCGTCGGTCAAAGGGAGATCCTTGGCCGCCGGACTCTCCCCGAAAGTCATGACCCTGGGTGGGGCGGTTTCAAAGGCGTGCTGGTAAAAGTTGATCGCTTCCCGGCAGTTGCCGCAAAAGCTCAAATAAGGGTGTACCATAAGGAAATCCTACCTTTCCGAAATCCGGCTTGCTGGCCGGTATTTTAAGAAATGCTCACTGAAAACTAGAGTTCCCACATCCGGGCCGTTTAATCATTTTGATAAATTTCAAGGGCTTTTTGGAGAACTTCTTCGATTTCCGGGTAAAAGAACAGTTCTCCCGACGAAAGCATCCGCCGAAAGGTTTTTTGGTCCACCCATCGTACTTCCGATACTTCTTCTGGCTGGAGGGTCAGAGCGGCGAGGGACACGTCCGCCTTTAAAGCATAGACATCCCATAGCAAATGATCCGATCGGGCGACCCGCAGCAGATGGTGAAGGGCGCTTGCCTTTACCGAAAGCCCCAGCTCCTCCCGGATTTCTCGCACAGCCCCCGTGCGGGTGTCTTCTCCCGCGATCATCCTGCCAGTGGTGAGACCCCAGATTCCACCAAGCACCTCGCAGCTGTCCGCCCGCCGCTGGATGAGAATTTGCCCCTTTGCATTGACGATCCATGCCTCCATGGCCAGGTGGTATTCTCCGGCTTGAAGTGACGTCCCCTTGGGCACGATGCGGCCGGTCAGATTACCCTCCTTGTCGCAGATTTCCCAGTACTCCACAAAAACGCCTCCCCGTCAACTGCCTATTGGCTTCTTTTGATACGATTTTATTGTAACAGGAAAAAATCCGGCTGTCCATGGCATACGGTGGGAGTTTAGAGCATAGAATAAAAAACCAAGCTTTTCCCCAGTCGAAAAAGGGGTTATACAAGGGGATTTTCTAAAATTTTACCACATTTTGCAAGATTTTTACAGAATGGGAATGGAAATTGGGTAGCCAATGGGTTATACTAAAGGAAAATAGGATTACTATGGGGAAAGGACAGGATTCTATGATTTACGCTGTCGTCGACGTAGGCTCAAACTCCATCCGTATGTCTGTTTACCAGTGCACTGAGGGCTCTATCAGTCCCATGATCGACAAAAAGGAAACGGTAGGGCTGGCTGGGTATATTGAAAACGGGGTGCTCACCGAAGAGGGAATGTACAGGGCCGCTGACACCATCGGTTCTTTTATCGAGGTGCTCCACAAATTCGGCATTCAAAACATCTCGGTATTTGCCACTGCTTCCCTTAGAAACGCCGTCAATCAGGAGGAGGCCGTCCGTTTTATCGAAGGGCGCACCGGCCTTCCAGTGGAGGTCATTTCCGGCGACGAGGAAGCTCGTCTTGACTTCATCGGCGCCACCCAGTTTCTGTCGATACAAGATGGAGTACTAGTGGATATCGGCGGTGGCAGTACCGAGGTGGTCCTTTTTTCCGGCGGGCATATCTCCAACTTAACCAGCATCCCCATGGGCTCCCTCAATATGTACACAAAGTACGCCTCAGGCGTCATGCTTAATAACGATGAGCGCAAGCAGATGCGGCAGGGAATTCTCGATAACCTCAGTACCCTGTACTGGGCGCCCACAGAGCCGGTTGAGACGCTGGTGGGCGTTGGTGGGACGGCGCGGGCTTTCGAGAAAATCTGCCACGAGCTTTATAAGGTGCCCCGGGACGTCCGGCGGCTGGACGCCGGATACCTCGGCATGCTGGCCAAGGTGTTCAAAAAGGGCGATGTGGATCTCTGCCGCAAAATCTACAAAATCGCCCCTGAACGAATGTTGACCATCCAACCTGGTCTCACCATTTTAAACGAGCTGGCCAAACGGTTCGGGGTCTCCCAGGTGGTGGTCAGCCGTTATGGCGTCCGGGAGGGGTATCTTATAGAGCGCGTATTGAAAAACAGGGGGGACAATTGATGGACGGATATCCCGCATACATGGTAAATCGGGAACTATCCTGGCTAAAATTCAACGAACGGGTGCTGGAAGAGGCTCTCTGCCGGGAAACCCCGGTTTTGACCCGCCTTCAGTTTGTATCCATTTTCTCCACAAATCTGGACGAATTTTTTATGGTGCGGGTGGGAAGCCTCACCGATTATATGCACTTCGCCCCGGATTACATCGACAACAAGACCGGTATGGACGCAAAAGAGCAGTTGTCGGCCATCTATGCCGCCTCCCGCACCCTCTGCCAACGCAAAGACGAGGTCTATCGGGAGGTCATCAATGAGCTGAGCGTCTCGGGGGTTTCCCTGTTGTCTTATGTGGAGCTGACAAAGGACGAAAAAAAGGAGGCAGGAGAGTACTTTAACCGGCAAATTCGGCCGCTTTTATCCCCTCAGATCATCGATCCGCGGCACCCCTTTCCCTTTATCGCCAACAAAACCCTAAACATTGCCGTTGAGTTGGAACAGGACGGCAATCGGCTTTACGGCATTATTCCGCTTCCAGGCGGGGTGCGCCGGCTCTTCTTCCCCGGCAAAGGACGGCTTTGCTGTATCGCGCTGGAGGAACTAATCCTTCACTATGCCAACGAAGTATTCGAGCTTTACAAAGTGGTGAGCAAAGCGGTGTTTGCGGTGACCCGCAACGCTGATATCGACACTGACGCCCGGGAGCTGGACGAGGACGACGACTACCGCCAGCATATGAAGAAAATTCTCAAAAAGCGGCAGCGTCTTTCTCCTGTCCGACTGGAAGTCCAGGGGAATTTAAAGAAAAAGGCGTTAGAATTTTTAAAAGATAAATTGGGGCTTGCGAGCCATCAGGTTTTTTTCACGACAGCCCCTCTAGATCTATCCTTTATCGGCGAAATTGAAAAACGCTTGACACCGGAGCAGAAGGAAAAAATGCTGTTGCCCGCTTTCCAACCTTGCCCTTCTGCATCCATTCGCCCGAAGGAAAGCGTTTTATCTCAGGTCTCCCATCGGGATATCTTACTGAGTTATCCCTATGAGAGCATGCAGCCTTTTTTGCAACTCATCCGGGAAGCGGCAAGCGATGACAGCGTTGTATCCATCCGTATTACCCTCTACCGCATCGCGCGGCAGTCAAAATTAGCGGAATCATTAATCCAGGCGGCGGAAAACGGTAAGGAAGTCACTGTTTTGATGGAGCTCCGCGCCCGATTCGATGAGGAAAACAACATCGAGTGGGCCCAGCGGCTGGAAGAGGCGGGTTGCCGGGTCATCTACGGATTGGATCGGTTTAAAGTCCACTCTAAAATCTGCCTCATCACCCGGAAGGTGTCTGGGAAAATCCAGACTATTACCCAAATCGGTACCGGCAACTACAATGAAAAGACGGCGAAGCTTTACACCGACCTCTCCCTCATTACTGCCGACCCCCAGATCGGAAAAGATGCAACCAACTTTTTCCTCAATATGTCTCTTTCCAATTTGAGAGGGGAATACCAGGCGTTGTGGGTGGCACCCAATGGGTTTAAGCAAAACGTCATCCGGATGATTGACGGAGAGATCGCTAAAAAAAGAGCGGGTAGGCCCTGTGGCATCATGATGAAGTGCAATTCGATGACCGACAGGATGGTGATGGAAAAATTGGCGGAGGCATCCCGGGCCGGCGTGTCCATCAAGCTGGTTGTCCGGGGGATCTGCTGCCTGCTACCGGGGATTCCTGGCGAGACCGAAAACATCAGCATCATCAGCATTGTAGGGCGTTTTTTGGAGCACTCCCGTATCTACTGTTTTGGCGATGGGGAAGAGACCGCCGTGTACATTGGCTCTGGGGATATGATGACCCGCAACACCGACAAGCGAGTGGAAATCGCCGCTCCAGTTAAAGATATGAGGCTCAAAAAACGACTTCTCAAGATGATGGACGTTCTGCTGCGGGACAATGTAAAGGCCCGCGATCTTCACCCTGACGGCAGTTACACCTTGCGTACCCCCAGTGGTCAAAAGCCCCTTTGCGCCCAAGAGGAATTTATCTTAAGGGCACAAGCAGCAGCTCCAACGGAGAGTACAAAGGGACGTTCGGCTCGGGCATTTTTTCAAGGTGTGCGCCAGAAGCTCCCTTTTTTTAAAAGTAAACCCTAAGGGAAATCATCAGTAAAACCGGCGCTTGTGGAACCATAAGCGCCGGTTTTACCATTCCTCTAGACCAGGACAAATGAAATTTCTTTCAAAATAAAAATTTTTATCCCTTCTGTGCCGTATCAGGCTGCTGTACCATCTGAATCAAGTCGTGAACCGTCATACCGGAAGATTCCACCACCTCTTTGAGCTCCAAAAGTTCTTTCTGCTCCTTGTCTTTGAGGAGCGCTGTTTTTTTATCCTGAAGTTCTTTGATGGTCTTGGTCCAGCGGGTGATCTGGGCATCGATCTTCATCAGTTCTTCCTCGTAGTTTACGGATTTTTTGATACCTCTTGGCATCCAAAACACCTCTTTTATTTTTTGTTAGTGTTATCTTGGGCAAAAATCGAAAAAAAATACGAAAAAACCGCCATCTGAAATTTTCAGATAGCGGAAATGAGGCTTATCGGGTGTTGATGTGGCTTTGGTCGTCGATAATCTGATAACCCATTTTGTTTAATGTGTTTTCAATTTGGTCGTATGAAGTCCCGGAGCTGTCGTAGTCGACGGACACCTGTGAGGTTTGTGCGTTGACTGCGACGCTTTGAACGCCGTGAATGGTGTCCAGACGGCGTTTGATGTCTTTGACGTCGTGTTTGCCAACAATGTTCTCCACCTTAAAATATGCGCTTTCCTGAGACATACTTTATCACCTCGAAAATAGTTTTCCCGATGTAGGATCTGAGGATTCGAAGTAATTTTATGAAAGCAAAGTGGATTTTGGCTTTTTAGTTTGAAAATATTTCTTGTAAAATTGATAACACGGGGGAAAAGGCTGCCAGAAGCTGGATTTTGTCAAAGGAACTGGTTGGATGACCGATTGATCTGGGCTTTTGTTACAATTATTTCCGCCGCGGCAAGAGAGGTGTCGCTTTGGCAGCAAATTTTGGGGAACTCTACTTTGTTGCAAATAAAATCGATTTTGAATCAGGAAATAACAAGCCCGAACAGCGTTAAGCTGAACGGGCGAATTTGACAAAAATCGGGTTAAGTTTATTCGATTTTGGAAATCAATTGGCAGTAGACGTAGACATTCTGGATTTTTTTGGCTTCGTTTCCTTTGTCAGTTTTGATGATCGGCTGGGTTTCCGACGGGGTTATGTAGGTTTTGAAGACCAATCCGTCCTGGCCCACCCGCATGTCACGGATGTGCTTATAGGTGAAATTCCGCTGGGTAATGCCTAGATGCCCATAAATGATATTTTCGATGTCCCGGTTGGAGAAGCACTGGAGAATATCGGCTTCATCGTGCATGTCGAGAATGGCTTTGGCCTCCTCGAAGGTCACGTCGGTGCATTTAAAGGTCCCGCGGTTTATCACCGACATCATCGAGCTGTTGTCCAATAGTAGCAATGGATTTGCCGTCATCTGCCGTCACCCTTTCTGATATCTGAATGATGAAATAGAAAATCTATCCAATTTCAGTATAAAAAAACAGAAATGATTTGTCAACTATTGTTAATTAAATAACATAAATTGATAAAAATATGTCAACTTCATACAAAATTAAAGGGATAAAGTTACAAGAGTCTTAGGTATCTCGTTAATGTTTCCCAAAAATAAAAGGCAGGGAGAGGGCTCAATAGAGTTCTCCTTGCGCAGAAATAAGTAGCTGCCCGCAATTGGAGCGGGCTGCGCAACAGACAGGATTATCTGCGGAAGCAGCGGCGGCAGCATTCACGGAAGCATCTGCAGCATCTGCAATTGTTATTATTATTGTCGTTGTCGTCGTTATCTCCGCCGAGTCCATTGGCGCTGAATACGGGGACAAAGCCGATCAGCCGAGCGTTATTCACACCAGAATCCGAATTATCGGAATCCCAATCCCAGTCCCAGTTGTTGTTTCCACAGTTACACATAATCTATTCCTCCAATATTTCATTGCGGTGGATTTCCACTCGCACTTTATCATATGTTGGAGGCTGTCGAAATGTGCCAAACGGTGGAGAAAAGTTTCTAGTGTCAGATGGTGGGGTTTCCTTCTATAATATCCGCTGCCTCGGAGTTAAAAGAATCTTGTTCCACCACGTTCAGGTCGTAAAACCGGATTGCGGCAGCTAATAGCACCAGCAGGCTAGCCAAAAAGTTTGTTTGGGCCGACTGCTTTAAGACACAGTCCTGCTGCGGAGTTTGCAGTGCCTGCTTCGAGAGCCTGAAAAAGAAAGCAGATGCCCTAAGGATCACTGCATTGGCGGCAAAACGCATAGGATAGATGCCTGAATAGTCACAAATGGGAGTCCCTCCGTTGCAGGCGGCGTCCAGAATCTGCTGTCGTTGGCAGGCCAGCGCCTTATAGTTGAGGACAATTGCGGCAATGATTTGCTGGATGAAAGCCAAAGACTGGTCGATATTGGAAAGCTGCTCCTGTATCTCCGAGGGAATATTTTGGCACGGAGAGGAGTTATTGTTGTTTTCTTCCTTTTCCATTGACTTTACCCCCTGCAATAAGATTGCACGAAAAGGTCAGGCGGCCAGTCCGTTTCCCTTTTCTTTAATAGGGTATGAGACGGGAGAAAAAGTTATGCCCTTCGCATCTGGCAATGAGGATCGTCGTCGCTGCCAAGATAACGCTAGGCAATATGATTGATCCCTTTACTGTAAAGAAATTTACTTTACAGAAAAGATTGCCGTTATAATCGAATAGGATTCTACTTATCACATGGACCTTTGTCTTTTGATGATGCTTGTTTCGTCGGGAAATGCGGATCGCTTTAAGATGCCGCCCTCCATGTCCTTGCCTTCCCGGGAAGATGCTTTATCCCGGTAATCAGCATAAAACCCGCTGATAAAACCTGCACCCAGTTCGGTCATATGTTTCCAAAACCGCTTGGGGCAGTGGGTCATGCGGCATCGGGGGTTATATCGGCCTTCGATGGCGATGGTGTCGTAAAACTGTTTCCATAAAGCACGGAAGTAAAGCTCCTGTTCGTCAGGTGGCGGCAGTTCGATTTCGTCAGCGGCGATGATGGAGCTGGGCTTTCCCGGTTCGTGGAGGAGGGCGAGGTCGTTTGTCTTATCGTAGATGAGGAAGTATTCGCCTGGATAGCGGGTGCAGAAATGGTTTGAAAGGATGGGGAGGACGTTATTTTTGGGCTCAATGGTAGATGTGAGCGCTCCTCCGCTATCGGAAAACCGTACAAATCCTGAGAGCAGATGGGCTTCGTGAGTCAGGTGGTAGACGGCGCGGCTTAAAGCGTTCACCGTGTCGTCGGTGAGCATGCGGACGATTTTTGGTCCCTCCCGGAGCCCTTTGCGAATAAAATCCAGTAAAAGCAGCTCTTTTTTGGGGTGGCAGGAAAGAAACCCCAAATATACCCACTCGGCCCCTTCCCTTGAGAGTTTTTGAGGCAGCACAACCGCCACACGGGAAGCTTTTACGAGGTCGGTGTCAACGGTGCGGGCAGGGCAGAGGGTGTCCTGTACGTTGAGGCTGGAGACAATGTCAAGCGGCCACTCTTTCTGCTCATAGCAGGTGAAAACGCAGGTCAAGAGCCCATCGAAGCTGCCGTCGTAGCGGTAAATCAGATTTGTCCGGTTAAACATTTTTGCACATCCTCTTTGAAAACTTTGGACGGGTCGGGAAACAACGAAAGCTGTTCCCCACCGTGATCGGAGAACCCGGCGGCGTACCCTTCTGGCATCAGCGAGCGGATCATGTTGTCCGAGGTGATTTTTAACCCGTCCGGCAGTTTGCCGGAGCAGGTGATAAAATACTGGGCCCTCTTTAGGACCACCCCGATTTTTTTAAGGCCTTTAAAATCCAACGAACCGGTGCGGCGGACGGCGGTGATCCGCTTGGCCGAGGTAACGCCGATGCCCGGTACCCGCAAAAGCAATTCAAAGGGGGCTTTGTTCACGTCCACCGGGAAGAGCTCCAGATGGTTTAAAGCCCAGTTGCATTTGGGGTCGATTAAGGGGTTAAAATTGGGGCTTTGCTCGTCCAATAGCTCCTTGGCCTCAAACCCGTAATACCGTAGCAGCCAGTCTGCCTGGTAGAGCCGGTGCTCCCGCAAGAGGGGAGGCTTTGTATCCAAAGAGGGGAGGAGGGGATTGTCCGACACCGGCATATAGGCGGAGAAAAAGACCCGCTTTAGGCTGTATTTTTTGTAAAGGGACTCCGACAGGCGGAGGATTTGAAAGTCAGTCTCCGGGGTGGCGCCGACGATCATCTGGGTGCTCTGTCCGGCGGGGGCGAAGCGGGGAGCGTGTTTATAGCGGACGATGTCGTGGGCGCTTTCGGTGATTTTCTGCTGAATAAAGGACATGGGCTTTAAAATCGAGTGTTTGGACTTGTCAGGGGCCAAAGTGCCCAGGCTTTTCTGAGAGGGAAGTTCAATATTAACGCTCATCCGGTCAGCCAGCATCCCCAGCCGGTTGAGGAGCACAGGGTCGGCCCCAGGAATGGCCTTGACGTGGATGTAGCCGTGAAAACGGTACTCTGTACGGAGAAGGGTCAGGGTTTTGATGAGCTGTTCACAGGTGTAATCGGGGTTTTTGATGACGCCGGAGCTCAAAAACAATCCTTCAATGTAGTTGCGGCGGTAGAATTGTATCGTCAGATCGGCCAGTTCTTCAGGGGCAAAAGCTGCCCGCCGAGTATCATGGGAGACCCGGTTGACACAGTATTTGCAGTCGTAGATACAGACATTTGTCATCAGCACCTTTAAAAGGGAGATGCACCTCCCATCGGCTGCAAAGCTGTGGCAGATGCCGCAGGCCGCCGTGCTGCCGATTCCGCCGGCGGAGGGGACATTTGCAACTCCGCTGGAAGTGCAGGCGGCGTCGTATTTGGCAGCGTCGGATAAAATTGTGAGTTTTTCCATCAAATCCATGGTATCGCCTCGAATAGAACATTTGTTTGTAAGGATAGTATACCACAGCAAAAGGCTCTTGTAAAGGGAAAATCCGCAAAAAAGAAAATTTGTTCTAAAAAAAGAAAAAAATATCCGTCCGCTCCAAAGGCAGGAACGGACGGCGGATATGTAGCGCTAGAGCACCATCATAATATTGTTAAAGTTTTGTTCTTTTATCTTTCCCATAATAGTGACGACATCGACGAGCCAAAGAATTCCACAGACGCCGCCGGTCAGGAGCTTTAAAACCCCCAGGCCGATGTCGCCCATCATAAAGCGGTCAACGCCCCATCCACCGAGAAAAATGGAGATAAGGAGCATGACGGTGGGGTCTTTCAGTTCCACTGCGGTGGCCACCACGAACTGGGAGTCGTCCAGCGCCGCCAGCTTTTCCCGGATAAAGGGGATTTTTTCCGGAGGGAAATACTTCTGATTGGTCATCAAATAGAGGTCGAGTTTTTGTGCATCCATGTGTTTCACGCCTTTCCGGCTTGCCCTGTGGGGAAAGCCCGTTTAATATGTTTTTAGGGCAGGTGCTTATGTAACTTTATTATAGGGAACATTCCACCTGCTTGTCAAGAAAAAAGAGCAAAATTTCTTTTTCTTCTTACTCCATAAAACGATAGGGCTGGGGAGGAGGATTCATTATAGAGAAAAAGTTGCAACTTACCATAAAAATTGGTATAATATTCTCATTGCGGCAAAAAAATTTTCATATAAATGATGATATTCACAACCAGTATCCCTTTTGCGCCAGTATGACGGATGGGAGAAACCGTTTGGCGCAAAATTATTGGAAAACCGCCACAAATTCGTAAAGGAAGGGATCTTCCCATGACCTCATTGCTGATCCGGCTTTTTATCAAAGACAGCGACCAGGTGAAAAACCGCAAAGTGCGGGAAAGCTACGGCAAACTGGCCGGCATCGTCGGTATCCTGTGCAACGCGATCCTCAGCGCCTCCAAAATTATCTGTGGGCTGCTTTTCCAGAGCGTTTCGATTTTGGCCGACGGTGTCAACAACCTGTCCGACGCCACAAGCTCTTTAGTGACCCTCATCGGCTTCAAGCTGTCGGGCCGTCCCGCCGACAAAGAGCACCCCTTCGGCCACGCCAGGATGGAATATGTGGCAGGGTTGGTGGTGGCCTTTTTCATCGTATTGGTCGGGTTTGATTTGGCGAAGTCCTCCTTCGATAAAATCATCCACCCACAAGCCGCTGCCTTCAGCGTGATATCAATGGTGATTTTAGGAGCCTCCATCCTTTTGAAGCTCTGGATGTTCTTTTTTAACCGCAAGGTGGGAAAACTCATTGATTCCACCACCCTGGAGGCCACTGCCGCCGACAGCCGCAACGACGTGCTGATGACGTCTGCTGTCCTCCTCTGCGCTATTGTCAGCAGGTTGACGAATTTTGCTATGCTGGACGGAATTGTGGGCCTGGCCATCGCGGTATTTATCGTGATTTCGGGCATTAAACTGGTAAACGAGACGCTGAGTCCCATCTTGGGGGAGGCGCCAAATAGGGAACTGGTGGTGGGAATCCTGGAAAAGCTCCGTTCCTATGACGGGGTGCTGGGCGTCCACGACCTGATGGTCCACGACTACGGCCCAGGAAGGTGTTTTGCCTCGGTTCATGTGGAGATGGACGCCAAAAACGACATTTTAAAAAGCCACGACGTCTGCGACAACATTGAGCGGGACTTCCAGGGGGAAGGCATCTCTTTGGTGGTGCACTTGGATCCGGTCATCACCGATGACGAGGAGACAAATGAGATGAAAAAAATGATGTCGAAGTTATTGGCTTCCATGGGCTACGGCATCACCATGCATGATTTCCGGGTGGTAAAGGGATACACTCACACCAATTTGATTTTCGACATTGTGGTTCCATTTGACTGCAAACTCTCCGACGGCGACTTAAAAGACAACATCCAGCAGATGGTTCATGAACAAGATGAAAAGCTGTTTACCGTCATCAATATCGACCGCAATTACATTGGGTAGAGAGAAAGTTTCTCAACATTTGTCTCCATGGCAGGACTTGACAGCGGAGCCGCTAAAACGGTTCCATTCCCAGAAAGGAAGGAATTCGAATGGGAAAAGATCAGTTCATCGAGTTATACAATAGCCACATCACCCGCAGAGGGGCGGATAAATTGTTGGATTGGCTGACAAAGAGCGACTTTTTTACCGCTCCGGCCAGCACACGGTTCCATTTGGCGGAGGAGGGAGGTTTGTGCCTTCACAGCGTCAACGTCTACAAGCGGCTGAAAGCGCTGATGGAGGCTGAGTACCCGTCGGAATGCCCTTATTCCGACGAGGCTATTGCTGTCTGCGGGCTGCTCCACGACGTCTGCAAGGCAAACTATTATAAGCAGGAGATGCGCAACGTCAAGATAAACGGCAGCTGGGAGCAGCGGCCTTTCTACACAGTGGACGAGCAGATTCCCTACGGCCACGGGGAAAAAAGCGTCTTTATCATCGAGCGATTTATGCGGCTTAGGTTAGACGAGGCTATCGCCATCCGGTACCACATGGGTGGGTTTGCTGCAACACCGGGGGATTACAGCATGTCCAAAGCCTTTGAGCAGTACCCGTTAGCCGTTTTGCTCCACACCGCCGACCTGATGGCCACCTATCTGGACGAGCAGCAGACAAGAGGGCAAAACTTCGCGTAATTTTATGATTACATACTTTAATATTAGAGGGCGGGAAACCGCCGCAACAGAAAGGATCGATCTATATGAAAAAAGAAATCATCAGCGCCCAAAACGCACCGGCGGCTGTCGGCCCCTATTCTCACGCTGTCAAGGCGGGAGGTGTCCTCTACACCTCCGGGCAAATCGGGCTTGTCCCGGAGACCGGCGTTTTGGCGGAGGGCGGCGTCTCCGCCCAGGCCGAGCAGGGGATGAAAAACTTAGGAGCCGTCCTCGAAGCGGCGGGCATGACTTACCAAAACGTGGTGAAAACCACCCTGTTTTTGGCTGACATTGCCGATTTTTCCACCGTCAATGAAATCTACGCCAAATACTTCACCGGCGAGACGCCGGCCCGTTCCTGTGTACAGGCAGGTGCCCTTCCAAAAGGAGCCCTTTTTGAAATTGAGGCCATCGCGGTGGAGGACTGACAAAATATAGAATCTCAAAACCGGGTTCCGGTAATGAACCGCCCCCATTTGTTAGACAGTGATATACTGAATAACAAGTGGGGGCTTTACTATGCCGAAAGGAATACTGAATAAAGGCTATACACCAGAATGCAAGAAACAGGTTGTTGAGGCGGTGATACAAAAG
>CAJFOJ010000054.1 GCA_904396495.1 uncultured Oscillospiraceae bacterium
AAACCCTCAGTACCCCTTCCAGGGGTCAGCAAGTTCTGACCCCTCCGGGGTCTGTGCAAACCACTAGTTTACTAGTGGTTTTGATTTCTATATAAATTCTTCGAAGCCAATTCAAGTGCCCCATTATGTATGGGACAACAGGGGAAAACGCAGTTTTCTACCTCCAAAAATTTCCTTTCCGTCCCGGGACAGTACAAAAGGGGTATCCCCTTTCAAAACCGGTATCCACTCAAACCCTCGAATGTCTTTTGGTGAAAAGCCCAGCTTCAAGGAGGTAGTCCTGGGTGCCGCTAAAATAGCCAACATTTCCTCCAAAGGACCGCTTCCTCCAAATATATCGTAACAAAATAAGGTGTCTCCCTGCTGCTCTGCAACTACTACCGCACCGAAATCTTTGAGGAAATAGACGTTATCGGAGAGAAAATAGTCGCAGTGAAATTGGATAGTCGTGTTGCTTCCTGTCAAGGCCAAGGCAGAAAATGGATTGGGCCTTTGGGAATTTTCCAATAGAATCGCCCGGTCACTCGGGCAATTGAGGTTCAATTTTTGTACCCTTCCCTCTTTGGGGACGATGGATTTTTGGGCTTCCCATTCCGGAAACTGGGTAAAACCGAACTTAGGATAAAAATCCAGCACCGTTTCGTTGGCATATAAAAATAACCCGTCGCAACTGTCTTTCCAGCGTTCTAACACCTGTTCCATCAAAAATCGCAAAAGTCCCTGCTTCCGGTAATCTGGATGGGTCATCACAGTGCCCAATTGGACAAAACACTTAGGCTCTCCATTTAGAAAAAAATCCATCCGGTGTGCGAAGACATTAGAAACCGCCTGCTCTCCGTCAAACAGCGTGTAGGGGACGCTGTTATCGGTCCAACAGCCGTTTTGATACCAGCGCTCCAACGACAGCCCTTCAAAGCAGAGCTGTGAAAGCCGGTTAAAACTTTGGCGCATAGCATCGCGGTGTTGAAATGCTGTTTCAAAGCGGTATTCTCGCCCATAAATGGTTACTTTCAATTTTACTTTCTCCCTCCGGGACGGGGTTCGGCCCGCCAATTACCCGATACCAATGTCGGGATTTTTTATTTGCCTGCCTCAAGCCTCACAAATTCCCTCCGGTCTGTCCGTCGGAAAAAGGTAAAGCACCAGGCAAGCACCATGGCAATGCACCAGCCAATGGGGATCGACCACCAAATGGCGGATGGGCCGATGACATCCGCTAAAAGATAGGCGGAACTGACTCGCAAAACCAGGTCGGTCATAGTGGAGCAGGTAAAGGCCAACACCCTGCCGCTTCCCCTCAAAATGCCGTTTAGGATGAGCAACACACCGCAGGCAAAATAGAACATAGAGACAATGTTGAGGTATTCCACCCCTACCTGAATGACGTCGGCGGCCGCCTCCTTAGAATCGACGAAGACCCCGACGATTTCGTCTCCGAAAAGGCGGATGACAGCAAAAGCCAGGACGCTGTAAACAGCCATGACGGCAATAGCGGCGTTGCGGCCGCTGCGAATACGGGAAACCGTTCCCGCACCGATATTTTGGGCGGTAAAACTGGATATGGCGTTTCCGACACTCATCCCGGCGACCTTTAAAAAGGAATCGATCTTGATGGCAGCGGAGTACCCGGCCACCACCCGTTCGTCGAACCGGTTGACCAGCGCCTGGACTCCCAATTGCCCGACAGAGACGATAGACTGCTGGATAATACTGGGGATGGCGATTTTGGACATCGCCCCCAAAAGATGCCAGTCAAAAGGCTTCGCCCTGCCGTCTGCTTTTATGCGCCCCAGTTTTCGAAAAAGCCACAAAGCAGATAAAATGGCGGAAAGCCCCTGAGCGATAAAGGTGGCCCAGGCAACACCTGCTACTCCCATTTCGAAGCCGGCGACAAACCAAATGTCCAGCACTACGTTGAACAGAGAGGAAAAAATCAACAAGAAAAGAGGGGTTTTGGAGTCCCCTAAGGCGTTAAACACTGCCGTGACAATATTGTAGAGAAAAAGGAAAAAGATACCATAGACGTAAATACGCAGATAAAGGTCGGAGTCTGCAAAAATCGCTTCCGGGGTGCCCATGAGGGAGATTAGTGGGGTACAGAACACAATCCCCAACAAGGTAAACAGGGCGCTTAACGCTGCGATGGAGATCAGGGCAGTGTAAATTGCCGACTTCATCCGGATAAAATCTTTGGCCCCAAAAAGCTGGGAAATGATGACCGAACTGCCCATCCCTGCTCCAGTGGCCACTGCGATAAACAGCATGGTAATGGGATAGGAGGCCCCTACTGCCGCCAGGGCATTTACTCCAGCAAACTGGCCAGCTACCACGCTGTCTACGATATTGTAGAGCTGCTGGAACATCCCGCTTAAGATCATGGGGAGCGAGAACCCCAAAAGAATTCGTGACGGATTCCCTACCGTCATGTCTTTTATCATCCTAGGTTTCCCCTTTTGTGTTGTAATTTCGAGTATCCCCTCATCGATTCAAACAGTCTATTTCCTTTCGCGTACATATATGTTACAATATCCTTTGAAGTTATTATACCATCTCATATACTATCCTGAAAATAGCAAAAGGCTCCAATAATCATCCTATGGATCGTTTTATTTTTTGGAGCCTGTCTTTGAGAGAAATACAGAATAAATTGATTTTCTGGAAGGAGTACCTCAGATGAACCTTGGAACCGATTATGCAAATCTTTTTAAACAGGCGCAGCAGGCGCGAATATATGCCTACTGCCCCTACTCCAAATTCGCTGTGGGTGCGGCACTGCTCTGCGCTGATGGAACTGTTTTTACAGGCTGCAACATCGAAAATGCCGCCTATTCACCCAGCAACTGCGCCGAGCGGACAGCGCTGTTTAAGGCTATTTCCGAGGGAAAACGGGAGTTTTTAGCCATTGCCGTTGCAGGCGGTAGGCTGGACGGAGACGCCAACGCCCCCTGCTGGCCCTGCGGCGTTTGCCGGCAGGTGCTTCGGGAGTTTAATAACGGAGGCCTTGTAGTCGTCACAGGAGACGGCGCAGGGGGCTTGACGACCAAAAGCCTCGGTGAACTTTTGCCCGAGAATTTTTCTGCTGACGACCTAAGATAAGGTATAGCTAAATATCAGCTGACGAGGAAGGATGATCTTGATGAGAATGGTGGATATTATCCGCAAAAAGAGGGAGGGCTGCTCTCTAACCGATGAGGAATTAACTTTTTTCGTTAAAGGGTATACCGATGGCTCCATCCCCGATTATCAGGCGTCCGCTCTCCTGATGGCCATCTGCCTAAACGGCATGGACGACCGGGAGACCGCTTTTTTGACGATGGAAATGGCGGCGTCGGGCGATAGTCTCGACTTGTCCGCCATCAAGGGGCAAAAGGTCGATAAGCACTCCACTGGCGGCGTTGGGGACAAAACCACCTTGATTGTCGCGCCCATTGTGGCAGCTTGCGGCGTCCCAGTGGCCAAGATGAGCGGAAGGGGCTTAGGACACACCGGTGGTACAATCGACAAACTGGAATCCATCCCCGGATACCGGGTTAATTTGAGTGAAAGCGAATTTATTAGACAGGTCAACCGCATTAGTATCGGGCTCATCGGTTCCTCCAAAAACCTCGCCCCTGCCGACAAGAGGATCTACGCTTTGCGGGATGCCACTTCTACGGTGGAGAGTATTCCCCTCATCGCATCTTCTATTATGAGCAAAAAGCTCTGCTCCGGCTGCGACTGCATTTTGCTGGACGTCAAGGTGGGAAGCGGCGCCTTTATGAAGACCCTTCCAGAAGCACAAAAGCTCGCCAAGACAATGGTTTCCATCGGCAAGCACGCCGGCAAAAAAACCGTTGCCTTGCTCACTGATATGGAGGCGCCCTTGGGGCTTGCCGTGGGCAACAGCCTGGAGCTTTGGGAGGCTATCGAATTGCTGAAAGGGGGCGGCGATCCCACCCTTACCTCCCTTTGCCTTGAATTGAGCGCATGGATGCTCTTTTTGGCGGATGAGGGCCCTCTTGACCGATGCCGGGAAACGGCGCAAAATGTTCTGGATAGCGGGGCAGCCCTTCAAAAATTCCGGCAACTTGTCGAGGCCCAGGGCGGCGATCTACAATCTATTGACAACCTTTCCCTTCTCCCCTGTGCCCTGTATCGTCGGGAAATCAAAGCAGAATCGGACGGATATCTTGTCCGGATGGACGCGAAAAGATGCGGCATCGCTTCCTCCATACTGGGAGCAGGTCGGGAGCGCAAGGAAGATGACATCGACTATGGAGCTGGCATCCGTTTAGAACGAAAGATTGGCGATCAAGTCCAAACGGGCGACGTTATCGCAGTGCTGCACTCCAATACGCCGGAAAAATTCGGGGATGCGGAAGAAGTTTTTCGCGGTGGTTTGAGAATCTCCCAAACGCCGCCTCCAAAACGCCCCATAATACTGGGTACCGTGAAATAGGGATAATTTTTTATATCCTTTATCCATTTTTGGTTCAAGGGCCCTTATTCCTGACTCCAAAGAATCTCGGATGAAACAAAACCTTCCTTTTGGAGAAAAAATCTCCCGGTGCAGCCACATCGGGAGATTTTTTGTGTTGTAAGCTTTAGCACAAAGATACCCCCGGCTAAGCCGGGGGTCCTGACTTAATCCTTGTCGGAGACAAACATCATATTGGGATATATTTTTTTCAGAAAGTCGTCAGGATAGCGGCGGTCTAGGAAAACCTCTACCCGGTTTCGGGGCGGGATGCCGTGGTAGCGGGCAGACATCCGCGCTACCGCCATACCGGAAATCGCGCTGTTGAACACCATGAACACCAAAAGGATCCAGGTGAGCGGCTTTCCGATTTTCCCGGGGATCTTTTCAATGAGGTTTGAGAGCATTGGGAACAAGAGCTTCATCCAGACAACCGCCAGAATCGCCCAGAAAATGCAGTATTTTAAGTTAATACGCCCCTGGATGCTCATAGGGGAGCCACTGTATTCCCAGGACACGGTGCCGAAGAGCATCTCCTGCACCCAGCTGCACACAAATTCGCAAAGCCCCCCTAACACAAACCCGCCTGCGGCGATAAAGAGGACACTTTTGTTTAAGAGCCAGTATAATCCCAGGGTAATAAACAGCGCTCCGAAGCCGTACACCAGGTTGAAGGGGCCGTAAATTAAACCACTGCGGCTTTCAAAGTGGTGCCTGGTCAAAAGGCAGTAAAGGGTTTCGACAAAGACGCCCGCAAAGCTCCCGATGAAGAAAATCCAAAAGAGCTTGTAAAAATTGAGTCCTTTGGCAAAGGATTGGGCAACGGGTTTTGCGGAAGATGCCTCTCGCGTCCCTGCGTAATTGATCTTTTCCATCTGTTTCTCCTAGCAAAATTAAGCTTTTTCCGATTGGGTTTTCTCTTTGCCCGCTTTGTGCATTCCAGCAAAGACGGGAATGTACAGGATGAACGAAAGCGCTAGGAAAAACCCAGTGACGATCATCAGGGCATTGGCGATTAGGGGCGGCAAAGTAGGCACGGCGATGAAAATGAACATTACCCCATATAAAACCGCTGTTGAAAGCTTTCCAAACCACATAGCGCCGTCTAGTTTTTTTCCTTTTTTTAAGAGGATGAGGCCGTTCACCCCCATGAAAATTTCTTTAACTGCCAAAAGCAGAAAGAGGAAAACCATAGCAGGATACCGAAAAATCAGGGTGAAAACGATGGCAGCCTGGGTGAGTTTGTCGGCGATGGGGTCCAGAGCTTTCCCTAACTCTGTTATCATATGAAATTTTCGGGCAATGAGACCGTCAGCCATGTCGGTTAGGCCGGAAATGAGGATAATCGATGCCGCGATGTAATAATCCACGGGAGTTTTCGCCGTCAGGTAAAAGAGCATAAATATGGGAATCAGTAAAATTCGGACAAAAGAGAGGATATTGGGGACGCTGAAAACTTCCTGTTTATTGAGTTTCATGATTGTTCTCCTTGAAAAAATGATAGAAAGCGCCTATTGGATTGAATCGGGAGGGACTTTCTTTTCCCTGAGCCGCTCCCCTACCTCCTCTTTGATGAGGACGTAGATGACCGAAAACAGCGGGATGTTAATGAGCATCCCAACAACCCCCATGGTGCTGGCACCCAGTGTGACAGCCACCAGTACCCAGATGGAAGGAAGGCCGACGGAATTCCCCACGACGTGAGGGTAGATGAAATTTCCCTCGATCTGCTGGACCACCTGGAACAAAACGATAAACCAAAGCGCCTGCATCGGCCCGTCTGCCATGAGGATCAAAAAGGCGCCGATAAACATTGAAATGACGGCACCGAAAATGGGGATTAAGGCGAAAAACGCCGTCATCACGCTGATCATCAAAGCGTATTTAAATTGGAAAATACTCAAGGCCACAAAAAACATAACGCCTAAGATCACCGCCTCGGTACACTGGCCTGCGATGAAATTGGAGAAAGTACGGTTTGCAAGGCGGCAAATCGAAAGGAATTTGTCTACCCGATGGGTATCGGATTTCAACGAGGTTTCGTCATATTTTTTCTCGGGGACAAAAGCGTAGAGGATCTGTTTAACCTGCCGGCTGAGCTTCTCTTTTTGCAGCAGCACATAACAGGCGAAAACTGCACCCAGGAAAAAGTTCACAACACCGCTAATTACGCTGGTCGCAGCGCTTACGGTGGTGTTGAGGACGCTGCCCGCCCCGTTTGACAAAAAGCTAAAAACGGTGTCGCCCAGCTTGTTCCAGTCAATGGTGATGGTGGAAATCCAATTATCAAGCTCAGGAAAATCAACGAGCAATTGGGTGATCCAGGAATTGATTTTGCCTATGTAGACCGGGATGTTCCGCTGGATGATGTCGAAGGTATTCCCCAGTTCCGGGATGATAATAAACATGACAAAGAAAATGAGCAGCAGAACGAAAATAATTGTCAAAACAAGGCTTAAGGGACGCTTAATCTTTCGAACCAGCCTGTCATGCTTGCCACCCAGTCGGAAGAGCTTTTCCTCAATAAACTTCATGGGCACATTTAGGATAAACGCGATGCAAAGTCCCATTAAAAAGGGGGACAGGAGGGAGAAAACGATCTTTCCAAAGGTGTAAAGGTTGCTGATGTTTTGCAATCCCAAAAACAACACGATGGCGCAAGCGACAATAAACAGGATTTTTTTCACGTTTCTCCGGTTGAGGTCCATATGGGCGTCACTCCCTACATACAAAATTAGCCTTGTCCTTTTGACACCATTCTATCATATATTTTAAGAAATTGCCACATTTTTGTGAATGAAACGGATGCAAACTGCTTTCTATAATGAAAACGAGGCTTAGAACCAACAATCTCCAACCTTCGATAAATTTTTGGAATTTTTTCTGCTTCTTCTCCTATTTCCCCAAGGCTTTCATCGAAATTTACGGTTGATATCCCCTTGCAACCTGGCGTCTCCCATGGTACAATAAACGCAGTACACCTGCGTTTATTGCAATTGTAATCAATATGGGAAGTTATTATCCTATACGAAGCCCGCACGGACGGAAAACCGAAAGGAGTATTATCCATGAGCCGCATCAAAATTACAGGAGACAGCACCATCGACCTTTCGAAAGACTTAATGAAAAAATACGAAGTGGACACTGTGCCACTGTACATTAACATGGGAGAGCAATCCTTCCGGGACGGCGTCACCGTCACACCCAGTGACATTTACGCCTATGTAGAAAAGACGAACACCCTGCCTAAAACGGCAGCCCCTTCGGTGGGAGATTACCTGGAATTTTTTTCGGCTCTCAAAAAAGACCACGACGAAATCATCCATTTCAATATCAGCTCGGAATTTTCCAGCGCCCACCAAAACGCTTTGGTGGCGGCTCAGGAGATCGGAGGGGTCTACCCTATCGACAGCCGGAACCTCTCCACAGGAACAGGGCTTTTGGTGCTGGAGGCCTGTGAAATGGCGCAACAGGGCATGGACGCCGATGAAATCACCCTGGAAATCGACCGCCTAATCCCAAAGGTGGAGGCGAGCTTTATCATCAACCGACTGGATTACCTGGCAAAAGGAGGCCGCTGTTCCAGCTTGGTGGCCATGGGGGCGAATGTATTGCACCTGCGTCCGGTAATTTTGGTCAAAGACGGCAAAATGGAAGTGGGCAAAAAGTACCGGGGAAGCTACAACGACTGTATGGCAAAATACATCCGTGACAAGCTGCAAAACCGGGACGATTTGCGCCTCAAACGGATTTTTGTCACCCACACCACCTGTCCGGACGACACGGTGGCCCTGGCGGAGAAAACCGTCCGGGAGTGCCAAAATTTTGGTGAAGTTTTGGAGACCGAGGCCAGCTGTACCATTTCCAACCACTGCGGGGAGAGCACTCTGGGGGTGCTGTTCATCCGGGAGTGAGAGGTTGCGCCAATCCAAAGAAAGCAATAAACAGAAACGGCCGGAGTGTGAAAAACACACTCCGGCCGTTTATTCGAGGTATCGTTTTATCCCGCTTCTTCTTGACTCTTGGAACTGTATTTTTTTAAAGCCTCAATCAGACCGTCAAAGTAACTCCGGTTCAGACTATATAACATGGTACGCCCCTGATTGCGGACGTTGATTATATTGGCCTTTAACATCAAGCTCAAGTGATAATAAGCATTAGTGTTGGAAATGTCAAACATCTTTTCAATGTCCCGGATAGACATTTCATTTCTCTCTAATAGGGCGTTGATGATCCCTACTCGGTTCGGTTCCGAAACCGCTGTACCGAAAACATCCAAATTCACTAATTTTTCCCGATTCCGTAAAAATTCTAATACTTTTCCTCCATTGATTCCCAGTAAAACAATAGCAGAATTATCAAGAAAATAACTACAGATAATAGATATGGCAATGATACAAGGAGAGATATATATATTAGAATTTTGATTATATTTATACTGCTTGTCAAAATCTTTAAAAACATCAAAGCAAAATTCATTAAAATCTATTTCATTTTCAAAATAAGCTATTTTTTTATAATTTCGCTCGTAATACTGCCTTAATTGCGTTTCTTTTGAAATCAACTCAAAATTCAATTTCTTTATTATCCGTTTGTAACTGACAAAAAAGATACAGAGCTTTTCTTTTATGTAGTCGCTGTAATTGGATTCGTCGACCAATTGCATCAAATTATCAAGATTATTTCGATAATCCTCAATCTGGTCGTCATTCAGCTTAGGAAAATAGAATCGGATCAACTCAAAAACAAGTTTTTCAGCATCCAACAAATCATCCTGCATATGTTCAAATTTAAAATTGATTTGATAGGTTTCGATATTATCATAGTAGCAATATCTAGTTAAAAAGCATTTCTGATTCTCATTGAGATAGAAGAAGGGGACTAATTCATCTGGAATCGGTGTAAATTCATATTCCAATTGTTCAAAAAATTTGATGTTTTCGGCTGTTGACTTTTGTGGCATATAATTGGTTAGTCTATTTTTATTAAAATGGATTATAAAAAGACTTATTAAATCATATAAAAATCCTGGTTCCTGCAAAAATTTAATATTATACATATTTACCACCATATTATTTCGTAAAAAATTAAAAATTAGTATAAAAATATAATAACTATAATTATCAAACAAAGAATAAATAATATTTAAATAAATATGCATATTTTTAAATATTAATAAAATATTTTATATATTATTTCTTCCGTCTTTTAACATACTGGCGGCGTTTTGGAGCATCAAATCGGTGACACGGTCGGTGGACATAATGCGGGCAATTTCCCGGATGCGCTCCTCGTCGTTTAAAGGGGTCACTTGGGTGAAAGTTCGTCCGTTTTCCATCCGTTTTTCAATGAGCAGGTGGCCGTCCCCCAGGGCCGCTACCTGCGCGGAGTGGGTAACGCAGAAAACCTGCCGGTTGCGGGCGACCTCTTTGAGCTTTAGGCCGATTTTCTGGGCGGCCCTGCCGCTGACGCCGGTGTCCACCTCATCAAAAATCAAGGTGCCCACCTGGTCTTTGTCGGCCAAGGCGCTCTTGATGGCCAGCATTACCCTGGAAAGCTCGCCTCCCGACGCAATCTTTGCGATGGGCTTAGGCGGCTCCCCGGCGTTTGCGGAAATCAGCAGTTCCATGGTGTGGTCGCCGTTTGCGCCGATCTTGCAGGGGGTAAATCGCGCCTCCAGCCTGAGGTTCGGCATTTCGAGAAACCGGGCCTCCTCCTGGACCTTTTGGACGAAGCGTTCTGCCGCCTCTTGCCGCTTTTTCGTGAGGGCAGCGGCCAAAGACGCCACCTTTTCCTTTTGCTTTAGGGCGCGGGCGTTTATCTTTTTCAGTTCTTCTTCGGCGCTTTCGATGCGGTGGAGCTCGTCTTTGGCCTTTTCCCCGTAGGCAATCACCTCTTCGATGGTACTGCCGTATTTTCCTTTGAGGCGGTGGATTTCGCTTAAGTGCCGCTCCACCTGGTCGGCCTCCCGGGGGTCGTATTCCATCCCGTTGAGCCGCTCTTTGAGGGCTGAGGCAATTTCATTGAGATCGATGGCCATGGTTTCCAGCGTCCGGGCCGCCTTCTCAAAATCCGGGAACCCGGAGAGCTCTGAAAGGGCTGCTTTGGCCGCCTGCATCAGGTCGCAGGCCCCTTGGGTGTCTTCCTCATCGCCCAGCAACGCCCCGCAGGCCATGCTCAAAGCGCCTGCGATTTTCTCGCCGTTTCGAAAAAAGCGGGCCCTTTCCTCAAGAGACTCTTCCAGGCCAGGCTTTAACCGGGCGGCAGAGATTTCGTCAATTTGGTAGGTCAGGGTGTCAATGCGGCGGCGCTTGTCCTCCTCGTCGATTTTGAGGGCGCGGAGGGCGCGGATGTCGTCCCGGAGAAGCCGGTATTCCCCTTGATAGGCGGCGATTTCTCCCTCCAGCTCCCCGTAGTCGTCGATGATGCTCAGATGCCGGTCAGGGTTTAAAAGGATTTGGTTGTCGTGCTGGCCGTGGATGTTCACAAGCCCCGTCCCCACCTCTTTTAAAAAGGAGACGGTGGCGGGCTTACCACAGATTTTAGCGGTGCTGCGTCCATCCAGATAAATTTCCCGGGAAATGGGGAGTTCCCCTTCCTCCGGTTCATAGCCGTTTTCCTGAAGGAGGCGGAGGACGCTTTGAGGGACGTCTGTAAAAATCGCCAACACCGAAGCCTTTTCTGCACCGGTGCGGACGATCTCCCTGCTGGCCCGCTGGCCCAGGCAGGCGTTGATGGCGTCGATGACGATGGACTTCCCCGCCCCGGTCTCACCGGTAAAGACGGTAAAGCCCCCGTTAAAATCGATGCAGGCTTTTTCGATGACCGCTAAATTTTCGATGTATAACGACTGGAGCATATCACTCAACATTCCTTTCCGGCGGCCTTGTTCAGCGACATTTTGTGGCAAAAACAAAGCCTCCATCTTTGAAAGCGCGCCTTAGGGAATCCCACTTACGCCAGCATGGATTGGATTTCCTTTGTCAAGCTCTCCGCCAGGGTTTCGGTCCGCATGAGGACAAAGATGGTGTCGTCGCCGGCGAGGGTGCCGACGATCCCCTGAAAGTCCATGGTGTCCAAGGCAGCGCAGGCGGCGTTGGCCATGCCGGTGTGACAGCGGATCACTACCGTGTTCAAGGCGTAGTCCACCTGAATAATGGACTCTGTAAACACCGCCCGGTACTTCTTTTCCATGCTGTGGTTTTGCTGCTTGCGGGCGGTGGTGTATTTGTATTTGCCGTCCTCGGTGATGGCCTTGACGAGATTAAGCTCTTTGATGTCCCGGGAAATGGTTGCCTGTGTGGTGGCAATCCCCTCTTGGGCCAGCAGCTTTAGAAGGTCGTCCTGGGTGTAGACCTCGTTGTTTTCCACCAATTCGGCGATTTTTTTCAGTCTTAGCGCTTTCAAATCAAATACCTCCCTCGATCCTAAAAACCACAGCTTTCAGTAGCAGACCACGATTTTTATCTGGGCTTCGTCTGCCATTCACTGCCGTAGAGCAGCTTGTCGTTAAGCACCTGATAGAACAATTTCCCTGTCAAGTTAATTAGCTTTACACTTGTTTTGCTTTTGGAAATCAGCACTTCATCCCCAAATTCCACTGGAATTCCCTGCTCCCCATCCACTGTCAGGTAAATCTCCTGATCCGGGCGGGCGGGCCTCACCGAGATGACGCTTTGTTCGTTGAAGATGATGGTGCGCCCAAAAGGCGAATGGGGCGCCACCGGCGTCAGAGTAATGCAGTCGATGGTGGGGTCGATGACAGGCCCGCCGGCGGACAGGCTGTAGGCGGTGGAGCCGGTGGGGGTGGAAAAGATCACCCCATCTGCCCGGTAAGGACCGACCCCTTTTCCCTGGCAGGAGATGTTTAAGTCGATCATTCGGGCCAGCGCCCCTTTGGAGAGTACCGCGTCGTTTAAAGCCTGATAGGTCTGAGTCCCCTTGCCGCTTTTGTGAACGACGGAGAGCATGATCCGCTCTTCCACCGTGTAATCGCCGGTTTGAAGTTTGTGCAGCAGGGAGAGCTCCCCTGTTTCCAGGGTGGCCAGAAAGCCCAGCCTCCCTAAATTGATGCCCAAAACCGGTTTGTCCTGTAAAACGGCGTGCTTGGCGGCGTGGATGATGGTGCCGTCGCCGCCGATGGCGACGCAAAAATCGCATTGGCAGAGGAGCTTATCAAATTTTCCAAACCGCAGGCCGTTGCATCCGGGAAAATGCTCCCGTTTGGTCTCGGTCATCCACAGCTCGGCGTTCGGAGAGAGCAGGTCGCAGACCTGCCTCACGCATTCGACGACGTTTTTTTTGTCCAAGTTGGGCATCAACAGCAGTTTCACAAGGATCACCAGCTTTCTTTGGGCAAAGCCCATCATTGTCTAGGAATTATGGGGTTTCCGTTTCTTTTGTTTTTCCGTCCAGCGCGTCATGGGACGCCTGGACCAAAGTTTTCAGGTTGTCTTTTGTAAAGGGGGTAGGCTCCGGTGATTTCTCGAAATAGTAAAGGTACTCGATGTTCCCCTCCGGGCCCTTAATGGGCGAATAATGGATTCCTTTGATGCAGAGGCCCAGTTCGCGGCAAAAATCGTAGATCTTTTCCAGTACTTCCAGGTGGATTTCCGGCTCTCTGACGACACCTTTCTTGCCCACCTTGCCCTTCCCCGCCTCAAACTGGGGCTTGACGAGGCAGACGCCCTGCCCGCCGTCCCGCAAAAGCTTATAGAGCACCGGCAGCACCAGAGTCAGGGAGATAAAGCTCACGTCGACGGAACCGAAGTCCAGCTTGTCGGGGACCTGCTCCTCGGTGACATATCGGACGTTTGTGCGTTCTAAATTGACCACCCGTTCATCTGTGCGGAGCTTCCAGGCCAGCTGCCCGTATCCCACATCGATGGCGTAGACCTTTTTGGCTCCGTTTTGGAGCATGCAGTCGGTAAACCCGCCAGTAGAAGCGCCGATGTCGGCACAGATGGCGCCGTGCAGGTCGATTTGATGGGCATTCATCGCCTTTTCCAGCTTAAGGCCTCCACGGCTCACGTAGGGGAGGGCGTTTCCGGTGACTTTGATGATAGCGCCAGCGTCGATGGAGGCGCCCGCCTTATCCACCTTCTCGCCGTTTACCAAGACCTCCCCTGCCATAATCATGGCCTTAGCCTTTTCCCGGCTGGGGGCGAGGCCCTGCTCCACCATCAGAATATCTAAACGGGATTTCATTTTGTTTCCCATTCCTCTCGTAAAATCTCTGCCATTCCCTCTTGGTCGAGACGGTATTCTTTCAGCATTTGCGGCACCTTACCCTGCTTGAAAAAGCCGTTTGGAAGGGAAACCGACCGGAAGCTGCCCCGCCAGCCCAATTGATTTAACTGCAGCAGCAAATGCTCCCCGATGGAGCCGTTTTGCTCCACTTCCTCAAAAAAGATGATGTCATGATAAGCGGAGATTTTCTCCACCAGCTCATCGGACAGAGGGTTTATTTTGTTGAGCTTTAACAGCGCCCCGAAATGCCCCTTTTGATTGACAGCGTACAGATCGTGGAAAATCCGCCCGTAGCTGATGGCGAGGTTTTTCCCCCTTTCATCGAGGAAAAGATAATCGGCAGACGGGTTTTGAGACCTGTAAATTTTTTTGTCGCAGCCTCGGGGATACCGAATGGCGACAACTCCCTCCGTCTCGTAAATTGCCTTGTAAAGCTGGGCCTTAAGCTCCTCGTTAGTGGTGGGGCTGTATACCGTCACACCCGGTATGCTGGTGAGGTAGGCTATGTCGTACACCCCTTGATGGGTTTCGCCGTCGTCCCCCACAAGCCCCGCCCGGTCAACGGCCAGCACCACATGGAGTCGCTCGATGGCGGCGTCGTGAAGGATCTGGTCATAGGCTCGCTGCAAAAATGTGGAATAAACGGCAAAAACCGGGATGTATTCCTTGGAGGCCAGGCCCGCTGCAAAGGTGACAGCGTGCTGCTCTGCGATCCCCACATCAAAAAACCGGTTCCGGTGCTTTGAGCAGAAGGGGGTGAGTCCCGTCCCTTGTTTCATGGCGGCGGTGATGGCGCAAATTTTGTCATCGTGGTCGGCGAGCTCGGTTAAATAGTTTCCAAACACTACGGAAAAGCTGTCCTCTTCGGGGAGGTCGGGATTTCCAGTCTCCACATCGAACTTGCTGATACCATGGTAGATGAGAGGGTTTTTCTCAGCGAATTCGTAGCCTTTGCCCTTTGTAGTTTCCACGTGTACAAAAACTGGACGACATAAAATCTTCGCCTGGACGAACGCCTTTTCCAGCGCTTTTAAATCGTGGCCGTCTACCGGCCCGATGTAGGTAAACCCCATTTCCTCAAAAAAAGTGGAGTGATACAGTGCGTTTTTTAAGGCCGCCTTGGACGACTGCACCACCCTTTTTACCGGCTTCCCCACCAACGGGATGTGATCCAGCACCGTTTCAGTGTGGTCTTTTAACCGCAGGTAACCCGGCTGAAGCCGGATGGTGGTTAAATAACGGGCAAAGGCGCCCACATTACGGCTGATGGACATGGCGTTATGGTTTAAGACGATGATTAAGTTGGTGCGGCTGCGGCCTGCGTTGTTGAGGGCCTCATAAGCCATGCCGCCGGTAAAGGCACCGTCCCCGATGACGGCGATGGCGTGTGAATTGCTCCCTCTCATCTGGTTGGCCCGGCTGATGGCGTAGGCCGCTGAAATGGAGGTTGAGCTGTGCCCGGCGATAAAGGCGTCATGGGGACTTTCCTCCGGTTTGGGAAAGCCGCCTAACCCCCCTGGTTGGCGGAGGGTGTCAAACTGATCTTTTCGCCCGGTGATAATCTTATGGGTGTAACACTGGTGACCTACGTCCCAAATAATGCTATCCCAAGGGGTGTCGAAGACCCGGTGCAAGGCGATCGTCAGTTCCACTACCCCCAGATTGGAGGCTAAATGGCCCCCTGTCTTGGAGACCTGCTCCACCAAAAATTTCCGGATTTCCACGCAGAGTTCCTTGAGCTCTTTGCGATTTAAGCTCTTAACGTCCTGGGGAGAATTCACCCGGTCCAGGATCGGATATTGGTTCATGCAAAAAGCCCCTCCTTATATGGATATGGGGAGCAAAAAGGCCACCAAAATCCCCAAAATCGCCCCGCCGAACACCTCAAGAGGGGTATGACCCAAAAATTCCTTCAAGGCTTTCTGGGCATCTACCGGCGGGTCATCCTTTTTGTGCTCAAAAACAAGCTTGTTCAGCACCTTGGCCTGTTCACCCGCGGCGCGGCGGACACCGGTAGCGTCGTACATGACGACGCAGGCCAGGATAAACGAAATGGCAAACAACGGCGAACCAAGCCCTTCTGAACGCCCCACCGCCACCGTCAATGCGACCACTGTAGCCGTGTGAGAACTGGGCATGCCGCCTGCGCCGATGAGTCGCTCCAAATTGATGGTGCGGTGTTTGACACTATAGAAAATTACCTTCAAAACCTGTGCCAAAAGCCATGCGGCCAGGGCAGACAGCAGGATATAGTTGCTGAACAAATCGAGAAATTCCGTCATGCGAAAATCCATGTCCTTTCTTTAGAGCAACGCCTCGTCCCAACGTTGGCGTGCCCTTCTATAGCCGGGATGCTGGTTATTTTTCCCGGAAGAGAAGTTTTTCCGTCAGCGTTTTCAGTTCCCCGCTGCCGGAAAAATATTGCAGTGTGGAAAGTGCCTTGTCGCTGTGCTCAGAAGCGAGCTTTTGTGCTTTGTCGACGCCGTAGAGGGAAACAAAGGTGGCCTTCCCGTTTTCCTCGTCGCTGCCGATGGGTTTGCCCAAGGTCATTTCGTCTCCGGTCACATCCAAAATGTCGTCCACAATTTGGAAGGCGAGCCCCAGATGGTAAGCGTACTCTCCTGCCTTCTGGACCGCTTCCCGGCTCCCGCCACCAGCTAAAACACCGATTTCACAGGCACTTTGCAATAGTGCGGAGGTTTTGAGGGCATAGGTGCGCTCCAACATCTCGGCTTTGGCTTTACTTCCTTTTTCCTCGTTTTGCAAATCCATTTCCTGCCCGCCGATCATGCCATGGACCCCAGCCCGCGCAGAGAGGATTTTCACGGCGCCGATACAGATTTCGGCCGGAAGCTCCGCCCCGGCTATCATCTCAAAAGCCATGGTCAAGAGCCCGTCCCCTGCCAAAAGGGCCGTCGCCTCCCCAAACTGTTTATGGCAGGAGGGCTTACCCCGGCGCAGGTCGTCGTCGTCCATGCAGGGCAGGTCGTCATGGATCAGGGAATAGGTGTGAATCATCTCGACGGCACAGGCCAAAGGCAACGCCTTTAAAACCTCCCCGCCTGCAATCCGGCAAAATTCCAGCAGTAAAACAGGGCGGATGCGTTTGCCTCCCGCCTCGGCGCTGTAGGCCATAGCCTGGAGTACCTGCTGGTCTTTCGTGCCCTGTAGGGCCGTTTCAAGTGCCCTGTCGATGAGGGCAATATATTCATTCATCTGTTTCATTCTGTTCTCCCAGAGAGCTGTTCACGTCTTTGAGTTCACTGATTTTCAGCTTTGCCCCTTTGAGCTCTTTGTCGCAGAAGGCGGTCAGCTTGACGCCCTCTTCGTAGAGCTTTAAGGATTCCTCCAGAGGAAGGGAACCCTCCTCCAGCTTTTCGACAATCTGCTGGAGGGCATCCATAGCCGATTCCAGCGTCTGTTTTTTCTGTGCCATATCATTTATTCAGCCGGTTTTCCGGCTGCTCCTTTGCTTTCTTCAATCTTCGTCACGGCGCTTATGATGCTTCCGTCAGTCAACCGGGTACAGAGTACATCCCCGCTTACCACCTTTTTCACCGAAGTGATGGCTTTCTCGCCTAAAAAGGTAATGGAGTACCCGCGGGTGAGGACTTTTAAGGGGCTTAATGCCTCCAGCTTCCCCACAAGCCCCTTAAAGGCAATGGACTTGATTTCCGCCGCCTGTTGTGCCGCCGCGTACAATCGGCCTTGGAGGGAGATCAGCTGTTCTCCCCACCGGCTGACCACCGATTCCGGGGATTTTGCCCGCAGGCGGTTTTTGAGGGCCTCCAACCGGCTTTCCTGATTCCGCACCGTTTCCTCGATAGCGGCATCCAGCTCCTGTCTCATGACGGCGACTGCCCGGATGAGGTTTTGCACATCGGGGGCCACAAGCTCCGCCGCCGCAGAAGGAGTGGGGGCTCGGAGATCCGCCACAAAATCAGCGATGGTGTAGTCCACCTCGTGGCCCACCGCCGAGATAATTGGGATGGTGCAGTTGTAAATAGCGTGTGCCACTCGTTCGTCGTTAAAGGCCCACAGGTCTTCCAGTGAACCGCCTCCCCTGCCGACGATGAGTACATCGAGATGCAGCGCTTCCGCTTTGCCGATGGCGTCGCAGATGGAATCGGGGGCATTTTCCCCCTGTACCAGCGCCGGAATAAGCACCACTTCCCCCACAGGGTACCGCCGCCCTAAGATGTTTAAGATGTCGTGGATGGCAGCGCCGGTTTTAGCGGTGACAACCCCGATGCGGGAGGGCATCGAAGGCAGCGGGCGCTTGTGTTCCTCGTCAAAAAGTCCCTCGCGCCCCAGCTTTTCCTTGAGCTGCTCAAAGGCCATGTACAAGGCTCCTACCCCATCGGGTTGCATGTCCGCACAGTAGATTTGGCAGATACCGTCCCGTTCAAAGAGCTGGACGGTGCCAAAGATGATGACGTTCATGCCGTTTTGGGGCATGAAGCGCAGGTGCTGGGTGTTCCAACGGAACATGATACCCTTGATGGAGGCTTTCTGGTCCTTTAGGGTAAAGTAGTAATGGCCGGTTTTGATATGATTGGTAAAATTAGAAATCTCCCCTCGGATAAAGATGCTTTTGAGCTGGACATCCTCGTCCAAAAGCTGCTTTAGGTAGCCGTTTACCTGGGAGACGGTTAAAATCTGGTTCATAATTGGCAACTTCCTCAATCTTCCGGCTCAAAGCCCTCTGACAAAGCGGCCAGCAGTGCGACTCCCGCGCTGTTGTCGGAGGAAAACCGGGGTTCGGCGAAAAATCCGCCATATTTTTTCTCAATAGCATTGCGAATGAGGGAATTGGACATGACCCCGCCGGCGTAGAGCAACGGCAGGTTTTTGTATTGGTGTAGCAGCGCCTCGGTCATGGCGCTGAGGGCCGCCTGCACCGCTTCTAGGCAGTATCGGGCAATAAAGGCAAACGGTTTCCCCTCATCCAGGAGTGCCCGGCAGCGGTTTTCCACGCCCGACAGGCAGCAATCCGCCCCCTTCATGGTGGGCTTTATTTGAATGGGCTCCTCCCACTGGAGGGCCAAAGATTCCAGTTCCGGGCCACAGGGAAACTTACATCCCAGCATCAGTCCAACCCGGTCTACCAGCTGCCCCGCCTTTAAGTCCAAAGATTTTGCCACCGGCGTCACCGAAAAAAAAGGCCTTCCGGGTTCCACCAGCAAAGCGTCAGTAGTGCCTCCGGAAAGGTGGAAGGCCAAAAAACGCCCCTTTAACAGGGAGAGCTTTTTGGCGCTGTATAAAGCCGCCGCCAGATGCCCCTCCTGATGGGAAAATTGGTATACTGGAACGTGGTTTACCGCCCCCAGCATCTGAGCTGCCATCTCCCCTACCAGGAAACAGGGCATATAGGAGCCCTCCGCCCTCCGGGGGAAAGCCGATACGCCGACGGCACAGAAAGGCCCTGCCCGCCCGTCCATAAGGCTGTGGACAAGCTCTCCCAGCTGCTTTACGTGGGAGAAAACTGCGTCGCTCTGTCGGAGCCCCAAGCTCCCCTCTTTGGTTGGCAGGAGCTTTTTTTCCATGAAAACCTCGTGGGTTTCGCTGTCAAATAACGCCACAGAGGTGGTATAATTGCTGGTATCGATGCCAAAGTACCGGGGCATTACGCTTTAATCCCCCGGACGATGGATCCCAAAACACCGTTGACAAAGGAGACGTCGTCGTCAAAGGCGAAGGTAGTGGCGAGCTTTACACATTCGCTGACGACGATGTCATTGTCGATGTCAGGACAGTAAAGGATTTCGAAAACTCCCAGCCGCAAAATGGCAAGGCTCACCTTGGAAATGCGTTCTTTTTTCCAGTTTTTGAGGTTTTTCTCGATGAGGGCATCAATGTCCGGAATGTGGGCCTGCACCCCGCGGAACATCTCCTCCACCTGGCCGTTTACAGTCAGGTCTTCACACTCTGCGGCCAGCTCTAGGATTTCGTCTACGCTTTCCTCTCGAAACAGCTTTTCGAAAACCAGAATAAAAGCGTTTTCCCGCATCTGATGTCTCGTGATTTTTTTCATATGTCCTCCAAGTTTTTAGGATGTCCAAAGCCAGGATGGCGACCCACCGCTTTCCATGACACAAAATCAAGCCCCCTAAACGGTTATAGAGGGCTTCGCCAGAACAATATTCCATCAAGCTTGTTCTTTTGTTTTTGCTCCGGCCACAAAGACGTTCACCTTGCTGACGGCGATGCCGGTCATATCCTGGACCGTGTCCTTGACCCGCTGCTGAATCTGCTCGGCGACGGTTTTTAACTTCACTCCAAAGCAGACGTTCACGCAGATATCGATGGCAGCCACGTCAGCGTTCAGGTAGATGGTGATGGGTTTTAAAGAGGCATTTTTTGATAGCATGTCGGAAGGGGCCATCGGCCGGGCGGCCAAAGAATGTACCCCCTCGATTTCGCCCAGCACCGATTTGACGATGGTAGCGACGACCTCTTCGGAGATTTTCATGCTGCCGGTTGCCTTATTGTTTTTCGGTTCCATAATAAGCCCTCCAGTTCTGCCGCCGCCGGGTAAGCGGCGCGGCCTTCGGATCCGTACTTTAAATCGATTGCACTGTCTAATAGTATACCACATTTTCTCAAAGAAACAACCATTTTTCGCTACCTTTTTTGAGAATATACAAAATTTTTAGGGTTTTATGCATTTTTGCAATACTGCCTCGAACCGCGATGAAGCGGGGGAGAAGCGAATTCGCTTCTCCCCCGCTTTGCATATAAGTCTATTGCACTTCATCGACGACGATATTCTCGGCCGGCATGTTGGTCTCTTCTACAATAATGTTTTTAATCTGGGCAGCCTGCTCGGCGTCGAGGCCCTCAGTCTGGACGACAACCTTTACGCTGTCTTCGTCCACAAAGGCCAAGCACTCCTGGAATCCTTTGGCTTTCACCAGGGTCTCAATTTTATTTTCGCTTTCAATCTGCTGGGAGACTTCCAGTGCTTTATTGGTGGCAACCTCTTTCTCCTCGTCGGAGAGGCTGCTGTCCTTTAAGGTTGTGGCCAAGGTCTCCACCGATTCGTCCCGGGCCTTTTTCCGCTCTACCCGTGCCGCGGTGAAGTATTCATCCGGCTCGGCACTGGTGAGTTGAGCCTCGCCGTAGGTCCGGTCGTCGGTGGTTTCACTGTTTACAGAGGCTGTGATATCGTAACCGTTCCCACTTTCAGAGAAGGTGTAATTCAGATAGATGGCAACCCCCAATACCAGCACCAGGGATGCTAAGATGATTTGTTTTTTTCCCAAGATCATGTTGAGTTTCATAAGGCTCCTCCTCGATTCATTTGATAAGCCCGCTTATTCTGCGAGCTTTGAGATATATACCCTGACAGAGCTCAGATCCAGCGCTGTTGTGACCGCGTCCAGAATCCTTGATTGAACGACGGGACTGTCCCCGCCTGCGCAAACCACCACAACCCCCTTTATCTCCGGCTCCAGCTGGGATTTGACGACGGTGTTCCTGCCGTCCTTCCCATCGGTGACGACGTAGCTTTCGGAAACGCTCCGGTGCTCAGAAAAATTATCCGTCCCGGAATCGCCCTGCTGGTTTACGTCGGTATCCTGTTCCTTTAAGTAGACGGTTTCCCCTGTCCCCTTTAAGGTCACCATGACTTTTGTCTCCCCCGCCCCCTCGATTTGCGAGATAAAGGCGGCCAGGTCTTGTTCCAGCGTCCTCCGGTACTCTGCCGTCGTGACTGTTTCGCCGGCCTCTACAGACTTATTCTCCTCTGGTTTCGGGGACGAAAACACCTGCGACAAAAAGATGAGCAGGATACCTGAAATCCCCAGAAGCATGATGATTTTGACCTTTTTATCCCCGCTTTTCAGCATTTTAAAAAATGCCATATCCTTTAATTTTTCCATCTCAGGCTTTCCTTTCTATGTTCCGGTGGTGAACGATAAAACCGCATTGACGCCAAACATCTCATTTACTTCGGCAACAGCCCTGTCGCACCGTTCTTTATCCGATCCTTTCAGGAGAATTTCTAATTTACTAATATCTATGCTCCTGTCCGACTGTACATTCATACTAAAATCAATTTTTTCGGGGACAATATCATATTTTTTGAAAACCGCCTCCGCTTGGAGCCTCAGGCTTTTGTCGAAACTGTTCAGAAGCTGCTCATCGGCCAGTTCGCTTAAAGATTTGGCCGTTTCGTTTTGTTCCCAGGTAAAAGCATCCACCTCCGACGAAAAATCGATAGGCTGCCCTATAAATGGGGTGATGATGGCGACAAGTAGAAAAAGGTGGACAGCAAATTTGACGATTTTCGTCATGTGTCCAGACGGCAGCAGCATCAGAAAAATGGAGGTAACTACAAGCGTCACACAGATGGCGTAACCGATGGCGCGCAGGGTGTTCATAAGCGGTTCTCCTTTCAAGATTTGTCGCGGCAATCTGAGAGAAAAAGCGGTTTTCATCCTATCCTTATGTGCAAATTGCCGTGTTGATATGCGGCAGAAGGTTAAGGCTTGTGATAAATATTTACCGTTATCCTGTGCCGAGCATCAGCATAACAGTGATGGAGACGATAATCATCAGCCCGTAACAGAGGATGACTCCCAGCATGACGGTCAGGGCGGAGGAAGCCGCCTTTAGGATAGAGACCTCCTTCTCCCGGCCGAAAACCTCACCGATAGCCGCCGCTCCCCAGAGGGACGCCATCATCAAAATAAGTTCCAGCACCACCGGTAAAAAGGTTACGGCGATGGCGATAATCCCAAAGACGCCCACTGTGTTTTTTACTACCCCTAAACACCCGAACACCGAGTTATAGGCGTCGCTTAAAGCACCGCCCACCACCGGGACAAAGGAGCTGATCATAAATTTGGTCGCCCGCACCGTTACCGTATCCGCCGCCCCGGATACCAGCCCTTTGACCGTCAAAAGCCCTACAAACACCGTCATGCAGAAGGTCAAAATCCAGGTAGCGGCGGTTTTAAGGCTTTTGGCCAAGCTGTCGACCTTGATGACGTTGGTGGCGGCCCCCGCGATGCTGATGGCGAGAAAAAGGCCCAAAAGCGGGACGATAAGGTTTGCCATCAGCTGGGAAAAAAACTGGGCCGAGGCGAAGATGGTGGCGTGGTAGGCCACCGATGAGGCCGGCTTTCCCGCCGCCGCCGTCACACCGGAAAAGACGGGGATAAAGCTCAAAACAAAGTAGGAAAGGTCCTTGACCACCTTGGAGGTGCGGAGGATACAGCTTGTCACCGAGCTGACCATGACAGCGCAGATGGAAAGGGAGATGACCACCGAAAAGGTGTGCTTTGTCCCGTCCATACCGTCGGTAAAGGCGGCAATGAGGGAGGCTAAAATAAGGATTCCGACAATGCTCAACAAAAGCTTTAACGGCTCTGATACCTTGTCCTTTATTTTCTGCCAAAGGTAGGAGAACACGTTTTGCGGCGAGAGTTCTTCGACGCTATGCTGGTCAAAGCCGCCGTCAAAAAACTCCTGCCCCTCCTCGGGAACGAGGCTCAAAAGCCCGTTCAGGCCGCTTTCATTTAATTGCTCTTCGATCATTTCCTCTTCGGTTTGGATTTCCTGTCCGTAAGCGGGCAGTTCCTCCGCCCCAACCCGCTCAGTGGGGAAAAACCAGAGAAATCCCATCACCCAGCAGAGGATGCACAAGGGTAAAATTCCTTTTTTCATTTTTTCGTTCCTTTATGTCAGGAATGATCCATATGTAAGGGCGGCACCCGCAAGGCCACGCGATCATTCCACTTATATGTTGATGAGGCTCAAGGCCGTCTGCAAAAGCTCCTCGAACATCGGTAAAGAGAGCACCAGCACCATCACCTTCCCGGCCAGCTCGATTTTGGAGCTGATGGCAAGCTGACCCGACTCTTTGCAGAGCTGGCTCCCAATTTCGGTGAGATAGCAGATTCCCAAACACTTCATGATGATTTTGATGTACTCCGACGAAAAGGACACCTGGGCCATCAGGTTTCGCATGGTGGAAAAGGCTGGAATCATCTCGATGAGGATAACCGAAAAGATGAGCACTACCCCGACGCAGGAGATCATCATCGAGTACTCGGGCTTGTACTGCTTAAAGAGCAGGGAAAACGCCGCCGCGATGACCCCCAAGCCGACGACTGCAATCAGGTTCATAGCAGGTTCATTCCTTTCTGGGAATTGGCCGTTTTTGAGGCTTAGCCGCAAAACTGCCGCATCACATTCGCGGCAAATGCGCAAAACCAGGCTTGAAAGTTTGCTTTTAAGCCAATCACCATAAGCCAAAGAGCTGCTTTATGGTATCGAACAAACTGCTGATCTGGGTGACGATCATCATCAGCACTACAATAAGCCCCGCCAGCGTCGTCATCATGGCCTGTTCCTCCCTGCCGGAACGGATCAGCACCTGGTTGAGCACCGCCACGATGATTCCAATGGCGGCAATCTGAAAAATCAAATCCACATCCATAGCTATTACCAGGCCTTTGCTTGGCAAAGGCTTCCTTTCTTTGGAATTTGAACAAAATCGCCGTTTTCGTTGCGGCAAAAGCTCAAAACCAGCGTGAAAAGGTACTCACACGGCTGCCTTTCTGCTATATGTTCCGGTCGGGCCGACAACTTCCATTGGCGCCATTTAAAAAGTGAGGATGACGAGCAGCAATCCACAAAGCACTCCCATCGACCGGAACAGTTTCCCTTGGGTCTGCTGTTTTTGTGCCGCTTCTGTTATGATAAGTTCCAGCTTTTTCTGTTGAAGTGTCAGGGCGTTTACCTGGGACTCGCTGTCGGAAGCGCCTAAGATTCGCCCTGTTTCCCGCAAAAGCTCCAGTTCTTCATTTTGAAGCCCCATCTGTTTTTTCAGGGCGCTGTCCCAAAGCTGAGAAATTGGAGCGATCTTCGCTGTCGGCTCCTCAAAGGCGCTGAGAAATTGGAGCTTTGCGTAGCTTTCATCCTGGCCAATCTCCCTCAAAAGCCTGAGGGTAGGGGTTTTCTGGTAACGCAGGTCGTTTGAAAGGGTCAAGAGAAGCCTCTCAATAAGCTGCAGCAACTCAGTCCGCCTCGCAAGTCCTTTAGACAGCAACAATCCCGTCCCGGCCGAGCCTAGAAAGAGCAACACCATGCCCAATAATTTCAACATGCTTTGATCCCTCCTGCTGGACTTTGTGAGTTTTGTTCGCCTACCTGCCGGACTTCTCGGATTTGGCAAGGGGCCTCCTGGCCTTTGAGCTGGACCAGAAAGTCAAATGCGCCCTCGTCAATTAGGGTCCGAATCTGAGGCCGCCGCATGAGCGCGTCCAATCTCCCGGCATGGGCGGTGGCCAGCACCGCGGTGCCGGCGTTAAGGCTCATCCGGATGGCATTGGCCTCCCCCTCGCCGCCGATTTCATCGCAGACGATGAGCTCCGGCGACAGGGTGCGCAAGGCGATGTTCATCCCCTCCCCCTTGGGGTAGCCGGTGAGCACATCGGTGCAGGGCCCTAGTTCGATTTGAGGCGTGCCGTTATAAACTGCCCCCAGCTCGCCCCGTTCGTCGATGACGGCGATTTTTATGTATTTTCCCGCCTTTCCGGAGGAAAGGGCGGCGATGATGTCCTTTAAAAAAGTGGTTTTGCCGCTCATGGGTGCTCCGGATAAGAGGATGGACGGGAGGGAATCCCCGTAGAACCGCCGGACAAAATCCCTCGATATGTTTGGAAAACTCCGGGCGATACGGAAGTTCATCGAGTTGACCTCCCGCAGAGTAATGATTTTTCCATCCTCCTGTACCGCCGTACCGGAGAAGCCTACCCGGTGGCCGCCTGGCAGGGTGAGAAACCCCTGCCGGATCTGCTCCTCGCAGCTGTGGACCGAGTAGCCGCAAACCCGCTGGAAACAGTCCCACAAATCGGCTTCATCGGGGATAAGAGTGCCCATCCCGGGGGATTTCGTCACTGCACCACTGGATGTTAAAAAGACGGTTGTCCCCATAAGGACGAGGCTTAAAGGCCTCCCCTGCCGGAGCCTGATTTCCCGGACGGTTTTCTGTACACTGGACGGTACTGCCGCCAACGATGTCCGGATCATATCGGAAAAATACGGGAGCACTTGTACATACCCTTCCATGGTTTTACCTTCCTTTCCGCCTTGGCGGACAAACTTATATCTGATGCATCTTATGCCTTGTCCGCAAAAGATAGAACCTTTTTGTTGTTATCTTTGTTGTCAAAGTTTGAACCTTCTGTTACAATAGAAAATGATAAAAGGAGGGAATCCTAATTGAAAAAGGTAAAAATTACCGTCTTAAAGACCACTTTGGATAAGGAACTGGCTCTGGAATACGGTGTGGAGGGCCTGAGCGCCTGCCCCATGTTGAAGGAGGGCCAGGTATTTTGGGCAGATTACGCCAAGCCGGATGGCCTCTGTGACGAGGCGTGGAAAGCCATCTACCAGTACGTTTTCGCGCTGGCCCACGGCGCGGGCAATCAGCTCTTTTATTACGGCGACTGGATCAGAAAACCGGGCGTCGCCATTTGCAGCTGCAACGACGGCCTGCGCCCGGTGATTTTTAAGCTGGAAGCCACAGAGGAAGAAGCAACGATCGATTACGTTCCCGTCCGTTGAACAGAAAGGATGACCGACGATGATTACCCTCAAAAACGACAACATGACGGCTCAAATTTCCCCGACTGGCGCTGAACTCAAGTCGCTTCGGGACAACTGTGGCAACGAAATGATCTGGCCCGGCGACCCCAACGGATGGGAGCGGAGTTCCCCTCTGCTCTTCCCCATCGTCAGCAACACCCGGAATAAAAAACTCATCATCAAGGGCAGGGAGTACGAGATGCCAAACCATGGACTCGTCCGCGGCCTTCCCTGGAAGATGGAACATTTCGCCACCGACCAGGTGGTGTTTTCCGTCTGTGAAAACGAAGAGACACTCCCTCACTACCCTTATCGGTTTTCTCTAAAAGCAGCTTATACCCTGCTTTCTAAGGGCATCCGGCTGGAACTGACGGTAAGCAATCCAAACGATGAGCCCATGCCCTACTGTATCGGCACCCACCCGGGGTTAAAGGTGCCTTTTGATTCCTCGAAAGACAGCGATTTCTCCGACTACAGCCTCCTTTTTGACCAGCCGGAACGGCGGGACTGCCCCTTGTATAATTTTGAGGAGCGCCAGATCGACATTGACAACCGGGAGGTTTTTTTGTCCGACTCGCAAACCTTTCATTTAGATCACAATATCTTCAACCGGGTTGACTCGGTCATTCTCGATGACCTGCGCTCTCGGAAGGTGACTTTGCGAGACAACAAAACCGGTGAGGCGGTGAAATTCCGGTTTCAGAATTTTGGCGATCTCTGCATCTGGAATATGATGAACGCAAAATTCCTCTGTGTCGAGGCGTGGCAGGGGCTCTCGGTGCTGAACACCGAGGACAATACCCTGGAACACAAGCACAACGTGGTAATACTGGCACCCGGTACCTCCCGAACTCACCTGCTAGAAATTGAAAAGGTCTAAAAAATCATTTGCTGCGACCGGTCTCAGAAGATTTTGGTATCTCTTTTTACCGAAACTATTGCAATTTTATCAGGATATGGTATACTAACCCTAGTATGGGGCGGAGTTCCCGTCTGAAACGAAAGGAGTGGGTTTGATGATTTCAAAGCTTTTCCGGATTAGGGTGGCTTTTGCTTAAAATTGAATAGGCGGCTTTGGCAAAGGTGCTTTGCGCCTTATTTTGTCCTAGCCCAAAACCCAAGGAACCTTTCGTGAAAACTGTGACTGCACAGGGCGCATCGAAACGGGTGCGCTCTTTTTGCGCACTTTTTCGGGAGGCATTTAGCGCTTCCCGACGATATGCTCAAAATCCCGCAGCGAACAACCTCGAACGGCTGCTTGCTGCGGGATTTTTGCGTCTTTGAGCAGGAGACACGGTTTTTTATGAAAACCTTTGGGATAATGGAAAGGAGTGATTAGGATGAGGTTCATTGGCATCCATTTTTTCAATCATTACAATCGATTTACGGAGGAAAAAAATGATAGATTTATCCATTTACGGCTATTTGGAAACCGAAGGAGAACCTGACAACGGTACCATCCCCTCCCGGGTCACCGCCGTCCACAGGGACAGATATGAGCTGATTTGTAAAAACGGGCCTGTTTTTGCACAGCTCAAATCCGCAGTTTACTATCAACGGGCACCCGAACCCTTTCCCACGGTAGGGGATTTTGTCCGCATCCAGTACATTGAAAACGGCGATAGCCTCATCGTCAAGACCCTGCCGAGAAAATCATTGTTCAGGAGGCTTGACCCTACGCCAGGGCGGGGGGAACAGGCGGTGGCGGCAAACTTTGACTATGTGTTTATCCTGTCGTCTTTGAATCGCGAATTCAAAGTCGGAAGGTTGGAGCGGTACCTCACTTTGGCCTGGCAGAGTGGAGGTACGCCGGTTGTGGTACTCACCAAAAAGGACCTGGCAAAAGCCCCGGAAGAAGCGGAATGGACGGCTCGAAACGCCGCTCCAGGGGTGGATGTCTTTTCCATCAGCTCGGTTACGGGCGAAGGGCTCGACGCCCTCGCTCCCTTCCTGTTGCCCAGCAAAACGCTGGTTTTTCTCGGTTCTTCCGGCGTGGGAAAATTCAGTTTGATAAATGCTCTTGCCGGTGAAGAACTCATGGCGACCGGCAATATCCGGGAAGCCGACTCCCGCGGGCGGCACACTACCACCCACCGGCAGCTTTTGATGCTTCCAAGCGGCGCTATAGTCATCGACACCCCCGGTATGCGGGAAATCGGCATGTGGGACGCGGCGGAGGGCTTGAGCGCTGCATTTATGGACGTCGAAGAGCTTGCCAGCCAGTGCAAATTCTCCGACTGCACCCACCAGAATGAGCCAGGCTGCGCCATCCGGGCCGCTATTGCCAACGGGAGCCTATCGGAAGAACGCTTCCAAAACTACCTCGCCCTTAGACGGGAAAACCGCTACGTGGAGGACAAAATGGGTTATCTCAGGGAAAAACAGCAGTGGCACAAGGAAATCTCCAAATGGTCGAAGCAGAAAAAGAAAGCGGGTGGGAAATTCCGATAAATAAAAAAGGGGAAAGGCTGTGCCCGAGTTGGAAGGATAAAATAAAAAATATCGTTTCTATTACAAACTCTTTGCTCAAACCATAATACAGATAAGAAGGTGATTTTATGAATATCAATGGCAACGAAAAACGGCAAAAGGCCGTCATCGCCGGGGTGGACACCGGAAGCTACGATCTGTTTGCGTCCTTAGAGGAACTGGCGGAGCTTGCCGACACCGCCGGAGCCGATGTGATCGGCCGTTTTACCCAAAACCGTGACGGTGTCGACAACGCCACCTATATCGGTGGAGGAAAGCTCCGGGAAATCAAGGAATTTATCGACCAAAACGGCGCAGACCTTTTGATCTTCGACGATGAGTTGACTGGAAGCCAACTTCGCAACATCGAGGAAATTGTGGATGTGCGGGTTGTCGATCGCACCACTTTGATCCTCGATATTTTCGCCCAGCGTGCCAAGAGCAGCGAGGGCAAACTCCAGGTGGAGCTCGCCCAGCAGAAATACAGGCTGCCGCGGCTTGTGGGGATGGGAAAAAGTCTCTCCCGACTGGGCGGCGGCATCGGCACCCGGGGCCCCGGCGAAACCAAGCTGGAAACCGACCGGCGGCATATCCGCAGGCGGATTAACGCCCTGGAATCAGAACTTTTAACCTTGAGCAAACGCCGTGCCCGGGTGCGGGAGCGGAGAAGTAAATTAAGCGTTCCCACCATCGCTATCGTCGGTTACACAAATGTGGGAAAATCCACTTTGCTCAACCTGCTGACCGGCGCGGATGTCTACGCGCAAAATAAACTATTTGCAACCTTAGACCCCACTGCCCGGGAAATCGTGCTCCCCGATGGCCAGCATGCCGTCATCGTCGACACAGTTGGGCTGATAAGGCGGCTGCCCCACCACCTGGTGGAGGCTTTTAAATCCACCTTGGAGGAGGCGGCAGCCGCCGATGTGATCCTAAATGTCTGCGATGCCGCCGACCCCATGGCAAAAGAACAACTGGATGTGACCAATACCCTCTTGGGCGAGCTGGGCTGCGGCGATACGCCGGTCATCACTGTTTACAACAAGGCGGATTTATTAAACGAGGTTCCCAGCCCCGCAAAAGGGAGCCCTATGGTTTACATCTCTGCAAAAGAAAACCTGGGAACGGACAGGCTGTTGGCAGCCATCGCGCAGGCCTTATCCGGTTCGATGAAGGAAGTCTGGCTGCTGATCCCCTACGATCAAGGAAGCCTCTTAAACCGCATCCGGCAGCAGGGAAAGGTCTATACCGAACGCTTTGAAGAATCAGGAATTCTGATGCACGCACTGGTGGAGCGGAAGATTTTAAAATCCCTCCTCCCCTACTGTACCGACGTGCCAGAAGCTTTGAAAAAATAACTGCAAAATTTCCAAATGGCTTCCCCCTCACCCCCGCCTTATTTTCCGCATACTATGACAATAACCTCACATGCAATTGACCATTGCCGCGCTTTTCATCTGGTTTGAGGAGCTGCTCGGCCGATTGGCCGCAGCATTTGAGGGATTTGAAAAGGCGGGTGAAGGGCTTTGGTCAGTGCTTTGCTGGTTTTGGCGGTAGTTCTCGACGGATTTACCGCCTGTTTTGCCTACGGGGTCAATCGGATTAAAATTCCCTTGTTGTCTGCAGCGCTCATCTCACTGATGGGGACGGGAATGCTGATGCTTTCTCTGGGGGCGGCGGATTGGATTGGAAGTTACATATCCTTTCGGGCCTGTAAAGTAGTTAGCTTTTCAGTCCTGTTTTTAGTGGGGTTCTGCAACCTGTTTCAGAACTCCGTCAAGGCGGTGCTCCAAAAAGCTGCCGACAACAGCAAAAAAATGAGCTTTCGCTGGTCGGGCATCTCGTTTATGCTGTCCATCTGCCTGGACGAGACCAAAGCGGATGCAGACTGCTCCAAAGTGCTCTCGGCAAAAGAGGCGCTGGCTTTGGGGACGGCCCTGTCCATCGATTCGCTGGCAACCGGCTTCGGCAGCGGGCTTGTGGGCCAAAACTACCTGATGATCGCCATTTTGGCCCTTAGTATGCATATGGTAGCCATTTTTTTAGGACATTTTCTAGGGGAAAAAGCAGGGGCAAACGTCAAAACCTTACAGCTAGATTGGCTGGGAGGCGCCATTATTATAGTACTGGCATTTCTTCGCCTGTTAGGGTGAGGAAAGAAATTTAAAAGACTGCATTGTTCACAGAATCACCCTTTTTTTGCGCCGTCCTCTGGATTATAATGGGCGTATTAGGCGAAGGAAAAAAATCTCCAGAAAAGATCGGGACAAGAAAGGCGGTATAGCAATGAAATACATATCCATCGGAAACGGGGCTTTTCGCGCATCTGAAATCGCCCTTGGCTGTATGCGGATGAATAGCCTCGGCGGAAAGGAAGCGGAAACCTTAGTTCAAACAGCCTTGGAACAGGGCATTAACTTTTTTGACCACGCCGATATCTACGGCGGCGGCAAATCGGAGGAAGTTTTTTCCGGGGCTGTCCACATAAATGACGACATCCGGGAGAAAATTTTTATCCAGACCAAGTGCGCCATCCACGACGGCTATTACGATTTTTCCAAAAAGCACATCCTCCGGTCGGTGGAGGGCAGTTTGAGGAGACTGCACACCGATTACCTAGATGTTTTGCTTCTCCACCGGCCTGACGCCCTCATGGAACCGGAAGAAGTGGCAGAGGCCTTTGCTGAACTCCGGGCAAGCGGCAAGGTGCGCTTTTTTGGCGTGAGTAACCACAGTCCCTATCAAATGGAGCTCCTGCAGAAATACCTGCAGGACCGCCTCATTATAAACCAGCTTCAATTAAGCCTCACAAATACCGGCATGATTGACGCGGGTATCAATGTGAACACCAAATTTGACGGCGCAATCGACCGGGATGGCGGTGTGCTGGATTACTGCCGCCTGCACGATATCACCATCCAGCCCTGGAGCCCGCTTCAGTACGGCTTTATTGAAGGGGTGTTCTTAGGAAGCGACAAATACCCTGAATTGAATGCTGTCATTGGAGAACTGGCGCGAAAACACGACGTATCAGACACCGCTATCGCCTTCTCTTGGTTGTTGCGCCATCCTGCTAAGATGCAGCCCATCGCTGGCACCACTAATCCGCAACGGATTGCCGATATCTGTCAATCCTCCGAAGTGGAGCTGACCCGGGAGGAATGGTACAGCCTTTACAAGGCGGCGGGCAACAGGCTGCCGTAAGACGGTCCGATAACCGAATGTGTAAAACGTCAGGATGTTAGCTGTGGCTGCCGCAAACGGGTACACACGTTTCAAAGTCTTGGTACTTTAGCAAGGCGTTTTGAATTCTACTCTTTTGTAACTTGAGTAATTTCTGAACGCAAGTAATATCTCAGATGCTATTTGCCAATGCCAAATTGAATAATTGTGTTTTCACTGACAAGTGTGGCTGTCTCTGCTAAAAGGTAGATATAAGAGCGAAAGCAACGAATGCTTTCGCTCTTACGCTTTTAACAAGAAACCCCCACGATACATTTAACGTGGGGGTAAAAATTTAAATCATTGTAAATGGCCCATCAGAAGTTCTTTCATGACGGCGGGATTTCCCTTGCCCTTGGAGGCCTTCATGCACTGGCCCACCAGGTAGCCCAAGGCGTTGGTCTTGCCGTTTTTGTAGTCCTCGATGGATTTTTGGTTGTTAGCCACAACTTCATCGACGATGGCTTTCAACGCCCCTTCGTCGGAAATCTGGCCTAAGCCCTTTGCGTCGACGATCTTCTGAGGTGCGTCGCCGGTTTTGAGCATCTCTTCAAAAACCGTTTTGCCGGTGGAGTTGGAGATGACGTTTTTCTCGACGAGCTCGATGAGCTGGGAGAGATTCTCCGCCGGAATGTTCAGCTCGCTTAAAGGTTTATTCGTCTCGTTCATCACCCGGGAAACGTCGCCCAAAATCCAGTTGGAGGCGTTTTTGGGCTTCACTTTGCCCATTCCCACCACGCTTTCAAACAGCGCCGACTTCTCCATGTTGTCCACGATGAGGCCCGCGTCCTCTTCAGGCAGGCCGTACTCCTTCATATAGCGTATGATCTTCTTGTTGGGAAGTTCGGGGATAGTGGCCTTAATGGAAGCCAAGTAATCCTCGTCCAAAACGATGGTGGACAGGTCAGGCTCGGGGAAATACCGGTAATCCTGAGCGTCCTCCTTGCTCCGCAACAGGAAGTTGACGCCTTTTGCGTCGTCCCAGCGGCGGGTCTCCTGGGAGATTTCTTCCCCCGCCTCCAACGCCTTGATCTGCCGGTCAGCCTCGTACTCGATGGCCCGGACGGCGCCGGAAAAGGTGTTGACGTTTTTCATTTCCACCCGGGTGCCGAAGGGCTCGCCCTTTTTGTGGACCGAGACGTTGATGTCGCAGCGGATGGAACCCTCCTGCATCTTACAGTCGGAGATTCCCAGGTATTGAAGGATGGATTTAATGGTTTCCAGGTAAGCTTTGGCGTCTTTGGAGCCTCTCATATCCGGTTCGGAGACGATTTCAATGAGCGGCACGCCGCAGCGGTTGAAGTCGACCAGAGTGCCGGTGAAGCTGTCGTCGTGGATGAGCTTGCCGGCGTCCTCCTCGATGTGGATGCGGGTCACGCCGATGCGCTTTTCCTCCCCATCTACCAGCACGTCCACATAGCCGTGCTCGCAGAGAGGGATGTCAAACTGGCTGATCTGGTAGGCTTTGGGCAGATCGGGGTAAAAGTAGTTTTTCCGGTCCTGCTTGGAGATGGGGTTGATGGTGCAGTTTAAGGCGTAGCCCATCTTGACGGCGTACTCCACGACCTTTTCGTTAAGGGTCGGGAGGGTGCCCGGCATCCCCATGCAGACGGGGCAGCACTGGGTGTTTACTTCCAGGCCAAAGGCGTTTTTACAGCTGCAATAGATTTTCGACTGGGTATTCAGTTCCGCGTGGACTTCCAGGCCCACGACGGTCTCATAATCGGTGTATGCCATGATGTTGTTCCTCCTACTTCCCTATTGTAACGTCGCCGACAGGTCAAACCCGCCCACAAGCTGTTCGTAACAGTTCGCTGTGTCAAAAAGGGTTTGTTCGCTGAACTTGGAGCCGATGAGCTGGCATCCGATGGGCATCTTCTTTTGGTCGAAGCCGCAGGGCATGCTGATGGCCGGGAGTCCCGCGATGTTGATCATGACGGTGAGAAGGTCGTTCATGTACATCTTGATCGGGTCGCTGACGTTTTCCCCAATTTTGAAGGCGGTGTCGGGGGTGGTGGGGGTCAAAAGCAGGTCGCACTGGGTAAAGGCGTCGGCGTACTGCTGCTGGATGAGCTGCTGGGTGAACTTCGCCTTTTTGTAGTAGGCGTCGTAGTAACCGGAGGACAACACGTAGGTTCCCAGCATGATGCGGCGCTTGACCTCGTCGCCGAAGCCCTCGCTGCGGGTGTTTTCGTAAAGTTCTTCCAGGTTTGCATAATTTGGGCTCCGGTAGCCGTATTTTACCCCGTCGAACCGGGCCAGGTTGGAGGAAGCCTCCGCCGACGCGATGATGTAATAGGCAGAAAGAGCGTAATCAGTGCTGGGCAGGGATACTTCAACCAACGTCGCCCCCAGCTTTTCGTACTCTTTGGCCACTTTCATGACTGCCTCTTTGACATCGGCGGTGACGCCTTCGGCAAAATACTCCTTGGGAAGGCCGATTTTAAGGCTCTTTACGTCGGATTTGAGATTTTTCGTAAAATCCGGGTATTCTCTCGAAACAGTGGTGGTGTCCATGGGGTCTTTGCCGCAGATAGCCGAATAAGTCAAAGCCAAATCCTTGACGCTGCGGCCCATGGGCCCGATCTGGTCGAGGGAGGAGGCGAAAGCCACCAGTCCGTACCGGGAAACCGAACCGTAGGTGGGTTTGAGTCCCACCACGCCGCAGTAGGCCGCCGGCTGCCGGATGGAGCCTCCTGTGTCGGAGCCCAAGGTGACGACTGCTTCCCCAGCTGCCACTGCCGCGGCGCTTCCGCCGGAGGAGCCGCCGGGAACATAGTCGGTGTTGTAGGGGTTTCTGGTCTTTTGGAAGGCGGAATTTTCAGTGGAGGAGCCCATGGCGAACTCGTCCATGTTGAGCTTTCCTAAGTATACGCAGTCGGTTTGATTGAGCTTTTCAATAACCGTGGCGTTATAAGGGGGAACAAAATTTTCCAGCATCCTGGACGCGCAGGTAGCGGGCATCCCTTTTAAACAGATATTGTCCTTGACGCCGATGGGGATACCTGCCAACGGGTGAAGATCCTCCCCTTTTAACCGGCGGTCGTCCACCTCCTGTGCCTTTTGCAAAGCCCCTTCTTTGTCCACCGACAGGTAGGCTTTGATTTGATCCTCCTTGGCGTCGATCCGTCCGAGGACGGATTTTGTCAGCTCCACGCTGGAGCACTCTTTATTTTGGAGCATCTGAGAAAGCTCAGACGCCTGAAGCTTGTAAAGTTCCATATTTTTGCTTGTCCTTTCCTCTGAATTAGTCCACGACCTTGGGCACCACGATACAGCCCGCCTGGACCTCCGGGGCGTTTTTCAAAAGCTCGTCCCGGGTAAATTTCTTTTCGGGGACGTCTTTTCGCATCTTCATAGGGTTGTCCGGGTCGATCAAAGGGCCGGACGCATCGATGTCGGGGAGTTTTTCCACCATGGCGACGATGTTTTCCATCTCTTTTTGGAATTTTGCCTCTTCTTCCGGCGAAAATTTGAGCTTTGAGAGCTTCGCCAGCCGTTTCATGTCGATTTTCATCCTGAGATTCATTCCTTTCTGGGAAAAATGGCCGCTACAGACAAAAACAGGCGATTTTACAGCCTCCCTTTATCTGCAACCTCCAAATTGAACTTTATTATGTATGGACGCGGATGTGCGTCCGAAGCTTTACAGGTTTAACATCCGATTTAGTTCCTCTTCGCTGAGAATCTGTACCTCCAGCTGCTGGGCTTTTGTCAGTTTGCTGCCCGCATCCTCGCCGGCCAAAACATAATCGGTCTTTTTGGACACCGAAGAGCTGACCTTGCCGCCGTTTTTCTCGATGAGGGCCTTGGCCTCGTTTCTGGTGTAGGTGGGAAGCGTCCCGGTCAGCACAAAGGTCTTGCCCGCGAACAGGTCGGTCTTTTCCTCCACCTCTTCGGTGAGTTTGACTCCCGCCTGCCGCAGCTTTTCGATGAGAGAACGGGTTTCCGGCTTCGAAAAGTAGTGGACAACGCTTTCTGCCATGGTGTCGCCGTAGCCGTCGATGGCGGTAATGTCCTCTACCGAAGCTTCAAATATCTGCTCGATGGAGGGGAAATGGTCGGCTAAAAGCTTCGCCGCCCGTTCGCCGATGTTGCGAATGCCCAGCCCGAACAGCAGGTGGGACAGCCCCCTTTCCTTGGATGCTTGGATAGCGTTAACAAGGTTTTGGGCCGACAAATCGCCCATTCGTTCGAGAGGGCTCAGCTGTTCCGGCTTGAGTGCGTAAAGATCCGCCGGGGATGCAATCAGCTCGTTTTGCAGGAGCAGCTCCACAATGGCGGGCCCCAACCCCTCGATGTTCATGGCGTTTCGGGAAGCGTAATGGATGAGGTTGCGGCGCACCGTGGCCGGACAGGCGGGGTTGACGCAGCGGATGACCGCCTCGTCGCCGTCTTTGACCGTCTCGCTGCCGCAGACCGGGCAATGGTCGGGGATGAAATAGGGCTCGCTCCCCTCCCCGTGCCGCACCGATTTGAGCACTTCAGGGATGATGTCCCCCGCTTTCCGCACTAAGATGGTGTCGCCAATGCGGATGTCCTTTTCGGTGATAAAATCCTGGTTGTGGAGGACCGCCCGGCTCACCGTCGTCCCCGCCAAGGTGATAGGGTCGAAGGAGGCCGTCGGGGTCAGCGCGCCGGTGCGCCCTACATTGATTTGGATTTCCCTAAGCACCGTCTCTTTCTCCTCCGGCGGGTACTTAAAGGCCACCGCCCATTTAGGGAACTTACTGGTGGAACCCAATTGTTCGCGCTCCGAAAAATCGTCCACCTTGACGACGGCGCCGTCGATTTCAAAAGAAAATTGATCCCGGTGTTCCCCGATTTGAAGAATTTCGCCCACAACCTCGTTAAAGTCAGTGAACCGCTTGTATGACGGGGTCACCGAAAAGCCAAGGCTCTTTAGGTAGTCCAGCGATTCCTTGTGGGAGGAAAGGGTTTTCCCTTCAATCTGCTGGATGTTAAAGACAAAGATGGAGAGCTTCCGCTGGGCGGTAACTTTTGGATCTTTCTGCCGCAGGCCGCCCGCCGCCGCGTTTCTGGGGTTTTTGAAGGGCTCCTCCTCGTTTTTGAGCTGTTCTTCCACTAACGACTCGAACACCTGCCGGGGCATGTACACCTCGCCGCGTACCTCCAAAAAAGGAAGCTTTTCCGGCAGTTTTTGCGGGATGTCGGAGATGGTCATGAGGTTTAAGGTCACATCTTCCCCCACAAGGCCGTTTCCCCTGGTGGAACCCCGCACAAACCGGCCGTCCCGGTATTCCAAAGAAACCGACAACCCGTCGATTTTCGGCTCCACTACGTACTGGGGATTTGCGACCACTTCCCTGCATCGCTCGTCAAAGGCAAAAAGCTCTTCGGTGCTGAACACGTCCTGTAAAGACCCCATCTGCACCGTGTGTTCCACCTTTTCAAAGGTGTTGTAGAGCACGTCCCCTACCCGTTGGGTCGGGGAGTCGGGCCGGATCCAGTCGGGATGGGCCTCCTCCAGCTTTTTGAGTTCCACCATCATCATATCGTAGTCATAATCGCTGATAACTGGGGAATCCTTGGTATAGTACAGCTTGCTGTGGTAGTTTAGTTCCTCCACCAGTTGGTTGTAGCGTTTACTTGGCTCCATAGATTATAAAACCATCCTTAATATTAAACTCAGCATACTTAATCAGTATACCACATTTTTTTCCAATTCGGTAGTGCCAAGGGAAATTTTTGCAAATAATTAAAAGACTACTGGAAACTAGCGGCTATTCTATCAATTTACTTGCAATACAAAAGGCTTTTCGCTATAATTATTTTGTGTTGTTATGTCCTCAGGACGGATTTTTTCACAAGGACACCATCAGACAACTCATGGAAAGGATGTTACCCACAATGAAAGTTGCACTTTTCGCCGAGACCTATCTTCCTTATATCAATGGCGTCGTCACTCATGTCAAACTCCTAAAGGAAGGGCTTGAAAAACTGGGACACGAGGTTTTAGTCGTTACCGCCGACCCGAAAACCCATCGCCACTACATCCAAAACGGGGTGCTCCACTGCCCGGCCAAGGCTTTCAAACGGTTTTACGACTACGGGATCGCCATGCCCTTAAGCCACAAGCGCCTCAAGATGATCGCGGATTTTGACCCGGATATCATCCATCTCCATCAGGAGTTCAGCATCGGCATTTCAGCGGCCCATATCGCCAAAAAGCTAAATAAGCCCCTGGTTTACACACTCCACACCATGTATGACGACTACATCTACTATGTGGCGCCAAAACCGCTGATCCCCTTTGTCACAAAGCTCTCCCACCAGTATTTCAGGCTGTTCGCCAAACGGGCTAACGCCATCACAGGCCCTTCGAAAAAATGCGATGAATACATCAAAAACGACTGCAAAATGGACAAAGACGTGGTGGTCATTCCCAATCCCGTGGAGCTTGACAAATTCGCTCCGGAAAACATCACCGAAGAAGATAAACGCGCCTTCCGGCACAAGTACGGCATCCAGGACGATGAGATGGCTGTCTGCTTCTGCGGCAGAATCGGGAAGGAAAAAAGCGTCGACGTGGTTTTGGATTACTGGGCGGCTAAAATCCACCCGGAGGATAAGATGAAGCTCGTCATCATCGGAGATGGCCCCTGCCGCCCCGAACTGGAGCAGCAGGCGAAGGATTTGGGTATCGCCGATATGGTTGTTTTCACCGGCGCTGTGCCCAACGCCGAGCTTCCCCCTTATTACGCCGCCTGCAACATTTATATTACCGCCTCTTTGTCGGATACCAACTCCATTTCCATGCTGGAAGCCATGGCAACCGGTCTGCCGGTGCTTCAGCGGTTTGACAAGTTAAATCAGGGACAGGTGAGAAACGGCGTCAACGGCTATATCTTCTTCGACGCCGACGACATGTACCGGGAGCTGAAGGAATTCCAGAAAAAATCCCCTCAGGAGGTGGAGCGCCTCCGCAGTTCGGTGCGGGAAAGCGTCAAGCAGGCTGGCAGCGAAAACTTGGCAAATTACCTGCTTGGTGTATATAATACCGTCTTTGGGGAGACCCCCAACCACCTGATCGACCGCCCACACAGAAAAGCGAAAGTCTATGTCCGGCGGAAATAGCAGAAATATCATATGTAAAGCGATAAGCTTTACAATAAAAAATTAATCGATAGAATTGTGACAAAAGGCCAATTTCGTGGCCTTTTGTACTGTCAGGAAAAATCAATAAACAAAAGGAAGGTTTTCCATGAACATCAAATCTCATTATGACGTAGCCATCATTGGCGGTGGCATCGGCGGCATTATGACCGCTTACAGGCTGTCCGCCCAGAATCCTGAATTGAAGGTCTGCATCATCGAAAAAGGCCACTCCATCAAGGAACGCATCTGCCCCATTGTCACGAAAAAAGTGGACAAGTGCATCAAATGCAAATCCTGTGCCATCATGGAAGGAATGGCAGGCGCCGGGGCCTTCTCAGACGGCAAATACGTCATCTCCACCGAGTACGGCGGCTGGCTCACCGATTTCCTCCCGCCGGAGGTGGTCATCGACTACATTGAGCAGGCGGATAAAATCCTCGTCTCCTTCGGCGCCACCACCGAACGGTTTATGCCCAACAACGAGCTGAAAAAGCTCTGTCTCGAACACGACCTTCACATGAGCCAGGCCCAGCTCAAACACCTGGGTACCGACGCCAACTTCGACACCATGCGCAAACTCATCGAGTCGATGGAAGACAAGGTGGACATTATCGTCAACACCGAAGTGACAGACGTCCACAAGGAATCCCACAAAATTTTCTACACCGTCTCCGGCAAACAGCCGGGCGAGATGACTGCTGACAAAATTATTTTTGCCGTGGGCCGGGCGGGCAGCCGGTTCTTTTCTAAATGGTGCGCTGAAAACAAAATTCCTTTGGAAAACAACCAGGTGGATATTGGCGTTCGGGTAGAGCTCCCTTCCATCATCTGGGAGGACTTCTCAAAAAAAATTTACGAGCCGAAAATCTGGTACCGCTCTAAACTTTACGGCGACGTAACCCGGATGTTCTGCTTCAACGAGCGTGGCCAGGTGGTCACCGAAAACACCGCCGGGGTTTTAACCGTCAACGGCCACTCCTACCGGGACGAAAGCCGCAAAACTACAAATTCCAATTTCGCCCTTCTCTCAACCATTCGGTTTACCCAACCCTTTAAAGAACCCATCGAATACGCCCGCCATGTGGCCAGCCTCGCCAACCTCATCAGCGGGGGCAGCGTTATGGTGCAGCGCCTAGGCGACCTGGAAAACGGCCGTCGCACCGACGAAAAGCGTCTCCAGCAATCCACCACCCGCCCCACTTTAAACGCGGTCGCCGGAGATTTAAGCCTTTGCCTGCCCAAACGGCAGCTTGATAACATTGTCGAGACCCTCCACGCCTTGGACAAAATTGCCCCCGGTACCGCCAATTACGATACCCTGCTCTACGGTATCGAGTGCAAATACTACTCCGCTCGCCCCAACTGCGAAAACTTTGAAATTTGCGGCGCCAAAGGGCTTTACGCCATCGGCGATGGCGCAGGATTTACAAGGTCCCTCTCCCAGGCGGCGGCAAACGGGCTATTCGTTGCTGATTTGCTGCTGCAAAAATAATGTGCCGAGAGTATCCTCCCCCTTTTCCCGATCTCCGTGGAAAGGGGTATTTTTTAAGCTTTATTTGAAATTAGCACTCTTTTGATTAGAGTGCTAATTTTCATAAATTAGTTACAAATGAACTGTTGTTTTTTAATAATTCTAAACTATACTATAGATGTTGAAAGAAAAAGAGCTTCAACAAAGAATAGAAAAGCCCCGCAAAGGGACTTTGGAAAGAAGGCGGGCAAAGGATAACCTATATCCTCATTCCCATCAAACAAAAAAACAAACGCAAAGTTTTATAAGGAGGTATTTGTATGTTTGATCTGATTCCGTTTGACCGTAAACAACATGATTTGTTCGACTATTTTGACCGCTTTGAAAAGAATTTCTTCGATGGTTTCGGAAAGGACTTTTCCGCATTTCGGACCGATATCGTGGAAAAAGACGATAAATACGTCCTTCAGGCGGAGCTTCCCGGCTTCCAAAAAGAAGATATCAAGGTCAGCATCGATGGGAATAATTTAACTATCCGTGCTGAACACAACGAAGAAAAAGATGAAAAAGATGAGAAGAAAAACTTCGTCCGCAAAGAGCGCCGTTATGGTTCCTTTGCGAGAAGCTTCGACATCACCGGCATCAAAGCCGATGGTATTTCCGCTCAGTACCAAAATGGTATCTTAGAGTTGGATTTGCCGAAAGAAACCCCCAAAAAGCTGGAAAGCCATACTGTCGAAGTGAAATAATCTTTGAAAGACCTCGGAAGGTGAGCCCCATGTGGAATCGATAAAAGCGGTTTTGACTGCTGGAATACGGTCTGCCATATAAATTATGGCAGACCGTATTTGTTATTTTTACACAAAAATATTCACTTATGTTAATAAATTATGTATTATTGCAATATAGATAACTGTGTGTTATACTGTGGGTGACAACAGAAAGGAGGATTCATGTATTCAAAGCAGTATATTGATCAATTAATCCAAAAACTCAGCGAATTAGAGCAGCGTTGCTTGAATGAAATCAATGAGAGTGCTCAAATGGTGTTTGACACTGTGCAAAATGGTCATCGGGTTTACTTTTTTGGTTGTACTCATGCGGGGATTCTATCCCAGGAGTCTTTTTACCGGACAGGTGGATTGGCCATCATCAATCCCATCTTCCCACCCGGCTTAAATGTGCAGGATACGCCGATTAGTATTACCTCTGAATTGGAGAGGGTCAACGGTTACGGAACTATTATCGCGGAACAATCCGGTATCCAAGAGGGAGACCTTTTGTTTATTCATTCGGTTTCCGGCCGCAATAGTGTCCCGATTGATCTGGCTCAGGCCGCAAAGGAGAAGGGAGTAACGGTAATCGGTATTACCAGTATGGCGTACAGTTCCTGTTCCCAGTCCCGGCATCCATCGGGAAAGCGGCTGTTTGAGGTTTGTGATCTGGTGATTGACGATGTCTGTCCCTTTGGAGACGCTTTAATCCAGTTGGAGACTTCTGGCGTCAAAGTATCGCCCGGTTCCACTGTATTGGGAGTTGCTATCCTCAACGCCATCGTGGCGCAGGCGGCGGGGCTTTTTGACGAAAAGGGTGTGCTTCCCCCTACCTATCAAAGCGTCAACGTCGACAAAGGCGATGAATACAATCGAAGGGTTTTCGAAACCTACAAAGAACAAATCGGTTACAAAATGCGATAATTTCTGTTAGACAAACTGGTATATATATCTATACCAGTTTAGTAACCGGCTAACTTAGAAATTTCAGGAAAATCCGTTTTCAATGGAGGGTATCCCCCTAGTAAGCGGCAAAAAGGTTGTACGACTGGTATAGACGACATACTCTTTTGGTCTATACCTGTGAAAGGAGCTACTCATGTTATTACTCGACAAGTCCAGCAAACTTCCCATTTACTATCAACTCAAGGAAATCATCAAATCCAAAATACAAGAAGGAGAATACAGGGAGGGCGAGCTTCTCCCCTCGGAACGTGAGTTGTGCGTCCAGTACGACATCAGCCGTATGACCGTCCGCCAGGCTATTAACGAGCTCCAGGTGGAGGGATACCTCTACAAAGTCCACGGCAAAGGGAGTTTTGTCCGTTCCAACAAGATCGAACAGAATTTGGCCTCCCTCACCTCTTTTTCTGAGGACATGCGCCGGATGGGACGGAAGCCCGGATCGAAAATTCTCACGGTGGAAACCCTCAAGGCCAACCCGGAAATCGCACAAAAGCTGGGCATCCACATCGGAGACAATGTTTTGCTGTTAAGACGCCTGAGATTTGCAGATCAACAACCAATCTGTATCGAAAAAACCTACTTAAACGCAAACCTGATCGAACAGTTCGACATTTTTCAGACCAAAGACTTTTCGCTGTACGAATATTTGCAGAATACCCTTCACATCAAATTAGCCCGCGCTCATCAAACCATAGAAACCATCTTGTTGTCGGGCAAGGATGCCAGTCTCCTCGCCGTGATGGAAAACTCCCTGGGCCTTTTGATGGAGCGAATCACCTACAATGAGAAAAATGAGGCAATCGAATTTGTCCGGTCCATTTACCGTGGAGACACCTACAAGTTTGTCATCGAATTGAAAGCAACCAATTGAAACGAGAGTCTATGAAAACAATGAAGAATGGAGGATTTCAGTGAAAAAGTTATTGAGTGCCCTATTGGCAACCGCGATGCTAACCGTGTCCCTGTTTGGATGCGGCCAGAACGACACCCCGTCCGGAAGTTCCGACTCTAATTCCGCTTCCGGCGAGACAGAGACCAAAACCATTAAATTCCTCACCGTAGGCGACCCGTATGTTGGCGCAATCAAAACACTGTTGCCCGAATTCGAAGAAAAATACAACATCGAGGTGGTGGTAGATTCCGTGCCCTACTTAGATATGCACGGAAAAGCTATCTTGGAACTCACCAGCGACACCGGTGCCTATGACCTGATCTCGGTCGATAGCCCCTGGATCGGCGAGTTTGCCGAAGGTGGCCATCTTTTAGATCTGACTGACCTGGTAGAACGGGACGCGGAAGAGCTTCAGGTGGAAGATTTCCTGCCCGGCGCCTGGGAGGGTCTGGCCCTGTATGACGACCAAATCATCGGCCTGCCGCTAGCTCCCTATTACATGTACCTCCACTACCGGACCGACCTCTTTGAGGAAAATAACCTGGAAGTCCCGGAAACCAAAGACGAATTTGTCAACGCCATCCAGACGCTGTATGATCCAGACAACAATCAGTACGGCTTGGCAGTGGCTTTAAAGAGAGGTGCTTCCATCGTCCATGACTGGTGCGCCTACTTCAACGCCTTCGGCGGCAAGATGTTCAATGACATGCCCAACGACTATTCAACCGGCATCAACAGCGACATTGGTATCCAGACGACTCAGATGTTCAAAGATATGTTGCCCTATCTGCCGGACGGCGTCCTCCAATATGAAAATGCCGACCGCTGGAATGCATTTATGCACGGCAGCGCTGCGATGACCGCTGTATTTAACGCCAACTCCCCCCAGTTTGAGACAGCTGAGGACACTCTGGTCGCAGGCAAAGTGGGATACGCTCCCCTGCCCAAGCTTAACGAAGAAGGCGAGAATTCCCTCCCCTTTGGCGGATTCTCTATTTCCATCAATAAGGACAGCAAAAATATAGAGGAAGCCTGGACCTTTATGAAGTGGATGACCAGCCCGGAAACCGACAAGAAATGGGTTGACATCCCCGCTACCCCGGGCGTTCCCACCCGTCTCAGCACAGTGACCGATCCGGAGCTGGTGGAGAAATACCCCTACTTCCAGATCATTTACGACGCAGAAATCAATGGCCAGGCCGATGGCGTCAACTACCGCTCCAGACTGCCTGAGTGGACCAAGATCGAAGAAATTCTGGGACTGGAGCTCAACCTGGCGGTATCCGGCGAAAAAGATGTGGAAGAAGCCTTAAACGACGCAGCTGATGAAATCAACCAACTGATGAAAGACAGTGGATATCCTGTAAAAGACTAGCTGTAAGCGGAGGCGGATGTCTTTTCCCCCTTTGGCGTCCGCCTCCCTATGGCGTTTTCTACGAGGTGAAAATTATGACAACACACCCCCGCATTCGCAAGAAACGTTCTCTCATGCAAAAAGAAAACCGGATTTGGAAACTGATGATCGCACCATCTATGCTCATTCTGGTACTCATGTCCATCTATCCGATGATCTTTAACATCTATAACAGCCTGTTCGAGTGGAATTTTGCAAACCCAAATGAACCCAAAAAGTTTGTGGGCCTTCAAAACTTTATCACCACTCTGACAGACACCAATTTCCTGCAAGCCCTTTTAAACACCCTGATTCTAATGGTGTCCGCCGTTTCGCTGCAATTCATTCTGGGATTTGCCATTGCCCTTCTGTTTAACTACCAGACCCGGGGCACCAAAATTTTCCGCAGCCTGTTCATCACCCCAACGATGATTACCCCCATCGTTGCCTCGCTCATGTGGCTTTTGATGTACAATTCGGATTATGGAGTAGTAAAATATCTCTTGACGCTCATTGGAATCGAAAATCCGCCGGCGCTGCTGGCTTCAAAATACCTGGCGATGCCCGCTGTCATTGTAGTGGACGTGTGGCAGTGGACGCCTTTTGTCACCCTGATTATTCTGGCTGGCCTGACCGCCATGCCAAAAGAGGCCACCGAGGCGGCGAGAGTGGATGGCGCCAACTTTTTTCAACAGCTCATCCACGTCATTATCCCCTCTCTTAAGCCGGTCATCACTGTCGCCTTGCTGATGCGGGTGATGGACACCTTTAAATTTTTTGAAGTGGTCTACATGCTGACCAAAGGAGGTCCGGGGCAGGCTACCGAAACAGTGAGCTATTACGCCTACAAGGTGGGCTTTTCCTTCTTCGATGTGGGCCACAGCAGCGCCATTTGTATTATCATCCTCGTGGTCGTGACGATTATCTGCCAAGTGCTTAACAAGTACATGGCAGACGAATGGGAGGTGTAACTATGACTGTGGCAAAACAGGCCAACAGCCGGAGGATTTTCCGCGCAAAATATTTGAAACACATCCTGGCCTTTGCAGCTATCATCGTCATTTTGATTATCTTTCTCTTCCCAGTTTACTGGACATTTGCTACTTCGGTCAAAGGAAAGGCGGAAATTTTCGAATATCCGCCCAGTTTAATCCCCAAGACGGTCAGTTTTGATAACTACGCCGCCGTCATTTTGGGCCAGAGCAATGACTCGGTAGTGCTCAGCGAAGCCAGCTACTTCAAGTACCTGCTCAACAGCCTCATTGCCGCCGGCAGCGCCTGCCTGGTATGCATCTTTGTGGGCGCTTTTGGAGCCTATGGCCTCGTGCGGCTCAGAATGAGCCCCAAAGGGAAAAAGAACATCTCCTTCTGGATTATCAGCACCCGGATGATGCCGCCTATCGCCGCGGCCATCCCCTTCTACATCATGTTCCGCAACCTGAAGATGCTGGATAATTTGGGCTCCCTCATTATCTCCTACATAGCTTTTAACCTCCCCTTTGTCATCTGGACGCTGCAAGGGTTCTTCCGGGAAGTGCCAAACGAGATTTACGAGGCGGCGAAGCTGGACGGCTGCGGGCCTATTTCCTCCTTTATGCGGGTCGTGCTGCCCCTCTCCCTTCCCGGCATCTTCACCGCCATGATTTTCACCTTTATCTTCTCCTGGAACGAGTTTCTCTTTGCGCTGATCCTCACCGGCGAGAGCACCAAGACCATGCCGGTTGTGGCAGCCAGTATGTGGTCGGCCGTCGCCTCCCGTTGGGGCGAAATCGCCACAGTGGGCATCACCACCATACTCCCCGTCCTGATTTTAACCCTCTGCGTCCAAAAGTATTTTATCAAAGGCATGACCTTCGGCGCCATCAAATAAGAAAGGATGAATACAAATGACTCCATTAAAAGTTGCGGTAATCGGCTGCGGATTCTTTGGCAGCATGCACGCTGAGATTTATTCCAATATGAGCGGCGTCACCCTGGCGGCAGTGGTGGACGTTTCCCTGGATCGCGCCAAGGAACTGGCGGCCCGCCTAAACACCGAGGGCTTTGACGACGCCGACGCCGTCATCGAGCGGGACGACATCGATATCATCGACGTCTGCGTCCCCGACAGCCTTCACACCGGCATCGTCCTCAAGGCGTTATCCTGCAAAAAGCACATCCTCATCGAAAAGCCGCTGGCCGACACATTAGAAAACGCCGAGGCAATCTTAAAGGCTGCGGAAAACTACCCCAAAAAGCTGATGGTAGCCCATATCTGCCGGTTCGACATTCGATATGTCAAGGCCTATGAGGCCATTCGAAACGGCGAACTGGGCGAGATTATCTACATCTCCTCCAAGCGCAACAGCCCCACTTTGGGCGCCCACCGCTACGCCAAGCAGTGCAAACTTATCACCCACAGCGGCGTCCACGACATGGATCTCATCCGCTGGTTTTTAGGTTGCGAATACAAGTCGGTTTACGCTGTGGGGAGAAAGGTGCGGATGGTCAAGGAAGGCTATGCCGACGCCTTGGATTCTATTCAGGCTGTCTACACCTTTGAAAACGGGGTGACCTATTCCCTGGAAAACACCTGGGCGCTTCCGGACAAATATCCCAGCTATATCGACGCCACCATCAACATCGTCGGCACCAAGGGACAAATCCAGATCGACATGGGAAACCAGGGCTACAACATCTACACCAACGACACCTGTGTCATCGACGACGTCTCCTATTGGCCCGAAGCCCTCGGCGTCCGGTTGGGCGACCTGCGGACCGAGCTGGAACACTTTGTGGACTGCGTGAGAAACGACAAACCGCCCCGCTGCTCCCTCCGGGACGGCTACGAAGTAGCTTATGCGGCGGTGAAGACGTTAGAATCCATCGACCGGGGAGAAATCGTGAAAATCCGGTAATTTTTAAACGAGGTGCAAGATGAAAACGGTATTGGCAGTCGATTTCGGAACCCAGAGCGCAAAGGCCGCCATTGTAGATGAAACCGGCCAAATTCTCGCCAAAACCAAAGCGTCCTACGGGTTTTGCGTCAACCACGGCGGCTTTCTGGAACAAAATCCAGAGGACTGGTGGAAGGCCCTCGTCGCCATGTCCCACGACCTGCAAAACGCCCAACTAGAGGCGTTTTCCGCCATCTGTGCCGTGGGGATTTCCGCCCAGATGCACGGCGTGGTGGGCATCGATGAAAATGGGGCCCCGGTAGGCAACTGCATCGTCTGGTGCGACACCCGCAGTACCCTTCAGGCAGAGCAAATGGAAACGGTTAGCCGGGAACAGGGTATTCCCCTCCAAAATCCCGCCACCTCGGCCTATACTGCGCCAAAGCTCCTCTGGATCAAGAAACATCAACCGGAAAGCTACGCTAAAATGCGCGCCTTGCTCTACTGCAAGGACTATCTCCGCTTTCGCCTTACCGGTAAAATCTCCACCGACGTGAGCGACGCTTCCGGCAGCCTTTTGTACGATTTCTCAGCGGGCGACTGGGACTGGAAGCTTATCCGGGCGCTGGATTTACGAGAATCCCTCTTCCCGAAGATTGTGGAGAGCAGCGCTCTCGCCGGGGCGATCACCCGTTCAGCTTCAGAGCTCACCGGTATCCCCCAATCGGCCGTCGTCGCAGCGGGGGCAGGAGATCTGGTCTGTTCCCTGCTCTGCAACGGTATTCTCCACAAGGGGGATATCCTCATAAACCTCGGTACAGCCGGCCAGATTATGACCACCTGCGAGCCGGATGCCAAACCTCCTTTGGGGGTCCACCGGTTCCAGATGACAGACCGTTCTTCCTCGTTTATGCTCTGCTCTTTGCAGTCGGCAGCTTACTGTTTGCGGTGGTTTTTGGAAAATGTCTGCCCCATCCCACCCGATGAAGCGGGAAACCTGCCTCCAAACCCCTTCGCTATTATGGACGAACTGGCGGAAAAACGTCCGGTGGGGAGCAATGGGCTCATCTTCCTCCCCTATTTAAACGGCACCGGAAATCCCCACTTAGATGACGATGCGTCGGCCTGTTTTATCGGACTCACCGCCGCCCACACCAAGGACGACATGATCCGGGCGGTGATGGAGGGGGTGGCCTACGGGGTGAACGACGCTCTACAAAGTATCACAGACGGTATCCCCTCCTCTGTTTTCTTTTCCGGCGGCGGTTCTTATAGCCCTCTGTGGCGCCAGATCATGTCCGACGTTCTGGGCAGCCCTCTCTGCTGTTCCAAACAGGCGGAAGCAAGTCTCATGGGAGCTGCCATGCTGGCTATGACGGCGGCGGAAGTCTCCCCTTCCCTTTCCGAAGCGGCAAAACTGCTTCCAAAGCCCCAAATCCAGCAGCCCATTGAGGAGAACAGAATCCGGTATCTGGCCATACAGGCGTTATATCAATCCTGCTACCGGCAAAACCAGGAGATTTTGAGAAAGCTCAGCCAACTCCGGAAAGAATAAGATAGACAGGAAGGCTCCACCGCTTTGGTGGAGCCTTCGTTTATTTTTTGGCACAATGGTATTCAAAAAATCCCTGCATTACGTCAAAAATCCTATCCCAGTCGTTTCTTTTTCCAAGGTGAAAAACAACCGGCGGCATTCCGACAGAGCTTAGCTTATCTGCCATTCGTTTGGACACTGGCGGCAGATTTTCGATAAACTCATCTGAATCCTTCATAAAAACCAAAATAAAGATATCCCCATGGGGATCTGCCCATTTAATCGACTCTACATCCTCCCAAGATACAAACCCCACTTTGGCATAAGACCACCGGTCGGTAAAACCTTTCTCATTGACGACAAGCAGTCGCTTCGGAAAAAACGCACATTTAAAGAAAGCGACTGCTGCAACTAAAAACAACAGGGAAAATAACAGCCATTCTACCGCCATATCCACATTTTTTCTCCAGGTATAAAAACACAATCCAAAAAGGGAAATGGCAAATAAAAAAGTAAAGGCAGCAAAAAGAGAGGCGCTTCCCTCTACCTTCCTGGAAACAACAAATTCATCCATCTCGGATTTTCCCTTCCCCTATATTTTAAGCAGCGCCAGCGCCACGTTGAAAAACACAAAAATCGAGCATGCATCCACAATCGTAGTAATCAGCGGGGATGCCATGATGGCGGGGTCAAGTTTTACCTTCTTCGCCGCCATTGGCAGCATGCAGCCGATGGCCTTGGAGATACAAACGGTACAGAAAAGGCTGATTCCCACCGTAAGTGCAATAGGGAAGGAATGATATCGGATAAAAATCCAGACAATATTTAAAACTGCTAAAGCCGCCCCAACTAATAGCGAGACCTTAAACTCCTTAAACACTACCCGGAAAAAATCCCGAAGCCGGATTTCCCCCAGCGCCATACCGCGGATAATCAATGTAGCGCTCTGGGAGCCGCAGTTTCCGCCGGTGTCCATAAGCATGGGGATAAAGGAAACCAGCAGCGGAATAGCGTTAAACGCTTCTTCGTAATGGGAAATAATCCCTCCGGTAAGGGTAGCCGACACCATTAAAATCAGCAGCCAGCCAATCCGCTTTTTTGCATGGACATAAGCCGGGGTTTTCAGATAGGTGTCCTCTGAGGGCGACATCGCCGCCATCTTTTCAAAATCCTCGGTGTTTTCCTCTTGGATGACATCCACAGCATCGTCGATGGTGATAATGCCGACGAGCCGCTGCTCATTGTCGACAACTGGCAATGACAGTAAGTCGTATTTGCGGAACAACTCGGCGATCTGCTCCTGGTCGTCTGAAGTGCGGGCAAAGATAACGTGATCTTCCATGATGTCGCCGATGTGCTTGCCGTAGTCGCTTAGAAGAAGATCCTTGGCAGTGACAACACCCTCCAGCACCCGGTTTTGATCCATGACGTAACAGGTGTAGATGGTCTCCTTGTCCACGCCGGTGGCGCGGATGTGTTCAAAAGCCTCTTTGACCGTCATGTCCTTCTTTAAATCCACAAATTCGGTGGTCATAATGCTTCCGGCGCTGTCTTCCTCGTAGCGGAGAAGCATATTGATGGTGCTTCTCGTCTCTCCGTCAGATACCTGCAGTACCCGTTTGACCACGTTTGCCGGCATCTCCTCAATCATATCGATGGTATCGTCCATAAAAAGAGTGTCCAGCACCACTTTCAGTTCCTTATCGGTCAGCGCAGCAATCACGTTTTGCTGAACCTCCGGCGCCATGTAGGCGAACGCCTCCGCAGCTGTCTCTTTGGGCAGAATGCGGAACAGCTTAATCGTTTCCGACCCGTCTAGTTCCTCAAAGACCGATGCGATATCCACCGGGTTCATCTCTTCGAGAATGGCACGGGCCTCGTGGAATTTTTTCTCATCGATGAATTTCAATACTTCTTTTGCAGCCATGGTTAGCCTCCCTTTCGGGCCGGGCAAAACCGCAGGGCGTCAGCGCCCTGCTAAAAGGCTAGCAAAGCGTCAACAGATGCGGGATTTCCCCCGGCCATTTCGTATTTTGACTTTTTCGGATAATCGACTGGGACCGAAGTCCATCTCTTCACATCCTTTCTACACATAAAAAGAAACAGGAACTCCTCCTGTTTTTTGGTTTAATCGGGCGCGCGATTAAATAAGAAAGCGTATTACCGCTTATGGAGATAGTATAACGCAAATTTAATCAAAAAGCAAGGAGTTTGAGGAAATTTATTTAAATTCTAGGAAAATAAAATTTTATCAAAAATTTTGGAAAAAATGAAACCAAAATTACGGTAAAAGAGTATTATTCATGTGGCATTATTATCAGTAAATTGATATAATGAAAAAATCTATCAGAAAGGAAGAAAAACAACCATGAAAAGATCAACCAAAGTTATGCTGTCCGCCCTGGTTTTGAGCTGTATCTGCAGTTTATTTGCCGCCACTTCCGTATCGGCAAAAGAATACTACGGAAACGACGACAAGGGCTATCAGTGGACCTTTGATGACACCACTAACACTATTACCTACCGTACCGGCCATTACGACGGAGAGGAAACCGATATTTACGATATTTTTTCAGATATCAAAAATCTCGTCCTCGCCGATGACATCACCGCCTTCGGTGACTTTAACTACTTCCCCGAGCTGGAAAGCGTCACTATTGGCAAGGGGATTTCCTTTAATGAAGGCTATACTCTCAATTTACCCTATACTGCTAAAGAATTCATCGTCGCCAGCGACCATCCTACTTTAGCGGTATACGACGGCGCAGTATATTCCAAGGACTATCAAACCCTGTACTGCTGCCCTTCCTTAAAGGACACCTTGAGAATTCACCCTAACTGTAGGGTGTTCGCCTCCAGTCGCTCAGTTTCCAAAGAATTTCAAGTGGACTCTACTAACCGTTATTTTTCAGTATACGACGGCGCACTCTACTCCAAGGACTACTCTGAGCTGATTGTAGCGCCTCAGGACAAGGACACCTTGGCGCTCCACCACAACGTTCAGGAAGTAGACCTCTCCCACCGCCCTCTCCAAGCTTATAGGATATCCTCTACCAATGGAAATTTCTCGGTCTACGATGGTATGTTGTACTCCGAGGACTTCACCCAGCTCATCGCCTGCCCTTCTGAGAAAAACTCCTTTGCGTTCCATCCCGATCTTGATACGGTGTGTTCCAATACCTTTGAGACCATGAGTTTTGGTACCATTGTCTTTCCGGAAGGCACTACTACCCTGCAGGCCTACTCCTTTAACGGCTGCGAAGGCAACGTCGTCGTGCCAGATACCCTTGTGAATTTTGAATCCGACCGGTATGGAGATTGGAATGCTTACGGCAGGTGTATCCTCCTATGCTCTTCCCGCAATACCGCTGCCAGCGAATTGGGCACTGTCCTCTCTGACGCCGAATTCAACCGCTACTATTCGACGGGCGGCACCGCTGACTCCGGCTGGGTACAGAACGGCGACGACTGGTATTATTACAGCCCTGAAACCGGTGAGATGCTGACGGGCTTCCAGCGCATTGACGGCAAGGCCTACTATTTTGGCGCCAACGGAGCACGGGAGCACGACAAATGGAAAAAGATCGGTAACGACTGGTATTACCTCAATTCCTACGGCGCGGGCGCCGTCAAATGCTGGCTATTGAGCGGCGGCAAATGGTACTTTATGCAGGCAGACGGCTCCATGGCCCGGAGCCAGTGGATTAAATGGTACAACAAGTGGTATTATGTGGGTTCCGACGGCGCTATGTACGCTAACCGATGGATCAAATCCTCCGGTAAATGGTACTATGTGGATTCCACTGGCCTCATGAGCACCAACCGATGGATCAAATCCTCCGGCAAATGGTATTACGTCGGCTCCGACGGCGCCATGTACGAGAATAAGTGGGTTTATTCTTCCAACAAGTGGTACTATGTGGGCGCTGACGGTGCCATGTACGCAAACCGTTACACCCCTGACGGCTATTGGGTTAATAGTTCAGGCGTATGGGTACAGTAGAACATATTATCAAAATATCCGCCGGCTATGCCGGCGGTTTTCTTATGCGGGTATAACCCGCTGATACTGGCAGTCATTACAATGGCATATACGGTCTGATATCTGCAAAAGTTTATTACTTGCTACCCTTAAAAAGGCCTTAGTATTCTTTAAATGTTAGTTGATCCTGAGGCCACGAATGGGCCGGACAACTGCATTGCTGACTCATGGCGGGCCCCTTTAGGGGCGGCCTTTTATGTCTCGGTATTCTTGCTACCCGTAAACGGGTCTATGAACTCCTTCAAACTCATTTGGTCTGCTATTTGATCTTCTGTCAGCTGGCGTTTGATGTACTCTTGAATCTGCTTCTTATTCCTCCCAACTGTGTCTACATAATACCCTCGTACCCAAAAATGCCGATCTCCATAGAGGAGTTGTCCTATATCTTTTCTGATTTGTCCATATATCGCCATCCTACGATACTTTGGGGCAAATACGATACTGTTCTCAATCACACAGGGCTATATGAATACCGGCATGGCAAATTGCTGATGCACTTGAGATTTACCTTTGAATCATTAAACAGTCCCGGAGAATATATGCGGTACTATCGCCAACTGCGTGGGCTTACCACAAGGCAACTTGCAGAGAAGTTAAACATCGTCCCAGCTACAGTTCTCGGCTATGAACAGGGGCGTTTCCCGATACCGTATGAAATTTCCATAGCTACGGCTGAAATACTGCATATATCCAAAGAACTGCTGTTTGATGATTTTTGTATTTTCATAAGTGCGCCATATACGGAGCTATTACATACGGTCAGAAAGCGTTATGGACTTAACCAAGTTGATTTTGCCGAAAAAGCCGGTATTTCTCCGAGTATATATGCGAAATGGGAGTCGGGCAGCCGCAGACCGTCAAGGAAAATGTATCAACAATTAAAAGTAATCTATCCCGAAATATAATATTGAGCGTGCTCACCCGAAACGGTGGGTACGCTCATTTCTATCCGCACATTCGATTCTTTCGGTCACCTACGGTACAATGATTGCAGAAAGCGAAAGGAGAACCGGTGATGAAGCAAAAATACTATCTTGTGCTAAACGATCAGGAGCATCGGCTTATAATTGAGAGCATGAACCAATTAAGAAATAAGCTTATTGCTGACGGCAAGTACACCGAT